>CAUZPL010000104.1:0-19706 GCA_963581585.1 Planctomycetota bacterium
CATTGTAATCAATCTGCATCAGATGTACTGCGGCAACCTGTTGTAATCCAGCCTCTGCAATCTCCGTTGACAGTTCTTTGGGCAGGTATCCAATCTGGACCTTCTTTCAACGCTTAATGAGGAAACCTTTTGAACCGTGTCCAAATACAGCCATCGCATTCGGGTCGTGGCGGTTCTTTGGCTCGGGCTTCATCGAAACGCTCTGGTGTTTCCACGAAGCAAATTTAAGGACATCGTCTATTCGGTAGCTTAGGCCAGCAACATCAAACCAACGCTTCAGTGTCTTATGGCCTGCGGGATAGACATCTTCGAATTTCAGCTTGAGTCTGTTGGTTGCCACGTATCTTCGATTCCTTTGAAAAATGATGTGACGACCGAGAAGAGAACAAGGCGATTGAGAAACTCAGGATACCCCCCCCGCGTCCAGTGTTGGATAGAAAAAGCATAGCTAAATCGCTGGCCACGAAGCAGTACTAAACAAAGCGGATCCTTATCTGGACTGAACCCACCAAACTGCATACCCCCCCGTTCTGTGAGACTAACTTTACGCAGGTTTCTAAGGCGCGCATTTGACTTAATGCAATACGTGTGCAGCAAAGCACCGTCTTGAGCTTCATTGTTTTATGTGGGCCAGTTCTGTGGATACGATTCATCCGCTGAATTGATCGTCCGCAACCCAGCACCATCAGGTCCACACTGATCACGATACCGAACGCGGCTGAGCAACCGTTCCCTTTAGTTCCGCACGTTCCTGTTTACCAGAATCGCTGCAACCAAAGAGTAACGATAGCACTAGAACAACAGGTCGTTTCATCGGTTACGGGATCGCAATTAGTTGTTTGCATTTGGGACATTGCACTGTCCGTCCGGACAACCTTGGCTTAGTTGTCGTAAGGTTGGCCCCGCACTTACATTTGATCTTCAGTTCTTGCGGATTGGTCTTTACGACCGGGGGCGGAGACGCGGAAGGTGGATCACCGCCAACAATATCGCGGCCGCAGTGTTTACATACGATTGCCTCTTCAAGAATCAACTCGGCGCAAAACGGACATTTGCGTTCCTTGGGACGGGCTGCAGAGGGTTCTGGGCTGGCTTGCTGTGTTGTGGATTGAAGCAGCATTTGGGTTTCCGAGTGCTTCTTATCGTCCACGCAATTAGGAGCCCAATTGGACCAAGGGCAAATCCCAGAAGGAATCCTATTCCCGCCTTGTTGTAGTTGCTTAGGATTGCACTGCCAGCAACGCCGCAAAAGGCCCAAAGGACAACTGCAGGGAAGACGAATTCCATAACGTGAATTCCATGTGATTGGTTTTGTCAAATAACGGCCGCGTTCACGTCTAATCAAGTTAGCGAGTGGTTTGGCCCCTGGCGAGGATTTGTTGTTCCACTGCGCATGTGGTCACGATATTCCTGCGGGCCGTTGTAACGGCTGATGGTTCAACAACCTGACTTTGTGACTGCTGTTCCGGCGCAGGTGCGCCGCAGCCGAACAGTACCAGCAGCGCAGTTAGTGGAAGTTGTGCTTTCATGGTGCTACTTCGCTTTTGCAAACTGACACAAGTCCCGTGGTGTTGTTGTGTGTTGCCCGGATGCTGTTCTCTTAAGAGACCCCGAATTTCTCTTACACGTTTCTTCGTGGCAGAAAGGTGAAGAGCAATGAAATGCGCCAACTGTGGCAAAAAAATAACATTCATTCGGTCGTTGGAGTTAACTGGTGTTTGCGAGGAGTGCTTTGCCAAACAGCAGAAAGCCGAACAAGAAGCTGGAAAGAAAAAACAAGAAGCCAAAAAGGCAGAACAAGAAACCAAAAAGCGACTTCAGGAAGCTGCAGAATGAGTCATCCTGACCACGACGAACACCGTCGACGGATATTACGTAAAGAAGTACGTGGGCATTGAGAGTGTTGAGTACGTGATCGTAACCGGCCTGTTTTCTGAGGTTGTCACAGACGTTAAGGATATCTTTGGTTTTCGTTCATCCATGTTCCAAAAGAAACTACAAAAGGCCAAGCAGGAAGCCGGCCTCCGGTCAAAGCTAATCTCCTGATCAAAGCCCGGCGCCGGACGCTGACGCGCTGGGTGAGATAAGGAACAGGCATTGAACCGAATTCGCCGGCTCGTGGAGTCATTTTGGACGCGAAGGTATTAAGAAACACCAGATTGAGGAACGGTTGCAGTAAATGTTATTGTTGCGAACCTAATGGACGATTACGCTGGATTTGTGACGTCCGCCAGTCGTTCCAGACACTTACAATCATGCGAAGCCGGGTCGGGACCGCGATATTACTGATTCAGCTCGGAATGATCGTGTTCGCGCGCTTTCATCCCGCTCGCTATTTCTGCTGGGCTCCGCACGACGCACAGGCCGAGTACGAACTTAGCGTCGTTGTTGCCGGGAGAGCACTCTCCGACACAGAGATCCGAAATCGCTATCGCATGGCTGTGCGCGGCCGCGACCCTCGGGCGATACAGCACCGCATGGACGTCGTCCGGATTTACGAGACGACGTACGGACGCCACGAGGATGCGCGCGTTCGTATGACGTACACCATCAATGGGCTCAATCCGCGAACCTGGACCTGGCCTCCGGATGTCACGCAGTAATGGCGTCGCTAAACCCACTTCACTGTACCGGGACTGCATTGCGGCCACACGTGCTGCTGGCGGTCAAGGCTTTGTTTTTGTGCCTGATCTTCAAGGGATATGCAACGAAATTTACGGACGTATTCGTGCCGGTCTGGCCTGTTCTGGACTTGCTTCCCGTCGGACTGCTCCGGCCACTGCTGATTGCGATTTTCTGGGGCGCCGGAACGACGTTGTTGTTGAACCGTGCAGTCCGTTCGTGCTGTATCGCGCTGGGAATTGTGTACCTGCTCGCGATGTCGGCCTCGATCCCGGCGTACAGGAACGCTCAGGTGTTTTGTGGTCTGTTTTTTCTGATGGTGGGACTGACTGAGCGGGACGGGGATCCGTGGCTTTTACGCTGGCAGGTGATCGTGTTGTACTTTGGCTGCGGTGTGAACAAGTTCTGCGAGCCGGACTGGCGCTCCGGGCAGTACATGGAGTACTGGCTGCGCGAGATCGTTGGAGCTGCACCGTACGGGTTTGTGGCCGACCTTCTTCCGGCCATGCTGCTTTCATGGCTGCTCTGCTGGATGACGATCATCATCGAACTGGTCGTGCTTCCCGCCGGATTTGCAATTCGTCGATTTAATCGAACGGCGATCTGGATCGCCGTCTTCTTTCATGGCGCGTCGCTGGCGCTGACGCACAACGATTTCGGGATTTTCTTCTCAGCCATCCTGTTGTCTTTGTTCTCTTTCATCCGCTGGCCGCGGTCGATAACGCTGCTATACGACGCCTCTGATCCGGTGTCACTCCGCCGCAGCCGCTACGTGGAAATGCTGCGCCACTCCCACCTGATGGCTCAGGTGGGAGTGGCGCCTGCCGTCGCGCCGACGGAGCGTCGGTTCAGCGTGACCGTTGACGGCCAGGATGTCGGAGGATTTGCCGCAGTTCAGGCGGTCGTCGGACTTTCAGCGCTTACCTGGTTGATTATGTGCATTATGGTGACAGAAGTCCCTGTGATCCTGAAGTACCTGCCGTTCGACCTGAATCCGCAGTATCCCGCGCTGGCTTTCGGTGTTGTGTTTTTCAGCCCAGTGACGGCTCGACTTGTCGACTCGCGACTGCGCCGACGGGAAAACTCGCCGTTAACTTCCGCGTGATCATCAGGTATCCGGCCGTCGCCTCCCTGCCTCTTCATAATCATGACACTCATCAAACAATTGACACACTTCGCTGTATGACGAACGAGATCTCGAAAAGTGCGGGCAGGGCCGATGCTCCGTCAAAGTCGGAGTGGCGACTGAACCTCGCAGAACTCATAACGTGGAGGGCGGATCGGAATCCGCAGCGTCCTTTCATCGTTATGTCCGGTCAAACCGCTGCGACGCTGGGCGACCTGCGTGATCAGGTTCAGTCCACCGTCAGCCTGCTGGAAAAGCTTGGTTACGATCAGACGTGCCGAATCGCTGTGGTGCTGCCCAACGGTCCTGAGATGGCGATGTGCACGTTCAGCCTTTGTGCGGGCACAACGTGCGCGCCGCTCAATCCGAACGGCCGCGAGCGTGAGTATCGTTCTGTGCTGCATCGCCTGCGTGCAGACGCTGTGGTCCTCATGGAAGGCGAGGACGGACCCGCTCGCCGGGCAGCGCATGCACTGCAGATTCCTGTTCTCGCACTGTCTCAGACCGACGGACCCGCCGGCGGGTTTGAGATTCAGGGACAGGCCCGTGACTCTGCTGTTGTGCACGACGGTGAAAGTCGACCATGGGACGATGTACTCATCCTGCCGACGTCCGGGACAACGTCACGACCCAGGCTTGTGCCACTGACGCATGCCAACGTGTGTCACGCGGCCTGGAATATCGCCGACGCCATCCGGCTGGTGGAACAGGATTGCTGTTTGAACGTGATGCCGCTCTTCAATATCCACGGTTTGAGCACTCTGTTCTCCTCACTTGTGAGCGGCGGTTCCGTAGTTTGCACCTCCGGCTTTGATCCAAAACAATTCCTGAACTGGCTCGAGGAATTCCAGCCAACCTGGTACACGGCGGCACCCACGATCCATCAGTCCGTCCTCTCCGAATGCCGAGATCGTGAATTACTTTCCGTCCGCTCGTCACTCCGGCTGATTCGATCCGCGTCATCCGGTTTGCCTGTGCCGATCCAGCAGGAACTTGAACGGGTCTTCAGTGTCCCGGTCATTCAATCGTATGGAATGACGGAAGCCGCCCCGCAGATCTCCAGTAACCTGCTGCCGCGTCAGCAGCGCAAGCCGGGCACTGTGGGACTCCCGGCTGGTCCGGAGATCGGCATAATGAATGACCGGGGCAGCCTGCTCGCGCAGGGGCACGTCGGTGAAGTCGTGATCCGGGGGGCGAATGTCACGCACGGCTATTGTGACGATCCCGATGGAAACGCATCCGCATTCCGGTGCGGCTGGTTCCGGACCGGTGATGTGGGTCGATTCGACGAGGACGGCTTTCTTTCCATCGTGGGCCGCGTCCGTGAAATCATCAATCGGGGCGGCGCCAAGGTTTCGCCACAGGAAGTTGACGATGTACTTCTGCAGCATCCGGAGGTAGCCGAGGTGGCAGCGTTTGGCGTGCCGCACCCGACACTTGGGGAAGACGTGGCAGTGGCGATCGTACCGCGTAATGGATCCTGGTTGACTGAACACGCGGTCCGAACCCACGCAGCTCAGCAGCTTGCGGAGTTCAAGCTTCCCAGTCAGGTCCTGTTCGTCGACCGAATTCCCAAAGGCCCCACCGGAAAGCTGCGACGTGTTGAGTTGGCGCGGCATTTCGGTCTGTCAATGAAAAATGGTGATGCGCCGTCTGCACCCGCGTGCGGCGCGGATTCCGAAATGTGTGATCATGGCACGATCGTGTATCGACTCGGCGAAATCTGGTGCGACCTGCTCCACCGTGACCGCGTCGGCATACACGATAACTTCTTCGCGATGGGGGGTGACTCGCTGAGCGCCGCCTCGCTGTTCACACAGCTTGAACGTGAGTTTGGCCGGATTCTGGCGCTGCAGACTCTCTTCGAGGCCCCCACGATTGCGGAACTGGGGAAAAGGTTGGGCCCGGAAAGCTGGCCGTCACCCGCATCACCACTCGTTCCGATGCAGCCGAACGGAATGCGGCGCCCCTTTTTTATCGTTCATCCGATTGGCGGCAATCTTTTGGCGTACAGCGACCTCGTGCGACGGCTCGGACCGGACCAGCCCATCTATGGACTGCAGCCGATTGGCCTGGACGGGCAGCAGGAGCCGCTGGAGGACGTCTCCCGGATGGCAGCTCTGTATGTAAAGTCCGTCATCGCGGCACAGCCGGAGGGTCCTTATCGACTGGGTGGTGCATCAATGGGGGGCGATCTCGCCTATGAGATGGCCCGCCAACTTGATGAGGCCGGTCACAAGGTGTCACTGTTGGCGCTGTTCGACGTGTGGGGGCCGCTCAACCGGGAATGATGGTGCAACGTGTCTTCGCTTAAACGAATTTCGTGTCACCAACTGGCCCGGCTGAGGCACCACTGGCTGAACGTGACCTGGCGCGACAGTGGACAGCGACTGCGGTACATCACGGATACGCTGCGAACTGCTCGGCGGCGGATCATGAAGCTCACAACAGGCAGTCGTGATGATCTGCCGGACTCCGTCAGACGCGTTATCAGGTGCAATCATGAGGCTTTGGCGGCGCATCGCCATAAGCCGACACGGGTCCCGATCACTCTGTTTCGCTGCATGTCTCAGCGGATCGGCGTCCCGACGACTCGAGCTTTGGGGTGGGAGGAAGTTGCCGAAGAAGGGATCCGCGTCCATGACATACCCGGCTACCACGGCGAAACCTGTCGCGATCCGTATCTGGTGCACTGGATCGATCAGTTGCGGGAATGCCTGCGGGAGACGGAGGACGATCCGGGAAACGCTGTTTAAGGCGAGCGGCAGATGAGAATTTACCAGACGTATCAGCCGCTGGGCGTTAGCCCATGCTTCTCTGTGAACCGGACGCGCTAACGCGTTCCGGCTGATTGGGTATGAACTCACCTGCCGGTCGGCTAACATTCCGAAGGCACCCCGTTCGTGGTGAAGGCGTCACCGGAATCTGACCGGATCGCGAACAACAGTCTCGCGGACGTAACCGAACGGCCGATCCGGGGTCGCCAACACGTGCATTTCCGATTCGTCCCGCGGGCTGTCGATGACGAACACGGCAGCCGGACCCGGGCCAATCGGGTCCACGGACCTGCCGGCCTCGATGGTTGTCTGATATCACCCTTGTCGTCCTGGCCTGGCACTATGTGCACCACGTCCCTCGAGGACCATGTCATCGGTGGGTGAATTCATCGTGTTGATTTTTCGCTGGCCGGGTGATTCTGATCAGTTGTCGACATGTGCACGCCCGGAATCAGTCGAACCGCGTTCTCGTAATACACCTTCCTCAACACTTCGTCGGGCAGTCCGATGCCGTAGATGTTCCACAGGCCCTGAGGTGGGAAGGGATTATCTTCGTAGGGGAAATACTCGTCCCATGTCTCCAGGAACATCCAGTGTGGAATCAGTTCTGACATCGGCGGCACACCATCGGTGCCGAACAGGATACGGTCCGCATATTTCAGAAAGAAGCGACGCGCGGTGTAGGGCTGCCGGCCAAGTTCGGCAACGCGCGCGGCGATCTCGACATTCATGTTCGGATAACGATCGAGGTAGCGGCCGAGCTTCGCGAGGTCCTCGGGAATGTCCGCCATATGGGCGCAGATAAACGTTGTGTTTGGGTGCCGCGCGATCACTCGATTGCGAGCGTCGATCAGTTCCTGGTGACCCGGAAAGTCCTTGCCGTGAAAACTCCATTCCGGATGCCGATACAGTTCCTCCCAGCGCTCGTTCTTTTCCGAAGTCACTCGAAAGAACGCAACCGGATCAGCGCAGTGCCACAGCACAGGCACCCTTAACTCGCCCGCCCGCTGCCACACCGGATCGAATCGCGGATCATCCGGACGATACAGACGGCCGTCCGGGTCGCGCAGGTAAAGACCGAGATCCTTCAGCAGCTTCAACCCCGATGCACCCTTTCGCACGGCCTCGGTCAGGTGATCGGCCATACGGTTGCCGAACGCGGGCGCGTGCATGTACCACGTTTCGGGATTCTTCGGGTCGCCGTCGCCGATGTAGTCCATACGCACGAATACCACAAACCGACCGGGATGGCGCGACGTGAGTTTCTGATGGTGTTCGGCAAACGCGGCACCGGCTCGCCCATCCAGACTGACACTGACGGCAATATTCGATTCGTCCATCACTCGGACCATCTCATCGATTTGCTTGTCCGACAGCTGGCCTGGGTGCGAATGCACATTGACGCATGGGAATTTCGCCCGCTTCAGCAGGTGCCGGGACGTCTTGAGTTCCGAGGTGGGTCGGAACTCGTCCAGATACATGCGGCGCGGCGCCGGCGGCTTTTCGGGATCGTCGCCACAGGTCGCGTGGAGGGGAACACCAAATGCAATGGCGAACAGAATCGATCGAGTCGTGGCATTTCCGGGTGCGCGATGATCGGTCATGCGTACCTTTCTCCTCGCTCGTCACGGACCGGCAGCAGTTCCCGGAAAATGGGTGCGGTGCGTGACGGCCTGGCCTTTTGCATTTTCTTTTCGAATGGGGATGAGCGAGCACCAAACAAGTCCTGCACCTCCGAGACAACCTCAGAAAACAGACCGGTTCCAATCACGTACTCAATACTCTCAATGCCCATGTACTTCTTTACGTAATTAATATCCGTCGACGGTGTTCGTCGTGGTCAGGACGACTCGTTCTGCAGCTTCCTGAAGTCGCTTTCCGGCTTCTTGTTCTTTCAAAGATGACCACTCCACTGCGTCTCGTTTCATTGCTTTTCACCTTTCTGTCACGAAGAATCGCGTAAGAGAAATTCGGGGTCTCTTAAGAGAACAGCATCTGTGCAACACAGGGCAACTCCACGATACTTGTGGCAGTTTGCAAAAGCGAATTAGCGCCCTGAAAACACAACTTCCCTTAACTGCGTTGCTGGTACTGTTCGGCTGTGGCAGAAGTCGCCGTGTTACCCAGTGACGGCGACAACTCCTCTCCGGGCTTCATCGAACTTGGCCCGACTCGCGGGCTGGCCTCGTGGTATTCCAGCCACGAGAAGGACGACTCCGAGAAAACGATGACCTTGATCTATCTGTCAGACCTGGAGCTCGTGGATTGAGCACTGTCGGGGCAACAATCGTACTCGAAGCATCGTCCTTCGAGAACGCCCATGATCAGGTTGGATTCGCAGAGTTAATAGTCGGGCGAATGACCATCAAGTAGAATGGCAATCCGGGTGCTTCGCGGTCTCTCCGATCTCGTTTCTCGTTTGAACTGAAGATCGCAGAGAAGAAGAAATGGAACAGGAGGAAACAGAGCTTCTCGTCCGCTTACTCTGCTTCTCCCTTTCGAACATGATCCCCGGGAAGGCTTCAGCTTCAAAGAGATGTCCATGCTGTTCTTACGCAGATTAATGCCGGTCTTTTATGCGGTCGGCTGTGTCTCTCTTGTCTCAATGGCCGCCGAGCCGGTTGACATTGGCTCGCGCCGTGAGCTGTTTGTGGATGACCACGTCATCGAGAAGATCGAGGGGGACGTCCGGCTCGAATTGCTGCAACCGGTGCCACGGGAGGTGACCCTGGTCACGGACAAGCCGTGGGAGGGAAACACGTGCGCCTACTACACGGTGTTTCGTGACAAAGATGCTTCCGGCGCGGACATCTGCCGCATGTACTACCGCGGCTCAAACTACGACCATGAGATCCTCGATCAGACGCACCGCCAGGTGACCTGTTACGCCGAGAGCAAGGACGGCATCCACTGGACGAAGCCGAACCTGGGGCTGTACGAGTTCGAGGGCTCGAAAGAGAACAACATCGTGTGGGACGGCGCCGGCACCGGCAGCTTTACCCCCTTTAAGGACACCAACCCGGACTGTCCGCCCGAGGCCCGTTACAAGGCACTCGGGCAGGTCCACAAGACTGGCACGCCCTACCTTGGCGTGCAAGAAGAAATGACCGTCTTCGCCTACAAGTCGCCCGACGGCATCCGGTGGACGATCAGCGACGGCCCGCTGATCACCAACGGCGACTTCGATTCGCAAAACACGGCCTTCTGGGACCCGCACGCCGGACTGTACCGCGAATACCACCGCGTCCGCTTTTTTCGAAATCCAGGCGGAGAGCTTATCCTGGGCGGCATACGCGCTCGCCCGGGATTCCGGTCCATCATGACCGGTACGTCGAGCGACTTTTTGAATTGGGTGACTTGGACCGAGCCGGAGCTGCTCCAATTCGACGATGACATCGGCCCGCAGCACCTGTACACCAATGCGGTGATGTCGTACCCCCGCGCGCCGCAGATCCTGATCGGCTTCCCCACCCGGCTGCTTCCAGAACAGGGCGACCGCGTGGAGCCGATCCTGATGACCAGTCGCGACGGCCGCACGTTCCAGCGGTGGGCCGAGCCAGTGATTCCGGAGGAAGCGCCGGAGGATCGGGCCGGCAACCGCAGCAACTACATGACCTGGGGTCTGCTGTCCATCCCGGGCAACGACCGCGCGTACTCGGTCTACGCCTCCGAAAATTACCTCTCCAGGACCCCCACCCGGCTCCGCCGTTTCACGTACCGTCTCGACGGTTTCGTGGCGCTGCGCGGCGGGGAGCAAGGCGGCCAGCTGACGACCAGGCCGCTGAAAGTGGCCGGCGGGCACCTTGAGATCAACTACCTGGCTCGCCCCGGCGGTCATGTGCGGGTGGAGGTCCAGGATGCCGAAGGCCGACCGCTGGCCAATTTTTCGGCAGATGACTGCCACCCGCTCGAAGGTGACGAGATCGCGAAGACCGTCACTTGGAATACAGACGGGCTCGGTCCCTTTGCGGGAAGGCCAGTGCGGGTGCGGTTCGAAGTCAAAGACGCCGACCTGTTTTCGTTTCGATTCAGTTGAGCTAGACTTTTAAACTGGTGTCGATGGCGGGTCGGGTCTCCGTGCGCATTTCCTTGGAGGCGGCCAGCGAATTATAGTGACAGGAAATTTAATTTTGGCCAGAAGTTGAGAGTGAATCTAAAATCACGCGATCGACTCACGTGTTGTTTCCTCAGTTCCTGGCCTGCGTGGGTACGGTCAGCGTCGTATGCACCCGCGAGCCGGCGGTTCCTGATGTTCGGATGACCAAAATCCGCCGCGTTTGTTATAACGGCCAACACAACACGTTCACCGACCTGATTCGCTTTCGCTTCATCCTGAGCCCGACTCGCAGAGAGTCAGTAGTGCAACTGCCCAACACGCATTTCGACGTGATCATCCGTGCCGGCCGTATCGTCTGTCCGGGGTCCGGCATCGACGGCCCCGGACATGTCGCGGTCCGCGGCGATCGGATTGTTGCAGTCGAACAATCAAACACACCCAAAGTCGATCCTGCCACTGCCAGTCGTTACTTCGACTTCCCGGACGGAATCGTGCTTCCCGGCCTCATCGACCTGCACGCGCACCCGGCGAACTCAGGCTCCGTTTTTGGCATTTCACCGGACGACCATATCGTCCCGTATGGAACCACAACCGTGTTGTCCCAGGGTGACGCCGGAGCGTCCACGGTCGACCAGTACGTCGACGACACAATCTCCGCTTCAAAGACCAGAGTCCTGCTGGCAATCAATCTGTCGCGAATCGGCGAATCAACATCACACGGCTGCTTTGAAAACCTGGACGATGCCGACGTAGACGCCTGTACTCTGGCGATTGATCGATATCGGGAATTCATTCCCGCTGTAGCCGTTAACGTGAGCCATCACGCCTGCGGCGACACCGATCCGCGCGAAGTGATGTGCCGCGGAGTTGAAGTGGCCGAGCGAGCGGAACTTCCGATACTGTTCGGTATGCGGCGTCCCGAGGACTGGCCGCTTGAACAGCAGCTTAACCTGCTGCGCTCCGGCGACATCGTTACGTACTGCTTTCGCAGCCAGCCGCACTGCATCATCCAGGGCGGCCAGGTACTGCCGTCCATCCGTGATGCTCGCAGCCGTGGAATTCTGTTCGACGTCGGACACGCCACGGAAGCCTTTAGCTTCGATGTGGCTCAGGCGGCCATCGATGACGGTTTCCTGCCGGACACCATCTCGACGGATGTGCAACATCTCCATATCGATCAGGCGACGCGGCATGATCTACCGCTCGTGATGTCGGAGCTCCGAGCCGCCGGCATGCCTGAGAACAAAGTCTTCGCTGCCGTCACGAGCACACCGGCGCGCCTCCTGAAACTCGACGACTCAGGGGTACTCCGTGCAAATGCTGCTGCGGACCTCACAGTCCTTCAGGACAGTCACGGTGGGCAGTTCGGCGACGTCAACGGGCAATCCTGCGTCGGGACACTTTGGACTTCAACGCTTGTGGTCAGAAGGGGACACGTCATTAGAGCGTAGTCGTCGTCCTGGCTGCCTCCTGCATGAGTGGATGGTGCGACCCTCTGCGGTCGGCCGGAAGAATTGGATGTTTCTAGCGCGTGTCGGTCGCGATCCCCGAGTGCGCGAAACGACAGAGCAGAGGTGCAGTTTTGACTGCGCGCGGAAGTCCCGCCCGGCCGGCATCAATGTTGATTCGGTGACGGAGGGAACAATTGACCGCGATTCATTCGAGGGGCGCATCACACACACTATCCGGCAGGAATGTCGGCACTCCTATATTCGGGATCTGGTGAAGAACTCGTTGCGAGGTCGCGTCAATGCGGCACAGCTCGGTCACATTGCGGGGCAGTCGGCACCGTATGGTTTTGATCGCATGATTGTTGATGCTAACGGTCGGCACGTAATGCGGATGAAGAACGGCGATCCGAAGCCAACACGCGGTGGCGGCACGCATGTTACGCTGGTGACTTCTGACGATGCTGAAACTGTCGAGACGCTGCGGTGGATCTTTTCTGAGTTTGCAAAGCCGCATACGGGACTCAGGACGATTGCCTCAAAGCTGACTGAACGCGGGACGCCAAGACCTCGTGGGCCAAAATGGTGGCCGCATACGATCAGGCACATCCTGGCGAATCCCAATTACATCGGCACCTACACGTTCGGGAAACGGACTAAGGGAAAATTCTACAAGGTGCCCGCTGACGGCATTCAGGAACGCAGCAAGGCTGACGTCAGGCGTGCAGGTGTCCGCAAGACTGATGAGTCCGAACAAGTCATTGTCAAGAACGCATTTGCGGGACTGGTGGACGTGGACACATTCAACATCGTGCAGGAAAAACTGGAACGCCAGAAACACAACCAAAAGAAACAGGCACGCAAGCCTGATCGATATTTGTTGTCTGGGATGGCGGTCTGTGGATGTTGCGGTCAGCGGATGACAGGAGCACCGAAAACAAACACGCGACAAAAGGACGGGGTCCGTTACTCGTGTGCCACCTACATGAAGTCAGGCCATCGGGACAAACACGCGGGTGGCGGTTTCTACTGTCACGTAGACGGTGAGCTGCTGGAACGGTCTGTACTGGATCTAATCCAGCGGACGGTGCTGAACGACAGCAAACTAGCGAAGATCGAAACATCGATCAGGAAGAAGCTGAAGTCACGGATGGCGAAACAGCCAGACACGAAGCCGCTGCAAAAGAAACTGAACAGTCTCAACGCGGACATCGACAAGGCCGCGGACAGGCTACTCCGTGCCGACGATGATCTGATGGATATTCTGGCACCACGATTGCGGGAAATACGTCAGGAACGTGACAGACTGGCCAGTGAACTCAGCAGGCAGAAACGCCAGAACGGCACGGTGGACGAGGGTCGGATCGTTTCGGAGTCGATGGCGTGGCTGAACGAGGTTCAACATCCTGCTCCGCCAGGGATCACCGCATGAGCGACGTGACGTGACGTGACGTGACGTGACGTGACGTGACGTGACGTGACGTCCTTCTAAGCATCGTGGACAGCGTAACTGTCAAATTCGAGCAGGAGCGACGTGGCAACCGCACCTTCAGCAAAGTGAGCGGTGCGGTCATCACGTACAATAAGCGAATCCGGGACGACAAGATTTGAACTTGCGACCTCTGCACCCCCAGGCAAACCATTGGCCGAGCATCGGAGCTGGAATGCCCGTGTTTTACAGCGTCTTACGCGGCACATCAACTCATAGAGCGCCACCGAGTATCACCGAATATCACCAAAAAGAGATACCGGCACTGACCTCTGCCTGCGCTGGTGCAGCAGTCGCAAGTGTGTGCTTCGAACGTCGGCGTTTCAGTTCGATCAGTCCGGTCTCAATTGTACCGCCGGAGATGTTCACCGTGTTATTTTGAGCGGATCCATTGTCGTCGATCTCTATATATTCCGTAGTACCGCCGGAGACGTTCACCGTGCTGTTGTCGTAGGCAACCAGATTGTACGTCGTACCGCCGGAGAGGGTCACCGTGCTGTTATCGTAGGCCAGCAGGGTCCCAGCCCCCCCCATCCAATCTGGCCGCCGGAGATATTCACCGTGCTGTTGTCCCGGGCCTCCAGATAGTTTGCAATCGAGCCGCCGGTCAGAAGATTGGCGGTCGTTGAGTTCCCGACATAGACATTATCTTCTGTCACTGCATAGTTCAGGTTGTGGGTGCCGCCGTCGTCCAGGGTGAGGGTTCCCGCCGAGGCAGGAACGCACGCCAGCAGCATGGCGGCGCTCAGTACGATGGTGGTCATAACCGGCTGAAATGATCGTTGCATGATGTGACTCGCTGGACTGAACATTTTTTACAGACCGTGCTCTTTGACTCGGGGCTTAAGGTGTACTGAGAACAATGCGTACTGTAGTTGCTTTATGAGTATTGCGACAACTGAGTGCTTTGCGAATGAAAGTAAACTTTGTCTCACAAAACAGTGGGGGGTATGCGGTTATGCGGGTTTAAGGCTAAAAAGGACCCGCGGACCCACACGGCGGATGAGCAGCACCGCGCAGGCCCCTGCGGGCAGAAAGTAAGTTATGGATACGCCGTAGCAGTTACCGACTGATCTCACAATTCGGCAATGCCTCCTTGAGTTTGGCGACTCCCGCGTCTGTGATTTGCGTGCCCCCGAGCCGGAGCCACTGCAGACTGGTCAGTCCCTTCAGATGCACCAATCCCGCGTCGGTGATTTCGGTGTAGCCGAGGTAGAGCCACTGCAGACTGGTCAGTCCCGCAAGCTGCACCAGCCCGGCGTCGGTGATTTGGGTGTCCTCGAGGTTGAGCCCCTGCAGACTGGTCAGTCCTGCAAGATGCACCAGTCCCGCGTCGGTGATTTCGGTGTCCATGAGCCGGAGCGTCCGCAGACTGGTCAGTCCTGCAAGATGCACCAGACCCGCGTCGCTGATTTGCGTGCTGTTGAGCCAGAGCGTCTGCAGACTGGTCAGTCCCGACAGATGCACCAGTCCCGCGTCGGTGATTGGGATGCCGTTGAGGTTGAGCCACTGCAGATCGGTCAGTCCCGACAGATGCACCAGTCCCGCGTCGGTGATTTGGGTTGCAGAGAGGACGAGCGTCTGCAGACTTTTCAGTCTCCTAAGATGCACCAGTCCCGCGTCGGTGATTTCGGTGTTGCTGAGGCCGAGCCCCTGCAGACTGGTCAGTCCCGACAGATGTACCAGTCCCGCGTCGGTGATTTCGGTGTTGCTGAGTCTGAGCCTCTGCAGACTGGTCAGTCCCGACAGATGCACCAGTCCCGCGTCGGTGATTTCGGTGTTGCTGAGGCCGAGCCCCTGCAGACTGGTCAGTCCCGCAAGATGCACCAGTCCCGCGTCGGTGATTTGGACGTCATCAGTGAAGTAGAGCTCTAAAATCTCACCCTGTTCATTGACCCTGATCGTGGCTCCCAGCTCTTCCAGCCGTTGTTCTGTCGTACAACCACTGCAGAACATCACACCCAGTACTGTTAACAAAAGTGCCCTGCTGTGCATGATCATTCTCCGAGGCTGAGTTCACCTTCGCGATTCGGATTGTGTGTCTTCACATCATGCCCGGACATCCCGGCAGCGACAAGCAGGCGGTGACACTGTCAGAACGCTAATCGGATCAGGCGGCTTTCCACCAGGCCCGCAGCCTGCAGTTGTGTGCTGCCTTCCAGACGTTCGATGATCGCCTCGAGCATGCTGTCCACTTTGGTCTGAATGGCTTGCAGTTGTTCGGTTGTAAGGTGAGTCATGGATGCGCCGTAGCGGTTACCGACTGATCTCACAATTCGGCAATGCCTCCTTGAGTTTGGCGACTCCCGCATCGGTGACTTGGGTATTGCCGAGGCCGAGCGTCTGCAGACTGGTCAGTCCCTTCAGATGCACCAATCCCGCGTCGGTGACGAAGAGCTCCTGCAGACTGGTGAGACCTGCCAGATGCACCAGCCCCGCGTCGGTGATTTGGGTGTTGTAGAGGTAGATCGCCCCAATACGGCCAATCTCTGTCAAGTTTTATTAAAATGCGGAGCCTGGGGGACATGCGGACGCGCATAGTGGGTCGGTAACTCCTGCATAACACGGGGGCGTTACCCCGTAAGCTTATACGTGGAAAAGACTTGTGACGCGGGTAACACGGTAACCGATTTTTATGGAAGAGAGAGAGACATATATGTTTATAAAATTAGGCCATTCAGGATTTGTGAAATAAGTCATAAGGTCTCTCTCTGAATGTTACCACGTTACCATATATATCTCTCTTTCTCTTTCTTCTTCTTCTCTATAGAGAAGAAGGACTTACGTCAGTTTTCACAAAGAACTCGGAGGTAACGCGGTGGTAACAAACTGCCCTATTTTGGCCGTTTGGTAACGCTTTCCTCCCCCGACATTCGCTCCAGCCATATCACCAACGCAGCCTGAGATATCTGAGCCATCTGAGCTATATCAACTGTCTGTTTGAATGGATTTGTCCTCTGTCACGGTGAGTTCACCGTGAGTTAATGAACAAACTGTCTCGTGACCTGGGGGCCTGTCAATTCACGACGTATCATCTGTCGCGCGAGCCGCTCACCGGTTTCATTGATGGCACGTCCGACCGCATCAAGCAGCGCTGTCATGCCACGTGGTACGAGTGCGTACCCCGGCCCGGTCGGCAATTCCGGTGGTTTGTATTGTTATGCGTCCTTCTGAATTCACACTAGAGGCAGAACATCTGACAACACTCGGGACTGATAATAAAAGTGCCTGGCTCGGGCGTTGAGCTGCGCGTCATCATTGTTGCGCCACCTCGAAGTAGTCGTCATCGGCAATGTCCGGAACACCAACGACTAGTACGCGCATCCGTCCACGGGCACCGTGAACAACATTTGGAGGGATGTGAACGAGAGACCCCTTAGAAACGAGTTGCTCGACGCCATCAAGGATGACGCTGCCACTGCCGTCGAGAACGTAATAGAGTTCTGTGGAACGCTTGTGAAAGTGGAGTTTGGCTCCGTCGATATCCACAGCGTGTGCCCAGGCCGCTGGTGACGTCGCAACGTCTTCGTGACTGATGAGTCGGTCACGCCAGCCGCAAGTGCTGCGCTCGCGCGGAGTGTGACCCTCGTGGCGGATCAATATCGGCCCGGAAGGTGTGACTGTATCATCCATTGGCATTCATTCTCACGCGTTGTTGATGTCCGCATAACTTTGATTTAGCACGAGACCATTGCGGATAAAGCCGTACAGGCTGCTTCGGATTCCATGGTTCTGGACCGTCGCATCCGACACTGTACAAGCGAGTTGGGTCACTCACCGGTGACCGGCGTCTCAAACGACACTGGTTTATCCAGCGATTATGATGCTGTCAATGCATTGCTCACTCACCGCCATTCATCCCGTTCATCTTTCGACATCTTCCGCCAGTCCCATGGTGCAATGATCTTGTGACTGCCCGACCACAGTCCTGTCTTCAGCCGGCGCGCCTGTGTCCCGGTCCAGTCAACAGGCGGTGAGTCATGGATGCGCCGCAGTGGTTAGTGGGAGACTGAACAATCCGGCAGCACCTCCTTGAGTTTGGCGACTCCCACGTCGGTGACTTGAGTGTTGTTGAGGGGGAGCGTCCGCAGACCGGTCAGTCCCTCAAGATGCACCAGCCCCGCGTCGGTGACCTGCGTGGCACTGAGCCAGGGCTGCTGTGCCGCAACACTTCAATCTCGGCTGAAATCTTCTCGATCGTTGGAGCCTTAAACAATACCGCGAGAGGTAGTTTGCAACCGAACGTCTCTTCGATCCGAACGAACAGTTTCATGGCCAAAAGCGAATGGCCCCCAGTTCGAAGAAGTTGTCGTGGATGCCGACTTTTCTGACACCCAGAACATCACGCCAGATCACGGCCAGTTGCTCTTCGATCGCGTTGCGCGGACCGACATAGCCGGTTTCCATGTCCGGACGTGAGTCATCCGGCGCAGGCAAGGCGGGCGGAATCGACGACTGCACGTGCCTGGCTCCCCCGCGAATCCGCTGCAGCAGCGCCATACACTGCTGCGGAGACAGAGCCGCCTTCCGGCCATCCAGTTCACCGCGTGAGGTCATCGCTGTACCTCACGCTCAAGCTCATTGAGCAGGACAGATTCTACCAGCAGCGCCTGGGTCGCGACCGATGGCATGCGAAATACAGTCGTGACCGCAAGCTCCAGTTCAAATCGAGAATTGATCCGCGTGACGAGGCAACCGGCCGCCAGCGAGTCACCGCCTGACCCGAAGAAATTGTCATGAACGCCGATCTGATCGACCGGTAATACTTCCCGCCAGATGTTCAACAGAATTTCTGCTATTTCTGTGCCCGGCGCCACGAATTCCCGCTGCAGCTCACTACCAAGTTTCTCATGCAGGCCGATCCGCTGCAGCTTACCGGTGGGGCCTGTGGGAACCGCGTCGACAAAAACAATCTGGCTGGGCACTTTGAAGTCCGCAAGCCGAGTGAATGCAAACTCGCGCAGATCCTGTTCGCTGAGGTCAGAATCCTTCTGCAGGACAGCTGCCGCAGCAACGTCTTCGCCCAGACTGGCGTGAGGCACCCCAAAGGCGACGGCCTGTGCCACAGCCGGATGTTCCAGCAGAACGTCGTCGATCTCTCGCGGCGAAATGTTCTCGCCGCCGCGGTTGATCATTTCTTTCGTACGTCCGGCAATATAGAAGTACCCATCGCTGTCCGTGCGTCCCTGATCACCGGTTCGGAACCAGCCGTCGGTGAAGGCAGCCTCATTGGCTTCCGGGTTGTTGGCATAACCACTCATGACACTGGGGCCGCGGACCACGATCTCGCCTGTTTCTCCCGCGGACAACAGTTGCCCCTCGTTATCCATGATAGCCATCCGGAGCGGAAACCTGTCCGTCCCGATCGGCAGACCCACCGAACCGGGTTTCCGCTGTGTCGGCGGCAATGTATTACAAGTCAAACCATTCGCCTCCGACAAACCATACGTCTGAATCACCGGCACCTGAAACGTCTCCTTTAACTCCGCCATTACAGCTGGCGACAAAGAGGCAGAAGACGATCGAATCGATCTCAGATGTCCACCTGCCGCAACTGCCGGATTTGCCTTTGCCAGCGACAGGACAGAGTGATGTATCGGCGGAACTGCTGAATACCACGTCGGTTTAAACTCACCCAGCAGGTCGGCGAAACTGCTGTAATCAAATCCAGCGGAACAGACCACGGAGCTACCCGCAAACATCGACGCCAACAACACACCAACCAGTCCGTGAGCATGGAACAACGGCATGACATTCAGGCAGCTGTCGTCGGGTGACAATCCCTGGACTCGTGCAAGGTTATGTGCTGACGAACAGAGATTATAATGCGACAGCGGCACTTGTTTCGGGCGTGACGTTGTCCCTGAGGTGTGCAGGACGAGTGCGATATCGTCGTTCCTTCCCCAGTCGGGTGGCGTCTCAACTTCAGCCGGAACTCCTCGCAGTGTAAAGGCCCCCGCCAGCTGGGTCGTCGAGGGCTCAAGCTCCATCACCGTCAACCCCAGCTGCGCAGCGACCTCTCTCACAGGCATCTCTGTGCCGGCCGGAACGACGATGGCCCTGGCACCAAGGTCCCTCAGGTAGAACTCGAATTCCTCACGACGATAGCCTGGATTCAGAGGTGCACACGTGGCGCAGGCGGCGATCCCAAGAAAAGCGGCAGCCATATCGGGGCCGTTTGGGAGTA
>CAUZPL010000105.1:0-19601 GCA_963581585.1 Planctomycetota bacterium
CCGGCCCTGCGACAGCAGAACCTCCGCTTCACGAAGCTTCTGAATGATCTCTTCGGTCTTGAATCGCTTACGTGGCATAGCCTGCCTCCTGTGTTGGAACCAAAGCCAGAGTTTACAACTCTGGAACCGGTCCCGGTTAAGGGGGGCAGGTCAGGCCAGTGTACCCTGATGGCGCGGCGACTCGTTGAAGTGGGTTGCCGGTTTATCGGAGTCGACCACGGCAGCTGGGACACTCATTTTACCTGTTTTCCCCGCTTGGAGAACGATCGGATTCCCCATGCCGACCGCGCCTTTGCAGCACTGGTGACGGACCTGGAAGAACGGGGATTGCTGGAAACGACGCTCGTCATCATGATGGGCGAGATGGGTCGCACGCCGCGCATCAACAAACAGGCCGGCCGCGATCACTGGTCGAAAGCGCAGAGTGTGTTGTTCGCAGGCGCGGGTATGGTGCCGGGCAGGGTTGTGGGTGCCACAAACAAGTATGCAGAGCATCCCGTCACACAGCCGTACGGTGTTGAAGACCTGCTGGAGACGGTCTATTACCTGATGGGCATTGATACGCAGAAGACTTTCTATACACCGGCCGGCCCGTCTCGATTCTCACAAAGGGACAGGTGATTCGTGAGCTCCTGAGCTGAGCCTTGTCAGAAAACTCTGATTAAACCCCAGCCCGCACCGCCAGCAGGGGAGTGCCGGCGTTTCGTATTTTCTGCTGGCGCTGCGGGATGGTGTGGACGCGTCAGACACTCTGGCGAACCCGCAAATGTGGAACTTCAAAGCGTGGCTGGAGAGATGCAATGAAACGACCGAAGATTCGCTGTCTTCTCATGGCAGCCATCGTGTTCAGCGGAATCGCCGGCAGCGGAGTTGCCCAGGTGGCACCTCAGATCGGTTACGTTTTTCCGTCCGGGGGACAGGCAGGTACCACCATCGATGTGCGGGTGGGCGGTTACAACTTTACGCCGGACATGCAGTTCTTTGTGCACGATCCACGGATCAAACTGGAAATACTGGGTCCCTCGGGTGATATCCTGATCACACCTCCGCCGTACTGGAAGGGTGACAAATGTAATACCGGCGATCCTCCACTGGCGCGAGAGATACCGGCACGAATCACGGTCCCCGCCGGTCTGCCCGCCGAAACGATCCAGTGGCAGCTGGCGAGTGCGAATGGCGCCAGCGGTACTGGTCAGTTCGTGATCAGCAACGAATCCGAAGTTGTGGAAAACGAGCTTCGCGGTGCTGAGCCTCAGTTACTGTCCGGTTTTCCGGTCACTGTCTCCGGTCGACTGAGCCGTATTGAAGAAGTCGACCAGTATCGCCTCGTGGTGCAGGAACACGGTCTCGTCAATTGCGAGCTGTTTGCACATCGCCTGGGTACGTCGATTCACGGAGTGCTGGAGGCCAGAGATGCAGCGGGAAATATGGTGGCCGATGTGGTCGACACCGAAGGAATCGACCCGGTCCTCACGTTTCCTGCTGATGCCGGTGAGCAATACATTGTCAGCGTACGTGACCTGGATTTTCCGGAAACGGATCCTTCGTGTATCGGCTTCGGTTCTCGCAGGGCCCTCGGGTGATCGCCACTGTGCCAGCGGTGTCCCCGCGTGGCGAAACTCTGTCGGTCAGGTTTCTCGGACTCGGTCTGGCCAGTGGTGAACCCCGGCTGGAATCGGTGCGGCGGGATGTTTCGTTTCCGGATGATCCGACGCTCAGGACTCACGAGTGCCGGCTGGAAACACCATATGGTGTGGCGTCGCCCGTCAGCATTCCGATAAGCGAGGTCCCAGTCGCTGTGAGGTCCTCCGATACCGACATCAACAGCGATCAGCTCTCGCCTCCGATCGGCATCACCTCGTGGCTGGGAGAATCTGCAGAGCAGCACTTCAGGTTCCATGGAAAGCAGGGGGACATCTGGGATGTGGGAGTCCGGTCGCAGCAGATTGGCTCGCCGCTGGACGTCGCACTGTCCGTGCTCGGTCCGGATGGGAAGCAACTGGCAAATAACGAAGATGCCGGTGGCTCAACTGACGCCGAGTTGCAGTTCATCGTGTCGGCTGATGGTGAGTACACGCTGGTGGTCAGCGATCACATTTCCGGAGCCGCTGGAACACCCCTGGCATGGTTCCACCTGACGCTCGCTCTCCCGGATCCAGCGGGGTTCGAATTGACGGTCCCCCAAAGTCTCAACGTGGGGCTTGGTGCCACGGCTGAATTGAAAGTCAACGCTGTTCGCAGGGGAGGATTTGCAGAACCCATCGAGGTCGAACTGACCGGACTGCCGGACGGAGTCACCCTGCCGGACAATCTGGTCATTCCGGCTGACGCCAGCGAGTTAAAAACAGCATTGACCTCGTCGGGTGATTCCGCAATCGTCGCAAAAATAGTGGAAGTTTCCGGAACGGCACAAACAAGTGGCACGCGACTGACGCGGAACATGCTGCTGGCAATGACGATGAAGCCTCGCTGCAAGCTCCAACCGGTCGACAAGGACGGTGGACGTACGGTCCACCGAGGAACAGCGCATCCGGGCGAGGTCATCATCGACCGACTGGAAGGATTTGAGGGCGAAATTCGCCTGATGATGGCGGCCAGTCAGTCTCGGCATCGCCAGGGAATCAGCGGTCCACAGGAGCTTGTCGTTCCTCCGGGAAACACGGGTGCATCCTTTCCCTGCTACATGCCGGAATGGTTGGGAACCAATCTCACTCAACGGATGTCACTGATCGGCGTCGCCCTCGTTCCCGATCCAAAGGGGAATGTGCGACATCTTGTCAATGCCATAGAAGGCAGCATCGTAATGTCCATTGAGGGTGCACTGCTCAAAATCACGCAGGAAGCGCCGGACATTGCCGTTCGGCGCGGGACCTCCTTTGAACTTCCCGTTGAAATCCTGCGCGCCCGGAAGCTTCACGCGCCGGTCAGGTTAGAACTGGTGGTGCCGCCCGAATACGCCAGCGTGCTGGCTGCCGACCCGGTCACTGTCTCTGCCGATCAGGACCAGGCCCGATTTCAGGTCAATGTGTCGGCCGACTCGGAGCTGACTGGCGAGGTCAGTTATACAGTGAAGGGCACGGCTCAGGACGGCGCCAACCTGCCAGTCGTCGCCCGGTCCCGGGCCAGCATCGCAGTCGAACAACCAGGACTGCGGTAACGCGGAAGACCATACGGCAGCGGCTGGAATACGGTAGAACGGAATGAATTCCGTTCTACCAATGAATTACCCGGGCCAGTCGGCTCATTCCCGCGTCAGTTCGCCGTGCCGTGGCGTTTGAAGAAAAAGTCCTCGGCCGTTTTCACCAGAATCTGTTGTTTGTCTGCCGCGGACAGAAAGTCCGCGTGGTCCCGAATGATGGCCACGGCCGCTTCAAACGTATGGCCATCTTTGACCTGTTTGGGTGCATCGCTTTCCCACATGCAGCGTTCGGGACCGAACGCATCGACGATGCGCCTCATGAGCGGCAGCATGTCGAGGTAGGGTGGCTCGGCCCTGCCGCGAGCGTAAAAGCCACCGAATTTGACCATGACCCGTCTGTGTTCGGCCATTCGACAAAGGGCCTGAATCTCTTCTTCAACAAACCGGTTTCGTGCGCCAACGCCGGCAAAGTGATCGAGAATCACGGGCGTGTCCGGGTACTTGGTGCACATGCGGCTTACTTCGGGCAGGTCCGACGGTCCCATCAAAAAACTGAGGGCCAGATTATGCTCAGTTCCGGCGGCAAACATCCTGTCGTATCCCGGAAAATCCATCCAGCGGCGAGTCACGCGGCTCTGGCCGCGGAGCCGAAATGCGTAGACACCGTGTTCGGCAAGCGCCACCATCGTCCGATCGGGACTCGGCAGTGCGACATCCGTCACCGCGGGAACGATCCCGGTACCAACGAAGTGTTCCGGATCATTGGCGATCACGTCGATGATGTAGCTGTGATCCAGACCATACCAGGTCATTTGGATCAGATTGAAGCGGTTGACTCCCGCGGTACGGCCATGCTCAATCGTTTCTTCGGCCGAGAAGCTGGGATACCAGAGGTCCTGCGTGGTAAAACCGGGTGCCAGTGGGTACTTCTCTGTGTCGGCCGTCCAGATATGAACGTGGGCGTCAACGATATCCGTGATCAGACCGGACTCGGCCGCCGGACTGTTCGAAACGCTTATCGCCCCGAACAGTCCGGCCGTGGAGGTGATCCATTCTCGGCGTGTCAACAGTTGCATGGATTGTCCTCGATTCCAGGTCGTCTTCGTAACATCTTCATTGAAGCTGATGCCGCCACTCGACGCTGCGGTTGTGTCACGAATCGATGGCGGTCCGTTCGAAGTGTCGATGCGTGTGATAGTGGATCGCACATTCAACGTCGTACACAACGACATCAGGTTTGAGTCTGGGGTCCCGTTTGACCAGCTTGACCGCGACCAGGTTGTCGCGTCGTTTGGGGTATAGCTCCGGTGGGAGCAGATAGTCCAGCAGGTATCCGTACGGTCCGGCAATACCGTTGGGTATCACGCGGAAGTGACGGTCGAGTTTCTGCAGAATGGTCGACGGCAAACGTTGACCGTTAAGCTCCACTTGTGCCTCGTTGAGATCCGTGTCGAAATTCCCCAGTCGCAGACGCAGATGAATCGCGGCCACCTGTTCCTGCTGCAGCCAGTAGTCCAGGTCGTCGGCGATTCGGAGCGGGACTTCCAGCGAGGCTCCTTCGGGCAGCGAGCGGGGAAGCATGGTGCCGGGCACCGGGAAAAGCCCCTTGGGGACGTCAGGACCGCTGTCTCCGGAATGAGCACGGTAAACCTTGTCGGCCGTTGCCAGCAAGTCGGAATGTCCCAGCAGACGCAGCGTTTCGTATTCGTCGCTGGTCCAGGGCCAGCCGTTGGGAGCCCACATGCCGTCGGCGATGCCGATTCCGTCGACCCCGCGGTCCCACGCGTTGGCCGCCGCCGCCCAGATCATGGGGGCGGTGGCGTGCTTGTGGGGAGTGCGGCCAAGGTATGTGGTGAGCGCGGCCAGTGTGCGACACCGGGTGCCACGTGTCAGTTCAACGGCCGACGACACGTCGGGATCCTGATCCAGCAGCACAATTCGGTCTGTCGGAGTCTCCTTCTTATACGGGCTGAGACACACCAGGCCGTCGACCAGACCATCCTCCACCCAGGTGGGCACGTCAAAGCCAACCATCTTCCAAGCTAACTGAGGACTGGCAGGGATCCGAATGTAAATCCGTTTTCGGCGTTGCTGAATCTCTTCCGCTTTGCGGGCGACGGCGCGCAGATCAGCAATCCACCGAGTCAGCAGCGGCGCCATCTGGTCCGCTTCTTTCAGTCGGCAGAACGGTCCAAACTCATTGTCGATCGACAGATCCAGCTCGATGCCGTCTGTTTCGTATCGCGTCAGCAATTCCTCAAAAATCACAAACCGTTCGTGGCGCACCTCCGGAATCAGAAAGTTCATTCGTGACGATCGAAAAAACCGACCCAGCAGCGCGGAGCGCGGATCACTGTCGTCGTCGCCGACGTAAAACTGCGGGTTGTCGAACACGAAATCAGACTTTCGACCGTAGCCGGCATCGGTGTCGCGATGACCACCGATAACGCAAACCGGTGCCGTCGGGAGGTACCAGAAGCCCTTTTCGTGGCAACGATCGCACAGCAGCTTCATGGGATCATGCCCGTCTGCGATCAATCGCTGCAGATTTCTTGAAGCGCGGTAGAAGATTTCGTGTGACCAGACGTCTACGTTGTCGCCCCACTTCTGGGCGACCTGTGAATCATACTGAACAACGCCGCCCTCCAGTCCGGCCGAATGAAATAATGTATCAACGCCGGTTCCCACCAGCTGATCGACAGCGAACACATAGTTTTCGGGAGTGAGTGGCGGGGCAAACTGGTACAGCGGACTGGCATGTCGACCATCGTCGTAAAAGAAGACCCGCGGCTCACCAATTGCCGGTGGCGAACTGGCGGTGATCGCCGCGGAGGGTCGAGCTGGCTGGCTCAGGGCGGCTCCGGACGTCGTCGCGCCCAGCGACTGCAGAAATGATCGTCGTTGCATTGCTACCGACCTTGTTTGTGGGTTGAGGAGAGCGTCACGAACCGGACGATCAGGATTTCCAGTAAGTCGATTCCTTCGTGGACGTATAACATATCGCCAGATGCGGAGTCTTCAACGGAACCTGTCCCCTCCATAAAGACTCCACGCCAGCCTCTGTGAGACCTGTTGTCAACAGAGTTCGTTCTAGCGGATAAGTCGGCTTACCGGTCAGAAACATTTTCTCGATGTTGTTGATCAGCGGGTTGAAGAAATGGCCCTGCTGTGGGTGCGGCACATACATCAACGTCGAGAGGAGTTCGCGACGCCCTTTCAGCCGCGCGGCGAAAGTGAAATCTCCGACCAAGCCCTCCAGGAGCAACATCGTCACCTTCAGTCCGTCGGCATACTCGATACGGTAGGCGATCGGTTCCAGCCTTACCAGGCCCGGCATCTGATCAATTGCCGGATAAACGTGATTGAAACCGTCCCGAGCCGGTGCGAGTGTGTGACTGCGGCACAGACAAGTCTCAAAGAACCCCGGGTCCCAGCCCCCTGACTCCCACGATCCGGCTTTCATGGCGTTCCACCATGAACTGGATCGCCTCCAGGGCATGAATGTCGTAGCCGTCGGGAGCACCGATCGCCACACACAGCGCTTCCTGTATCTCGGCCTCCCAGGGCATTTCAACTGCAGGGATTCGCGGCACGACCGGGATCGACGAACCGGCGATGAAGGCGAATTTCAGCTCTTTGGCGGTCTCGACCATTTCCAGGACAAATGCTTGTCGTTAAAGATCGGCACACTGCGACCGCTTTGACGGAATACCTCAATGATTTTCTGGAAGAACTCGTAGCGAGGCAACAGTGCCTGACCTTTGACATTCTGCGGGTAGACGCCGTGCTCGCCGATCAGCAACACGCCGTCAACAGCCAGCTTCTCGCCTCCGCGCGTCAATGCTTCGGCGATGGTGGGATACACCGTCATTGCGTCAAAGAGCTTTGCCCGGCCTCGGCTGAGATCATCCGGCTGAGTCTGATGGACGTACAGCGAGACGAGATCCATCGGCGGGTGATGATGGCCGCTGTTCCAGCTGTAGCCCCACAGGAACCGGTCCACAATATGCTGTGCGTGGGACCGCATATCGCAAATTGTCGCCACGGCGGCAATTTACGGACGCGACATGAGGACCTCTGAGGTAAGTCGGACCCGGTTGAATTCCGCACACTCGGCGCACGAGGTCGGCAACAGGGACAACCGCAAGTCACTGGATCTCTGATTTGAATCCGGGAATGATGGGTGAACGCTGTCATCCGCAACGGTGCATTCAGGCGGCGAAAGCTGGTTCCGGAGCACAGCAATACCGCTTTCAATCTTACCTGTTTCGCAGAATCGAAGAAGTAATGAGCAAATTCATGAGTCGCCGCGGGATCTTTCGTTCTATCAGCACGGCGGTCACCGGCGCACTGGCGGCCGGGACGATCGATGGTGTTCCGGATGCACGGGCCTCTGCACAGACACCGGGAAAGTTGCCGTTTTCGGCCCTGTCGGCGCCACTGTCCGGAGGACCGTTCGTGAACCCGGAAAAAGTCCTGTTGTGGGAGAACACCCGCAAAGAAATCCGCGAATGGCTGGAAAGCGGGCGTTTGAAAGCGGCCATCATTCCCACCGGCTCGATCGAGCAGCATAACGAACATCTGGCGCTGGTCGCCGACGTTGCCAACGCAACGCTCATTGCCCAGCAGGTGGCGCTGAGGCTTTATCCGCAGGTCATCGTTGCTCCACCCAGTCCCTGTGGCTATGCGTTCTATCATATGGCTCGAAAGGGAACAATCACTCTTCGCAAGTCGACGTTTCAGGCATACGTGTTCGACGTGATGAGCAGCCTGCAAGCGCACGGCATCCGCACGATTCTGGCACTCAACGGTCACAGCGGCAATCACCAGCCGCTCAAAGACATGTTGCCCGAATGGCGAAAGCAACTGGGAATCACTCTGGACAGCGATTCGTACTGGCTGGGAATTCCCAAGGATTTTCTGGCGAAGATCATGGAATCAAATCCGGGGCCCGGTCATGCAGGGGAGTTTGAAACCTCGATGTTCCTGGCGTACTGCCCAGGTCGTGTGCGCTCTGTCACGATGGAGGAGTACGACGCGGCGCAGCTGAACTACGAATCCGACTTTACACCGGAAGTGAGAGAATTCCTCACCCGTGACGGACGGCCACTGGAGCGTGTTCGGGGCGAGAATGCGCGAGACCGCAAGCGTCAGGAAGAGGCCTCACTGGCCACCGCCGAGAAAGGCGAAGCATTCATCACCAAAGCCACTGGGTCGCTGACGCAGAAGCTGCAACAGATGATCGACGCCACGGAATCCGGCAGACCCTGGCCCACCCGCTGAGCGGGAATCCTTCTGCGAACAGAATTCCGGATTCTCAGTGGGCGACGCAGACGCCGGTCGCGTTGGTAGAGATATGGCTGCATCACTTCGCAACCTCAAATAAACAATTGCAACGATAGTCTCGGGAAGCTCTTGACGCACGTCATAATGATGGTGTCTCACCTCAATATCATTCTGGAGCGACCATTTAGAGTTCTACTGTTGCATTTGCGTCCCCGGCGCACAGATTCAAAATGCAGTGCCGTCCAGTGGTTCTTCCAAGTTGAAACCACCGGGTACGGATCGCAGACGGGTGCCATCCGGAGTCATCAGTCTTGTATAAACCGTGTGGTCAATCGATTCGTTGAGTGTTCGGGCAGAACCATCGCAGAATGAAACGACAACAAGACCGGAGTGGTTCGAGTTGAGATACGGAGCTCCCAATTTGCGTAATGCATGAATGCAATTCGGACCCTGACGCGATTCATTTGGGAACGCCGGTGCGCGCGGGCAATCCGGAATCGAAGTCGCAGTCCCGGACTCGTCACGCATAATGTACTCGGGGGCATTGGCAACATTGGTGTTGTCCGGACCCGGACAATTTACGACTGCGCGTGATTCTATGTCCGGCTCAATCGGAAAGATAAACAAGCTGCTGCCAACCGATGGGTGGCCCCAGCCGAACTCGCCCGCGTTGATGTTTTCATCAAACATCAGGGTATTGGTGGAACCATCATAAAACTTTCCTAATACCGCGCTCTTGTCGCGAGACCGACGCTGGAAGGTCTCAAACTCCGTCCAAAAGACTCCGGCGTAACCGTTCACGGTCTGTGATTAGTTTTTTCAAGGATCGCAAAATCTGGGACATGTTCGTGCATGTCGTTGGAGATCACTGAAGAACAAATCGCGGGCTTTCCCCCCGAGACTCAGGCCATTATTCGAGTGTTGCGGGCTCAGAATGCTGAGCTGGAAAAACGCAACGCGGAACTTGAGAAACGAGTGGCTCAGCTGGAGCTGCACTTTCAGACATGTCATTAGCTCAGGTTGCGAGTCTTGTCAGTGCCTTGAACAGGGACTGGATTTTTCGTTTCGATCACTGGAGGCGGGGAAGCCTGGAAAATGATTCGCGCAGCACGTGTTTTCTGAGGGTTTTGAAGCGATCGGCGTGACTGGACCTGCGCGAGGGCTCGTCTCATGGTCGTTCGCCTCGTTGCTTCAGGGTCGTGCCGGAACGACGCCACGACCAGAGTTCGACCAGAGTTCGACCAGTGTGTGCAGCCACAGGCAGAGATTCCAGCAGGCGATATTGCACCACACGTTGCGAACCTGTTGTTGCCCGGATCCGAGGACTTCCTTCACGTCGTGAAAAGTCTGTTCGATGGCGGAGCAGATGGACCGACGAAATTTTCACCCACCTGAAACGCCTACAGCAGCCAAAGGGTTACTGGACCAAAACACTTTGTCATGAACAGGCGAAGAAGCATAAAACGCGAACGGAGTTTCGGAAAGCCGGAGGCGGAGCATTTTACGCCGCCCAGAAACACAAGTGGCTCGACGAAATTTGCAAGCACATGAGGCCAAGAAAACCAAACGGTTACTGGACCTATGAACGCTGTGATGAGGCAGCTAAGAAATTCGAGACGCGAACAGCTTTTCAAAAACAAGGACCCAGCAGCGCATACCAAACGGCCGATCGGCAAGGCTGGCTCGACAAAATTTGCGAGCACATGTCCTGACCCGTCGCCAGGTCTGACATTCGAGCGATTGTCAAACAAAACCACGTACCACTCAGAAGGCGCAGAACAGTGAGTACATCAATCAGATTTACAGTCTACCAGCGGAAGTCTTCACCGAATTTCTACATCGAGCTCTACCATCCTACCGAAGGACGGCAGGAGTTCAGCCTTCGGACCAAAAACAAGAGAGAGGCAGACAGAAAAGCGGGCGCGATTCTCCGAGACATTGAAGAGGGGCGGTGGACGAAGAAGCACCGAGCAGAGTGAAAAACCTTTAAGCACGAATATGTTGATGCGGAGTCGCGGAGTCTGGCTAAGTCTTCAGTCGATGACATTAAATACACGCTCGCCAAGCTTGAAGATATCTGCAAACCGCAGACCGTGCAGCAGCTCAACGCGGACATGATCAGGGTCTTCACCGCAGGACTGCCGAGGAAGATGGCGAAACGGACTGTTGCCAAGCACCTGCGCAATCTCAAAAAACTGCTGCGACGCGCCGAACGACTGGGCATGATCCCGAAGGCACCTCACGTGCAGATGCCAAAGGGAGCCTCCAGGCCAAAAGCAAAAGGCAGGGCAATTACGGCAGAGGAGCTGGACAGGATGCTGGTAAAGGTGGATGACGTTGTCGGAACTAAAGCAGCTCCCAGCAACTGCTGAGAGGATTATTCTTCGGGGGTCTCAGATTGAGCGAAGCACTAACCCTCAGCTGGGATCAGAACACCGGCGCAATTGCTGTGGATTTGTATCGAAGAAGGCCGATGTTCCTTATTCCGGCGGAGACGGACAAGAGCGGCAAGGAAAGACTCACGCCCATCGCTCCCGAATTCGTGGAAATGCTGGAAGCTGCTCCCGAGGAAGAAAGGACCGGTCACGTGTTCAAGATCTTGTCACAACGTGCCCTGGGAGACCTGACACGAGTCGATACCGTCTCCGCTCATATTTCGGCAATAGGCAGAGGTGCGGGCGTAAGAGTGTCACAGAAGAAGTTTGCCTCAGCACATGACCTCAGACGCAGCTTCGGTACTCGATGGGCTTCCAGAGCCAGGCCGAAGGTTCTTAAAGACCTGATGCGCCACACGAGCCTCCAGACCACGCTTGGCTTTTACGCAGATGAGGAAGCTGACGAGATTGCGGATAGTGCTTGGCAGGTCTTCGACGAACTCGAACAACCGGAACTTCCACCGGAAGTCAGAGACTTCAGGATGACGCATCGTGCAAAAGCCAGTAAAAACATTGAGGGCGCAGGGACTTGAACCCTGGACCTACGGATTAAAAGTCCTTTTTTAGTTACGGCCCCTTATAGACATAGCTTTGACTCAGCTTGTGGATTGCTTATCTGAGCAACCAAAACACTGGCCATACGGATCCTTTCCTCAACTTTGACTCCGCCTTCCGATTGCTTCCCGAGGTCTTAAACGATCGGAAGTTCGATCGGAAGTCGCGGGAACCGGGAATCGAGCCAGCTTCGGCGACTAATCCTGAATTGTGATAATCTGTCCGACGAGGTTCGCGAACAGATGGTTGAACTTGGAGACACAGATTCCGGTCGGGTGTCATGACGGTCGCGCGATGCGCTGCCGCAAGACAATCACTTTTCGAACCGAGGGACAGTGCTGCCGGCAGACGTCACTTGCAAGCACCCGTAGTTCAGCCCATACCGCCTGAAAATGCGGCTAGTCCTAGGAAAACCAAACTCAATCGAAGGAGAGCCTGCGCAACAAAGGAATGAAGCCAATAAGGGGCAGCAGGAGAAGAACTGCACAACCAGAAAAGTCGGATTTGGCCGATTTCAAATTTTCTTGAATCGTAAAGTCCGAGGGTGCCTTCTCGGCAGCTGTCTCCAGTGCCTTTGTTCCCTCTTCTTTCTCTCCATTTCCTATTAGTAAAAGGCCTAGGGTATTATGGATGTCCCCCGAAGGGTCTGAAGGATCGAGGGAAAGCACGTGTCGACATGCACGAATTCCCAAATCTAAATCAGCGGGCGAGTCACAATTATGATTATACGCCAGCCAACATTTGTTATTGGTCCCATAAACCTTCATGTTAATGTTGTACTCGCTCAAAACACCCTGGGCCCGATTGTGTGCCTGATCCACCAATGATTGGGTTGACAGCCCTTCCGCCGCTTCTGCTCCCACCATGCCGAGTGATGTCCTGCATTGAGCCTCCAGGGCCAGCAAGGCCTCGTCGTGGGGGCTTAGGAGGAGGCCCTGTTCGATGAGTTGAAGGGCTTTCCCGAATTGCTCTCTGGATATTGCCCGTTTAGCCAATATGGCGAAATTTCCCGCCGTTGCTACAGAGGCCTTTTCCCGCTTGGGAGCGAAAGAACAGCCGCAATATTCGCATTCAAAAACACTCGCACTGCTCTCTGCCGCAATAGAAGCCCCGCACTTGGGGCAGTCATACATCTCAAGCGTCATCCGTTTGGAAGGCTTGGGTTTTGCTTTCCGTTTTGTCTCGCAAAATTTACCAACGTCAATCCGCGAGCCATCTACGTCAACAACCGCATCCGGATGAATCTTCCCCGCATCAAAAGCCTGTGAACTTTTTGCCTTTGAGTATGGCTTAGTTTTGTCACCATTTGGCAAGATTACTCGGTAAAGAGCTTCTGTCATTTGGGTGTTCCTCGCCTGCAAAACAACACGACCACTTAAGTAACCGCATTCTGTGCAACACAGGGCAACGCCACGATACTTCCGTTAATTTGCAAAAGCGAATTAGCACCATGAAAACACAACTTCCACTAACTGTGTTGCTGGTACTGTTCGGCTGCGGTGCATCTGCGCCCGAACAGCAGTCACAAACTCAGGTTATTGAACCATCAGCCGTCACAACGGCCAGCGAGTTCACGGGAAAAGTGATCAAGGTCATCGACGGTGACACCATTGATGTCCTGACTGACGACAAAGAAACAATTCGCATCCAGCTGCATGGAATCGACTGTCCGGAACGTGGACAGCCCTTCGGTAACAATGCAACTCAGGCATTGAAAGATTCCGTCCTGGGCAATGTTGTGAAAGTCGTCTCACATGGCCAGGACAGATACGACCGTACGATCGGTGAAATTTATCACGACGGCACTCAGATTAACGGTTCACTTGTCGCTGCAGGTCTGGCTTGGCACTATGTGAGGTACGCGGTGGATGACATCACACTGGCGGAAGATGAGCAAGGACGATCGGGATGAGTTTCGGTGAGTGAAAAAGTGAAAGGAGTCGGCGACGAATCCGGTCGCACTAAGTGCTATCTCGCAATCCTTCCCGTAAGAATGAACAGGGTCCGTTTTATGAATGAATGCGGTGTCGGTTGAGCAATGACCGCAGATTTTTTAACCAGTCCTCAATTCACCATACGAGTATCCACGTCGGCACTGGTAACTCGACATAAAAAGAAATCAAACGCTGAATCGTGAGCTTCGTTGCCAAGGGCAACAGTGCTTGAGCCACGGAAGCTGAGTGACGAAATTCGCGGTGACGTGCAATCAATGATTGGGCGGCATTCCGATACGGACGTGCAACCTCAATGTCAGGAGAACGTCTTATGGTTCTGGATCTTGAGTTCCCGGTGTCTTCCACTTCCGCAATCACTGTGGACCACGGTTACCACTTATATGCAGGCTTATCACGAGCCCTGACTGCCGTTCATTCCGAAAACGGCATCGCCGTGCATCCGATTCGTGGCACTCAGATTGGCAATCGCATGCTGCAGATCATGCCGTGGAGCAGGGTTCGAATTCGGACGCCGCAGCATAAGATCGGCGAGCTGATCACCTTGACCGGTAAACGAATCCGAATCGGCGACCACAGCATCAGCCTGGGCGTCCCCCGGGTCCGAGCCCTCGAACCGACTACCACACTCCGGTCCCGCCTGGTCACTATCAAAGGCTTCGAAGATGCCGATGAATTCGGCTCCGCCGTACAGCGGCAACTAGATTCGCTGGAGATCAGCGAACAGGTCATCCTGACCGTTGGAAAACGACGGACAATTCGCATTCGAGACAAGGAAGTGGTTGGCTTCGAAGTGGTCCTGGAGGGGCTGACGGCAATGGAGTCCGTCACGATTCAGGAACGCGGTGTCGGCGGTCGCAGGCGTATGGGATGTGGCGTGTTTGTGCCGAAAGGAAATATGTCCCGCATCAGCGACGCACAGGTCTGATCGACAGCACGATGATGAATTCCGAAATACTTCTGGCAAAGAGCGTCGACCGAAACGCAGAGGTCACGTTTGCCGCAACATTGCTGGGACATCTTCAACATGTCCATGCTGCCAGTGATGCGGTTGTCGCGGCAACCGGTAGTGCGATGTTGGCCGCATTTGGTATTTCGACGCACAAGTTGCCGCGATTTCGCAGGATCGTCGCTTTGGCGGCAGCCGTGCACGACGTTGGAAAAGCGAATGACCACTTTCGCGGGATGCTTTGCGGGACTGCCGACCGCGCCGCATATGACTATCGACAGGCTGTGCGCCATGAGTGGCTGTCGTGGTGGTGGCTACATCTCGACAACGTTCGTGAATGGGCTATGTCGGTTTTGCATGAACGCAGCGACTTCGACATCGTACTCTGCTGCGTGGCGGGGCATCATCCGGCGGTACACCGTCCAACACCACCGGATCACATTGACGGAGCAGGTTCCAAACTTTCGTTTCTGACCGGGCGTGCCGATTTCTCTGAAATCACATCATGGTTGAACGAGGTGTTCCCCGCGTCGAAACCGTTAATTCCGCTGCCCACTGAAGAGTTGCGGTGTTCATCAGTTGCCGACAACGTCGTAGCACAGATTCACAAACAGACGCTCCATATCGATACAGTTATTCAAAACCTCGCTTGGGTCGACGTTGAACCGTGGCAGTCTTTCTGTGCCTGTGCGAAGGCCTGCCTTGTCGCAGCGGATGTTGCCGGCTCAGCGTTGTCAGAACAATCGTTGGGAATCGATGATCAGACAAAGTGGATTTCCGAGTCATTAACTGTGAAGCCTGAGCCAAGTGACATCGAACAGCTTGTTCGTGACCGTCTCGGTTGTAACTCGGAAAGGCCATTTCAGCTGCAGGTGGCCGATTCTCATGCACGCGTGACTCTTGTGACAGCGGGTTGTGGTTCTGGAAAGACAGTAGCTGCGTGGTTGTGGGCTGCGCGGCAGTGCCCCGGACAACGAATCTACTTTTGCTATCCGACGACCGGCACCGCGACGGAAGGATTTCGAGGGTATCTGTTTGATGACGGGGTGGCTCAATCGAAGTTGGGAGCAAAACTGTTCCACAGTCGCGCATCCGTTGATTTCGATGAGATTCTCAACGCACGCGACGATGAGGACGACGATGAATTGAAGATCGCGTCGCTGCGGGCATGGGGAACGCCCGTTGTTTGCTGCACAGTGGATACTGTGCTGGGCATCATGCAGAACCAGCGGCGCGGACTCTATGCATGGCCTGCCCTCGCACAGGCGGCCTATGTTTTTGACGAAATTCACGCGTACGACGACAAGCTGTTTGGTTGTCTCCTTCAGTTTCTGCACAAGTTGAAAGGGCTGCGGGTGTTGCTCATGACGGCAAGCCTGCCGGCTGCGAGACTGCAGGCGATCCGAGAAGTGCTGGCAGATCAGGATGATGAGCTGTCCGTCATCCATGGTGCGTCGGAACTGGAGAAACTTCACCGATATCACCAACTGCCGGCCGATGATGTTTCCCAGAAGGTTCGAGACGAAGTTCGCGGCGGCGGCCGAGTCCTCTGGATCTGCAACGTGGTCGATCGGGCCATGCAGGTCGCGGATCAGTTCGCAGAGCTGAAGCCGCTGACTTACCACAGTCGGTTTCGCTACGAAGACCGAATCGACCAACATCGCGCTGTTATGGAAGCGTTTGATCCTAAATCGAGTGCGACCGGCTGCCTGGCCATCTGCACTCAGGTGGCTGAAATGAGTCTCGACATATCTGCAACATTGATGGTATCCGAAATTTGTCCCGTCCCTTCGCTCATTCAACGTCTTGGCCGCCTGAACCGACATGCAAAGCCGCCGAAAACTGGCGTTCCTCCTCCAGACACGATGCCATTCATTGTGGTCGAACCGCGAAAAGACGACGGGGATTTGCAGGTCATGCCATATGATCTCAGGACGTACGGCAACTGGCCCGAGCGCACACGCAAATGGCTGACCAACATCGGTACGAATGCGATTAGCCAACGCTTACTTGCGAACGCGTGGGAACAACTGGGCGTAGACGACAAAATTCCCGGACTTGGTGACTCGACCTGGATTGAAGGCGGCCCGCGTACTCAGGTCGACAGCCTGCGTGACTCATCGTCGAGTGTCACAGTGGTCATGGCCGGAGAGGACGCACGTCGTGTCGCGGACGGCAAGGCAGAACTCATCCGAGTTGCAATCCCAATGCCGGTGCCTAGACACATCACAGCCTGGAAAGAGTGGCGAAGGCGTGGCGGGTACCTGGTTGCGCCTAAGGGAACAGTTGAGTACGGCAAGGAACGAGGAGCACGATGGCTGTGACAACTGCAGACGAAGCGACGCACCTGAAATTCGATCTCTTTGCCCCCGGCATGACGATGCTGCATCGCGCCGGACTGGGAGGGCTGGTGTGCAGTCTCAAGGCGATCGAACGTGATGTGCGAGGAAAAAAGAAAGTTGACGTTCCCGGTGGCAATTGGAAGAAGTCTGGTCCGCCGTGGAAGATCGAAGCAACACGTGTGACGCTCGACATCGGTAAGCCAGAAAACGCCGGGGATTGGCTCAAGGCGCTGTTCGAGTATTCGCTCCAGGTCAAAGACGACCTGTTCTTTCTGCCGGGACAATATGGTTCAATCATCCCCTCTGAACCCGTGCGCGCGTATCTGCAACGCGGCATCATTCTTACGTTTCTACAACATGGACTGACACGCACGCTGGAAAAGAATGAGACGGAGAAGACCTACAAGCCAGAAGACGATCCGAAGAAAGAGATTCAATATGCATACAAGGCACTTGCGTCGTACAAACACCAAGAGGGATGGAAAGAACTGGCTTTCAAAAAAGGCCTAATCAAAAAAACAGCCATAAAGGTTACGGGAAAGCTGAGTCCGGGGGCCGTTGTTCGACACGTCGCATTCTCCGGACCAACCAGGCTGGAGGAAACTCCGGAACTCGTTCTGCCCCTCTATTTCGCGATTGTCGGCTGTCTTCCCCTGTCGATCAATCGCGGCTGTGGAGTCCTGCTGATTCCTGACGTCGAGGATTTGACGAAATTCCCGACAATTCGGCAGGCGATGACTCCCCTAACCACTCGGGCCTGTCAGGTGTCCGTCGCCAGTGATGCGGCACTCCAGACGCAACTCCGGGTACTGGCCGAAGACAAGATTCAGCGAGCTGATCTTCCAGGTTGCCATGTGGTGACATTCGAACCCAGGCCCTGGGCAAAGCAGCTGAAATCACGCGTCGCCACAGAACTCGTGCAGAAGCCCACCGATGATTCGCTTGAGCAGTTCAAAGTCGCACTCAGCGAACTTCCACCGCGAATTGTGACGCGCGAAGTCGAAGAATCGAAAGGTCGCGGCAAAAAGAAGAGCGTCAGGAAGCGAACAGAGTCCTTCTGGATGGACAGCATCGTTCGTCCGCTGGTCGCCACCAATCTGGCACGCGGTCAACCTTGGTATCACAACTTCGTCGACCTGTTCATCAAAACCGATCCTGTCAGCAAGCGTCCGTTTCGAACAAAGCTTCCCTTCGAAAAGAAAGGTCTCAGCAAGATGGTTGAAACGATCCCGTGGTCAGACAAAGGCGAGTCCACCGTCGTGCGTGCCGTGCATGCGTCGATTAGGAGACGTTACGCGGTCATTGCCAAAGAAAACGAGAACAATTCGGTAGCCATGAAGAATCGCTGGAAGAACGAGTATAACCGCTGGCGTATGGCGTTCTCTGGCGCGAAAACAAGTGAACAGTTCCGCAAACCACTGTGTGATCTGTTCAGCCGAGCCGGAGTCAACAAAGTGCTGCAGGACAACTGGCAGACGATTCTTCCCATGTTGTCTGATGCGGCGTGGCAAAAAACCCGAGACCTGGCCCTGTTGGGACTCGCCAGCTACTTGGGCAAAGGGTCGGACGATATCGACGCCGCGAATGAATCCGCTGGGGAATCATCAGACGAGGAATAACCACGGCACTGCTGATTTCGTCATCCATCACGATCTATCTCTATAGCGAAAGCACAGTCATGTCACTTCACGTCTTCGGAAACGTCGTAACGCCGTTTGGAACGGCAGCAAACAATCGTGCAGAAACTGAAGGGAACATCACAACACTTCAGAAACTCATTTGGCATGGAGCCCCCCACTCAACAGTGAGTGCTGAATCAATTCGCTTTGCCCTCAGACGCCTGCTTGGCGACGCAGAAACAGCGGGAACGAACCGCCGTTGGGATGAAGACAGTCGCGTCAACACATGGCAGGATCACGAATTCAAAGGATGGGCGAAGGCAAGTAGCAACACGTTCATAGACGACGACCTGCTCGGCTTTATGACGGCGGAAGCCGCGAAGGAAGAAGGAGAATCCGGATCTGCCAACGTTCGCCGGGGCGTGCTTGAAATCACACGAGCTGTTTCACTGACCCCTTGGTTCGGTGACGTGACATTCAACGCCGCATCGCCAGACGCAACTCCGTCCGCTCAGAAGAAAGGCAGCAACCCGGTTCCATACGGTACCGAAGTTCACGCGACGCGTTACCAGTTCGGATTTGCAATGACTCCGGAACGGCTTCGCAATGCCTCCCGCGCCGCAAAAGCCATTACTGCACTCGGCAGTCTGCGTACGGTTGCCGGCAACCACGGCCGATTCCTTTTCGACTTCTCTCCGGAGTCTCTCATCCTGCGAATCACCGAGGATCCTGCACCGCGTCTGTTGTATTGCTTCGGAACAGACGATGGCGGCGAGACCATCAATGCCAACGCATTAATCGCGAGAATCGAATCCGGTGACATTTCGTCCGACGAACTGGTCTTCGGAACAGCAGACTCGACGGCCGCGCTGGCAACATCACTTGAAAGTGCCGGTGTTAGGGTAATGGGCGTCAAAGCTGCGATCAACACAGCGAACGAACGAATTAACGCCCGGCTTGTCGGCTAAGGAGGATTCACGATGTTGGGTCTCTACATCACTGTGCCGATAGCCTGCTTTCGAAAAGGCCATGCACGCGAGTATCTGGAAACGGAATCAATTCCACCTCCATCAACGTGCTACGGTTTCCTTCTGGCGTTGGTTGGAGAAACGAACCGAAATCGGCATTTGGGGTGTCGCGTGACCGTTGGACGATTCGGTGATCCCGATGTGAGTGTCGTGCTGAGAACGGTGTGGCGAGTGAAGAAACGGCCGCTCGGTTCACCGGGCAACACGCGTCCGGACTATCAACAACTTCTGACTGATGTGCAGTTGGTCGTGTGGCTGGATTCGTCGGATGAAGTCGGCGACGAACCACGTCTTGA
>CAUZPL010000106.1:0-19563 GCA_963581585.1 Planctomycetota bacterium
TAACTTTGTGCGCTGGACGTCCGAGCTTCAGCCCACGTCCAGATAGCGGAGCGTTGCAGGGCGACGTCCCATGACGCTGGTAATGGCTGAGACGGCGAATTGATGACACTCATTGATCTGTTGTTTTGTGAGGCGTACACGACCGGACAGCTGAGAGACCTCGGAACTCAGTTGGCGGATTGCCGCGACGGATCCGGCCGAAATAGTTCGGCCATCGTATTCCGGTCGTCGACAATCGGCACACAGGAGTCCTCCCTGGCTGACCCAGTGGACAAATTCGCTGGATAATGGCTGAGCTGGCTGTGTCAGGGGTGAACCACATGCGGCGCACTCCGTGAGACTGCCAAGCACTCCCGAGTATCGAAGGATTCCCAATTCAAATTCAACAACTGAAGTGAGTGAGACCTCATCAGGAGAAACCAGCTTTTCGAGGGTGTCCGTTGCCAGATTGAAGATTTCCGGTGCAGGATCGTATTCTGCGGTCATTCCGTTGAGCAAATCTGCTACGTAGTAGCCGCAGTAAAGGGACGTGAGATCCTTTCCTGGCGGCGTAAAACGAGACACCAGCCGGGCCTCCGTAAGGAGATCCAAGCTGTCGGAGGACTTGCGGATAAAGACTACGCGACACCTGGAAAGCAGGTCAATAGCAGCATCAAAGGGCCCTTTGAGTCTCTTGGCACCCTTCGCCAGCGCCGAGAGCTTCCCGAATTCTTTGCTGAACAAAGTCACCACTCGGCTGGATTCGCTGAAGTCTGTCTGCCGAATGACGATGGCATCGGCTTTTTCCAGTGTCACGCAGGTTTTCCTGACTGTCATTGGGCTGACTGGCTGCCCTCAACTCATATTTGTCCCAATTCATTCTGAACGGATGTGCATGGAATTGTATTCCACTCACTAAATCACGAGAACACTGTACCTGTTCTGTTACGACAAGTCCCGCCAGATCATGGATCATACCGGACACGTATTCATGGCCGCACGCCTGATTGACGGAAAGCAGATCTCGTCGGCAGAACGTCGCCTGATTGCCGACGACAGTGCTGAATTCTCAAGTCGCACCGGTGTTGTACCTCATTTGGTGGCGGTCCTGGTGGGCGACGATCCTGCCAGTCAGGTGTATGTACGCAACAAAGAACGAGCCTGCGAAAAATGTGGTCTCAAGAGTACGCTGCATCGTTTACCTCAGGAAACTGCCCAACTGCAATTGCTGGACCTGGTGCGACAGTTAAATGAGGACCAGAACGTTCACGGAATTCTGGTTCAGCTGCCACTTCCCGATCAATTGAATGCGATTCCGGTCCTGGACGCCATTTTGCCAGTCAAAGATGTAGACGGATTTCATCCGGAGAACGTCGGACTTATGCTCCAGGGCCGACCGCGGTTCCTGCCATGTACTCCTCATGGTGTCATGAAGATGCTGGCACATGAAAATATTGAAACCTCCGGTGCGCACGCAGTGATCGTCGGTCGCAGTGACATTGTGGGAAAACCAATGGCGGCCCTGTTAATTCAGCGTGGTACCGATGCCACGGTTACAACCTGCCACAGTCATACGAGAGACATCGCAGGGATTACTTCACGGGCTGACATCCTGATCGCCGCTGTGGGTATTCCCGAATTCATCAGGGGCAACATGATCAAACCAGGGGCGGTCGTGATTGACGTAGGAATCAATCGAGTTGACGACCGTTTGACAGGAGATGTCCATTTTGCTTCGGCTTGCACAGTTGCATCGGCCATCACTCCGGTCCCTGGCGGTGTTGGTCCCATGACAATCACCATGCTGCTGAGAAACACACTGATGGCCGCTGAACAGCAGACTGATTGAGTCCTCAAACCAGCCTGTCGTCAGCGATCTCAGCGAGCGACGTCATGACACCGTGAACCGCCTGTATGACCCAGGAGCGAATATCAGTCGATCGGTCAGGCACAGATTGACTTCTCTGAGGCTGGATTATACCCCGGGAAGTGTGCTGAATCGCTCATTGATTCGGTCGTTCGAGATACGTGTCGCACAGCTGAATGATCGGCACTCCACGGCAATCACCTGCTTTAAGGACCAACAGAATCAGATCTCCACTCCCAACCACAACTTGAGACTTCCGCTAACAGGACATCCCTGCGGTGGTGGCAGTCGGATTGTCCGCAGATTGACCATTTTTGATGAAAACTGCGGAATCTGGCACAGGAATCCATCCGAACGGTAATAGTCATCATAAATGGTGAGTATTGACAGGCGTGCCAGTCTTAGAATCCGGGTCATTGAGAGGTTCAAAGACCAAATGGACAGACAGTCGCCCAGCCATGAGCCTCCACGCCGCGAAATCGACAAATGGACACACGTATTTCTCACTCAGGAGATGTTTCTGTGGAGGGTGAGGACGTGGCTGCCCAGCGGTGATGTGGTCCATGTGCTCAGACAGTTCGGCAGAGTAATCAATCGCCGTTGTGCATAACAGAGTACGGGACGGACAGACCATCGATGCTTTTCCGTATTCCATATCAGTGAAAAGATGCTTCGCTTCAGGACTTCGTGGTTCGACCAAGCGTTGGACCGATCGAAGTAGCAGTCATACAATTATTTCCATTGGAGAGCTTCCCCGGTTTCCACTATGAAATGAACAGTGACCTGTCAGGCGCTGCATGCGGCCGTTAACGCAGTGAAGATGTTGATGGGGATGAGATGCCAGCGGCCGGAGTTCTGGATTGCGAGCAAGGCGCTGGCCACTTTGTCCTGACGTGTCCTCAATGGCAGGCTCAATCGTGAACGAGAATATGCCGGTCTGCGTCGCGGGTTCTTCATCAGGAGCACCATCACGAGTACAGACGTGCCTGAGTAATCAGTATCAAGAGTGCCGTTCCAAAAGCCTTTCAAAATCAGTGTGATGCCGAATTGTCTGCGGCGTCGGACACTACCGTTGCGCGCCCGGGATTCCGGGGCGACGTCCGTTACGGCTGTCTTAAGCTTCCCACTCGCTATTTCCTGTCGCCACTGGCTGGATTTACGACGCTTCCGTTTCGGGTGATCGTGCGAACCCTGGGAGGTGTTGGGCTGGCGACTACGGACCTGGTGAACTGTCGTGCTCTGCTTGCTCAAAACAGGCGAACGCTGGAGATGATCGAAACTCATCCTCATGACAGGCCGTTCGCGGTCCAGATCTTTGGCAGCGATCCCGGTGCAATGACCGAAGCCGCACAGTTTCTGCAGGGTCGCGGCGTCGATACTATCGATATCAATATGGGTTGTCCGGTGGAACGCATCGCAGGGGCGGGCTCAGGAGCCGGCATGATGTGTGGCGCAGATCGGACTATCTCGCTTGTTCAGCAAGTGGTGGATTCCGTTGAGATTCCGGTCAGCGTCAAGATGCGGCTGGGCTGGGATGAAAATCAGTTGACTGCGCCCGACTTTGCCCGTGCGTTTGAACAGGTGGGCGTTTGTGCCATTGCCGTCCACGGTCGCACTCGGGCTCAGGGCTTCGGGGGGGCGGTGTCTCTGGCTGGTATCCGCAAGGTGGTCGAAGCCGTCGAGACGATCCCCGTTGTGGGAAATGGCGATATTCGGTCGGTCGGTGATGCGGCCGAAATGATTGCACAAACCGGCTGCCACGCAGTTTCAATCGGACGGGCGGCTTTGGCGAATCCCTGGATCTTCCGTCAGCTGGATGAGTGGGAACGTACCGGAATCTATACACCAGCCGGGACGTTTGACGAACGACTGCAGCTGATGGTTAACCAATACGAGTTTCTGGAAGAGCGTTTCGGCAGTGGCAGGGCAATCGTGCTGTTTCGAAAAATGGCTCACTGGTATCTTAAAGGCATGCGTGTTCGTAAACGGCTGCGCGGTGACTTTCAGTTGGTACGTACGCGTTCTGAATTCGATGTGGCGATCGGGCTGATTCGGAAGGAGGGTCCGGTTGACAGCAACCAGACCGGTGTGATGACCGATGCGCACGTTCCCGTGCCGTCCGGGCCGATTGACAAATGGTAGTGCTGCAATTGTGATGCGCCGCGTACGTTTTCCCGGCAACACTGCTATGCCTCAATCATGTTACCTCCCGGCAACCAGGCACGAATTCAATGGGCATTGCCGGATTCAGTCAAAAGAAATGGCACGCACGATGTAATGTTGTTTGCGCAGATTTCACAAAGATTTCGAAACTTACAGCATTCGGCCCGCCACTGGCATTTCGTGTCGCGTGTTTGCGTGGATGTGGGCGATCGTGCACTGGATCACTCGTGCACGCACATCTGCCGGAAAATCTGCGAATTCGGAGTCCCGTAATCTGGATATCACTTCCGTCGACTGGGGCCCGATTGTGAGGTCCATCCGCCAGCGTGTTGCCAATGGAGACGCCCGTACACGTCCCGGCCAGTCCGGACAATGGATCCATCCCGGTGCTAACGACCGTTTCGCAGCAGACTTCAAGCATCCGCAAATGCACACTGTCGTATGTCGATATCAACTCGTCCGGAATCGGGAAACGGTTGTGGTCAAACGGAGTTTCCGGGACCAGTCCTGAGTGTTCCGTACAGGTACTTCCAATCCGTCCTTTCTCCGGATGGAAGTAAAGTCTGCAACCCAGACGTGACGTGGGCATCAGCGAAATCGCCGTTTCCGCACGTTCAGCCATTCTCCGGTAATCGTCGGTATTGCCGGCCCCCCGGAAATCGGCACCCCATCTCCACCACTGCAACCGGCTTCAGTATTTGGGCCGCTACTTGTGTTCACCCAGTGAAGAGACGTCCGATCCAAAACCGTTCGCAGCAGGCATGCATGTGAAATTCATGACTGTCGCCAATCACGACAGTCGTTCCCAGAACTCCCAAGATCACCAGTATTCCATGGGAGGCCGTATTTAAGCAGGTAACGCACTGGCGTAGATACACGATTGTGACGGAGATCACGCATCTGTCCGAACAGATGACGCTTGCTTCATCAATTGGAAAGTAATCGCGGTAAGTTGGCAAGTTTCCGGGCATGCGCACGACCTGAACACGGACGATGACATTCGGCAGCGCAATAATGGCTGCAAATGCAGGGAATCACCCCGGATTCCCGAAATTTTGATTGACCAAAAATCGAATTTGGGTATCAGAATCTCCATGAATACGTATCGCACACGATCGATCATCGTTTTAACGCTCACCGCTGCCATGGGGATCACCGCGCCCGGTTGTTCCTCCCCGGATTCCACTGGTTCGACGGCGGGGCCGGGGGCTGGGAAAGAGAAGCTGCGCGTCAGCTGCACAACAGATATTGTCAAGGACCTTGTACAGCAGATTGGTGGCAAACATTTGGCCATCACAGCCATCATGGACGGTCCCGCCATCGATCCCCACCTTTATACCCCCTCGCCTCAGGATATTAATATCCTGACGGATTCTGACGTGGTTATTTATTCTGGTCTTCATTTGGAAGCTCAGTTTGAGGACGCCCTTGAAAGCCTGCGGCATCGCGGCATTCCCACGATCAAAGTGACGGATGTTCTGGAAAAAGAATTCTCCGATCAACTGCTGCAGGCGAACGGAGTGGTCGACCCACACGTCTGGTTTGATCTGGAATTGTGGGGACAATGCGGAATCTGGCTGGCAGAACAACTGGCTGAATTCGACGCAGCTCATGCCAGCGATTATCGGGCGGCAGCCGTCGAATTTCAGCAGCTCATGAAAACCACCCGGGAGAACGGTGAAACAGCACTGTCCGGCATTCCGGAGGAACGCCGCATTCTGATCACCGCACATGACGCATTTCAGTATTTTGCACGTACATTCAACTTTCGTGTTGAAGCCATTCAGGGCTTGTCCACGGAGAGTGAACCAGGTTTGAAACGTATCAATGAACTGTCGGATGTGCTGGTCGAGATGAAAATCTCAGCCATTTTCACGGAACAAAGTGTATCGGACCGCAACATCCTGGCACTGATTTCCGAGTGCGAGTCGCATGGTCATGAGTTGACTGTGGGTGGCATTCTGTACTCGGACACAGCTGGCCCAGCCGGTACTGCGGAAGAAACTCTGGCCGGCGCCGTGATGCACAATATTCGAGAAATTGCCAAGGGCTTGGGCGCTCAGCCGTCCGGTCAGGAAACCCCGTGAACGCGTCCGACAGTCCTGAGCCGATCCTCGACATCCACGATATGACGGTGGCATACGACCGCCGCCCCGTTTTGTGGAACGTGGACCTCACCATCTGTCAACCGGGACTGGTTGCCATTGTTGGCCCGAATGGCGCCGGGAAAAGTACGCTCATCAGAGCTGTCATGGGACTCATTCCGGTGGCTGGGGGTCGAGTCACGGCCTGGGGTAAAACGGTTAACGAGCAGCGCCGGCGAATCAGTTATGTACCTCAGCGGGAAACTGTGGACTGGGACTTTCCCATCAATGTGCTGGAAACGGTCCTCATGGGAACTTACGGTGAATTGGGCTGGTTTCGTCGGCCAAAGGCAACGCATCGGCAGCGCGCTATGGAATGTCTGAACCGCGTCGGAATGCAGGAATACGCGAAACGGCAGATTGGTCAACTGTCGGGGGGCCAGCAGCAGCGGGTATTTCTGGCCCGTGCTTTGGTGCAGGATGCGGATCTGTATTTCATGGATGAACCGATGGCCGGTGTCGATGCGGCGACAGAGCGCATTGTCTTTGAATTGTTGAAGAAGCTGCGCGACTCCGGACGCACGATCTTGGTGGTGCATCATGATTTACGCACGGTGGTCGAACACTTCGACGAAGTCGTATTTTTGAATGTTCGTGTCGTAGCCAGTGGGCCGGTGGCCACGACATTCGTTCCGGAAAATCTGCAGGCGACATATGGTGGTCGGCTGTCAATTCTGGATACCATGGCTGAAGCCGTGCGCCTGCAGCAAGAAAGTGAATAGTCGGCAGGGTGGTTGGTGGTCGTTTCGGGGCGGAATTCGGAAAAGAGATTTGTCATTCGTCGGCACAATCTCTTGAGCCCTGTGTGCCCAGGTGCAGATTTATTCAGCCGGTTCCAGTTTTGAATGGTTCGTTGCACACCTGACACAATCGTGTGCAGCAGATGGGCTTGTTTCGTATTGTCGCGACGTAATCACAGAACTCACAATGCTCCTGGGATTGAACCATCCCTCCAATTTCAACCCTTATCCTGTGACTCTCCTCACTCAAACAACACTGGTTCTCATTGGAACCGTACTGCTGGGTATCACGGCGGGTTTAGTTGGAACCTTCGCATACCTGCGGCGACGGGCTCTCGCTGGTGACGTGATTGCTCACGCGGCATTGCCCGGTTTGTGCATGGCGTTCCTGCTGACTCAAAGTCGGTCCATTGGAGTCCTGCTGACGGGTGCCCTGATTACCGGTGTGGCGGGGGCATTCATGATGTCACTGTTGCGTCGTGTCACCCGGTTACGCGAAGACGCGATTCTGGGGACAGTTCTGAGCATTGCCTATGGACTGGGGATCGCGCTGACACGCACAATTCAAAATAACTATCGCAATGAACGTGGTGCCGACCTGGAATCATTCATCATCGGACGTGCGGCAACCATGCTGCGCAGTGACGTTCTGCAAATTGCAGTGGCTGCCATTGCCTGCGGAATTGTAGTGCTGGTGGTTTATAAGGAGCTCAAGCTGCTGAGCTTCGATGAGTCATTTTGTCGGGTACAGGGCTGGCCGGCCACCGGGCTCGATCTGCTGCTGATGTTTCTCACGGCGGTCACCGTCATTGCCGGGCTGCCGGCCGTCGGTGTGATATTGACCGCCGCCCTTTTGATCATTCCGCCCGCCGCTGCTCGCTTCTGGACTGACCGACTTTCACTCATGATGACGATTTCCGCAGGCATTGGTGGAGTGTCTGGAGCAACCGGGACACTGCTGAGTGCTCGGATGGATCAAATGCCAACCGGTCCACTGGTGGTTCTTACCGCGTCGGCGCTGTTTGTTGTGTCATGGATGCTTGCACCAAATCGCGGATGGCTGTGGAATCGTGACAGATCAGAGAAAGAACTCGCCGCTGCAGCTGCAGAGATCCTGCGTTCAGAGACGTCCAGTCGTGCGGAGGTGAAGTCATGAATGCATTCCCGCTGTTTGCGGAACAGATTCCGGTACCTTTCGAAACAGTTTGGGTATGGATCGCCCACTGGCTGGGCCAGTCAAGGCTGGCCGTGGAAAACGCAGCTGGAACATTACTTGTTGGTGCATTGTCCGCTGCGACCTGTGCTTTGGTGGGATGTTTTCTGCTGCTCCGACGCATGAGTCTGCTGGGTGACGCGCTGAGTCATTCGGTTTTGGCAGGTGTCGCCGCCGTTTATCTGATAACCGGCAGCATCGATCCCATTCCCATGTTTTTGGGTGCCCTTGCCGCGGGTGTTGTCACGGCAGTCGCAACTCAGTTCATTCACCGCACTGGTTCGGTCCCGGAAGATTCCAGCATCGGTATCGTTTTCACATCAATGTTTGCTTTCGGTGTGGTTGTGGTGTCTCGGGCGACAGGAGTCCACCTCGATCTCGATTGCGTGCTGTTTGGCGATGTGGCATTTGCCGGAATGAATTTCACACCAACTCTGGGCTGGCTGTTGCCGAAAGCCGTACATACGCTCGTGCCCGCACTAATCATCACACTTTTGTTTCTCGTACTATGCTGGAAGGAACTGCGGCTGACCTCCTTCGATCCGACGCACGCGGCGACACTGGGATTCAGCGTCTCCGTGATTCATTATTTGATGACCACCGTCGTGGCGATGGTGACCGTATCGGCCATGGAGGTTGTAGGTCTCCTGGTTGTGGCCTTGCTGACGGTGCCCGCCTGTATTGCCAGGATGCTGACCGATCGACTGGGGCGCATGCTGGGGATTGCGGTGCTGGTCGGAATCAGCTGTACGACGATCGGCTATTTTCTGGCACTCAGATGGAATTCATCGGCAGCCGGTCTTATGGCTGTCGTGGCAGGTGTGGAACTGGCAACGGTGATTCTGCTGGCTCCAAGATATGGACTCCTGGGCCGCCTGCGACGAAGCGTTCAGCTCCGGCTGCGGATTGCAGCCGAAGACGTTCTGGCCGGACTGTTCCGCCGTATGGAACGGACTGGCACAGCGGTGTCAGAATCCACGTCCGACTGTCAGCGGCTGGCCGGAAATGGGCTTGCGGCTCGCAGCGCAATTCGCTGGCTTGGACAGCGGGGCCTGCTGGAAACGTCTGCTGGAATGGTACAGTTGAGTGACAAAGGCCGCCGTTATGCTCAGGGACTGGTCAGGTCACACCGGCTGTGGGAATCGTGGCTCGATCAAAACTTTGACCTGGATCCGGATCATCTGCATGGTCCGGCCGAGGCGATGGAACATTACATTGGTCCGTCGGTTCAAAGGCAGCTGGAAGATGACCTGCAGCAACCGAATGCTGACCCTCATGGTCGTGAAATACCGGATGTACCGGACTAAATGTCAATGCCGCACGCGTGGCTTTCGTGCCGGCTCAGGTCGTCGGACACCTCAGTTGCCGGCCATGGCGTAATCGCTGACCAGGCAACAAACTTCGGCCCGTTGTCAGAAGGCGGTCGTGTTTCTTCTGGAACTCCGATTGAAATTCCAGCCGGCTGTAAGATCGCAAACAGCTCATTCGTCGCGTAATTGAATCTCATCCGGTAAGCTATTTACCTACTCAGGGATGGATCAGCCGTGCGATTGCTGGCTCCGCTCAAAGTATTCGGGAAGAACTACAGGAACCGGAAGACTCATGTCTGCATCGTTGAACGTCGATTCTGCTGTCCGAGATCGCTACAGCAGTGCGGCTCAGGCCGCTGAAGCCTCATTGTGTTGCCCCGTTGATTACGACACTCAGTATTTGAAGGTGATTCCTCAGGAAATCATCGATCGTGATTATGGCTGCGGCGACCCGTCACGACATCTCCAGCCCGGCGACCATGTCCTGGACCTTGGATCCGGAGGCGGTAAAATCTGCTATATCGCGTCTCAGGTCGTTGGCGAGACCGGGTGTGTAGTTGGGGTCGACGTCAATGACGAGATGCTGAGGCTGGCGAGAAAATATCAGTCTGTGGTAGCGGAACAGGTCGGTCACAGCAACGTTGACTTTCGCAAGGGCCGAATTCAGGACCTGAAACTGAATCTGGCCCAGTTCGAACAGTGGCTGCAGCATCATCCGATCAACACGGCAGCCGACTGGCTGGCGGCTGAAGAAGAAGCCGACCGGTTGCGGCGCGAGTCACCACTCGTCTTCAGCGATTCCATGGACGCCGTTGTGTCTAACTGCGTCCTGAACCTCGTGAAAAACGAAGACCGTCATCAGCTGTTCGGAGAAGTCTTCCGTGTGCTGCGTCGAGGGGGCCGAGCGATCATCAGTGATATTGTCAGTGACGAGGACGTGCCTCAGTCCCTGCAGGGTGACCCGCGACTGTGGAGCGGTTGTGTCAGTGGCGCGTTTCGCGAAGACGCCTTTCTCGAAGCGTTTGAATGTGCTGGTTTCTATGGCGTCGAGATTCTTTCACGCCAGGAAAAAGCCTGGGCCGTGGTCGATGGTATCGAATTTCGGAGCGTCACTGTCCAGGCATGGAAAGGCAAAGAAGGCCCCTGTCTGGATCGCCGACAGGCGGTCATCTATAACGGTCCATGGAAGACTGTTGTTGATGATGATGGTCACCGACTGCACCGCGGTCAGCGAATGGCTGTCTGTGATAAGACCTTCAATATTTACTGCAGTGGTCCGTATGTGTCGCAGATCACGCCAGTTCAGCCGGCGGAAAACATTCCTCTGGACAGTGCCCCGCAGATTAACTGTGATATAGAAGCGCTGCGAGATCCCCGGGAAACCAAGATCGGCAAGCTGTCGCTCAGTATCCTGCCCGGAGGGGACTGTGGCGCCGATTCAGGCTGCTGTTAATCATTTCCTGGGAAAATCTCGCCTGTGAAGAGCAGCTTTGTGAGCCGGCGGGCAGCAGGATCATCACGGCCGCTCAACTGATTGCCGGAACGGACACTCCCCAGACTGGCAGTGTCTACCACGAAAAGACTAACCTTGTGGTCCGTTCACTGTTTTTATTTTTTGACCCATTCTTCTGTACCTATGGCTGTCTCGCTCGCCGAATACACGAAGTTTCTGGATGACCGTGACTTGATCTGGCCTTGTGTGCCGCCACCAGTCGCTGTTCAAGTGAGGCCGTCGATTGAGCCAATTGATGGTATCCGGATCGTGCTGTGGGATGTGTATGGAACGCTGCTGCGGACTACAGGAGGGGCCTTTTGCCTGATCCCGGATCCTCAGACCCCTCTCGAGATCGCGTTGGAAAAAACAATCCATGAGTTCAACATGTGGTCCAGCATGTATCGCAAGCCCGGACCTCCTTGGAAGTCAATGATCAATCAGTACATTAATTATCACAAGCGGCTGTCCATGGCCGCCACCAAACTCAGCGGTGATCTGACTGAAGCCGATCTCATCGACATCTGGGAAGCTATCATTGTGCGGCTGTTCGACAAGTACTACAGCTACGACAAAGACTTCTACGGTGACGTGCGACAGTTCAGTGAAAAGGTGGCGTACTTCTTCCATTCGAATCTGCAGGGTGTGGAGGCTCGGCCGGGTGCCGTACAGGCCATGCGGGACCTGCATGCAGTCGAAGTCCGACAGGGTTTGCTGGCGAACGGACAGTCGTTTACGTTTACACAGTTATTGCGTGCTCTGGCGCAGCAGGGTACACTCCCCTCTCCCGCCCACACGTTTCATCCGAATGCAGTTTTATTTTCACATGAACTTGGTATCCGCAAGCCGTCGCGGTCTCTCTTTCAACTGACAGTGGAGCGACTGAAGGGCGCAGGATTTCGACCGGAAGAGGTGCTGCACATCAGCTGTCGTCTGGAGACCGATCTGGTACCGGCCAAAGCTGCAGGCATGAAGACCGGTCTGCTGGCCGCTGAACAGTCAGGACTCGACACCCCCGTGGCACTGCTGAAGGACTCGGCCACCCAACCAGACCGTGTTCTGACCAGTTTGAGTCAGGTGGCAACACTTTTCGGAATTGTCTAGCCGAGTGTCAGGGACGCGACGAAAGATCGATTCATGCCCTCCAAACCATTGACGGATCTCAGTCAGTTCGACTTTGACGCGCCGCTGTACACACTCGAAGATATTCAGAAAATTAATCCGCAACGGTACGAATTTTCGCAATTAACAGCTGTAATTCACATCGACGAACTCACTCATCTGGCTGTCGGTTACAAAGACATTACAGACGACGAATTCTGGGTGGCCGGTCACATGCCCGGTCAACCTTTGATGCCGGGGGTCGTGCAGTGCGAATGTGCGGCTCAGCTGGGAGGCTTCTACGCCGTCAAATACAACGTGATCAAATGCAAATACATGGGCTTTGGCGGAATGAAAGATGTTCGCTTTCGCAGACCAATTCTGCCTGGCTGTCGGTTGGATCTTGTCTGCCAGATCACACAGATTCGAGCCCGCAAGCTGGTGTATTTCCAATTTCAGGGTTTTGTCAAAGCGGAAATGATGTTTGAGGGAACCATGATAGGCGCAGCGATTGGCAGTTCAGACGATACGTAAGAGCACTTAAGATGCAGACTGCCCCCGTCAAACCGCTCAAGCCTTGGTTTCAGACGATCAAAGATGTCGGTGACTCGCTGAACTGGTTCGAATTCTTCGGCAATGACTATCCAGTGCAGCTGGACATCGGTTGTGGTCGCGGACTGTTTATTGTCAATGCGTCTGAACGCCACCAGGGCACAAACTATCTGGGACTGGAAATCGACTATCGGGAAGGTCGGCGAGGTGCTTTGCGGTTGCTCAAACGCGAACAGTCGAACGCCCGCATTATTGGAGGCGACTGCAAATTGGTTTTGGCAAAGATGATTGAGCCGGGATCAGTTGCGGCAGCTCATGTGTACTTCCCGGATCCCTGGTGGAAGAAGCGGCATCACAAACGGCGATTATTCACACCAGATTTTGTTGACCTTCTGGCGCGAGTTGTGGAGTCCGGTGGGCTTGTGCATTCCTGGAGTGACGTGGCGGAATACTTTGAGATCATTCAGCAACTGATGGATGATTATCCCGGGTTCGAAAAGCTACCGCCACCGGCGGAGCGCGAAGCGGAAAACGACATGGATTACCAGACCAGCTTCGAACGAAAAAAACGGCAGCTGGGGCTGCCCGTATATCGCGGGCTGTGGCAACGAGTCTCTCGTCCGGTCATGGACACCGGTTCGCTGACCTGATTCCCGATTCCATGGACCTTGATACCTGCTTCGCCGGAATCAAGCTCACTTCAGTTCCCGGAGAGCGTGAGTTGTCGGCAAACACAGCGACAGCACAGGCACGTATTACGGGTCGCTTTTCAGATCACGTTGCACGGCGATCTTGGATTCCGGGATGAGCCAATTCCGGTCTGTCACTACCACCTCGCACGGACAGGATGCGTCGTATCAATTTTTGCTTCAGACCGACGGAGCTGTAATTCATGATCTTTCGACCAGAATAGGTGGTTTCCCCAAGGATCGAATACGCTGAGAACCGTCCCCAATCAGACAACAGCGGTGCTTCTGGACATCACTGTGATACGAAACAGAAAATACGGACGCGCCCCAGTACTGCAGCGATTGAGCCGTGTACACGTCGATCAGACGCTCGTAGACCAGCGGTTTCAGAAAATTATGATAATGACTGTGGATGTTGGTACCGGAGTTCCTGAATTTTCAGTTGCCGCCCAGTCCCACGTTCAACGCTCCATCAGCCTTCGGCACATGCCAGGAACAGCCTTTCAATCCACGCCGGAGTGGATCAGATGGGATTCGCCCATTGTCGCCAACTACATCCACACGGTGCACCGTCACGGGCCGGATCTTCCCAACTTCATCTTCGGTGACGGCCATGCACAGCCCTTTGATCTCAAGCACATTCGTGACCCCGAGAACTGGGGCATCAAGAGTTGGAACCAGAACTGACCACAAGCCGGTCAATCAGAGGGCCTCGCTGTCTCGACCATCGCCCGGATGCCCGCCTTGACAAGCTTCGGCGGGGCCGAATCAAGGGGATGGAAGGTGGTCTTTTTCCGGCCCCAGTTGGGTGATGATCTTGTCGTTACGCTTGATCTTCTGCCACTTGGCGGGTCAACCGAGGCCCATGCAATGGTGATCGCAGATGGGCCCGCTCATTCCAGCCAGTAGGAATAGAACCGCCCGTTGTGGAGCGTGAATCGCAGGCTTGCGGTCTGGCCTTTGAGCTTGGCAATGTCACCTTCGGCCCATTTCACCTGTCCGCCCGGCAGATCACCGGACAGAGGCTCGGATCGGGCCCCGACCTTGTCCTTGCCATCCAGCACCTCGACGCGAAGCTCCCCTTTCGGCGTATCGACGTTGACAAAGAGAGTGGAGCCGGCCAGCTTGAAAAGGTCGGTCTGGATGGCGCCGTCGGTATCACCTGCATCCAGCGAGATGAACCCGTCGCGGCGCAGGACCGCCAGGCAGATCGCACTTCTGTCGGGATCATGGCTGGGGTCCGGAACCATTGTTCCGTTTGGGTACTCACCGACATAGTCCAAGCCTTCGTGGGTGCCTTTGAATCCCCAGTAGTAAAAACACAGCTCATCACCCCGAACCATGGCACTGGAAGGCGGAGTGATCTGGCCAACATCGCCGGCGCCCAAGGGCGATGCCGGGATGATGCATGGTGCGGGTCAGGTTCTCGATCTTCGCGATGCCGACATCGTCCACGAACAGTTGGCGCCGGCCGGCATCCAGCTCCGAACGCCGCCCTCCCGGACCAGGCGGTCATCAAGGTGAACGCAGTGACAAAAACCACCACGAGAATATGGTTAATCTCCCGCATCTTGACCACTTTTTGCTGATTTAAACCGAGTGATCTTGTTTGACCGTACGTTGGGTACTGTAATGGCTGGGGAGATTCTAATTCCTTCTCCAGCATCACGATCTGTGACGCATCACGATGGTTCTCCGGATAAAAGGTCGGGCGCAAAGGACACACCGTCCTGCCTGCAGCCACCAGGGTTTTCGGCGTGGGAGGCCTCAGTAGTATTCCGACCACACCTGGTCCGCGCAGCGTCAGGTGCAGGCCATGTTATACATTACACCCCAGTGAGATTTCTGTCCCATCTCAGGGTCTGATGGGGATCTTCGTGTCGATCTGCTCCGTCAAATACTCAAACAAGCGACGGGCAGACTCAGTCAACCGGTCGGAACGATTCCCATTTCAAGTCAGGATGGTCTCCTTGCCATGTGATGGGGAGTTCGCTTTTACAATCCAGTAGTGGCGTCGTAAGACATTTCCTGAATTGGGTCAACGACAGCGGAGGTTCGCAGAAAGTCGGTATCTACTTCCAGGGAATTCGTGCTTCATGATTGATCGAGCGGCCGGGTGGACGAATACTGACGATGCGGGATGTGACCACTGAACGGTTTGCAGCCTGTCGTTTGCCCAACCCTGGCAGATTGCGAAGCTGCCCAGTCCGCTGCATCAGATCTGGTAATGACCGAAACACATAAACTCCTTCAGGATGTCAACATTGTCGGCACAACGTTGCTGACATCCCCTGCCAGTCTCAAGAGCCGATTGCCGGCTTCGGACACGGCCGCCCAGGCCGTATACGATTCACGTCAAACAGCTGCTCGAATCCTGCGCGGGGAAGACAGTCGTGTTATCGCGATTGTTGGTCCATGCTCGATTCATTGCGAAAACATTGCGATGGAATATGCCGAACGGCTGAAGGTGGTGGCTGATGAAGTCCAGGACCACATTTTGGTAGTGATGCGGGTTTACTTTGAAAAGCCGCGGACCACGGTCGGCTGGAAGGGACTTATTAATGACCCTCATCTGAATGACACATTCGATCTCACAACCGGCTTGGAACTCGGGCGCAGGATTTTGCTTAACGTCGCGGAACTTGGACTGCCGGCAGCCAGTGAAGTACTGGAACCGATTACTCCTCAGTACATCGCTGATTTGATCACACTGGCATCTATTGGAGCCCGCACAACGGAATCGCCGACACACCGGCAGATGGCCAGCGGGCTTTCGATGCCAGTTGGCTTCAAGAACAGCACCGAAGGCAGTCTGGAAGTTGCGGTTAATGCCATGCAGGCAGCCCGGGCCCCACACCGGTTTCTGGGAATGGACAGCGACGGCAATACGTGCGTTGTCAAAACCCGAGGCAACTCGCTGGGACACCTGATACTTCGTGGCGGTCGAACAGGACCGAATTACAGCGACGCATGTCTGGCGGACGCCATCCGTCTGTTGAACGAAGCGAGTCTGCCACCACGATTTATGGTCGACTGCAGCCACGCGAATTCCGGCAAGGATTATACGAAGCAGCCCGCGGTGTGGAATAACTTGATTCGCCAGCGCGTGGCCGGCAACGATACCATCGTGGGTCTGATGCTGGAAAGTAATCTCAAGGCCGGCAAGCAGGCCCTCGGCAATGATCCGTCGGTTCTTGAATATGGTGTCTCGATCACTGATGGGTGCATCAGTTTTGACGAAACCCAGCAGCTACTTCGTCGGGCATGCGATGCGCTCGCCGGGGCGTAGTCCGTTGTCAGCCATAAGTGGAGGGCGGCTGTCCCGAAGGAAACACTCCGTTTGACGAAACTGGCCGGATGCTGTGGTCAACCATGTGTTTGCTGTGGATATGTGTTCTCTTTATCCATCACTCAATTTTCCGCCGGACATCTGGCCAGTTCCGTCTTTACCGCCCGCGCTGTCTGCAAATTTTCCAGTGGTCCGCCAGCCGTGCCGAAAGCACGATTCGCCTCAGTCCGACGGGGAAAATCGACTTCCCGTTCAATCGGGGAAGATCGTTCGGGGAACTCGCGTTGGAATTGAATGAATAACGATATATACGTGCAGACTGTACATGCAGCTACGGTGTGCCTCGTCTCCCGCCGCCGTCCATGTAAATGGAACTGCCGAACATATAGGAGCAGGACTCGGATGCGAGAAAGGTGACCACACTGGCGATTTCCTCCGGTTGTGCCAGGCGTCCTGCGGGAAGTTCGCTGCCGGCCTGCTGAAGGAGTTCCTCCACATCGCGACCTTCTTTTTCAGCCCTTGCCTGCTGCATATCGCGCGCCCGCTGCGTGTTGGTTAATCCTGGACAAATCGTGTTTACCAGGACGCCGTCCCGGGAAACGGCATCCGAGAGGGCACGTGTCATGTTCAGGATGGCGATATTGGCGATACTTACAGGAATGTTGCCCTGATCAGGACTGGTTCCTGCGCCACCAGCGATATGGATGATGCGTCCCCATCGGTGCTGACGCATGTAAGGGAACACAAGCTGGGACATGCGCAGATAGCTGTAACTCTTCAATCCCAGCGCGTCGTCGATCAACTCCGCGGGAAGTTCCAGAATATCGCCACCCTTTGCAGCACCTGCGCAGTTGACCAGAATGTCAACGCCGTCGAGTTGATCCACGGCCACATTCACAACTTTCTGACAGCTTTCCAGGGTATTCAGATCAGCCGCAACGGCATGGGCCTCACCGCCGACTTCGTGGATCTCGTCAACAGTCTTATCCAGGAGTTCCCGGTTGCGAGCCACGACGCAAACACGGGCACCTTCACGGGCAAGCGCCAACGCACAGCTCCGGCCGATACCGCGATTACCACCTGTTACAATGGCTCTCTTTCCCCGCAACCCTAAGTCCATAATCTTCATCCTGACAACTTATCCACGCAGCCGCGTTTGGCGCTCAATGTCGATGTCATACGGAAGCCAGTATGAGTCCCTTTTGCGTTATTCGTGTCCAGATTAATAAACGCCAGGCGTAGTAACCTCCGATTAGAATCAGTGGCAACTTGGACACTGATTTGCGGCTGCAGATTTGATGGCATGGGGGAATTCTGGATGCCATGGCTTCGATGTTTTTGGCAGGATTCAGTGCCTCCTTTTCATTGCGGAGCGTAGCGCTGCTCAGTGATTCTGATGCCGGAATCCCGTAAAGGCCGAATTGTGTTATTGGTTGGCGACTTTCGGTGCCGCTCATACACATCATCTTATGGTCCCGAAGTCAAACGGGCCAGCGACGCGGTGAAAGGTAATGGTTACATAATGCATCATCGGGTATTGGTTTCAGTGTGTACATTGCTCGTCGGTGAGATCCAGAAAACCTGGCACGTCACTACGATGTCGATCACACCATCCCAATTTCAGATGGAATAACGTTATTCAATACTGCTTGGCTGACATAACTCTTCACAGTCGAACGAGTACTGTCGTGTCTTCAACGTGTTTGTTGACTCACTGTGAGCACGAGTCACGCAGAACAGCCAGGTAAGATGTAAGTTGTTGACTTTGGACCGATACAGGTCACTTGCCATAACCGGTGATTCCAGACAATGAGCAGGCTTGGTTTTTCAGTAACGTCGTTATCATCTGACGCCCATGTTATTCGGGCCGCGGATCTTCGCAGGAAACTGGAGGTTGCGACAAACGATGCGGCAGAACCAGCCAGATTTGACAACGTTGTCAGGAGATCAATGCTGAAGCATCGGTCTGAGTCGACAAGGCGTTTCCGGTGCAGGGGATCTGAGCGAGAAACAATCAGTGTCAAATCCGACATTTCTCAGGGATAACCCATCCGCCGCCGAATGGCCCAGTCTCCTGTAACACAGGTTAATGCCGCAAGAAGAATACTCCAATGATGCCAGATCGGCCATGTGACGATTTCCATTACCGGTGCCTCCGTTGTCTGCAGCTCATCTACCAGTGAGTCGAGTTCGCCGGTGCTCACCACACGGCCACCAGTTTGTTCTGCGACCATCTGCATCCATAACTGGTTGACCCGAACAGCCGCCATTTCCTGTTGCTCAGGCTGGCTGGCCCAGCCGTACTCAGCTGTCAATTCTTCCGTTTTCTTTTCATGATCCTCCAGTTTCGCCGTTACGCTGCAGTGCCATGGACCCGATTCGCCGGCGAAAACGACCGCTACATATCGGCCCAGTTCATCTTCGGCCGGACGCCCTGTTAGTTGCAGGACGGTGCCGTTCTGACGAATGACGTTAAATGTCACCTCAGCATCGTCACGAGCTTCGAATTCGGGGCCTCGGACCGTCGCAGACAAACGCCATGCATAGATTCCATCATTCGGGGCCGGTTTGGCTCCGACGGTCAGTCGTAACGGCACGTCTGCGACGAGCCAGCGAACCAATTGACGTGCGGCCCTCGCATAATCACCGCGATCTTCCGCGGGAATGATTTCCCAGGGTGCGTCATCGATCAACCGTGATCTTTTGTGCGTTGCGTTTGATTGTTCCGTCAGGCGACCTTCATGCAGTCGCCAGCGCCACAGATCCCCAACACAGAGCGCAGCCGAACGACCTCGACCAAATCGCTGAACGACCAGTGCCGGCCAGGACCGACCTGACTTGTCTACCACGGATGCCATCACCTGCGCACCGGGACGAACCTGGAATGTTGGGTTCAGAGTGAGAAATGCGGGCATCGCCTGCAGTCGACGTTTTTCAGCCTCTTCGTCCGAACGCAGTCTTACCCACGGCTGCAGCCAGCCCTCGCGCGTCAGATCCAGACGAACGCCGCTCTGTGCCGTTGTC
>CAUZPL010000107.1:0-19127 GCA_963581585.1 Planctomycetota bacterium
CAGTCGTCGTCTCCTCAGTCGTCGTCTCCTCAGTCGTCGTCTCCTCAGTCGTCGTCTCCTCAGTCAGTTCCTTCCGGGAAACCACCCGAGGAATCATTTTACGACAATCCCCCGGTCAGCAGCGATGGTGGTGACAGTACTGTTCCGTTCTGATCTGACTGTGTACCCGGCCGTAATACAGGCGATGTCGTTGCCATAGGTCAGCGTCCTTCGTATGTTCGGTCAGATACCTAAAACTTAATTGCTGCAGTCCGACGGTGACCGTCAGTTAGTACAAGGCGCACGACATGTCACGAAAATCTTATCACTCTCGGACTGTCCGCGGATTAACTCGCCACTCAGTGGAAGTGCTGCTCGTCCAAGACTCGGCCAGCCTCGGACTGCGTGGTGATATTGTGAAGGTTAAGCCCGGCTATGCACGCAACTACCTGCTGCCGCACGGACTGGCGACAATTGCCACTGAACAGAACAAGCGGATGGTGGTGCGCCACCGCCAAAAACTGGAACATCTCGAAGCTGGCCGGATTCGTGATCTGCAAAAACGGGCCGACGCTGTGAGTAGCTACAGCGCAACCATCGAAGCCAATGCCACAGAGGACAATGCCCTGTACGGTTCTGTGGTGGCACGTGACATCAGTGATGCACTCAAAGCCGGCGGACATAATGTTGAACCCGATCAGGTGGAGCTGGAAGGCCCGATCAAGGAATTGGGAATGTACACCGTCAAGCTGTCATTCCATGAGAAGGTGAACACAGAAGTCAAAGTCTGGGTCGTTCCGTCGGTTACAGGTGTCTGACAGCAATGGGTATAGACTCCGTACGACTTCCTCCCCGGAACCTTGACGCGGAAAAAGGTGTACTGGGGAGCGTGCTGCTGATCAACGAAGCGATTGACGAAGTTGGCGAGTTACTTCGTGCGGAACACTTCTACCACGATGCTCATAACAAGATTTATGCAGCCATCCACGATCTGTACGAAAACAACGTTCGTGGGATCGACCCTGTTACACTCGCCGAAGAACTCGAGAAGCGAGGAGAACTGGAGGCCATCGGTGGGGCAGCCTATGTGATTGAAATCCTGGACTCTGTTCCTCACGCCGCACATGTTCGATACTACGCCAAGATCGTCCGTGAAAAATGGATGCAGCGAACACTGATCTCAGCCTGTACCGATATCCTGTCCGATTGTTATGAGCCAAAGGGAACTATTGACGATCTCCTTCAGGCGGCTGAACGGCGCGTCTTCAGCATCATTGAACAGCAGGATGATACGTCAAATATTGGGATCGGGGATATCCTGTTGGAGGCGTTTACACGAATTGACGAACGGATGAACAAGGATGGCAGCGTCTCGGGGATCACGACAGGGTTCAGCGATCTGGACTTTCAAACAACAGGTTTTCAGCCAACGGAACTCATCATTCTGGCGTCGCGCCCCAGTATGGGCAAAACGGCGCTCGTCTGTAATATTGCCGAGGCGGTCGCGCGAGAATCCGGCAAAGGTGTGATGTTGTTCAGTCTGGAACAGTCTGATCTGGAGATTGCGGAACGCTTTCTGTGTATCACCGCGCGAGTGAACGGCCACGATCTGCGGACCGGAAACCTGTCCGACGAACAACGGGACCAGCTGGCGGCGGCATCCGATCAACTTCATAACCTGCCACTATTCATCGACGACAAACCAGCTCGCACGATGTCACAGATCGCGGCGATCTCCCGCCGTCAACATCGCAAACAGCCGCTTGCAATCGTCATCATCGACTACATGCAGCTCATCGAACCCGAAGAAAAACAGATCCCTCGCGAGCAGCAGATTGCCGGAATTTCCCGACGACTGAAGTTTCTGGCGAAAGAACTGCGTGTGCCGGTGATTGCTCTGTCGCAGCTGAACCGAGGCGTCGAACTGCGAGAAGACAAACGACCGAGGCTGGCGGACCTCCGTGAGAGTGGTTCGATCGAACAGGACGCTGACAAAGTGATATTTCTACACCGGCCGGACGCCTACGATCCTGACGATCGTCCCGGTGAAGCTGAAGTCGTCATCGCGAAACACCGAAGCGGGCCGACAGGCATTGTGAAGCTGACGTGGCGACCGGAGTACATGCGTTTCGAGAATTACTCCCCGGTCCCGGACACGAACTTCGCAACGATCTGAGTGGGTGGGCGCGTGTGCCGATGGCTTGCAGCTACTTGCCTGTCAGATGGATCGTTTATCCCTAGAGCTTCACATTAATCACACGAGCGGCCTTCCTGGCCGGTATCAATCCTGTTAGTTCTGTACCTTCCGGACGATTACGGCCAACACGCACCGTGAAACTTCCCTGCGTGTACACACGAGGCGTGAAGGAATCGCGTGGTGAACGTACGGTGTACAGAACCGATTCGGTCGCTTCATCCATGACCTGAATCAGCACCGTCTATTCGAATCTCCGGCAACTCGCCTGTCTTTTGGCGCCCGTCGTTGTCCTCCATCGCCACAGTGATTGGCCAGCCAGCGTATTGTGCAGAGTCTCCGTTTTTCACGTTTGCAAATCGAGGCCAGCATTCAAATGTGATCGTGCGTGTCTTTTTGTTAAATCGAACAATTCCGTGACCGTCACCACGTTTCAATTCGTCTGTCCTGTCTGCGGGATTGGCATAGGCCAGCATCGTGATCAGATTTCCCAGACCGTCTTCATAGTCACCCGTCCACCGCAGTGGACTGCCGGGAATCGCGTTCGAACCGGGCTGTTCGTTCTCCGGGTGCCACCAGCGTCCATAGATCGTATTGACGATGGCTGAAGTGGTGAATCCATACGGCCCCGTCACGAAATCTGTCAATCCCGTGCTTGACAGTCACCGCCAGATGCTGGTCGCCGCACAAATGAGGTGCCCAAGCCCGGCGAATCAGTTCCAGTGCACGGACGCGACCAGTCTGTGGCCAGCCATTGCAGTCCAGATCGGCCAGCAGCCGTGCGTCAGGCCGACCATGAATATGGACGGCTCCACAGAATGCCGTTTGTGACAGCACGGTTTTCATTTCAGCGCCAGTCCAGTCTTCTGTCCAGTCTTCTAAAAACCGCAATTGCCGGTCTCCCAGCAGAGTCAGGCCTTCCACGTCCACGGATCTGCGATCGTAATCGGGGTCGTTGATGTGGTCCGGTCGGGGTCCCTGCTGTGGAATCCTGCCTTCGGGCCCACTTTTGAACTTACGATCCTCGAGAATCGCAAAATCAATCCCGCCAACTCGCAATCGTGTGTAGTAGACGCCGATCCCCCTTTGGATCGGTGTTGGGTCAAACGCATCCGGAAGGTGCCATGTTTGGCAGCGTTGCACCATATTCACGTACGCCGCAGGGTAGTAATAGCCTCCGTCTGTTCCTGCGGGGGTTGCTGCTTTTCGGCCAAATTCTCCCCAGACGTTCCCCTGCCCAACGTCGTGGTCGTCCGGAATTGTAATCACCGGTCGATCACGAGTGATGTCTCGAAACTGAATGCCCCATTCCAGCCATCCAAATGTGTGCTGCTTATGATGGTACGACTGATCACCGGCGAAGAACAACAGGTCGGGATCCTGGAGCTTGATGTTTTCGATGATGTGTGGCCGCGATCCAGGTGTTCGGCTGGAGTTGCAGGACAGTACTCCCACGACGATCTCATCCTGATCCACCGGATCATGGCGAATGCTGCCTTCAAATACCGATTGTTTCGCCAAACTCACCCGGTATGGGACCGTCTGTGAACTGTCCCAGTTTTCGATCCGAAAGTGGGCGCTCCAGCCTGGGTACCGGACTTTCGTCTGTGCGGCCTGCTTCCACTGTCCGTTTCTCAGAAACGCCAGTATGACTGTCCGTGGTTCCTTCGGCATCAGTGGATACAGCTGGGCCGACAGTTTCAGGACACCGCTGTCATGTGTGTACAGCGCAAACGCCATAACTTCATCGCGAGGGACCATCAGCCGCGGCCGGCGTTTTTTACCTGTGTTCGGTGCGCGGCGTACGGTTTCAGTCTTCCACCATTCCCCCGTTGCGTCAGAATCAATATCCTTGAACTCAGGACCAAAATCATTTGGACCCTGTGCCATCAATACAGGAATCAGCGTCGTCAGTGTGATCGACAGTGCAGATACTTGAGTCAGGAATTGCATTGATGAGTCCGCTGTGAGGGAACAAATTCGACTGAGAGACACTGCGTCACGCAATGCTCCATAAGACACGGAGCAGGCATTCGCGATCGCGCACCGCCTGGTAAACACAAAATGCACGATTTTCGCTCGACGGTGCGCAAAGCAGTCTAGAATGGCGGCTCTTCGTCAGACACGAATGTTTCGCCGACGGGAACTTCACCGGTGTCTGCGGATGCACTGCCGGATCCGGTGCTGACTACGTTGAAACTCACTGCCTCTGCGCTGAGGAAGTATTTCACTTCACTGTTGGCGTCGCGTTGCCATTTGCGGCCACTCAGGCGATACGTGACTTCCACTTCGTCGCCGGTATTCAGCTCGTCGACCGAGTCACAAGCATCCTGAATGAATTCCACGGGGATGTAGTTGATGAATCGACCATTGTCCTGCTCCAGAACCACCAGCCGTTTGCGGAATCCTTTTTGCCCGTATGTTTTGGTCTCTTCAATCACATGAACCGTGCCGGTCACTGCGTTGCTCATAAGCTCTGTCCTGCCTGAACTGATATGCCTCGATGCCGAGGTGGCTGATCAGTCGTCCATCGGCGCAAGTTCTGCATCGTAAACGGGCATCGTCCTGCCAACAACCGGACCGGCCGTTCTCGACGATGTTTTGCCGGGCGTCCGGTTGCCGAAGGAATGCAGCGAGATTCATCGTTCACGAGTTGTCAGGTGTTTTGATCAGGATATGGCGCTGCAGAATCGGTTCATGTGTGTTTTTGAAGTGACTCGTCGATCCCTGAAAAGATTCCAGTGTTTCTGCAGCATTTCCGAGTGATAGTTCTGTTGGCGATCATCACGGGCTTGTTCGGTCCAAAATCTGCAGCCGATGACCCGGCATTGCCGACAGCTCATACAGACGCTGCCTATCCGGGACACATGTCCGGCAAACTGGACGTCTGGATTGCGAAAGGTGAAAGCCCTGGTCCCTTCTGGTCTGCATTTACGGAGGAGGCTGGACCGGCGGTGACAGGCAACGCAGGCCGGCACATGTTCAGCCTTCTCGCGACAAGGGCATTTTTCTACGCTGCTGTCAAAGAATGCGTGTCACGGAATCTGTCACGGCATACATGGTGTGAAGGTCAAAGAGAAAGCTGACGAAGTCGGAACTGAGTGCCACCTGCTCATCCCCGGGACGTCACAATCCGATCGGTACAAAACGGCAGGAGGCCTTCCTGTTTGACAAGCTGCTGGCACTGTAATTGACTGGAGTGGCCCTCACGCTCCGTCGTGGCGTGGTGGACGATTCTCACGTACGTGTATCAGGCAACCTTAAAGAGCCAGTCCAGCATCGCAACACCAAGAGGCTAATGTGAAGCCACGCCGTTTGAACCTTAAGTCCGGCAGTGATCGTGTTGGGCAGTTGAAGCTGACAACGCCGCATCGGAGGGCCTCGGCTGCAATTCGGTTGACTCCCTGTGCTCAGGTGGATCGGCCCTGCGGTAGCGTGTGAGAGGTACGTGGACGATGGCCACTGCAAGTCGACTGACGGATGACACAAGTCGCTCACCAGTGCCGTTCAATACCGTGAATGCGAATACAACCAGCAGACTGGCCGACATCATTACCCCGTGTCGCAGCTGTCGATCACTGGCGAATCGCTGTACCAGCCAGGTACCCACAGGTGCTTCAACCACCGGCATTCGATCCTGCAGCTGGTCTTCGCTGCCGAAGATCAATGTGCCACTGACGGGGATGATTTCCGTCTCACTGATATCCTCGTCAATCGAAGCGTTGGCCAGCCGACGAACAAAATCCGGATCGGATTCGAGTGCATCCCGCACACGTTCCAGGTAGTCGATTTCTGTCTCGAGCGCCTGCAGCTGATGAGCGTTGGTGATGAAGTCGTGGCGATTCTCAATCCATGCGAAGAGTCGCGGCGCCAATGCTACCAAACCGTACATCAACGCAGCAATCAGAAGCATGGACCAAAACAACAGCGAAACAGCCCACTTGGCCGAAAACGGTGTCCCGGCGGGTGGGCTGTCGATTATCTGTGGGATCGCTTCGGACATCATTGCTGAGTGGCATGCCACTCAGCAGTCACGGGACGAAACCCCGTGCGTCTGTGACACACCATTATCAAATGGATCCACCAAACGTGGCGGTGTCGCCGAGGATTTCTTCAATCCGCAGCAGCTGGTTGTACTTACAGATGCGGTCCGTCCGACTGGCCGAACCGGTCTTGATTTGACCGGTGCGCAATGCCACTGCCAGGTCGGCGATCGTGGTATCTTCGGTTTCACCTGATCGATGACTCATCACGGACGTGTAGCCGTTCTTACCGGCCATCTGGACAGCTTGAATGGTTTCGGTGAGCGTCCCGATCTGGTTGACCTTGACCAAAATGCTGTTTGCAACGCCTTTGTCAATTCCTTCGCTCAGGCGTCTGGAATTGGTCACGAAGAGATCATCCCCGACAAGTTGACAGCGGTCACCAATCCTATCGGTCATTTTCTTCCAGCCGTCCCAGTCGTCTTCGCTGCAACCGTCTTCGATCGAACAGATCGGATACCTGTCGGCCCATTCTGCCAGCAATCCGACCATTCCGTCAGAATCAATCGAATTACCTTCCAGTGTGTAGACGCCTGTGGCCGGGTCGTAAAACTCTGTCGCCGCACAGTCCAGTGCAATCCTGACTTGGTCGCCAGCCGAGTAGCCCGCCTTTTCGATGGCGGCGAGAATGACATCCAGAGCCTCCCGGCTGGTTTTGAGATCCGGAGCAAACCCGCCTTCATCTCCCACGGCCGTGCTGAGTCCCTTGTCAGCCAGTACTTTTCGGAGCCCATGGAAGACTTCGACACCGGCTCGCAGAGCGTCACTGAAGCATTCAAATCCCAGAGGCATCACCATGAATTCCTGAATGTCGATGCCATTGTTCGCGTGTTCGCCTCCGTTGATGATGTTCATCATTGGAACAGGCAGACAATCGGCACCCACGCCGCCGAGATACCGAAACAGCGGCAGGCCGGACACCTTTGCAGCGGCATGAGCTGCGGCCAGTGAGCAGGCCAGAATCGCGTTAGCACCCAGACGGGACTTATTCTCCGTACCATCCAGTTCGATCATGACGCGGTCAATCATGGATTGATCGCAGACATCGAGATCAATGATGGCGTCTGCGATTTCCTCGTTGATGTTTTGAACAGCGTGCTGAACACCCTTTCCGAGGTATCGATCGGTGACGTCCGTATCGCGAAGCTCGTGAGCTTCGTGTGCCCCCGTACTGGCCCCACTGGGGACCGCCGCTCGACCGATGATTCCGTCATCCAGCAGCAGGTCGACTTCCACGGTAGGATTTCCGCGGCTATCCAGAATTTCGCGAGCATGAACATCAGCAATTGCAGCACTCATGATGAACTCTCCGGATTCGTGCATTTTCGTTGGGGTGTTCTGTTGGTTTGAATATGATGGGTCAATTGGGAGAGTGGACTTGTCCAGAGTAGACACATCCCGCAGCGGCGACTCCCGCACCCACCGGTGGCTTGACGCCCTGCAGGTTGAGGCCTTGTTCCAAAGCTCCAAGCAACACGATGACATTCGATTTCTTCCGGCGTGAAGACTTCGCCAAAACCACGTTCCAATCGTGTGACTTCCGCGCCGCAGCGGTCAGCCACGTCGGCCATGCGTCCACCAAACACACCGTTGACGCAGGCGACGAAGCGGTCGCCCGGTTCGATGAAATTGACGACGCCGTTTTCCATCCTGGTGCTTCGCGTGTCGCTGATGGCCATCGTCATTTCATTTTGCGTCTGAAAAATCCGGCGCAGCAGGTGCTGAACTTCGTCCATGGTCTGCAGAAAGCTGGGATCCAGATGCCCGACTGTGGGCGCAGCCAGGGCGGACAGAACGCTGGGGTGAATATCACTGGGTCCCGGGCCCATAAGAATGCGGACGGGTGCATCAATTGGCGGGGGAAGATGGCTCATAAAATGGCTCATGTGATGCCGCGAATAACTGTAGAGGACGGCTGTACCGCCTGTTCTCCGACGATAACAGCCGGAAGCGGGTCATCAAAACAGACGGCCGCACGACTCACGCCGAATTCGCACAATCGGGATCCTGGCACTCCGGAACAACCCATGCATTTCAGCCCGTGCAGCCGGCTGTTGCTAACACAGAGAAGTCCGACTGGCTCTCTCCACAACAGGGATCCAATAATCCGACGCTGTGAATTCATTTCTAAGCGACCTGCTTCTGCGTTACGATCATGTCTCCCCGACTCTAAGTGTCACGAAAGGGCTGATATGACGACCACTCGCCGCGATTTTCTCTCTCAGTCGTCTGCTGTTGTTGCCGGAGCTGTCATCGGCACCACCACCATCGCACAATCGAATGCAGCGCGGGCCACGGCCAACGCCGTATCTATCATCGACACGCACCAGCATTTGTGGGACCTCCGGCGATTCAATCTTCCCTGGATGGATCCGACCAGTGACGCGCTCAAGCCCATTCGGCGTACGTTCCTGATTCCTGATTACGTCAGGCACACCAATGGACTCAACATCGTCAAGACGGTCTACATGGAAATTAACGTTCATTCGACTCAACAGCAGGCGGAAGCAGAGTATGTCATCAACTTGTGCGAACGAGACGACAACTCCATGGTCGGCGCTGTCATCGGCGGGTACCCGCATGATGATGGCTTTGCGGACTACATTACACCGCTTGCGAAGCACAAAGCCATCAAAGGTGTCCGTACAGTGCTGCACGATGCGGATCGTCCGAAAGGCCTGTGTCTGCAACCACAATTTGTGGAGAACATTCGCCGGCTGGGTGATCTGGGACTCAACTTTGACCTTTGCATGCGTCCGGATGAAGTCATCGACGGAGCAACACTGGCTAAAAAGTGTCCAAATACAAGATTCATCGTGGACCACTGCGGCAACATGGGTCTGCAACTAACGGATGCGGCGGTTCCGGCAAAATGGCGGGACGGCATCCGAGCAGCGGCCGACCAGGAGAATATGTTCATCAAGATCTCCGGGATCATCGCTTCTGCGAAAAAGGATGAATGGTCGGCAGACGATCTTGCACCTACCATTAACTTCTGTCTGGACACATTTGGTGAAGATCGGTGTGTCTTTGGAGGCGACTGGCCAGTCTGCCTGCTGGGTGCCACGTTTCGGCAATGGGTCCAGGCGCTCAAAGAAATCGTTCGAGACCGGTCGGCGACTTTCCAGCAAAAGCTGTTTCACGACAATGCAATCGAGGTCTATCATCTGAATTAGCTGTGGGGCAGGTTCGCAGCCTGCCATTCCCCAGTGAAATGGCCAGCCAGTAACTCAGTCACCATGCCGGATCTGCAGCCTATGCTCCCTGCCGAACTGTTGAAGGAACTGATCGCGATTCCAAGTGTCAATCCGATGGGGCGCGATATCGATGGTCCCGAATTCTTCGAAGCCGGGATGACGGACTATCTGGAACGCTGGTTCGCTGAGCTTGGCGTTGACTTTCGACGCATTGAATTACAGCCGCGACGCAGCAACATCGTCGCCTGTTACCAAGGCAACCCCCATCGCCCGACAGTGCTGTTGGACGCGCACCAGGACACTGTTCCGGTTGAAGGCATGACGATCCCGGCATTCGACCCGGAAGAACGAGACGGGCGGATTTACGGCCGAGGATCCTGCGACGTTAAAGGTGGCATGGCGTCCATGCTGACCGCGTTTGCGAGAATCGTACGAGAACGCCCCTCTCAAACCGGTGACGTGATCATGTCCTGTACGTGCGATGAAGAGCAAAGCATGTCCGGCATGCATGACCTCACTGGTCGCTGGGGCTCAGCCGAGAACGCTGAAACCGCCTGGCTCACGCAGAGGCCGGACGTGGTTATTATCGCCGAACCCACGTCGCTGGACATCGTCGTGGCACATCGAGGGGTTACACGATGGAAGCTGCAGACGTCGGGTCGGGCAGCGCACAGTTCGAAACCGTCAGAGGGTACAAATGCCATCTATCGCATGGCAGAAATCGTCGGTCACCTCCAGGATTACGCAGCAAATCTTGAGAATGGCTCCATCCCGCACGTGCTTTGCGGTTCGCCAACACTTAGCGTGGGTCGCATTGAAGGAGGCATCAGCGTTAATGTGGTACCGCCCGACTGTTCGATTGAAATTGATCGCCGAGTGATTCCGGGGGAAGATCAAACGACGGTGATCGAGCAGGTGGACATGTGGCTTCGTAAACGAATTGATTTTGACTTCCAAATGCAGCCTCCATGGTGCATCGTCGGACCGTTGTCAGATGATCGCAACGGAGCTGTCGCAGACAGTCTGTTGACACACGTGGAGGCAGTCGTCGGACCGCGTCAGAAACTCGGAGTGGCCTACGGAACCAACGCGGCTGCCACTGGCGGAACTGTTCCTACAGTCGTGTTCGGGCCAGGCTCGATTGAGCAGGCCCATACGAAAGACGAATGGATCGAAGCCGCTCAGCTGGAACAGGCGGCTGAGATCCTGTTCCGTTTTTTGGCTGTCAACAACTGATACTCACTCAACTCGCAGCGATTGGTCTTCAACCATCCGGTGCAATGGTGACGTATTCGATTGCGACAGGCATCAGTTTCGAGCACAGCTCAGAGGATTCAGTTGTACCCGGTGATTTCGACTGATCGTCAGCGCATGCGACCTATCTGCCGTTTGAGCGAAATCGACCAAGCCAGGCTCGATCGTTCGCGTCAATAACGGCTCATGAGACATGTTTCTGCGGCACGTCCTACTCTGTGACCGATTCCGATTTCGGAATCACGGTTAGCCAGATGTCGGATGTTCTCGCCTGAGAACTCTCGATTGCAGCGGTGGCAAACCGGCGGTCGCCGTTTCCTTCAGCTCGACAAAGAACCTGGACCGCTCCGGAAAATGCCAGTGCGTTCTCTTTGCGATGAAGCTTTAGTGTCACCGCTTTGGCACTTTCGCCATCCTTTTCCGAGACCACAGGTTCTGCTGCCACCCCTCCCGGCAGCCGCTCGAATGAAACCGTCAGCCGTTCCGAAAATCCATTGGTGCGGTTGATCGTGACCGGAACATCGATTGGTTCGTCTTTGCCGGATACATACTGATTTGCACCGACCGTGGCCGTGAATTCCGGCGTGGGTTCTACACACGTCACCGTGTAGAAGTAGCGAAATCCACCGTCTCGAAATCGGTCTTCAACCGACACCAGCAATGGATCATTGGACGGAACAGTGATTGATGCTTCCGCGTCGTATTTGGCACTGCCGCTGTCGTCAGTTTCGGACAACACACTGCCGTCGTCGCCGGTGATGGTCAACAGAGGATCCAGCAGCGAATCAAAAGCACGAGCTCGGACACTCACGGTCAGTCTTTGGCCTTTAACACCCGGCAGCGTGTACACGTCCCGTTCGCCTGGAACAGAAATCCGACCACTGATCGAAGAATCCACGGCCAGGGCTCGTGATACATTTGATTCCAGCTGGCTGGAACGCGCTACGCCAGGAACGATATGAGTGAGTGCAAAATCACGACCAAAACAGGTTTGTTGTTCGTCAAAGGCGGTGATGCCCACCGTGCGCTGCTGGTCCGTCAGATTCCAGCCACAGACAGTGACAGCTGAGTGCGATCGATGATCCACAACCGCCGGCAAAACATGATCGATGAACGGACCGTGAGTGACTGTCAGTCGGTAGACATAGTTCGCTGCACCAGCCAGCTTGATGGTCCTGTTCGGCGACGCAGGAAATGCAAACGTACGAACATAGAAGGTGCCGTCCTCTCCGGATTCGTAAGCGATCTGAGGATCAATCCCGTGATCATCATCGTTTTGTGCGACCACAGTGCCGTGTTCATCCAGCAGCTGAAGGACCGAATCCATGGGAGAACCCAGTTCCCGTTTGGCCCGCATCGATGCAACCAGCGTCCGTCCCGCCGGCACCTGGATTCGGTAAACGTCAACATCACCTGTCTGGCTAAGCACACCATTGATTGTCACTGCCGGATCGTTGATCACGTCTGCCTGATCCGGATGATTGTTCGACTCCTCTTCGGCCATCTCCGCAATGTGGCCAACAAAAAACGGTTTAGGGGTCGAAGCACCGGAGGAATTATAAAACCTCAGCCAGTGAATTCCTGGATGAGATCCTTCAGGGATCGTAACGGTGGCAAATTTTTGATCATCGGCAATTAAGATCTGCAGCTGACCATGGCTGGACCAGCCCCGCAGGCCGTCCCCACCAGGTTCGCCTCCAAGTTCCACATTGACACTGGTCCCTCGCTGTCCTCCGGCAGGATACAGGCGGTCGATCTTAGGCGCCTCAGCAGTAGAAGCCGCCAGTGTGGAGACGAAGACGAGTACAACAAACAGTAATCGGAGCATGCGCCTTGCGAAGTTCCCTGATAATTGCCACTCGCTCAGTCCGTTGACGATGCTGACAGCATCTGCAACCTATCCCGGCCACTGTTGCAAATTCCAATCCAATCCTCCAGGATGGGTTACAACAACGGCTCGACAAAGAACAACGTTCCCGAATCCCCTCCATTCGCTGGTCTGCCTGGCAGTTCTCGCCATCAAATCAGCTCACTGATTGGAGTCGGATCACTGACGAGATGCACGGGTCGGCCGTCAGGTGTGTACATGATCTGGCCCGGGTCGATCCCCATTTTGTGGTAGACCGTCGACGCCAGATTCTCCGGCCCCAGCACGCGATCAAGTGCGGCATAACCTTTACGGTCGGTGGCTCCGACAACGGTTCCGCCCGGTGTTCCTCCACCAGCCATCAGCACAGACATGGCATTTGCCCAGTGATCACGTCCCGGAGTGGCCGAAGAGGACAAAGTGGAGATTTTCGGGGTACGACCAAATTCGCCGAGTGCCAGAACGAGCGTGGTTTCAAGGAGCCCGCGCTCCTTGAGATCCTGGATGAGAGTTGCCACTGAGTTGTCCCAGGACGGCAACCGTTTCCCGAGAGCGCCAAACAGATTACTGTGGCTGTCCCAGCCGCCATCGTAGACAGTGATAAACGGAACACCGGCTTCAACCAGCCGACGGGCCAGCAGACAGCGCTGGCCAAATTCATTGCGTCCGTATCGTTCTCGCGTTTCGTCAGACTCCTTTGAGATGTCGAAAGCCTGTTGTGCGTCCGGCGATGTCACCAGGCTGTACCCCTGTTCCTGATACTCGTCGAAGGCTGCCAGAGGATCGCCTGCCGCCTGGGAATTCAGTCGGACCATATTGTCGATTTTGGATCTCAGGTCTGTTCGTCGATCAAATCGAGTGGTGGCCAGGTCCCGCGGCAGCGCAACATCCCGCACCTTGAACTCCTTGCCGTTTGGATTATCCGGAACGACGAACGGTGCGTATTTGGCACCGAGAAAATTGGGGCCGCCTGAACGTGACATACGCGGCATACTGAAATACGGGGGCAGCCCGTTGTCTTTACCCAGTTCTCTTGCGACAACGGATCCCATGCTGGGATGGAAGCTGACAAATGCACCACAGCTGACCGGAATTCGAGTTGGCGCGCCGGTCATCATATAATGATTGCCGGCTCCATGATTCCCGTGACTGTGCCGGATCGATCGAATCATGGCACAGTCATCCAGACCAGCGGCCAGTTTGACCATGTGTTCAGAATACAGAACTCCGGGAACGGATGTTTTGGCATAACCGAATTCGCCCCGAAACTCAGATGGCGCATCCGGCTTGGGGTCGAAGGTTTCGAAATGTGTCGGACCGCCGTCCATCCAGATGAGGATCACACGTTCAGCCGCTGGTTTGGGTCCCGGAGACGTTTTGGCCAGTTCCCCGCGAGCACGCAGTGTGTTGACCAGGCCGCCTCCCAGCAGTCCTCCGATTCCAAACTGAATACAGTCCCGACGGGTTGTGCCTTCGCAGTTTGTTCTAACCGTCATTGTGAGATCCTTAGTTCATTCCTGGTGTTATCACGCTGCAGTTGACCCTGCGACTAATTCTGGAACACAAATTCGGGTGTGTTAATCATCGCCCACATCAGATCCTCGACAGACTGCCGCCGATCGACCTTTTCGTCATTCAGGACATCCGTCACCAATTCAGTTTCTTCCGAAGTTGGATTTCGTCCGTAAATCATTCGATAGAGTTGTTTAGCCAGTTCCGACGGACCATGCTCCGAGGCGGCCAATTCGGCTGCATTACCGGCGTCATTTTGGATATCCCTGAACATCTGTTCGGAATTCATCAAATGCAGTGCCTGCACAACCGCTGAGTCCTTAGTACGTTCACAGGGCGGATCCTTATTGGGGTCGGGTCTGCCGAACGTGTCCAGAAACAGCGATGTGGTGCGGTGTGTCCAGATCTGCTTGGCCTTTGTTCCGGGTGGCATTGCGTCAAAGGCCTGAGACACACCCGAAATATCGACAAACGCGTCGAGCAAAACTTCGGCACGAAGCCGATGACGGTAATGACGTGAGTAATTGCGGGTATCGGCTATGTTGCGTTCGTTGGGCAGAGAACTCAATTGATACACATGTGATGCTGTAATCGTTTTCATGAGTTCCGCGAGTGAAAACCCGGTGTCACGGAAATGATGTCCCAGAGCTTCCAGCAAAGGCTGATTGGTAGCTGGATTGCTTGCTCGGAAATCATCCACTGGTTCGACCAGACCGCGCCCCATTAAATCCGCCCAGACACGGTTCGCCATGACCTGTGCAAACAGGTGGTTGTCCGGTGACGTGATCCATTCCGCAAGCGCTTCACGAGGATCAATTGTATCCGTCGTGATCACCGGTTCGCCCCACAAGGGTCGCGGCGTCATGGTTTTTCCGGTGACCGGATGTGTCACGCTGCCGCTCTTGCCGGCAAAGATGAATTCCTCCGACCCGGAGATCGGTGGCGACAAACCCGAGCCCTTCCGGCCAATTTTCCCGAAGTATGCCGCAAAACTGTAGAAGTCGTCCTGTCCCCATTTTTCAAACGGGTGATGGTGACACTTGCAGCATTCAAGCCTCACTCCCACGAACAACTGACTCACGAGCGTCGTTACTTCATCGGGTGACCGTCGGTCACGAAACAGTGTGACTGATCCATTGCGATATGTGCCGCCCTTCGCTGACAACAGTTCGCGAACAAACTGATCCCACGGCATTCGTCGATGGAACCGTTCGCGAATCCACCGGTCGTAACTCATCACCGTCTTGATGCCAACTCGATACGGATTTGGCCGCAAAAGATCCATCCATTTGCTGGCCCAGTGATCCGCAAAGTCCGGTTCCTGTACCAGACGTTCAACCAGCCGCTCACGTTTGTCAGCCGATTTGTCTTCGAGAAACTGGTGAACCTCTTCCGGAGTCGGAATGCGACCGCACAGGTCTGTCGTTGCTCGGCGCAGGTAGACGTGGTCCTGACAGGAGCCGGAAGGTGTGATGTTGAATTGTTTCAGACGACGCCAGATCAATTCATCAATGAAGTTATTCACTGGCAATTGCGCGTATTCCTCCGTGGGGACCGCTTCCGGTCTTGGGATGATGATGTTGCAGGTGGCGATTCGTCCCATGAAACGGGCCATGATGGCCGTGCTTCCTGTGATCCTTCCGGCCGTCACCTGACCGTGCTCATCGACAGCGGTGATCGGGGATTCGTTGGACTGAAACCCAGTCAGCGATGTGACGTCGCGCGTGCTGCCGTCATCGTAATGTGCGGTGGTTTTCAGTCGACGATGTTGTTCGTGTTCCAGACGCAAAGAATCCGGTGTGACAGTGAACGAAATCAAAGCGGGCGCGTCGTCCGCCCGACGTGCAATCCCCTGACGGATCCACTGTAGCATCAGTGTGTATTCGGGACTGTCTGCGCTGAGTCGAATTCCGCCACCGTGGGGCACCTGACCGCTGGGTTTCATGAGCAGGAGACTGCGTTCCGGGGCAGCCGGAAAGATGCGTCGTCCGCGAGCTTCCTTGGTGATTGCGTCGTGGTCAAAGTTGGAATCAAATCCAAGCAGTGAAAGCTGAAAGCCACCCTGACCGCGTGCCTTTCCATGACAGGCACCCTGATTGCAACCGTACCGAGTCAGAATGGGCTGTACATCGTTATCGAAATCGATGTCAGCACGATCCGCGCCATGAGCGCTGGACACTGCGACCAGAAGAGAGATCGTCCAGGATGGGAGGTATCGGGAAGGCATAGGCAGCGTAAACGGGCAAGGGTCAGAAAAAACGCTGGCCGACGAGTTTTAACAGTTTAACAGAATAAGAGCAGGATTACATACGAATTGTTCTGATTGAAGTTCGCTGCACTGATTATGTTGTGCGGCAGGCAGGTCCGTTATTGGCTGGTCGTCATTTTCCATTCGTCACCGCCGTGGCTCAGTCAGTTTTGTGACCCCGTTGGTGGTGACAGCAGTTTTCGAATTCGTCACTTTCCACCATGTTCGTGGAGTGGCTCGCACAACAGTAGTGTGACGCGGTCACCACTACTGACCAGTCGCGCGACTGGCCGGGATCCGGGCGACAGCAGCGCATCCTGCTGATCGGAGGAATCCGCCGGCAGCATGATGACAGCCCCGCTGAACGCACCGTTCGAATCATGGTGGTCTTCGAAACCCAGTGCCAGGGCGGCGTGCGTCGTTACCATGGGCAGTAAATCCACACTGGCGGCATCACTGGTACGGGACGCCAGGAACTGCAGTTCCTTCCAGATCGACAAGTCCGGATTGGAACTGCGTCCGTCGGTGCCCAGCACCACACTGCCGCCAGCCGCCTGGATCCGTAGCCAGGGATGTGATTGATGACCAAAAAAATGGTGGGTGCGCGGACAGTAGACGACTGCGATCTGTGGATGCTGACCCAGAAACTGAATCTCTTTATCCGTCAGATAGTTGCAGTGGACTGCCAGAGCACGAGGCAGTTTGGCGAGCTGTTGCAGGTAGCGTAGTACCGTGCTGCCACGCGGGAGGACAGCAGGGTCCCACAGATTCATCTGTTGCAGAAAATCGACGAAGGCGCCGGTACCGGTGTCCAGCAATTCCAGCTCGTCCTTCGTTTCTCCCAGATGCATTGCAACTGGAATCGAATGGAAACAACCGGCGTCAGCGGCTGCAGCGACGAGATCCGGATGCACGCTGTATGGTGCATGAGGGCTGATGCCGGGGTGAACGAATCCCTGTGGAGATGATGCGAAATATTCAACGTGGCGATTCATCACGTCGACTTGGGTCGACACATGATCAGGCAACAGGCCGATGAGTTCCCGAAAACTGACGATGTCCATCATGCCGGTTTGAAGCCGGAGCAGGGCATCGTCCGACGTGGTAATCTCGCCGACTGCAGACACTGCGTGACTCCGGCATTCGTTAAGACCGGTGCTGACACCGGCAGGGCCGGAAACAGCATGTTCGATGCGCCAGCGTATAACGGAGCGGACCCAGTCCGGGAACGGTGATGCAGGAAGAATCGGTCGGGTTCGCGTGGAAAACTCAAGATGCGCGTGGGAGTTCACCAGCGGTGGAACGATGGCCAGTGGCAGGACATTGCTGTATTCGTTTCCTGGAACGGGCGAATCGTCCACTAATTGCCCTCGGGTGAATCGCAGTCGCACATTACTGCGCGGAGGCACATGCGGTTGATGCCACCAGGCGATGTCCACGGTCTGTTCATCCGCATCCGCCATGTTCCAGTTGTCAATCTCTTTTGGATTGAGACTGTAGAGTTGGACGACAGAGGTCACCGGCAGGAATCCGAGATTGGAAAGGAATCACCATACAGATCTTGTTTTCTGAATCAGGCAAAGACAGAACCATTTATTCCACGTCTAGTCGTTCGTCAGCACGTATTTGCCGAACTGTGGTGATGATGCCATTCGGCTCACGGCGCTGTTGCCATCTTCCAACGGAAACACAGCATCCACCACGGGTCGGATCCTGTGTTTTTTGACCAGTTCCAGCATTGCCGCAAAGTCTGCAGGGGATCCCATTGTGGAACCGATTAAATGCAGCTGTTTCCAGAACAGCTTGAACAAATCTACTTTTTTCGGGGGACCGGCAGTGGAACCGTAATTGACAATCCGGCCGCCGGCATCGGCCAGACTCAGCAGAGCGTTGTATCCAGCTCCTCCGGCACTATCAATGATCAGCGCTGGTGCGCCCACTCTTGCCATCTGCTTCCACCAGCCCTCAATCGTGTAGTCAAAACCACCCTGAGCACCCAATGCCACCGCTCGATCAATCTTGGTCGGGGAGGAGGAGGTGACCCACACGTTTGCTCCGGCCGTGACGGCGAACTGCAGAGCAAACGTGGCCACTCCCCCACCGACACCAGTGACCAGGACTGTTTCGCCTGCCTGCAGGTGTCCCTGTGTGAATACGGCTCGATATGCTGTGACCCCCGCCAGTGGCAGTGCGGCGGATTCGTGCCAGTCAAGGTGTTCCGGACGGACATGCAGCTGCTGGACCGGTACGACAACTTCCGTAGCGAATGTTCCATCTCTGGGCAGTCCCATGATGTTGAACCGTGGACTCTGTGCGCCTGGGCTGTCACCCCAGTCAAAGCCTGGATCGATGATAACTTCACGATCGATCCAGGCCGAGTCCACTCCGTCACCGCAGTTTGTCACGATTCCGGCACCATCCGATCCCAGAACACATGGCAATTCGATACCCGGGTACATTCCCAGAGTGATCCAGTAGTCACGACGGTTAAGAGCGGCTGCTTTAATCTGCACCACGACCTCACCGGGCCCAGGTGTCAGATCAGCACGTTGCTGGAGTTCAAGAGGTGATTTGATAGTGTTGAGTGTGAGGCATTTCATGAAGGTGTTTCACCGGCCGTTGATTGCAAAGTAGATACAGTGAGCCGAATCCACTGTCCTTTACTCCGTGATTTTGTCAACTCCCTGGCAGACACATCCCTGCGTCGACCATTTTTCTCCGGATCTCAGGGGCGCAGCACATTGATTTTGGTGTTGAAGTCGGTGTGTCGGTCGGCCTGTCCCGTCGGTTGAAACTGTCGTGCGGGGACATGCTTTCAAGTGCATAACTGTGC
>CAUZPL010000108.1:0-18943 GCA_963581585.1 Planctomycetota bacterium
GCGTTGTGCGGAATCAGGACCATAAACATCAGCAGTGCCATCAAAAACCCGCCGGTGTGGTAGAAGATGAAGGCTCCTCTGCGTCCCAGCAGAGTTGAAATCCATCCGAACAATACGAGCCCGCCGCCGACCGTGTTCAGGAACATGCTGATCATTTCGGCTCGTTTGAACTCTGCAGAGTAAGCCAGGAAGACAGCCTGCTTCGCCGTCTTTTCCGCGTCTTTACTGATTTTCATCCAAAACCAGAACTTCGTTTTCCGCTGCGCGCAGCAAAGCGTTCTTGCCGTAGATGTGACATCACCAGAACGTAACCAGGCCAATTGTTGCCAAAGTCACGCCGACTATTGTGTTTCGAAGGTTCTGGCGGCCGAACAGATGCAGGATGGAACCGGTTACCTGAGTTGCGTCCTGTTTTTCGCGTTCCTTCGCCTGACGCCATTGCTCCGGTTCCTTCAGTTTCCAGCGAATGACGATGACCAGTAAGGCCGGCACGATGCCAATCAGGAATCCGAGTCTCCAGGTATCATCGTTCCAGACCCGTGCGCTGATCACGAAGTAACCGACAGCAACTGCCATCAACGTTCCAATCACGCTTGACGCATGAAAAATTGACCCCATCATCCGGACGCGACCGTCTGGGCATGACCTCGGCAATCATGGAGCTGGCCACGGCCCATTCACCGCCAACTCCCATTGCGACCAGAAATCGCAGCAGCGCCAGTTGCCAGGGTGCATTCACCAGAGCAGTTATGCAGGTGAAGACCGAATAGAACAGGATCGTGATGATCATCGTCTTTGAACGTCCGATCCTGTCACTCAGCATTCCAAACAGGACGCCACCGAACGCTCCCCCGAACAGAAAAGACGCCAGAGCGTAATGATTCCATCTGGCGACGACCAATTCATCTGCCGATGCGGTTCGCAGCAGCTGCGGCATTGCATCACGCATCGACGCAACGAAGATTTGCCCTTCAAAAAAAGTCAAAGACCCAACCCAGCGAGGCAACCGCCAGTACAAGCCACTGGCAGCCTGAAATGCCCTCATGCCATTTCAGGCTGCCATCGTGATCTGGCTGGTCGTTGGTCATGAGAACCCGGTTTCGGGGTTGAATCCGGCGATGAGTTGATTGCGCGGTGCCGGCTCGACTTATGTTCATTTTTGCGCGCCGACGCTCAATGGTGGCGCTGGTGACCAGCTTCACTTATCGACCGTACCCACAGGTGCTCCGTGAAATTTTCCTTGAAAATAATACTTCAACGCCACGTTGACCGATTCCGGTGAGGATGTCGTATCCGTTTCCAGTGACCAGAACCCGAACGCAGAGATATTCGACAAGACGTCAGGGGATTACGGTGTTCCGATCGATCTTTGAAACTCTGACACCGGGCGATGACAAGCTGCCTGTCGGTGCAGTCTTATCCATCGGAGAGTACGAGCAGTATCCTGGCAACGAACCGAGCCAAAGAACGTATTCTAATGAAATAGTTCTTCGACGAAGCGGGCACGGTGACGCAAAAGCCGGACTGCTTTATTCTCATATTCAACGACATGAATGTCTCTTACCACTGTGAGTGACGGCAGGAGATCGACGACACTGTGAAGACATTGCATGATCCGTTCTTGGCCGGAAATTTGGTTCCGCTCGTCGAACAGCGTCCTGTGGCATCGGGCCATGGCAGACCGCCATCTGTTTAAAGACTTGAGTCATGTGGTCCGGCAATATTTTATTTTCCGTATGACACACAACCCGTTCGAGTTGGTGTTGCTTGTCAGTGTTATGCTTAATACTTCCATGAATTCACCCCACGAGAAGGAGGTAGGGCAAAGAAACGTCGGAGTCAGAATTTGCCTGGCAACAGACCAGTTATGGCGCCATGCGCAACCCGGGAAATCGTTACCCAAGATGCTTCCGAGCTGCAGGGGATCAATCCAAATGCTGAAAAGAAGCGAGCTGTTTCCGGAAAGCTGATCGATGTCGTGTGAGATACCTATGCAACAACGATTCCTTTTGTCGATTTCGCTGATTTTCGTACTGACCGGCTGCACGGGTGACAGTGAGCGGCCAAAAGTCACGGACGTCACATCGCCTGAAGGTACTTCTCAACTGACGGCTGATCACATTGCGGCTGTCAACAGGAAGCGGCGCATCGTTGTCAATCATCCAGCCGACGGACTGCTGGAAGCCATCCGCCACGATGTCAGCGTAGAGAACCTGCTTGAATATGAACTGGGATTTACCACAGAACCTGGGAATCAAATCGATGCGCAATGGTGGTGTCTGGATCGATTGTTCCCGTTGAAATCGAGACCGATGCACCAGCGCAATCAGGAAATGGCCAAAGACGTCGCATTGTGGCACCCCAAGTACGAAACAATTTATACCTGGGCTGAGAAAGGATTCAATATCCTGCGCGCCTATCTGGAGGCAACGAAGCAGCGTGGATTGGAGTGTTTCTATACGTACCGCATCAGCGACGCCTATTCTCATGATGAATTCGGAGTGGAGTTCACTCAGGCTCACCTGGATTGGTTAACCGAGGATGAATGGGGCAACAAAAAATGGGATTTTATAGTCCCGGAGGTGCGCGCAAAGAAACTCAGCGTTCTGAAAGAACTGGCAGCAGACTTTGACTTCGACGGTCTGGAGATTGATTTCGCCCGAGGACCTAACAATTTGACGAAAGGACAATTGTGGCGTAACAGAGACGGTCTGACTCAGTTCATGCGTGATTTGCGCGCGACTACACTTGACGTTGAACGGAAACGCGGCAGGCCGTTTCTTTTGGCCGTACGGATCCCTGATAATCTCCTGGGATGCCACTTCGACGGACTGCATGTGGAAAAGTGGGTCCGTGAGGAACTTGTCGACATTTTGGTACTGGGTGTTCGGTCTTACGAATTGGACATTGAAGGATTTCGTCACCTGATTGGATCCAGGCCAGTAAAACTTTTTGCCACCCTGGACGATCACCACTGTACCGACGGATATTCGTGGCCGCCAATCGAAGTCATGCGAGGTGTCGTGGCGAACTGGTGGCAGCAGGGCATAGACGGTTTGCAGACGTTCAACTGGGGGACAGCTTCTGCTGAGATTGCGGCCAAAACCGGAATGTCAGTGCGCCAGGCCTACCGGGATGATTCCTCTCGAATCGCCGTCTACCAGCAGGCATACCGTGAGCTTGGCAGCCCGGAGACACTCAGGCACAAGGACAAGACGTTTGTCGTACAGCGCCGTGGGGGCGGGGGCTCCGGTGGAGCCGACATTCATGAATGGCGTACACCGCGAGTCGCGTACCAAAACACCAATATGCTCGGACAGCTGCCGGCTTTCATCGATAACACCGGCAGGGCGGATACGCTAGTTCGATTGCGAGTTGGCGACGATGTCGCTGAGGAGAGGGCGCAGATCGCGTCTGCCACGTTAACCATATTACTTTCCGACCCGGACACTGCGTCCGTGCCCGACGATCAGAAGATCGGGAAGGCGGCCATCAACCCGTTTTGGGGGATCCCGCAATTGTTTACGTCTCCGCCGCGCAAAGGCATCGAGATGCACACTGAAGTGCGGGTGAATGGTATTTTACTGGAAACCGCCAACGTCGAGGACGGCTGGCTGGTGTTCCCATGTGCGCCTGATGTGTTTGCTGTTGGAGAAAATCTTGTGGGAGTGCGCGTGTCCGGACGCAGTGGAGAGGACCCGCAAATGTCGCTGGAAAAAGTTGAAATGCGAGTTACTTATTCAGAGTGACGAAGCACGAAACACTGCCGCACACCAGTCAGAATATACGCGGCAGAGTTTCGTAAACACTTCTCTCGAATACAGGTGTCCTGCGCAGGTCCTGGCACGTCAGCTGGTTCACCAGTTCTGCCCGTTCAGTGTTTGGCCGAGACCCGCTCAGGATTCAGTCCCGCAGGGAGAAACCATCAAGCTGATATCGATCAACCCACTGTCCCTGCGCATGCCAGATCTGACCCGTTGTACCAGGCACAAAGTCGAAACCTTCCAGGTGCATGCGGGTTTCCCTGATTTCCCACACGCGAGTCGGCTGATTCACGTTCTCTGTCAGCTTTCCGGGAATATCGAATTCAAACAATCCATCCATCTCACCAAATGTATGAATTGTGTACAGCTTGTTGCCCACAATGCGTATCCCCTGCGAGAAATGCATGGGAGACGGGTAACGAAAGATTCCATCGCGGATCAGCCGGTCATTCTGCAGCCGATAACGATGAATTCCCAGGTCACTGAGATCACCAACCCACAGGGATTCTCCGTCAAAACACACCGGATCAATCCAGGTGACATCTTTGGTGATGTCCCACGTCTGCACAACTGACAGGTCGCTGGCCCGAATTTTGGCGATCACGGAGCGGTCCAGTTGCTTATCGTACTGTCCGTTCTGCGGACCATGCAGCAAACCGGCCCAAATGAATCCGTCGTGGTGATGAATGGCCCCAAGATGATTGACACCATCAATTGAAATCTGCTGACTCGCCTGCAAATTCCAGACTGTGTCGTAGCGATAGACGGTGGAGCTGGTCGACGTAAAATAGCCGTCTTTCGCCAAAGCCAAACCCTGTTGCGCCGCACCCTGCTCCAGTTTATGCTGTTCGACCAACTCCGAGCGTTCTGAAACAAACGACACTTTCGCGGGAATGGTGTCATCTCCCGCAGCAACGGTGAATAAAAATAAAATGGTAATGGCCAGAACCACCCGCAGCACTCGGGAAGCTGACGAAGCGTCCCCGACACCATCATCTGGCCCGGAACTCAGTTTTTCGAACATCGCATTACTATCTTTCCAGAAACGTTTTGATCCTCAGCTGCACACACACCTTCGGTGATCTGATCGAGAGGATACTGCCCACCGATTTTTGTTGTGAGGATTCCTGACTGGATCAACCGGGTAATCCGACGCACCAGTTTCAACTTGAACAGCAGGCCCTGCCGCATCATAAAGTTTCCCAGCCAAAAACCGGAGACTGTTGCATCCTGTTGCATCAGAATACGAGGCGCAATCTCACTCGCCTGACCGCTCAGCGTTCCAAACAGAAGCATCTTTGCCTGTGGCCCCAGGCAACCGACCACAGCCGCAGTGGTTGCTCCACCGACCGGATCCACGGCAAAACGAACGCCGTCCGCACCGACCGCAGCACGAACCTGTTCCACAAAAGTATCCGCAGAGTGTATTGTCGGGTCAAACACAACGACTGCATCCGAGCCGGCTTGCCTGAGTGAGTCCTGATGAACGTCTCGACGAATGACACTCAATGTCCTGAATCCACAGTGCCGCCCAAGTCGAGCGATCATGTGCCCCACGACCGAGCCGGCAGCTGTCTGCAGTAACCAGGCACCTTTCGGGACGCCCAATACTTCCTGGGTCATGATCCAGGCTGTTGCAGGGTTCACAAAGAAAGTCGCCGCCTGAACATCTGACAGGCCGCTGGAAATCGGAATGATCTGAGATGCCGGAACAACAGCTTGTTCCGCCCAGTTGCCTCCTGCCGAATTCATTACGACGACACGTTTGCCTTTGAACAGTGTACCCCGCAGTCCCCCACCGGACTGTTCCACGACACCAACTCCCTCAAACCCTGGTGACTGAGGACACTGAGGCTGAATACCGTAAATTCCTCGCACGAACATCATGTCTGAAGGATTGATCGGGCTGGCAATTATCCGGACCCGAACCTCTCCCCGACCGGGTGGCCGCAACTCAGTTGTGTCGCTGCGAAGAACCTGATGTGGTTCACCGGGGGAATCAAACAGAACAGCCTTCATGAGTTAATTGTCCTGAGTGCAAAAGCCCGTTAAGCAAACCCGGCGCAGAACTGTTTCTAAGAATCAGCGGCAGCTGTCGCCGGTCGGCCGACACTCCGTCCTGACCGGCCGTCCCAGCTGCTTCATCAGTTGTGCTGACTCATAGTCACCGGCTGTGATTTCAAACCCAAGATCCTTGATCATACAGAAGTCATCTTCAGCCTGTTGACCGGTCGTAGTCAGGTAGTCACTGACGAACATTGAATTGGCAGCGTAAAGGCCCATTGACTGCATCGACCGCAGATTGCGCTCACGACCGCCGGCAATACGAATTTCCGTGTTCGGGTTTGTCAGTCGAAACATGGCCAAAACCCTGAGGCAGTACCTGGGATCAAGTTCATCCCGGCCTTCCAGCGGTGTCCCGTCAATCGGGTGCAGAAAGTTAACAGGAATCGATTCCACTCCAGTTTCGGCCAGTTTCATCGCCACATCGACAACGTCGTGGTGTTTTTCTCCCAGACCAACGATCATCCCGACACACAGTTCCAGTCCAGCATCACGACACGTTTGCAGTGTATCCAGCCGATCCTGAAACGAGTGGGTCGAAACAATGCTGTCGTGAAACCGTTCGCTGGTATTGAGATTGTGATTGACACGATCGACACCCGCGTTTTTGAGTTGTCTGGCCTGATCGGGCCTCAGTAGTCCCAGACAGGCACAGATATGCAGACCGAACTCACGCTTGATATCGCGGACCACACTGCAAACGTGATCAACCTCGCGGTCAGACGGACCGCGACCGCTGGCGACGATGCAGTAAGTTCGAGCGTTGCTTTCGAAGGCGCATCGAGCTCCCTCAATCAGTCGTTCTGCATTGAGCATCGTATATTTGTCGATTGCAGCGGTGCTGTGTTTTGACTGTGAACAGTAGCCACAGTCTTCTGCGCACAAACCACTTTTTGCATTCTTCAGATAATAAAGCTGTACCGATTTCCCGAAATACCGACGACGCACCCGATAGGCAGCATCAAGGATTGGCAACAGCTGACTGTCATCGGCCGCCAGAATCCGCTGCGCGGCTGTACGTGAAAGTGACTCCCCGCGGAGTACAGCGTCTGCCATACCGGACCATGAACTTTCCTGAAGAGTCGGGTCAGCGACAGACATACGCAATTACTCCTGGCAAGCCAAAAAGACGCGGAGCCGCAGTCTATCGCCGGAGTGGCCGGCTCAACAGCCTGTGTCCTGAATTCAGACGATTCTCATGAACCGTTGAACTCCATCGTAATCGAAATTCAGAAATTCCGTTCGGCATTGGCTGGCGCTGCATGACTTCCGGCCGAACCACAGCAGATCATCATTTTGTACCGGCCAGAACAAATGGTCGATAGGATGACTGGCACGACGGGCCGTCGCTGGCCCACAGCGTGCGGGATCCCAGGTCAAGCACCACCGAAGAAAGCGTCTGGATGCGTGAAGGACTGTCCGCCTGGTGCGGGTCGTGGAGCTGACAGATGGAGTCGCCCGAAGACTGGCGATCTGCAAGCCAGGCTTTGACAGTCGACGGCTCGATCGGCCCTGGAACGTCAGCCAGAACGGCCCACCGCCGGCCCCGCTGGCGACTGTTCTCAAACGTACAGGGCTCATCCACCTCGCGACAGTGATTGGTGTGCCAATACACCTCGTCAGGAGCCAAGTCCCGCCGCCCCACCGTCCGGGGCGCGTACTCGAAGTCAACACCCATCCTCTCTGCCTCGGCGACAAGAACATTAACCGTGCTGCGTGGCGCAAAGCGGCCCAACCTTTCCACAGCTCCGGACAGTTTTTCGTGCTCCAGAGCAGCGCGTCCCAGAGCGACGAACAGCTGATCACCGAGACCTGTCTTCTCGGTACAGTTCAACCCCGCCCCGACCAGACCCAGCCCGAACTGGTTCAGGCCATATTTCCCGGGTTGACCGCATTCGGTGATCATCACGTGGTCGGGCCCGTCATCCGCGCGTGCCACAAACACTGCCCGGAATTCCATCACTTCGGGTCGCCAGTCCCAGTTCTGCCCGAGCAGCGTGTGGCCGGTGGCTGAACTTGCGGGCCCGACGTAGACGTTCGAGCATTCTCCGAGTGCGAATTCCTCAAACGTGATCTCGTAACGGGCCGAGAGTACGAAGATATCTTCCAGAGTCTGACCGGAACCCGCGGCGATACCCTCGTACTCCGCCATAAGCGCCGCACTCAGTCGCGACGTGGGTTCGATGAAGGTTGCCGCCCGCCTTCGCACCTCGTTCCGATCGAGACCAAGATGCCGGGTGAAGAACGGAAAGTAAAACCCGATGGCCCGCTCGATCGGCTTGCGAAGCAGATGTCCGTGCTGCTCGCCCCGCTGGCGGCTGTCACCCTGAAGCTCAACAAAATGAAGCGCTGTCATCGTCTTTCTCCCTCATTCTTTGCGTGCCGCCATCAGTGCCAGGTTCCGCGCCATCTCGTTGTGCACAATCTGCAGCCCTTCATCGACACCCATTCCCGGCCGTGCCAGGACCCACGCCGGCTTGGCGGCAAGCGCCAGTTGCGCCATGGTGCGCGCCGAAACGTCGGTGTCCGTACAGGAACCGCCCAGAATGGGCCGCACCCCACCAGCCCAGCAGTCAATAATCGCTTGCCCGGCATTGTCGATCGAACCCAGGTCAGGACTCTTGACGTTGATCATGTCAGTCACACCCGCATCGATGAAAGCCCGGATGTCGTTCAGGTCATTCGCCCACTCATCAACGATGATCAGCACGTGCGACTCACGTTCACGAAGCCCTTGTCGCAACCGGCCGAACAGCTCGATTTGCGCTGCGCGCGTTTCCATCAGAATCGGTGCCTCCAGACACAGGCGGTACGGTTTGGCACACTCGCCCAGACCGGAAATGTAATCGGTCATCTGGTCCACATCGTGTTCGAACATCACCCCGATCATGCCGTAGACATCGATGTGGAGTTCAGGGTGGTAGTCGTCACGACCGTACTTGTGGATCCGTTCGACGATCCACGTGATATACTCCCGCAACCGCCGACCGTCCCGCCCCAGTAGATCCATTTCGTTGATCAGACCATGGGGAAGAACGTCGGCGCCTTTGAGAATTGCCTTATCGACCCCGCTGTGACGGGCTTCACCGCACTGGACGTTGATGGGGATCATCTGCTCTGCGGGCGGCACCCCAAGGTGCTCGGCAAGAATCTCCGTCGGTGGCCTTCCTGTGTCAAGCGACACCGCCTGGAGCAGCGCCTGGGAGGCCCCATAGAATGTCGCGTTCCTGTGCAAACGCGCGTCGAAGACCTGCGACTGAAGCGCCGTCGTCATCTGCTGAAAACTACGGATGGTCTGTCCCTCAAGAGCCTCACACACACCGCGGAGGTAGGGGAGTTGTTCCGCGATCTGGAACCGCCCCTGCCGACCACCCGCGGCCGAGTACTCCACGCTCATCCCGTCACCCACGGCCGTCGCCCCGCTGTCGAGCAGGAGCATGATCGAGAACGCTTCGCTTGGCTGACGGATCGAAGTGAAGCCCGGCGCCTGCGGTATTTCCTCGTAGAAATATCCGTCCCGCTGCGCCCCGGCACGAATGGCCTCCAAGTCTTCGTTATAATAACCGCCGCGCGCCGGAATAACGATCGCCTTCTCAATCCGCATGGTTTCCCGTTCCTCCGGTCAGCTCATGAATGAGCGTGCCGGACTTAAACACGCGAAGTGGCCTGCGCAGGTGCTCCAGATCGCTGAACGGATTGCCCGTCAAAAGGGTCAGGTCGGCGCGGCAGCCCTGCTGTACCTGGCCGACTGTGCCAAGATCCAGAAACACCGCCGCGTCGCTTGTCACACTGCGGAGGGCCTCGGCCGTGGAGAGCCCCGCCTGCGTGTAGGAAAGAATTTCGTCGACCAGCGAGTCGAAGGGTGTGTCGGTGGCGCCACAGTCGGTACCACCGATGATCTTGAGTCCCAGCCGATAGAAGTGTCCCGTGTTGACAAGCCGTCCCTCCAACCGCTCCACCGCCGCCACGTCGCCGGGATGATGGGTCTTCCCGGCTGTCCGGAAGCGCTGCACCGTCTGGATCGCGCTGAACACGGTCGGACTCACCACGATCCCGCGTTCGCCGATGCGCAGCGCCACCTGTTCGTCGTAGCGGTAACGCCCCGGTGGCTCCACGAAGTTCGCATGTTCAATCATGTCGAGTCCTGCCTCGATCGCCCGCTCGATACTGGCGGTGGCATGGCAGTGGGCAGTGATGTGGGTCCCGTTCGCATGCGCGACGTCCGCCGCCTCGCGCATCAGTTCCAGATCCAGGTCGGCTTCGTGCGGGACGGTGCCGGGAGTCAGGCCCCCGCCTGACGCCATCAGCTTTACGAAGTAGGCGCCCTGCTCAAGATTGCGCTCGATTGCCCGCCGCACTTCCGCAACGCTCGTCACCTCGCCGCCACCAAACCAGTGGCAGTGGCCTGCCGGGCGCATGAGGGCATAACCGCAACTGAGAATGTGCGGCCCCCGAACTTCACCGCTCTTGACCTGGCGTTCCAGTTCGAACATCAGAGGTGCCGGCGCCGCCAGGTCGCGCATCGTGGTAATGCCAGCCTGGATGGCGATCTCTGCGTTCCTCTTCGCCCACTCCATGCGAGTCTCGTCGCTGGCCTCAAGATAGGTAACACGTGGGGCGTGTCCCGCATCGAGAAAGAAGTGAACGTGACAGTCGATCAGACCAGGCGCCAGGTAAAGGCCCGTGGCGTCGATCACGGTCTCGGCCGTTGGAGTCGGATCATGCGTCAGGGTTGTGATGACACCGTTCTCGACGATGACCGAGCAGTCGGACCGAATCTCGCCCCGGACGACGTCGACCAGCATCGCATTTTGAATGCAGAGACTACCCATTGCTGAATCCATTTTCTGTCGGAGGGCAAAGTGTAACAGGTGAGGCCTGTCGTTTTTAGTTCATGGCTCGCGCTACCCGATCTCCCGCCGCACCAGAGCCGCTCCGGCTACCAGCGACTGAATTTTTCTCAGCGAAATATGGCGAGGACAATGATTCAATCCGCAATCCGGCGTGATGACAAGACTCGCCGCCGGAGCATGTTCCATGGCCCGTCGAATCCCTGCGGCCACTTCCTCAGGCGTCTCCACAAAATAGGACTTCACATCGATAACACCGATGCCGATTCTCTGGTCAGCGCGGAATTGCCCCAGCAGTTCAATCTGTGCAAACTCGCGGTTGGCAAACTCAAGGTTGAACTGTTCACACTCAGCTGCAAGAATTGCCGGAAACAGCGGGCTGTAGTCGCGACGATCGCGGGAACGTCCCCTGAAGTTGCCGAAGCAGAGGTGCAGACCAACGCTTGCCGTGATGCCTCCACGCGTGAAATTGAAAAGTTCCACCAGATTTTTTGCATCAATCTCTGATGTGGCGTAGCGGGGCTCGTCGATTTGCAGCAACCTGGCACCCGCTTTTACCAGCGCCTTCATCTCGGCGTTCACGATGCGTGCGAGGTCTTCGATCAACGCTTCTTTTCGAGGGTAGCCAGCGTGCAGGATAAGCGGTAACGCCAGGGTCATTGCCCCTGGCAGACATATCTTCACGGGCGCCCCGCTCAGCGACCGCAGAAATTGAAATTCCTCAACGATTCCGAGACCGCGGGGCGCGGTAATTTTGTCGACCACTTCGTGCCGCGCGTTCTGGTCGTAACCAGCCGCCCCAAATCGGCGGGCTGGCGGCAGTGCGCGGAGGCCCGTGAACCGATCGTAGAAGCTCTGGATAAAATCACGCCGCCGCATTTCGCCATCGGTAATAACGTCGAGCCCAGCATGTTCCTGATCGAACACCGCGATGCGCACCGCGTCGTCAAGCGCTTCACTAAGGTCGTCGGCACCCAGATCTCCACGGTGTTGAAGTGTCACATGGAGCCAGCTCGGTAGCGCGTAACTGCCGATGAGCTCCGTCGGAAGAAGCTTTGTCATGACATTCGAACTCTCACGCGGGTTTTCGCCACAGCCTTGCTGGTACCGTTCATCGTTTGCTGCCAGTCACGCGCTGCCGCGCAGCATGTAATTCGTCCAGATTGTATTTTGGGACCATTCGCTGCTGACTGACAACTGCGCTAACCCAGGCGAGCCGATCCAATTCGCTCTCCGGGGTTGTGAAGTATCGAAAGTTCAGCTGCCGCCGTGGAGCTCCCCAGCGTGCCGATGGTGTCGCTGTCAATTTCTGAAGACGCAGCTGCAGACTGGTCGCCGCGCCGACATATACGCATTCATCTTTCAGGTAGAGCAGGTAGATCCCGGATGCATCCATTACCTGATGGAGATCGAAACGGGCAAACTGATCTCCCAGGTGTAAACGTCTCGGAGGCCTCAGGGCCAGGCCGCGTTCGCGCGCTTTTTTGAGACTTTTCCGCAAACGAAGGGCTCCCCAGCGATATTCCAGACTCGTAAATCCGGGAGCAAACTGCTCGGCCACGGCATCAAATTCAGCAGCCCGTTCCGGGTCCGACAGGATTTCTTCCAGACTGATTTCAGGATACCTGGCATGAACCGACGCCCAGGCAATTTCGCAAGCATGCAGGTACGGCTCACAGTCTGCCCCAGAGACCGAATAACGTTTGGATCCCCTCGGGGCACTACCTTTCTTTCTCAGCTTGAGCAATCGCAGACACGTTTCCTTTTGTGACAGCGGCAGACCGAGACGAATACATTCCTGATAGAAGCCTGACTGAAGTTGCGGATCTGTGAGTATTCGGTCCACAGTCCAGCCTTCGTGGATATTCTCAAAGGCAGTAGCGATCGTTTCATTCAGAATGTCGTAAAGTCGGTGGGTTAGACTGACTGAATTTTTTTGCGGTGCAGGAGAAATAAGGGGACCAGCAGATTGCATGGTGGACACCGTCTTTGTGACGGCCGGCGTTTTATCCGACTTCGGTCCGTCACAAACCGATGACTCAGCGGTCATTCCCGTACCTGTCGTCACGGGGGACGATCGTTGGGCATCCGATTGACTGTGAGTGGGTTCTGACGGCCGGACAGGTACTGCGGGAAGCTGTTTTCCGGGTGTCGGCTTGGCTGACATAGTTGGTTCGGGGGCGCCAGTCAGTGAGTCACCCGCTGTCGTCAATTCCAGCCGTTCCATTCCGGCTTTCGAGTATTCCTCCGACAATTCAAACCCGATGACTCGGCGCCCCAGTTTACGAGCGACGACGAGTGTCGACCCGCTGCCGGAAAACGGATCCATGACGACATCGTTGTCACCGGAACAGCAGCGGATGATGCGTCCGAGCAATTGTTCGGGCATCTGGCAGCCGTGAAATCCGACACGCTCTTTGAACGTACCGGCGACTCGCGGAAAGTACCATGTGTCTTCGTCCGGGCCGAACTGTGCGGCGAGATCCTGCGGTCTCAGAGTAAATGTCTGCTCAATATTTGGTGGGATGATCCAGGTATCGTCCGGCAATCGGCCTTTGCTGCTGGCTCGCCGGTCGTTGTAGACCAGCTGCCGGGCGGACGGGACACGATTCGTCGGATCATCGCCGCGAAATGTGAAGCTTTCGTGATCCTTCACAAAATAAAACAGATGTGTGTGCGAGCGCGTGAATTTATTTACGCAGTTCACGCCAAAGGTGTAATACCAGACAACCCAGCTGCGCATGTGGAAGCCGACACCAGTCGCGGCTACTTTCAGGTCCGCGGCAAACTCGTCTCCGATGGCCAGCCAGAATGTGCCGTCATTTTTCAGGACGCGCCAGACCGCGCGGAGCCACTTCGAAGACCAGTTGAGATAATCTTCGGCCTCCATGCGGTCTTTGTAGACGTCGTACTCGTAGCCAATGTTGAACGGTGGATCAGCGAAGGCAAGGTTGATACTCTGCGCCGGCAGTGCGTTCATGCCTTGAATACAGTCACCAAAGTGTATTGTTTCCAGCTTGTCGTTCATGGTATCAGCGGGACAGAAATCAGTGCCCCCTCTCTCGAGTTTGAATAAACAGAGCTTTCTTTTCACCGGGCAGCGTGAAATCGAATCCACATGAGACGAAAAAATCTTCTGAAGATGTTACGGCCATGACTTCCAGAACATTCTTTGATTCAGCCAGCTGAACACATTCCGCAACCAGCATACGTCCAATGCCCAGTCCCTGCATGTGATCCATCACTGCCAGGCTGCGAATCTCAGCCAGTTTTGGAGAATAGATTTCCAGGGCAGCAAATCCAACGATGGTGTCATCACTGACCGCCACGAATCCGTTCGGGAGCAATTGCTGAAGTTCGTCGACGGTTCGCGGCAGCAAACGATTCGCACGGACGAAGTGATGTACAACAGACGTCAGTTCCGGGAGATCTTCCAATGTCGCCGGCCGTACCGTAAGGTTTGCTGCTGGACGCGAATTCATTGTTTATCTAACGTCTCGCGTGGCCGCATCATGTTCGACTTCATGGCCGCTCATGTGTAGCCGAATGAGGTTCAGTGCCATCCGGGCCGCCCGCTCACGGAAGATCCCGAGATCGCCGGCAAAATCAACATTGGTCACCCGACGCAATCCGCGACCGGTCACGGCAAACTGTCCCTGCAGGATCGCCGGAGTACTCTCGTCAACTGTCTTAAGTCGGGAATGCGATGTGGCGACGGCATAGTCCGCACCATCCTGAACGGACTCACACAATTGCACGAGATTGTTTGTGTCTTCGCCGCTGGCAATCAGTCGATCACTTCGGATGACGGAAGCACTGTGGGCGTCGGCATCACTCAGCCAGTGACTTAACAGCCCGCCGGTGCTGGTCCCTTCCGCCAGGGCAACAGTCAGTTCTTCTTCAGCAAGGCGCTGGCGGACCACATCATGGAGTTCATCGGCACCAGTCCCAAACACGGCGTGCCCCAGTTTGGCGTGAATCGTTTCCAACACAGGCTGGATCAGAGAAGCACACTCTGTTTCGCTGTCAGCACGTGCTGTTACCGAGAGTGAAATGACGGCCCCGCTGGCGGTGATACCAACTTCCGGATTACGGCCGCGGTCGATCATCTCGCCGAGACGTTCTTCCGCATGGGATTCACCAAATCCAAAAGTTCTCAAGACCACTCGCCGTACCACTACCGGACTCTCCGGCAAATGGCTGTCGAGCTGCTCTGTAAACATTTTCTTCATTTCTCGCGGAACACCGGGCATGGCAGCCACGAGGCACTCCGGCTCCAGAAGTTTGAGCAAAATTCCGGGCGCCGTGCCATGGTTATTGCGCAACGCGGTTGCATCGCGTGGTCGCATGGCCTGGATTCGATTGCGTTCAGGCATATTTCGGCCAAGACTTGCAAACATCGCAACGATATGATTCAGTTCCGTGGGGTCTTCCACCAGCGGCTGATCGAAGGCGCCAGCGAATGCATCGCGAGTGATGTCGTCGCGCGTCGGTCCCAAGCCACCAGTGACCAGCACGATACGACAGCGGCGAGCTGCCGCCTGCAGAGTTTCAATCATGGAAGGAAGGTCGTCGGCGATGGTTGTATGCCGAACTACCGTCCAGCCGCGTGCTTCCAGTTCCTGACTCAACCACTGACTATTCGTGTCCAGACTGGCGCCGCAGACGAGTTCCGAACCAATGGCAACGAGTTCCGTGTTCATATAATGGGCCTGGTCGCATGGAGGTGTTGTCTGTGGAAGTCAAACCCTGGACGGAGGACCGCCGCACAGTTCGGAGTACATCGCCGTGACATCGTCGATCATACTTTGTATAGAGAAGCGTTGCTTGACCAGTGAACGTCCGGATTGAGCCATTTGCCGAGCGTGTGCAGGGTCGTTGATCAGCCGACTGATAGCCCCTGCCAGCTGACAGCTGTCGGAAGCCGGCACAGTCATGCCCGCCTGGTTATTGTCGAGAACTGTGAGTATGCCACCAACACCTGAGGCAATCACCGGACGACCAAGAGCCATGGCCTCCAGCAACAGCACTCCAATTCCCTGCTGCAGCGACGGCAGGCAAAACACATCCATGGCAGTAAGAAACGTCCGCATATCCGTCCTGTCGGCGACAAAGGTCACCTGATGGTCCAGCTCCAGAGATGTTGCCAGCTTTCGGAGACTTCGTTCTTCAGGTCCGGATCCGGCTATAACAATTCGGATTTCCGTGCCGGCTTCAATGACACGATGGCACGCACGGAGAAAAAAGGCACCACCTTTTAGAATTTCCAGAGGCCCTGCCATCCCAATCACCGGCACACGGTTCGATTTCAGGACAGGCAATAAGTCTGAGTCCGGACCCACCGGAATTCCAGGATGAATCACTCGCTGTTCGATGTGGTTCAGCTGTCGATGACCGGGCAACGACGCCTGCACACTTTCGCTCACGCAGACAATCATACGACAGCAGCGCGCGGAAGAGGACAACACCAGCCCCGACGCACCTGCATGGTCACTAATGCCAACTACTACCGGGCAGGACAACTGGTTTCCGAGCCAGATCGCCTGACTCAGGAGGTCCGGGGCCAGCACGTGAATAACGTCCGGCGGCTGCTCGACCAGGTTCCGCAACACGGAACGTCGTACAATTCGGCTCCAGACCGGCAGCAAATATCCTGGTAGTTCATGAACAGAGATGCCTTCAACAAAGCTGCGGTTAATCTGACCGATCTGAGTGCACACCATCACCGCATCGATGCCACGATCCTGCAGACCACGTGCCAGGCGCAGAGCAAGGATTGAGGAACCGCGAAACGACAGGTCACCAGCCATCAACAGAATGCGTGCAGGAACGTCCGACATGTGATCAGGCTATGGTGACCGGAGATGGAATACAACCTGGCTCAAGGTGCTCCGGACAGACATTCGAGAACCAGTTTCGTCGCGACGTTCTCCACCAACTCCACGTGCCCAATCCGGTCGGGAAGGACGAATCGCAGCTGCCCATCGACTGTTTTCTTGTCCAGCAGCATACAGTCAACAATCTCCCGCTGACGTTTCAGCTGACTCTGCGGGACACTGACCGGCAGCCCCACGGCACTCAGCAGTCTAATCTGTCGTTCGGTCATCTCCGGCGGAATGCGTCCCAGGCGGGCAGCAAGTCGACTGGCGCACACCATGCCGATCGAAACGGCTTCGCCGTGCAGAAGCCCATTGTATCCGGACAGGGACTCAAAGGCGTGGGCAAATGTATGACCGTAGTTAAGGATCACTCGCAGTCCCGCAGTTTCGAATTCGTCATCCCGAACCACGGCTGCTTTCATCTCGCAGCTTCGAGCCACAATGTGGGCCAAAACACTGGAATTGCGATTCGCCATTCCGTCAACGTTGTCTTCCAGCCAGACAAAGAAACCCTCGTCCAGAATCACACCATACTTGATCACTTCCGCGAGCCCGGACCTATATTCCCGATCGGGCAGAGTGGTCAGAGTCGCCGTATCAACGATGACAACTCTCGGCTGATGGAAGGCTCCAATGAGGTTCTTGCCCCTGGCGTGGTTGATTCCGGTCTTGCCACCCACAGAACTATCGACCATCGCCAGCAGCGTTGTCGGCACCTGGATCAAAGGAAGACCACGAGCGTAGGTAGCGGCCAGGAAACCCGCCAAATCGCCGACAACACCACCGCCCACTGCCACGACCGCAGTACGTCGATCTGCCGACAGTTCGATTAATTGGTCGTAGAGCGTGGACAGTGTGGAAAGTGACTTGGAACGTTCGCCAGCGGGAACCGAGGCGATGGTCCCCTGAGCCCCTGCTTTGTGCAGGGCACTCAGAACTGATTCCGCATGCGGTCGGTGGACGTTGTCATCCGTCACAATCAGAAATCGAGTCGAATTCTCACCGAGCAATTGCGGAGGCTCCATCAGAACCCCGTCACCGATGTGGATTTCGTACGAACGATCAGCCAAATTGACTGATACTCGCTGGACAGAAGGGGACATATGCGGCCGACCGCGAAAGGAATTCCAAGGATCGAAAATTGATAACAGGCGGACAGTTGACCCCTGTCAGCCTCGAAGCTCTCATAGGAGGCAGATGTTTTTCACCCTCAGCCGTGGACTCACACGGTGCGCGTCTGGAACGAGTCCGTTTACATGCTGGCAAAGCGTATCATTCCCTGTCTGGACGTTCACGCCGGCCGTGTCGTCAAGGGCGTGAATTTCGTTAATCTCCAGGATGCAGGTGATCCCGTGGAGATCGCAAAAAATTATGAAGAGCAGGGAGCAGATGAACTCGTCTTTCTGGACATTACCGCCAGCCATGAAGAACGTGACATTATTCTGGACGTTGTTTCCCGCACCTCCGAAGTCGTGTTCATGCCACTCACCGTCGGTGGCGGCATTCGTACGGTAGATGACATCCGACAATTACTCAACGCCGGCTGCGACAAGGTTTCCATCAATTCCGCGGCCGTCACGACGCCGAAATTCGTGCAGCAGGCAGCTGAACGATTTGGCAGCCAGTGCATCGTGGTGAATATTGATCCCAAACGAGTCAACCAGGACGGCAAAGAGTTCTGGGACGTACACATTAACGGTGGAAGGATTCCCACAGGTCTGGAGGCAGTGGCATGGGCACGACAGATTGAGGAGTTGGGAGCTGGGGAAATTGTTCTTACGTGTATGGACGCAGACGGCACGAAAGATGGTTACGACCTGGAAATTACTCGTGCCGTCGCTGATGCCGTGTCGATTCCAGTGGTGGCGAGCGGAGGAGCCGGATCACCGCAGCATCTCCTGGAAGCAGTCACGGATGGTGCAGCCAGTGCGGCTCTGGCCGCCAGTATCTTCCATTACGGAACCTATACCATTCAGGAAACCAAGCAGTATCTGGCGGACCACGATGTCCCCGTGCGAATGATCGAGACGGTGTGATGGTCAGTTTGCAGATACCGATTCTGACGTTCGTGAGACAAATGCAGTCGAAAGTTCAATAACCAATGGTTCAAATACGCGACTGGGTGAAATCCACCTTCGATCCTGAAGCTGAGATTGAGGTCAACAAGATCTTTCGCATGGGCATCAAGCAGGGCTGTTCGGACGTCCATTTGCAGGTAGGGCAGCCGCCTATTCTGCGTATTCGCGGGACTTTGGTGCGACTGGAAATGCCGCCTTTGTCCGAATCGCAGATGATCAAACTGACTTTCCCGATGATGGACCAGCGAAACCTGGATATCTTCCATCGAGACGGCGGAGCGGACTTCTCAAAGGTGGTGGATTACAGA
>CAUZPL010000109.1:0-18783 GCA_963581585.1 Planctomycetota bacterium
CCAGGCCGCCATGGCGGCCTGGGGCCCCTGCTTCCTCCTTGTTGCTCGCGGAAATCAAATTTCCTATCATTTTTCACCCTTACCAAGGATAGTATCATGAAGATCGTCGGCTACAGCGACCGGCTCAGCGTCCGCCCCGGTCGATCGATTCGGTTCATGGTCAGCTGCGAACATCCCACCTATCGGGCGCGAATCGTCCGCCTACGTCACACCGACACCAATCCCGCCGGCCCCGGATTCCTCACCGATCCGGTCTCAAGCGAGGTGGAAGGTGAGTACCCGGGCCGCGACCAGAAAATATGCACCGGTTCCTACGTGGTCATTCCCCACGACAGGCGCCTCGCCTGCCGCGACGGGTTTACCCTGCAGGCATGGATCTGCCCAACGACTCCAAATCTGGGCGAGCAATCAATCATTGCGAAAATGACGCCCGACGGAGAGAGTGGATACGGTCTGCGTATCGAGCCCGATGGATCCCTGGGAGTTGCCGTCGGCGGCGACGATGGCAACCACCGACTGAGTACCGGCGTTCCCCTGCTGGCCGCGGAATGGTACTTCATCGCCGGCTCGTTCGACGCCGACGCCGGACGGCTCACCTTATTGCAGCAACCCGTGAGCCGTTGGCTGGCCGAAGACTCTACCGTCTTTGTCGAGGCCACCATCGAGGTCGGTAAGGTGGCGGAAAATCAGGCCGATATGCTGATGGCCGCCAACTGGTCCGCCGACACCGATGGCGTAGTGCCGGCCAACCACTTCAACGGCAAGATCGATCACCCTCGGCTCTACGACCTGGCGTTGCCACGGGGAGACACCGACGCCGCGGCGAAGGCTGTTGCACCGGTGGCCCGCTGGGATTTCTCCCGAGACATCGGATCCGACAGGGTGACTGACAGCTCTGCGAACGGGCAGCACGGCCGCGCCGTGAACCTGCCGGCGCGGGGAATGACTGGCCACAACTGGAGCGGAGACGAGGTGGACTTCAAGGTCGCTACCGATCAGTACGGTGCCATCCACTTTCACGACGACGATCTCGAAGACGCCGGATGGGATGAAGCCTTTACCTGGACGGTTCCCGAGGAAACGAGCAGCGGCGTTTATGCGGTCCACCTGCAGAGCGAAGGAGGCGAGGATTACCTCCCGTTCGCGGTCGCGCCCAAGGCGGAAGGCCCGCACGCGGCCATCGCCTTTCTCCTGCCAACGGTGACCTATCAGGTCTACGCCAATCAGCAGTTCAGAGATCCCATCCGCAAGACGCTAGGCCAACCGACGGAAAAGAGTACCGCACCGCAGGACCAGTACATCCGGGATCACCAATTGCTGAGCACCTATGACGGCCACAACGACGGTTCCGGAGTCTGCTACGCCTCGCGGCTGCGCCCACTGCTCAACATCCGGCCCGGGTATCGCTCTCCGCCGCAGTCGCTGGCCGGCGGCTGGCCCCGGCTGTTGAACGCCGACATGCATCTGGCCCACTGGCTAGACGGCAAGGGCTTCGCCTACGACGTGATCACCGACGATGATCTCAACGATGAAGGCGTGAGTGTGCTCGAGCCGTATCAGGTCATCCTCACCGGTACCCACCCGGAATACTGGACCGCTCCGATGGTCAACGGCATGGCATCCTACCAGGAGCAGGGTGGACGCTTGATGTATTTGGGTGGCAACGGCTTCTATTGGATCGCTTCCTTCGATCCGCACCGTCCCCACCTCACCGAGGTCCGCCGCTGGCGCGGCTCGCGGGCATGGGATGGCAAACCGGGCGAGCACTATCACAGCACCACCGGCGAGATGGGTGGGCTGTGGCGATACCGCAATCGGGAGCCGCAGAAGATGCTGGGGATTGGCTTCACCTCTCAAGGCAGCGGTGAAAACCGCCCCTACCGCCGGCTGCCGGACAGTTTCGATGCGCGCGCCGCCTTCATTTTCTCCGGCATCGATAAAGAAGAACTGATCGGCGACACCCCGGCGCTGGTCCTCGGCCATGGAGCGGGCGGCTTCGAGATCGATCGGATAGACTATGCCCTGGGCACGCCTCTCCAGGCCCTCGCCCTGGCCAGAACCCACGATCACCCGAACAGCTACCAGTTCGCCGTGGAGGATCAGCTGTGCTCGAACCCGTTTACCGGAGGCAGCCAGAACGACCTCGTACACGCGGACATGGTCTACTTCGAAGGTCCGAACGGCGGCGCCGTGTTCTCCGTGGGATCGATCGCCTGGTGCAGTTGCCTGTCCTACAACGGCGCCGATAACAATGTCTCCCGCCTAACCGAAAACGTCCTTCGCAAGTTTGCAGGGGAGTCCTGAAATCGTCGCGGGATTCCCTCAGGGATGCCCTGTCACGCAGTACCGGTATCCGTTAACTTCATCCCGCCGACCTGACACCATAACATCGAATGCAGAAGGATAACGATGGCAGCGGAACGCCTGATTATTAACCCGGCAAAGGAGATTCTCAAGTCCGGGGGTCCATTGTTCGGATTTAACGTGTTCGAATCCCTGCGCCCGTCCATCGCCAAGATCGTCGCGCGGGCCGGCTACAACATGCTCCTGGTAGAGAACGAACACGTCGTCCACAACGAGGAGACGATGACCAACTTCCTGGTGATCGCACGAGACAACGGTCTGTCTCCCGCCGTCACCGCCCTGGTGCCGGACCGCCCCTTCGTCTCGCGGATGCTCGACGCCGGCGCCCTGGGAATATGCCTGTCCCATTCGGACCGTCCCGAGCAGATCGAGGAGCTGGCCAAATGGATGAAGTATGCCCCTGACGGTGAGCGCGGACTCGCCCTTGGCGCCAACTCTGGCTATCGCGGCGACGACATTCCCCGGTATTGCCGCGAAGCGAATGGAGCGACCATGCTCATCGTCAAGATCGAATCCTGGGAAGGGATTCAGAACGCCGAGGGGATCCTGTCCCACGAAGCGGTGGATGCTCTGGTGTTCGGCCCCGGCGACCTGGCCGCGACGATGGGCTACCACGGCCAGTGGGAACACCCCGAGGTGATTAAGGCGATGCAGGGCGTGATCGCTATCGCCCGGGCCAAGGGCATTGCCAGCGAGCCGGCCGTCTATCCGAAGACGCGGGATGAATACGAACGCCAACGGCAGGAGGGCCTTCAGCTGTTCGGTCGATTTCGCGCCAGTGAGTACGACCTGATACGTCAGGGAGCGACCGCAGACATCGCCATGTACCTGGAAAAATGACGGACGAGGAGGAGTAAACGATGCCGAAAAACGCAAAAGCGGGAATCGTAAGACGCGGTCTTCGCGCTGTATCTGGCCGAGGAGAAGATCGAACCGGAAGTCGTCGAGAACATGCGTACTTGGGGGCACAGTGGGTTCAGTGTGGATCAGTCCGTGTTTCTGCCAGCGGGCGATCAGGCCGGTATCGAGCGTCTGATGCAGTACATGACTCGTTGCCCTTTCAGGCCATTTCAGGAGTGGCGTGAACAGCCGAACTTCCAACGTTTTACGGCGTGTGGGGACTCATTGCAACTCACGAGACGACACCAGTGATCACCCTTTATTGGTACAAATTGGTACAGCACTGACCTCTGCCTGCGCTGGTATCGCGCTCGCAACTGTGTGCTTCGAACGTCGTCGCTGAGCAGCCGTTTTCTACCAGGGGTCACACTGCGCATGTGATCACCGTTTCCACCTGAACGGCAGGGGGTTTCGGGAGCAGATTATGTGACGTCTTATGCACAACAGTGATCAGGTTGTCGCATGTTATGACCAGTAGATTGGCGTCACTGCGTATGCCGTCACGATATGCCTGATGGCCGACCGAATCGGAGGCGGCCGTCATATTTAATGACCAGCAGGCCAGCCCGCTCCAGTGCGTCAGTGTCACGACGGAATCTCATACGGTCACTGTCCCTGTCGGGAGCAGTACCATAGATGTTCACGAATTTGAGCCGGCAGCCGCGAGCATGAACGTCCATGACTTCCTGGAATAGCGAGAAACCGTGCGCCTCGATCATACGTCGGCGGTCGGATTGACAGGCCGGATAGCACGCTTCGAGCCATTGAATCCGCAGCGAAATAGATTCCAGCGTCAGCTGCTGCCGCTCGTTCATCTGTCCTTGTCTGTTCGCTGTAAACTGAGTCTCACAGAACAGTGGGGGGTATACGGTTTCAGGGAATCCGGCTGACAAACGACCCGCGGACCCACACGGCGGATGAGCAGAGCCTCCGGTGCCTGCCTGATACCATGTTCTTCGAGCCACTTTGCCACGGACTCAAAATCATAATATTCGGAAATGCAGTGCAGTCGGCCGCCCTGTTGATACCTGAGAATTTGAGGGGTGATACAAGAGAACGGAAATGCGGAACGATTCGCGTGCAATCGCGTCCATTCGCGGTTCAAAATCAACGAAACATATCAGCGTGGCACCGGAACCTGAACCATTTGCTGCAGGCACAGGAGGCATGGACTTTGCGCCTCGTCCAGAAGCTCTGTTATGCCGGAGCGATGCTCACCGGCCGCAAGCACGGTTTCGGCCTGGCCTTTTGTCAGCCCCTCAAGTTCAAGAACGGAGACCGATTTCATTCCCAGGCTTTGTGACGTTTCCAACACAAATGATCGGTTGTCATGCTCTTTTCTGGTGATAAAGAAGAAAGGGTGATTGTAGAAACGCGCAGGGCTTAGGATCGACCATTCGAAAAGGTTTTTCCCTTCACCTCAATCATAGGTTTGGCGACCGTAATTCCAAGTTCCTGAAATCGACGCCCGTCGCCGGCCATGGTAATGATGACATTCATTCAATTCGTTTTTTTATCTCGTCCAACGTGAGCGTCGTAAATTCGTCGGGCCGAATCGTCTTGTCGTCCACATAAAACCCTCCGACCCCGCACCAGGGTTTGCCTACGTGGACTTCATCGTATGGGATCTCATGCAGGTCCAGCCACCGAAATATGGTTTTCAAGGTAATGGCATTGATCTTCCCCACATTCCCGTCGAATGTTCGCATATTACGTGCGCTGTGCACGATGATGTAAAAACCCGCGTCTTTGTATTCCCTTAGCTTGTGAACCACAGCCACGATCGGCTTGACCTCGAGGTAATCCTGGCGTTCCGTCTTTGTCTCACACAATGTGCCATCCAAATCGATGACAATCGCTTTATCTTTGTGAATCATAAACTAACTACTGGTAACTGGTAGGAAATTTGATTTCCGCCAACAGATCTGAGGCTACAGGGCGGAAATAGTGAATTCAAGGGGAAAAGGAATCCATGGGCGGCCATGAGTCTGGATCGCCCCCATCACGCCGGGTACCACGGCCTCCCGACCGAGCAGCGCCCTCGCTTCGGCCTTGATGCAGGCCCAAGCCCAGGAGGAGAGTTTACCTAACAGCTTCCGATCGAAGCCAGCGTGCTGTCGCAGACGTTTGGGAATCATGCGAGGCCGGGGATCACTTCTCAGACGCCAGCCGTAAAGCCTCGGCCAGGCTTCCATCGCGGTTGTAAGCTGCAGATGCCAACGTGCTCGAGTATGCGCCTGACCGTCTTCTGCTCGTCAATCACGACGATTATCTCGCGCCTGCCGCATCTCAGGACGTCAATGGCGAAGTCTGATTGCAAAACTACAAACGCATCCGGTCAACTTCGATTTATTGAATGGCTGGCGTACAAAGGATTGAGCTCTATCAACTCGGCGCCACAATAATTCCGTAACATAAAGCCCACAATTGACCGCTCCTTTATCTCAACAAACAAAGCCAACTATGGCGTCTCATCTTAAAGGCAGATTCGAAATATATTGCCTCAAAGGATCGTCTAGCTTCCTGCCAACTCTCTTGACTGCAAAATAGTCTTCTTTCATTTTGTTACTACGAATATTGTCGACGTCTTCTTTAGTGATTAACAATTGAGCAGACCAGTTCATATAACAGTACTTTGACCCCTTGCGATGAATGAGATCCTGGCTCAATGTAGGAAAATATGCTTCTTCTTTGGGGTAAAAGCCATACCCGAGTTCAAGCCAACCAGGCAGTGGAATCAATCGTTTTTTGCAGCTGGCTATCGCTTTTTTTATCCCTTTATTTGTCCAATGTGCAAATCTTGTACTCAAACGCTTCAAGCCATGAGAGTAGAGTCCAGTAATTTCATCCATGCCAACATCTAAGATGCGATCTACTACTGTCTCGATAATTCGGCGTTTATAAAAACTGCCTTCAAACTGATTTACACGAATTAGGGATAGGCTGTTTCTTCTCATTATTTCCTGCAGTTTCTTGTCATTAAAACATGCTTTTGTGTGAGGCCAAGTATGGTCTCTTGTTAATGGATTTGTCTCAGCACATCCGCACATTTCCGAAATGAACGACTGCACCCCACTTCGTACAAACATATCATTGCTCGCATGGAAACAAATAAATTCATAGTTCAAGCCGAGCTTTCTAGCATAGAGAATATTAAGTACATGCATTTTCAACTGGGTTCCATCAGCATGCCCTGACCAAAGACGTTCATCGTTTATGTACACATTCTCCAGTGGCACCACGTGACTGCTCAATTGCCGATAATCCGCCTCAGGCATCCAGGCAGAGACATGGAGGACAATTGTGCTGTCGGGATTGTAGAATGTGAAATTCTGTATCTGGTTCAGCACAACATCAGGTTGCTCATGAACTGGAATACTGAAAAGCAGCATTCGTCGATCTCCATACAAGCAGGCAGCTTTTTGAGATAAGCCTGCAAAAGTTTAGGGGGTAGCATAAGGCCACATCTCTCCGGACGCCAATTTATTGATAGCCGCGGCTTTTGTCTTGGCGGCAGAAAGCGGTTGTGCGACGATTGAGAGTCGGCTTGGGAGATCGAGATTTCTGAACGAAGCGCAGAAGAGCTTCAGTTGGCGTTGGAGGCTGGCGAGAAGGCGCGGGTATCCGGTCGGCGTATGTGAATCGTTCTGTTGCTGGCTGACCCCGGGAATGAATCGCCGCGCCTTGCTCGTGGCGCTTGTGGGTTTCGCCGCTGAGATCCCAGACATGCACGAACACATCGGAGCGAAGAGGTGCGAGCAACATGCGCTGCAGATTGGGGTATACGGCGCGATAGGTGCGCATCTGACCAGAGGTGCACAAGACCACCCGCAGACCCGGACTGGATCGGTTGAGTTTCAATATCGGGTTCCCTCATGCGCCAGGCCGGGCAGTCGAATCGGGGTTCCTGCTTCGAGGGCTGCCACTTCAGCGGGGGTGCCCAATGGTTGAACGGCGGTGATCGGAATGGAGTGGATCCCCACCTGGAGACCTTGTCGGATCATCTCGTTGTACAGGGGGGCGACATACCGTTCTCCGCACTCCAGATTGGCCGGATCCGCGTAGTGGGCAGCGTAGACGTTCCGGTACAGGGTGAAGGACGAAAACCAATACAGTCCGACCGTGGCATGGGGTGAGACCCGTTGTTTTTCCCGGACCTCGACAGCCCAGCCATCGGGTCCCAGCCTCACGAAACTCCAGCCTTCGCCCACACCCGGAAAACAGGGGATCCATCCATGTCCCAAAATGGCGGATGGGTTCAAGGCCTGGGGATCGACATGGGTGTCGATGTTGTAGATGACCAGGGGTTGGTCCGGACGCTCGATGACGGTCTCGGCAGCCACCACGGTGGTGGCTTGACCATCGGTGGTTTCCGAAAGTTCCACGATGTCATGACGCCCGATGCCCAAACGCCCACACTGCTCGCAAACGAAGGGAACCGCCGCATCTTCTGCTCGGGAGAGAAAGATCACATGGGCATCAGGGCGTGCGGTGAAGTTGCGCAGGCTGTCCAACGCCCAACAGAACAAAGGCTCTCCACGTGCCATCACCTGGTATTTGGGTACATCGTGTCCGGCTTGGCGAAACCGTTCCCCTCGTCCTGCCATGGTGATCACGATGTTCATGCGGCAGACTCGTGTCGGACCACCTGTGCGAACAGTTCGAGATCTCGCGCCAGGAAGGCTTTCTGGCAGTCCGGCCTGTCCTTGTGCAAGGGAACCATAGAGAGAAAGAGCAGGCTCTCGATGAGTCGAATCTGCCCGGACCAGTCACCCCATCGCGGCTGCAACCATTGGTTGAACATGCGCTTCATGGCGTGATGGCGCTCGGTTGTGTGCGTGGTCAAATGTACGTTGGGTCCGTCGAAGTCGAGATCGAACAGCCCGTGGGACAAGAAGTCGTAGTCCCCCGAAACGCTGTGCGAGAGTTTGGCCAGGTCGTAGCGGGGATCCCCATGGATCCGGAAATCACCAAAGGAGCCCCGGGGATCCACGAGACGGACCACCCGACTGCAGCGGTCGACCAGGATGTTTCTGTCAGCCAGAAACAGGATTCTCCGTTTCGTCCGGGACTTCCGCGGACGCCAAATTGTCTGGAACGCTGTGTACGTCTTGCCCGTACCAGTGGCCATCACCAGAAGGACACGGTTTTGTCCTCGTGCGATGGCTTCGATCGTCCGGTTGACGGCATTGAGCTGGTAGTATCGTGGAGCCTTGCCGCTGCTGTCAGAATGGAAATCCTGTTCAACGACAGCGCGCGTGGGCTCGGGCAGATCCGCCCCGGTACGGTAGCGCTCCCAAAGCTCTTCCGGCGATGGAAAGGCATCCAGAGCCAGCTCACGCTCCTTTGGCTGAGTTCCGGGGGTGCGGTCGTGAAACAGGAAGGCATCGCCATTTGAGCTGAAAACAAACGGGATGTTCATCGTTTCGGCGTAGCCCAGCCCCTGGGGCATACCGGCGCCGACTGAGTGATTGTTGTCTTTCGCTTCGATCAGGGCGATCGGGATGTTCTGTTTGTAGTACAGAACGTAGTCCGCTCGCTTCTGTTTGCCACGCGTGACCGTCCTGCCCTTAACGATGCCGCGACCGTTGGTAAACATCACCTCTTCCCGTACCTGCGTCATCAGATCCCATCCTGCGGCCTCAATCGCGGGTGTGATGTATTTGCGGCAGATGTCCCGCTCGGAAAGGCTGGGCTTGTCAATGGCCACTTGCAGGCACCTCACAGACGTGCTTCACTTCCAGAAATGCTGCCAGCCACATCTTCGCCTCGAAGCCCACATTGGCTGCCTGATCCTTTGTCTTCTTTGCCCGTTTCTTCACCATGACTCCTCGTACTGAGCGCAAACGGAGTGTCCGTGAACGACTTCCGCCGGCTCGACAGACATCTTGACTACTGTGAATTCAGCAGAAATGCAAACCGCCGGAAGTATGGAGGTGTTGCACAGATGCTGTTCTCTTACGAAGCCCCGAATTTTGCCCCCCTATCTCTCCTGACAGCGATATTCCCCGGGTTGAGCTGTTCCGCTTGCCAGGCCGGTTTCTCGGATCTTCCGTCCATCTCAGATTCAACGCGAGAATCGTGAACACTTCCGCCGCACCAGAGCCGCAGTTCGACCCCACGGCCCGGGAGAACCCGCGTTCAAACCCAACCGGAGTATTTCCACAACGGGGCAGCGGCCAGGCTTTCGCGTCACCGTTACCAGCCCTGCGGATTCCATGAGTGACAGAGCCCGACCAGCAGACTGTGATTCAATGCTGAACCGGTCCCGCAACTTCCGTGTCAGTCTCACACGGGTGGAACCTTCCAGGCCGAACTGATAGCACAGGGCAAGCGCAACTGCCAGTGGTGTGCGTCCAGGCATTGCTAAGACCGGAGCCAACCACGCCAGTGGAATCGGGCCGCGTACGAACGGGCCAGTCTGCCGTCGACGTTTTGGTACCGATTTTGACGAAAACTCGTGAGAAACGGCTCAACTGGCGGCGCACTTCCGCCCGATTCGATGGCCACATTTGCCGAGTTGCTGCATCACGAATACGGATTCAGCCAGGCGGAAGTGGCGAAGATTGTCGAAGCGGCGAAGCGGGTGGCAGTGGAACTGGGCCGTTGATTCTGTGAGAATTCACGAACTGGCGTAGTTCGACCAACCGACAAGCTGATCGAGCATTTGCTCAGGGTCATCGAGGAAAGGTCTCCAGCATGCGTTTCTCACCATTTATCTTTCTGCTTTGCGTAGGGGTGCTTGGTTGCGGGTCAGGAACCGAACCAGTAGAGACACCTGATTCAGGAACTAAACCAGCTTCGGCGTCTCAACAGGCAGTAACCGAACACAACAAGGGTCTTGCGTTCGTTGAGAAAGAAGACTGGCCCACCGCGATTGCCTGCTTAACCGACGCGGCACGGCTCGATCCGGACTATGCCAAGGCCTACAAAAACCGGGGTCTTGCTTACGATCAAGCGGCGCAGAAAAGCCAAAGCCGCGGCTGATTTCGCCAAGGCCAAGGAGCTAGGCCTCAATCCCTAGTCCTTGCAGCTCTTCACCATCAGGCTAATTCCGGCCTTCATTCCTTCAGGTAACTCGGGCCATCGCCGAACGAATCGCAGCGGCGCACTATTGGCTGGTGACGCCAGACGCTGTGTCGGCTGCTGCTCAATTCGTTTCTGATGCACATATGATGCAGAAGGGAGCAGAACAGGCCCCCACCGACTACGGGTTTTCAGCCGATGACGTGGCACGCAATCCGGAAGCGATTGAACGCGTGAACTGTACGCCGCGCGGGGTCCTGCGGAATCCACAATTCCGGCTCACGGTTACTAGTACGTGTGGTGTCGAATGTGAACGGTGGGATTGTAGTTGGTGGGAGTGGTCCCCGGCACACCCCACCAGATCGTTGCTATAAGCGGTCTACGTTGCGATTCTTCTGATCTGTCGTGAACGGATGCGCGGCACGATCTGCTCGCCATCAATCAGATCCGGATGCTTGTCCCGACCGCGTTCAGCGGGCGATTCACCAACCCACTGACTGTCGCATCCCTTCAGATCGATTCTCCCGTTGACCGGATCGATTGTCAGTGTGGTGAACAGTGGTTCTCGATAAGGACAGGCAGACGCGAGTTTTGGATAGGCGGCGTGAATTTCAGGGCTGTAAGTCTCACGCTTGTATCCCCGTCCGACCCACACGTACGACGCTGAATTCAAATGCAGGTAGCCGATGTTTCCCTTACGGACGAGATGATCGATGTGAGAATGCCCGTTCACGGCCAGCAGGACGCGATCTGCCGCTGCATTCAGGACATCCTGGACGTTATCGGCATTATCGACGGCCCATGGACCGGCCAAAGGCTGATGACTTAAAACGAGGATCGGACCTTCATGACTTTGGAGTGTGGTTCGCAGCCATGTCATCTGCTTCAGCCCGATGTGCGACGGATAGCCACTCACGTGATTTGGTGGCTTTTCGTTCCCGTCGAGTACGATCACACGTAAGCCTCCAATGTCACGGTAGTAGTATCGTTCTTTCATTCCCCATGCTTCGAGCGTCTGGTCGTATGAATATCCGCCATCGGCATCGTGATTTCCGAGCACGTGCATTGCGACAGGATGAGCACTATTGAATGAGTCTGTTAACGCCTGATTTTCTTTTGATGGTACTGCAAAGTCACCCAGCTGAATGATCGCATCCGGCGAGTCTTTCTTCATGGCTTCCAGAAACTTGCCAAGACGTTCCGGACCATCGTGCATGGTGTCCTGATGCAGGTCGGTGATCATGCCGAGTCGAATCGGCGATGAAATATTCAACAGACGGCAACGAGCAGATTCGGAAACCAAAATCGACGTTGCTGCCACCCCGACAGATTGCAAAAAACAACGACGAGTGTTTGGGGCTGACAGAGGCTTCCTGAATCGACGTTCAGTCACAACAATTTCCTTCAGACACAGATGAATGGTTCTTTGCGAGCAGGACGACGATCCAAACTCTCGAACGTGAGAACCTCTGCTATTCTTCTTCCATTATCATTCGACTTGCATACCCCAATATAGCGAGAAAGAACAGAGGTCAAACGCTGCGTGAGTTAGGTGGAAATTGACTCGCCGGTATCGTGACCGTATTCGTGATTTGGGCGCCGGATACGGCTAATCGCTCACCACCAACAGAGCCTCCGTGATCGGGCCGTACGAGCGACCATCGACCACGACATGAGCGGTGACCAGATGTCGACAGTGCGAGTGAGAAGGAGCGTTTTCCGGGATATGTGCTCTGAAGGTCAGTTCGCCCCTGGCGCCCGGAGCAAGTGTGACCTGGGCCTGCTCGGGGTGGACTGAGGCCGGGAGCGCGCTGGTGAGGTGTGCCGAAAACGTCGCTTCTTTGTCGAACGAGTTACGTAACTGAAGAGTGTACTCGACCTCACTGCCGGGGCCCACACGAGACTGATACGGCAGCAACCGTGCCCAGAAGAGATCCACGCCGAGTTCTTCAGGCGCCGGAAGGAGGTCTCTCCAGACAGCTTCCTTGCACTCGACGTATTCACGATGGGATTTGAACGCCTCTTCGGGAATTTCGTAGTACGGACCGTGACCGGGACAGAGAAGATCCGGGTGCAAACGCTCGAATTCGTCGGCACACTTGCGATGCATGGCGAAGGTCAGTGAGTTGCGGAGAACTGAATTGACCATCCACTCCTTCTTTTTCTCCGGCAGGTAGCGTTTGAGCGGGTAGGAGCTGTCGCCGGAGAACAACACTCGCCTGCCGTCGATGTCCGCGGCGATCGCCGCATGGAATTCGGTCTGACCTGGATAGAAGACGATCTCGAATGGAATTCCCTCCCACTCGAAACGTTCGCCGTCCTGAAACCGTCGATCTACACGCACCGGTGGCTGCATGATGCAGGGAGTGTTCCAGCGTTCTGGTGCCTCGATCACCTTAGCGACGTCCTCCAGAGTCCAGCATTTCGTGTCGTAATGCTTCTGCAGATATGGAATGCCGCAGACGTGATCGTCATGAATGTGAGTGGCGATCACCACGTCGAACTTGCGAATGCCCCAACGCTCGCATAGTTCGTCCAGGTGGTGTTCGGTGAAACGCAATTGCGCGAAGGGTTCGGGAGAGTGAAGACTGGTGAGAAAGATCCCGCGTGAGAAATACGGATAGTCGATGAACAGCGCTTTGCCACTGTCCGATTTAATCACGTAGAAATTGGAGCACGTGTGCTCGGTTCCCCAGAGTAAGTGGGGGGTGATCTCCTCGAGTTGGATTTCATGCGGGAAACGGTTCCCAGGCGGAGCGCCCACGCGGTCACGCATGAGATCAAGCAGAGCGTGAAGACGTTCGTCGAGTCGGTCGATGCAATCGTTGGGGGACTCAATGATCGGCCCGTGCGAAGGAAGCGCCAGGGAGACATCTTTCTTCCTGAGTGCCGTGATCGATTGGGCGGTCAACGTGGCGCCGATTAGATCTCCATACTCGTATTCCATCGCATGGAGCTGGTAGAGCTTCCCGTCGTCGTGCATCAGGTCACCTGTGAACGCGACCGTCCGGCCGTTCAGGGTAACGATCAGGGTGACGCTGCCGTGAGTGTGGCCTGGCGTCGGCAGGATGAACAACGAGTACGGGCCCCATTCGAAGCGCTCATAGTCTTCTAATGCTCTCGCGACGGGCAGATCTTCACCGATTGTGAAAAAGGTGCTGCGGTCGTTGTAGTTGTCGAAGATGCGCTTTTGCTGCCAATAATCATGAGCACGATCGAAAAGATGACGCTCGTACTGAGGGGCCGCCAAACTCGCACCCTGCTGCAGCAGTCGGCTTGCGCCGAAGCACTGATCACGATGGTGGTGCGTAAAGAGCACCCAATCGACCTGTTCCACACCGATCTGCGGGAGTTGGTCGACGATAGCGCCGCTGCCGCAATCGATAAGGATGGCGCGGTCGCCATCTCGAAGGACATAGACGTTGCAGGTGTCGTCGAAGACGTACAGATTAGAAGCGATTTCTTGCAAGAGAGTGCTCTGTGGTGATAGTGGTGACGCTGCAGCTCTCCTTGTTCACCCAATGCGGGCCCGAACTCGGTGGCTTCCCGCATCTTCGCGAACTCGGTGCTGGAGTCGTCCTTCCGGAAGTGAGTGAGGACGTGATTACGATATCCGGGAACCGGACCAGTGACGTTGATCCCCGCGGTGTCGGAAATTCGCGGGGGAAATTCCAGAGTGTAGTGGTAGACAGCACGACTGACTTATTGACCAGACGTGCTCCTGCATCAGTCGTCGATCGCCTGCCCAACTAACAAACGAAACTTCCAGCGAGTCTCGTCATCGCTCTGTTCCCGTGTCTGCTTCATAATGATGCCGATCGTTCCCTCTTTGGGGTCCGCGAAATACTGAGTGTTGAAATAGCCGCCCCAGTCAAAGGTGCCGGGACTCCCCAGACCACCAGTGACCTGCCCTTCCTCGGTGACAACGCCGAAGGCGAGTCCGTAATGTCTGTCATCACTACCAAAGATCGTGCCTGTCTGATCTCGCATCATGGTTTCTATCGTTGTCCGACTGAGAACACGGACCCCGTTTAACTTTCCGCCATTGAGATACATCTGCAGGAAGGTTGCATAGTCCTTTGCCGTACTCGACAAGCCGGCTCCGCCCGAGAAAAAGGTCTTGGCTCCTTTGATGGGGTAATCCGGATCGTAGAACGTCACTGGATAGCGGACCCAAACGTGATTCTCAGGTTTTTGCAGACGCACCAGTCGGTGTGCTTTCTCTTCCGGCAAATAGAATGCTGTGTCCCGCATGCCCAACGGTTCAAACAAGCGTTCCCACAGGAAAACATCGAAGGGTTTACCGGACACAATCTCGACAAAATAGCCTAAGACATCCAAACCCTCACTGTAGGTAAACCGCTCGCCTGGATGATGATGCAAAGGCAAGGTCGCAAGCTTCTTCACATTCTCGGCAATGGTCACCGGCTCAGTGGTGACGATATCCGTGACACCGGCCATGGCATACATCTTCCTGAATCGCTTGTCCCTGTCGATCACACCATAGCCGATCCCCGACGTGTGCGTGAGGAGATGGCGAATCGTGATCGGTGTCTTTACCGCTTCCGTTGTCCAGGTGACCTCTTCCTCATTGAAGGTCTTGAGCACACCCGTGTCCGTGAATTCGGGAATGTATTTCGCAATGGGATCGTCCAGTTGAAATTGTCCCTCTTCCCATAACATCATCACCGCCGTCGCCGTGATGGCTTTGCTCTGCGACGCGATGCGGAATATGTCGTCCTTTTTCAATGCACGCCCAGCCTCGTTGTCTGCCATGCCGAAGGCCTTGTGGTAGACAATTTTTCCGTGGCGCGCCACTAAGGCCACGATTCCCGGTACATCAGCCTCCTCGACGGCATCCTCACACATCCGGTCAATGCGCTCCAGGCGTTCCGCCGACATTCCCACGTCGCCCGGAAAAGCCTCTGTCAACGGTGCTGTCGCAAGCATTCGCTGCGCATGAGCGGGAAACGCCTGAGCCACGGCAATCGTGAACAATAAGACTGGTCGAGCAAGTAATCGGAGCGGGATTCGATTCATGCGATAAGGCTTTCTCACGGGGCGCCAGGAAAAATGAACGTCAGTCTGCGCCGGGTTGCAGCGAGTAATCCGCACATCGCCAACAATCAGGCGTGAGCGATAGCGGCTGAATGTGAATTGGAAAAATCGTGTTCGCGTCACTCAGCGTCGGAGAAGCGCTGGCTGGTCATCCTTGTGTCCCACGAAAACCGTATCCTACGGACGCTTTTGGGGGAGTTTTAACCAATACAGCAGGTAGCAACCAGCAATGCGGTTTGGCACGACCATTGTGGCATGATCTCGAAGACTCGCACTCAACGCAGATACGACCATCGCCTTCGCACCCTGGTCCAGACGAACGGTGACCTCGATCTGGCGATCTGTCATGGCGTCCTCAGATCTACTGCACGGGGCCCGATACGCTGGCGCATTTTAAACTACTGCGAGACCAACAGGAAGAAATTGAGGCCGAATTAAAAACGGAGCTGGATTGGCAGGAGCTTCCCAACCGCAAAGCAAGCCGGATCACGCTTCAAAAATTAAGCGTTGACCCCACGGATAAAACAGATTGGCCCCAGCAACACGCGTGGATCGTCGGTCAACTCGAAGCTTTTGACAAAGCATTCAGACTACGGATTCGCCAGCTTGACGCAGACGATTTGGAGCTTGACGACGAAGACGACTCCATGGAGTGAAATCGACCACAGCCCTGGGCCAGAAGTTTACCGAACAGGTCCCGGATGTCATCATCTGTAATTCGAATCTCACCGCCAATCACGGAATATGGCAACGTGCCGCTTTCCAGTAATGTATTCAGATCATTCAGTGTTACGCGGAGCCGGATGGCAGTATCTCTCTCGGTCAGAAGAGGAATCATGCCGGTCAGAGTATCCCCGTCAGCGCTGGCGTCACGTACTAATTCTGAATCGAAATTATCGGCCGGAATCGGAACGAATCGGACGAAATTGGCACCCCTCGACTCATGATAAGAAAGCGGCATTCTCTCAACTGGCAGCTGCCACAAACTGCCACACCGCATGCCGCAGGCTGATTCACAAAATTTGCGAGCCGCCTTGGAACTCAGCCCCGTGATGCGCTCTATCTCGATCAGCTGAAGTGGTTCGGTTAATATCGGGAAAGTCGGTCATCGTGACGTCCACATGTCGTCCCTTATTCAACCCCGTCCAGTCTCTCGGCCCTCAATTCCGCTCCACTCGTCTTTTGAGTTGTGCTTGCGCCGCCCGTGTGGCCTGCAGGTTGGCCAGTGCCCCGACAGCCGAGAACAGCACCTGATTCGCCACAGCCGGTTCGTCAGCAGCCAGTTACTCAAAACCGGGCAGCGACATCACCAGTGGTCACAACCTGCGGATGCACATGTGAGCGCACAAAAAACGGGCGACCTGCTGGCCACCCGTGATGCGCTGTGTGCTGATGAGCTTCCTGCGCCTCAGGCGGCGGCCGATGTTTGTCGGCGACGTCTGCCGTAGCCGAACAGACCCAGCGCACCGATGCCGAACATGGCCATCGATGAGGGTTCGGGGACGGCGGTGGCGGGAGCGGCTAACGTGATCGTGGCGGAATTATTGATCCACACGCTATTATCGAAGGCCGTACCATCTGCGAGTGTGCCGGTCAGAGTTGCCCCGTCCAGCAAGCTACCGTCAGCGTAGACTCCGTAACCAAAAATATCGAAGGTGCCGAAGATGTTCACCGTACCGGAGTTTTGGGCAGTCAGCTCGTTCGTAATCGAGCCGCCGGAGATGTTCACCGTACCACGGTTTTGGGCAAGCAGATAGTCCCCAACCGAACCGCCGGAGAAGTTCACCGTGCTGGTGTCGAAGGCATACAGTTTGTCCCCAATCGTACCGCCGGAGACGTTCACCGTGCTGTTGTCGTTGGCACTCAGAAGGCCTGAAGTCGAGCCGCCGGAGACGGTCACCGTGCTGGTGTCGTAGGCATACAGATCGTCCCCAATCGAGCCGCCGGTCAGAAGATTGACCGTCGTTGTGCCTTCGGCCCGAACGTCATCGCCGGCTGCAGTGGTAAGGGGCGGATAGTCATAGATGCCGCCGTCATCGTGTACTATGACTGCCGCCGAGGCAGGAACGCACGCCAGCAGCATGGCGGCGGTCAGTACGATGGTGGTCATCACCGGTTGAAATGATCGTTGCATGATGTGACTCGCTGGACTGAAAAGTTTTAACAGAACCTGCTCTTTGGCTCGGGGTCTTAGAGGTACTGGGAATAACGGGAGCTGTAGTCACCTTATGTCCATTGCGTCAACTGAGTGCTTTACGAACGTGCGTAAACTTAGTCTCACAGAATAGTGGGGGTATGCGGTTGTGAGGTTTGGAGCCCAAAAAGGACCCACACGGTCGAGCTGAATAGACCAGCCGTGGGCTTACCCGTCATTACTGACAGGCGGTGAGTCTTGAATTCGCCGTAGTGGTTACCGTTTGATCTCACAATCCGGCAGCACCTCCTTGAGTTTGGCGACTCCCGCGTCGGTGATTTGGGTGTCGTCGAGGTGGAGCACCTCCAGACTGGTCAGTCCCGCAAGATGCACCAGCCCCGCGTCGGTGATCCGGGAACCCCCTTGTTCAGATACAGTCGTGGTGAAACCATCGAGGTCGACCCCAACAATCTCACCCTGTTCATTGACGTTGACATAAGCCCCAGTCGCTCCAACCGCTGTTCTGTCGTACAACCACTGCAGAACATCGAACCCAGTGCTGTTAATAAAAGTGTGTTGCTGTTCATGATCACTTTCCGATTGTGTTCTTTGATTCTGCTTTCACGTCATTCGACAGGCGGTGAGTCATGGATTCGCCGCAGCGGTTAGTGATCGATCAGACAACTCGGCAGTGCCTCCTTGAGTTTGACGACGCCCGCGTCGGTGATCTGCAACGCGACGAGGTTGAGGTACAGCAGACTGCTCAACCCCTTAAGATGTACCAGCCCCGCGTCGGTGATTTGGGTGCCGTCGAGGTAGAGGTACTGCAGACTGCTTAGTCCCTCAAGATGCACCAGTCCCGCGTCGGTGACCTGGGTCTCGCCGAGGGTGAGCCACTGCAGACTGGGTCAGTCCCTTAAGATGTACCACGCCCGCGTCGGTGATTTGGGTGAGGCTGAGGTTGAGCTCTTCCAGACTGGTCAGTTCCTTCAGATGCACCAGTCCCGCGTCGGTGATTTGGGTGTTGATGAGATTGACCCTAACAATCTCACCCTGTTCATTGATCTCGACAGTAGCCCCCAGTCGCTCCAACCGCTGTTCCGTCGTACAACCACTGCAGAACATCACACCCAGTGCTGTTAATAAAAGTGTGTGACTTTTCATGATCATTCTCTGACCCGCCCCCGGGAATGAATCCACTTTTTAAGTGGTAGTTTCGTCTCTTGAATTGTTGATCTCGGCAGTTGTTGAATGCGTCGGGAATGACGCGTGCGTGTGCGTGAACATCCGAGCGTCTGGAA
>CAUZPL010000110.1:0-18736 GCA_963581585.1 Planctomycetota bacterium
GAGTCGCGAACTGATATCGCTCCGGATGTGGCATCAGGCCCAGGACTCTTCCTGTCGTATCTGACAGACCGGCAATATTCGCAATGGATCCATTGGGGTTCTCCGGTTCCGGCAACACGTCGAGTCGAGTCAAATCACCGGACTGTTTCAACCACTGAGTTGCGGTGTCTGACCAGTAACAGACGGCGATGGAACCTTGCGTACGCAATTTATCAATGACACGGGCATCCCGGACTGCCAGGCGGCCCTCGGCGTGCGCAATCGGAGACTCAAATTCATCCATATCCCTCAGGAATACACATGACTGAGATACCACCTTTAATCGCACCCAGCAGTCAGTGTAGCGTGAATTCCGATTCCACGTCAGGGTCATGTCCTGACCGCTGGACAGACCGGGCGCAGTAGATGACTCCTCGAGCAAACCAGATTTCAACAGCACCTGAAATCCGTTACAGATTCCTAAAATCAGTCTGTCGGTGTCTCGGAATTCCAGCATGATGTCGCTCAACTGGTTGCGCAAATGAGCACTGAAAATGACACCGGCTCCGAGGTCATCGCCGTAGCTGAATCCTCCGGGAATACACAGTGCCTGATAGTTTCGGAGCAGTTCAGGTGTCTCCAGCAGCCGAAATAAATGTACTCGTTCAGCAGTTGCTCCCGCCAGGTTGAATGCGTGGCCCGTCTCGATATCACAATTCGTCCCGGGAGCACGCAGAATACAAACGCGTGGAGAAACCATTTCGTACACTTTCAGTTCCAGCATGCTTCGATTGTTGCGGGGTGTCAGCCGGCACGGGGAGCAGGACGCGGTACAACAGATCGCATAACCCGCACACAGTGGAACGGTAGCAGGTCGAACGGGATGCTTCATCCACCCGGATGTCGCCACGCTGGTTTTTCCAGCGAACCCGATCCCTCCGGCAATTCGTCCGCCAGTCCCCGGCCTGTTAGTTCAGCAAACACATCATCCAGAGATGTCTGAGCCACCTCCACTGACAGGACGTCTCGGCCCAGCCGTTCGATCAGTTCGGGCAAACGTTGAGTAACTCCACCTGTTCGAATACTGAGATAGTCGCCGCCAATCGTCGGTGGTTCACCGAACAGCTGTAAAACGACCGGTGCCGCACCGGCGACGTCACGGCAGCGCACGGTGAGCCGTTCACCGTCAATGCTGTATCGAAGCTCTGATGGTGAGCCGGATTTCACGATACGGCCCTCGTTCAGCAGGAAAAGTTGATCGCAGTGCTCTGCTTCGTCCATGAGATGTGTGGACACAATTACTGTTGTACCATCGGCACTGCGTACATCATCGACAAGTTCCCAGAAACGTCGGCGAGCCAGGACATCCAGACCGGAACTGGGTTCGTCCAGCAACAGTACGCGCGGCCGATGCAACAGCCCTTTGGCCAGTTCAACTCGTCGGCGCAGGCCGCCGGAAAGATGTTCAACCCGATCCCGGCGTCGGTCTTCCAGTTTCAGTTGCTGCAGAACAGAAGCAATGCGATCTCGAAGGCTGCGGCGTTTAATACCATACAGTTGTCCATGGCACCGCAGGTTTTCTTCAACGGTCAACCGTCCGTCCAGTGCCGGCGACTGAAACGTGACTCCCAGTTGTTCTCGTACGCGCGAAGCACTGCTGTGGACATCATATCCCAGAATGCTGATCTGTCCGGACTGCAGCGGCAAGAGTGTGGCCAGCAGCCGGAAAAGCGTTGTCTTTCCGGAACCATTGGGGCCCAGCAGTCCACTCAGGTTTCCTTGGCTGATCTCCAGTGAAACATCGCTCAAAGCGATGGTGTCACCGTAACGGTGCATGACGGACGAAACTTCAACCGTCGGGACACTCATGGAGCAAACAGATGTTGGTGCTGGACTAATCTGATGAGTTATACGCTTCTGTGGATTCCGAATGTTCTTCCTCGTGCATCACCTGACTCGGCGGCTCATCACCAGTTGGATCTTCGCCGTGACCATGTTCGGCAGCGTGCGCAGCGCGATACTCTTTCATTTGCTCCCCCCATTCTCCCTGTTGTGGGGCCGTGGGGGTGTAATAGGCGACACCGATGTCCGGCATCAGAGCCATAGGCAGACCGAGGGCCAGAATTGTGGTGGGAGCCAGCAAAATGAATTTCCAGTTGCCTTCAAACTTCAGATGCATGAAGAACATCATCACGCACAGCGCTTTCGCGAGAGCGACCGCCATAACCAATACGACCGTGACGGCATGGTTTTCAAAACTCATCAAGTCGAAGACCACGGACAGTGCTGTGAAACTGCACAAAACAAGAAACACAGCCAGGTAGTTGACGTGGTGGCTGTCATGCTTGTCGTAAGACATGAGTCAGAATCCGGAAGAGCAAACAACACAAGATAAATAACTGAATGGCTGGCCATGTGGACCAGCCACATCAGCTGGCAATGTACAGCAACGGAAACAAAAAGATCCACACCAGGTCCACAAAGTGCCAGTACAGACCACTGTTCTCTACCCAGTTGTCCCATCTCTCATTCAGTTGAGTTCCCTGATACAGGGCTAAACCAAACAGAATCATACCGACGAGCACATGGATGGCGTGGAAACCGGTCATCAAAAAGTAGCACGAAGCAAACAGATTACCGTAAAGCACAGGTTGAGGATCAAAGACGTCGGCTGCAACCGATGCTCCATACGATTCATTTGCCTTCATGTCCGCGAGGTAGGCTTTAACTTCATTGAACGACAGTTCCGGCAGCCTGTCGCCTTCAGCGAGTTCGTTTCGAGCAGCACGGTAGGAACTGATTTCCGCAGATTTCAGCGCAATCAGCGACACATTTGCCACGATGTGTTCGTGAAGAGTCTTCCATTTCTGAAATAACTCGATGTCAGTGGCAGCCCGCTGACGAAATTCCGCTGCCAACTCGGCATCCATCTCTTCGGCCGGTTCTCCGCCCTGATGAAATGTCTGCAGCTGTGGTACGACGGTTGACAGATCATCCGGCCGAGGATTGGAAATTACGGCTTCATTGGTGTACATGGACAGACGTCCACGCACGACCGCTTCCAATTCTCGATCTACCTTGCTGATGGCCTGAGTCGGCGTTTCGGCAATACGCCCCGGGAGGATGTCATAATTGAACTTTCCGTTGTATTCGAAGCCCTTGATTCCGAGAAATACAACAGCAAGAACCATTGTCACCCACAGCCACTTTCGAGCAGATTCGAATCGCTTCTCGCCCATTGCGGCATGGGCCATGACCACCGAAAAACTGGACACAATGAGCACGAAAGTATTGGTAGCGCCGGCCAGGATGTTGATGTGTGTGTCGTGGGGTTGGGGCCACTTTTCACCGGCACTCACTCGTACAACGATGTATGTGCCAATGAACGCCGTGAAGAACATGATTTCTGTACCCAGAAACAGCCACATTCCGAGCTTGGGGTTCGGAATGGGAATGCCCATCTTCATAGCGGGTGGTAGAGTTGAATGAGACATAATCTGTATCTGAAACGGAATAAATTTGGATTACCGGGCTTTCAGCCAGGAACGATCAAGTGCAGAAACTCGGCGACCATGACCAGCATCAGCAGCGGGAGCACCAGCAGAGAAATCCGCAACAGGTCACGTCCCCGCCGAGTGGTTCGATTATTGGCGAAGCGAATGGCGAACAGGAAATAGAGACCAGACATCACCAGAGCTGTTGCAAAGTAAAGTCGGCCGGTCAATCCGGAAAAACTCGGCAAAGTACTCACTGGAATAAATGCTGCAGCGTAAATTGCAGCAACGATTCCAGCACGTCGCCCATTATCAGAAAATGACGGCAGCATTCTGAGTCCCGCCTGTTCGTAATCGCGCCGGTACATCCAGCCAATCGCCAGAAAATGTGGAAACTGCCAGGTAAATAACAGGGCAAACAGGCACCAGACCCCGCTTCCGGTCGCTCCACCGGCTGCCAGCCATCCCAGCACAGGTGGCATCGCGCCTGGAACAGCGCCAACGGTCGTACACAGGATGCTGCGAGTCTTCAACGGCGTGTAGGCCACAACATACAGCAGCAATGTGGCCAATCCGGCAGCGGCCGTCAGCACGTTAATGAATATCCACAGAACTCCAATACCGCTCACCGCCAAAACTACGCCAACCAGGGTCGCTTCGACTCTGGAGACGCGTCCCGATACCAACGGTCGGTCGGATGTTCGTTCCATGCGCGCATCCGTACGGGATTCCAGCACCTGATTGAGAATGCTGGAGGCGGCGACCAGCTGCAGGATCCCGGTCAGAGCTACGGCCAGGAGGCCCCAGTGAATGACAACAGGTGACGCCAGCACAAAACCAGTGGAGACGGTAACCATTGTCATCAGCGCAATTCGTGGCCGACACATCTCAATGTAGTCACCTGCTCGACCGGCGAGTGACAAGGCTCTGACACTGTTGCTGTGCACGGTCGTCGTCTGTGAAGGAGTCGCAAAGCTCATACGAGTCCCTCCTTCGTACCGACACCGCGAGCATTCAGTGCAGACGACGCTCCATCCCACGATATCCGCCGAATCACGTGGACTGACGCCAGTACACTGGTCGTCAGCAGCAGCATTCCGCCAACCGTGTGCATCGAACGAAAGACGACAGAGGCGGGTGATCCGGTCGCAGCGACCCAGCCAAAAGCAGGAACGTTAAGTTTAGTAATCCAGGCACCGGCACCCAGCGCCAGCTGGATCAGCAAAGCAGCCAGAATGAACAGTCCGGACTTTCGCAGTGAGACGGATCTACCTCGAATGAGCATGACAGAGCACAGCAGTCCCACAACGGCCACGACGGCAGCGCCGGCCAAATGCTCGAACATCATGCGGCCTGCGTGGCGAAACATGCCGCCCAGCCAGTACTGTATCAGCACCAGCATCGGCAGGATAAGGACTGTGGCATTTGCCATTGCCGGCAATCGAGCCTTATCGGCTCGCGTGGCTGACCATTTTTTTCCTGTGAGCATGGCAAAGACCACGCATATCACAAAAAAGAGTGCACCGGTGATACTGTGGACCATGGCCAGCTGACTGGCATTCATCAACACTCGAGCTCCACCCAGCAGACCCTGTCCGATGACGGCGATCAGAACCGCGACTGTGTAGTTCCGGACCCAGGACCGGCGTTCCCGAATCATTGTCACGGCCACGAGTCCGATGCTGGTGATGCCGATGACTATACCAGCCAGCCGATGTCCGTGCTCAGTGAAGCGATCGGTATGACGCAGGTCATTCAGCCATGGGTACAGAAACATGTTGTGCCCATCCGACGTCGGCCAGTCAGCGAACGCCATTCCGGCTCGCAGCGTGGTCACCAGTGTTCCGATTCCGATTGGCAGCAGGGCAACAACACACGTTACCACCGCAAATCGGTGGACAATGGGATCAACTTGTTCAGTGGATGTGGACACCGGATTTCCTGGGAGGCCCGAACCCCGGAGGGGCGAGACTCACTATTAGTTGGTTGTCAATGTCGCCCTTCCGGGGCTTTCTCGTGTTTGTTTCCGTCCACCGGGCTCAAGTCCGGTGCCAATACAACGTCGTCCCTCCGAGACTCGTCTTGCCAGGCCCCAAGCCGATACGTCAGGCATCGTCACCAGTGCCTTCTGTAACAGAATCCGGAGGTGGCTGCGTTTGTAAAATGAAGTCCTGGTCGAGAGCTTCGGCTGCCGGAGATGAATATTCATAGGGTCCGCGGTAACACACGGGAGGAACGTCAAAATTGCCGTGGCCAGGAGGTGAGGGAGCGGACCACTCCAGTCCGTTGGCACCCCAGGGATTGCGGCCACATTTTTTACCCTTGAAAATGCTCATCAGAAAATTTCCGATCAACAGTAACTGGGCAAGTCCCATCAGGATTGCACAATAGGTCATGAATTCGTTCATTGGCCGGAGATGATCCATCCATGGATGCAGGTACGGGTCAGCGTACCGTCGCGGCATACCAGCGATTCCAAGCAGGTGCATCGGAAAGAACGTGCCGTTGAAACCAATGAACGTCAGTACAAAGTGCAGCTTGCTTACCGTGTCGTTCATCATACGGCCGAACATCTTGGGAAACCAAAACTGGATTGCTGCAAACACACCGAACAGCGTGGATCCAAACAACACATAGTGAAAATGAGCAACAATGAAATAGGTGTCGTGGAAATAAATGTCCACCGGGACCGCGGCCATAAAAAGGCCGCTCAGACCACCCACAATGAACATCGCCACAAATCCGGCACAGTTCAGCATCACGGCATTGAATTGAACGTTTCCATCCCAGATAGTTCCAATCCAGTTGAACGTCTTGATCGCCGACGGAAGTGCAATCATCATCGTCGACAGCATGAAACTCATGCCCAGTGCGGGATTCATTCCACTGGTGAACATGTGGTGTCCCCAGACGATGAAGCCCAGGCCCGCAATGGCTGCCATGGAAAAGACCATCGGCTTGTAGCCGAAGATGGGCTTGCGCGACATACATGCCAGCATGTCCGAAACCATGCCCATTGCCGGCAGTAACATGATGTACACGGCGGGATGTGAATAGAACCAGAACAGATGCTGCCACAGTAATGGCTGACCGCCGCCAATGGTTGGTTCGGCATTGTTGACAATCACGTCGGATGGAATAAAGAACACGGTACCCAGGACACGGTCAGCGAGCAGCATGAAACCGGCTGCAGTCAGGACCGGCAACGCGAATGCCTGCAGGATTGCCGTGATGAACATGGACCAAATCGTCAGGGGCATGCGGAACAGCGTCATACCTGGAGCGCGCATGTTGATAATGGTTGTCATGTAGTTGACCGATCCCATCATCGATGACACACCAACAAGTGTGAGGGCGATCAGCCACCATGTCTGAGCGGCACCGGAGCCGGGAGCGGCCTGAGTCAGGCCGGAAAGAGCCGGATACGCAGTCCAGCCGGCCGCCGGTCCCGCAGTCACTCCTCCAGCGAAGAAACTGATGCCGAAGCAGCCAATTGCTGGCATCATGAACCAGTAGCTCAGCATATTGAGGGTCGGAAACGCCATGTCGTCGGCACCGATCTGCAGCGGGATCAGGAAATTGCCGAATGCACCAGCGAGGATTGGAATGATCACCAAAAAGATCATCACCGTGGCATGCATGGTGAACAGCATGGTGTAGAACTCAGGTGAGATCTGACCGCCTTCGCCCGCAAAGATTGAAGTGCCGGCACCGCTGAGCAGCCCGAATAAATCGCCGATAACTGGCATCTTTGTCCACGGGAACGCTAACTGCCAGCGCACTGCAAGTGCCAGCGAACCACCAACCAGCAACATGAACAGCGTGGTGATGAGGAATTGCATCCCGATCATTTTGTGATCGGTCGAAAACACATATTTTCGGACAAAACTCAACTCATGATGATCGTGCCCCTGATCGTCATGGAGTCCGATTGTCGGGCTGGCCGTGGCCATCGACATTGCCTTTTTCAAGGAGGAATCAGTCTATGCTCGTAAATTCGTACATGTACTGGACCACACCCAGTCAGATGCAACCAGGAAAATGTTCCGGTGAATTACTCGTCTTCTTTAACCACAGGAACGACTCCATCGAAGTTCTGTTCCCGCTGCAGGGTCTCCAGGTATTCGTTGTAGACGTGTTCCGGTTCAGCGTAGATTGTGGCTCTCATCTTGTAATGACCCCAGCCACACAGTTCCGCGCACAATAATTCGTATTCACCTGGCACGGGAATGTGGAACCACATGGGAATAATCAGGCCGGGAACTGCATCCTGTTTGACTCGAAGCTCCGGTGCAAAAAATGCGTGCTGCACATCGCCACTTCGTAAATTGAAACGAACCGGTCGCCCGACCGGAACATGCATTTCGTTGACAGAATACAGGTCTCCCGGCTGTGCAGTGTTTTGCAGCAGTTTTCCAGGCGCCGGATAGCGCATTCGCCATTCAAACTGTCGCGGGGTGACTTCCACAACCGCCGAGTCTTTGCCCTTGGCTTGATCCGGGAAGCTTGCCTGGATGCGAAATTTCGCCCACACGTTCATCTGGTAAAAGGCGATGAAAATCAGGATGAATGCAGGGACAACCGTCCAGATCAACTCCAGCCTGTGGTTGCCGTGACTGAAACGAGCCGGTGTGTCTTCGGCGTTCGTAGCAGACTGCCACAGGGCCCAGCCAATCGCGAACTGGGTCACCACAAACATGATCGCGACGAGTCCCAGAATCAGATAAAACAGGCCATCAATTTCTTCTCCCAGCGGAGTCATTGCTTCGCTGGGAAACCACCATCCACGGCTGGGCGCAATCCAGCACACCACCACGGCAAGCGATGGCCAGAAGAAGAAGAACAGTGCCCAAAATTTCTTCACAATGATGACTCCAGAGGTCGCCATTTTCTAACATGTTGACCATATGTTTAACGGCACGCCGAAGGCGTTTGTGTTGGTACAAACCGAACCGAAATCTCTTTTGGCATGCCGTTAAAACGACCAATATCGACTGCTCATCAGACAATTACTCAGATTGTGCTGCGCGACCCGGTTCGCTTTCGAACGGGACGCTCAGTACATAATTCACGAGGTGCCAGATGTTTTCATGTTCTTTAGGGTTCTTGAACGCCGGCATCCGCGTGCCCTTAATGCCGGCATGCACTCGGTGGAAAAGATCCACGGGACGACGACCGCCACGATAGATACCGTACGTGAGGTTTCGCGGCTGATTTACGTTATCCCACACATCATGCAGACCAGGTTCGTTATACAGCTCGTCCGTCATCGGGTTCTTTTCGAAGATTGTTGTTTGAGGGCCATTCCCCCGGCCGTCAATTCCATGGCAATCGGCACACCCAATTTCTTTGCTCAGGAACAACTCCCGGCCGATCCGGCGAGATTCAACGCTGTCGGTAATACGTGAGAGGGACGGTATCACAAGGGTGTCTTCTTCGTCCGCAGCTGTCCACGAGTCAGCAACACTACTGCCTGCAAAGTCGATTGCATCATTGACGTCCACACCAAGAAATTCCTTGAGTAGTTCCACGATGCTGTCGCGGGTCTCATCACCTTGTATGCGAATCGCCAACGCATCCTGGGAATAGTCGCTGGCCAGCTCACCGGCCAGACGTCGTTCGAATTCACCCCGCATCGCCAGAAAGCGGATGTACTCCACGACGTGATCCAGTTCGTCTTCGTCCAGCATAGGAACAAACGACGGCATATAAGTGCCGGGTATGCCATTTCGCAGGGTACGTTCCAGGTCGTCACGGCTGACTTTTGCCGTCGCTTGTGTTGACGTGAACTTGAAGATTCCATGACGATAGTCTCGGGGCCGAGGGTTGAGGTATTTAGCCGTTGGTCCTGCCCCGTCACCGCTCGTCCCGTGACAATGCAAACAGTGCCGATGGTAAAGTGTTCGACCGCTCTTCAAAACACTCCCGCCGTCCAATACGACCTGATCCCCCTCAGCTGGAGGCGTTTTTATCTCGTGTTGCAGCTGAGCGATCCTCGTTTCCGGATTCCAGCTGACGACGGTGACGACTTGTGGTGTGTCTTCTGACGTAGCGGACGAACCGGTCACGAACTGCAGCAGCCGTGCACTGTCCGTGAACGCGTCCGGTGGCTCATCGAATGACAATTTCAATTTCCCGACCCCCTCCGAAGTGTCGGGCGTCTCTGCGACGGAACCGAATTCACCACCCGCATTGAGCGGCAATTTGGACCAGAATCGAACGACCTGTGGATTGCCGAACCGCGTGTCGAGATGCTTTTTCACGCCCGGCAGTTCACCGATCCCGTTCTGAGCTTCTGCCATCAGGGCCAAAGTTGCGGGCCCATAGACAAAACTGGAATTGCCACTGTCAGAGCAGCCGACAAACACTACGACTGTGGCCGAAAACAAGGGGATAAAAATTTTGTTGATCGACATCAACATGATCCGACTCTCAAGTGTCATCTGTTTTCTGGATAGTTTGTGTGCGTGATTAGAGTGCCAGCTCCGACACTGGGTACTCAATGTCCTGAGTGGTGGTTTCGCCAGAGGTAATCGTGACCTTCAACCTGCGATGAATCTTCTTTCCTTTCGCGGCTTCATGCCAGACAGTGAACATGTGGTCTCCGGACGGCAGGCCTTCGATTTTGAAATTTCCATCGAGGTCTGTCAGCGCAGCGTATGGATGGTCGACTGGAAGATGCCAGCCAGTCATCCAGGTGTGAAGGTCACATTTCACAACCAGTGGTTCATTCTCAGCGGCGCGGTAGGCAAACCTGAGCACGCCGTCGCGGTCTTTGGGTGCAACACCCTGATTCGTCTGGACTCCACGTTTTGGATACGTGTGAGTATTGTGAGCAATACCGTCGTCGCTCAAAATGCGCACAGTCTGACCGACGGGCACGACAAGACAATGCGGTACGAAACGACAGTTCTTCTGGTCAAAATCGACGGGCACATCGGACACTTCCGGTTTCGGCGTTCCCCTGGGAGGTCTCTGAAGATAGATAAAGACATTGGCGACGCCGTTATCAGTGCCTATCACCAGTTTTTCGTTCGGCAGGGTCTCGGCAGAACAATACTCTGCGTCTTTGACATCGGCACCCTTGCCATGGATCGGAGCCAGTGTTGGCGCTGTTCCCGTGAGGACTACCCGCCCGCTGAAGTTTCCGGGACTGCTGCTGTCAGCTAATGTTGCGGTGTCGATGTCACCGCCTGACCCGGTATCACCGTTCGAATCACCGGACACGCCGAGATCCGGTGGTAAGACCACAACAGACGTTGCCTGATATGCTCCGCCGCCGAGCCCGGTGTCACTGCAGCCGGTGACACAGAACAGTTCAATGACGATCACGGCGATCGCTGGATTTAATTTCATCAATTCTTCCCGAACCGAAGTTGGTTTGACTCAGCTGATACCTGCAGCGCTGCCGCTTGAACCTCTGTGTCGACCGATTGACTGTCCGCCACCGGCTCTTCTTTTTTGGGTGGCTCATATATGACAGGTCCCGGGTTCTCCATCAAACGGGTATAGTTCAGGAGTGCGTCCACTGTTCCTTCAACCTGCGCTCCCGCATCACCGCTGAACAGATCGGGGAACTGTGCACCATTATTGTGAGGGAAGTTAAGCGGCATCGACGTGTACGGGACGATCCATTTCGGGTTGTACAACCACAGTCTCACCCAGTCGGATCTCAGGCGACGCTGAGCACGATTCAGATCCGGCGCATGAACATCCTTCTTTGGGTCGGACACCTTAAATTTACGACTACCCACGGAGTGACATTTGATGCACAGTGTACCGTTGACTGACTTCCAGCCTTCATGCAGGTATTCCGTGTTCTCCGCCAGCACACCGCTGGCTGTAAGTTCCTTTTGGCGAGATGCCAGATATTCACGGCTGGTTGCCTGCTGTTCATGATACGGAAAGTCAGAACCATCAACGGCAGCAAAATAGTTGGCCAGAATGCTTGCCTCTGCGGGGCTCATGTTCAACCGAGGCATTCGCAGCACAGTCGTGTATCGGATCGTCTCCGGTTCCAGAAGAAATTCATACAACCACGGCGTCTGGGCCTTCATCCCTTCCTTGTAGAGCGGTGGAGGGCTGGCCTGCCATGCCAGCTGGCGGTTTCCGTCGGTTTTTGTCTCAACCAGATGATCAACCAGCCACTCAGCGAAATCACCGCCACGACCTTTCCGATAGGCAACCAGTTTGTTTTCAGGAATGGTCACTCGAGCAGCAGGCAGCAATCGCTTCGCCTCGTCACCATGACCGAAATCCACAACGTCATAAGCGTCAAACCCACTCTCGCGAAATTCCGGATCTTCTTCTTCCGGATCGGGCAGGACCATTCGCAGTCCGCGAATACTGGCCAGAGGAAGTGTGACCTCTTCACCATCCACAACGAACGTTCCTGAATCGCCTGTAAGAGCCTGCTTTGGCTTCTTCAGTTGCAACAGAAGGTCCAGAGCGTCCGGATGATCGGCCGGTGTCAGTTCGGTAGCCAGGATGTCATCTTCGACATTGACGCCGAAGATGACTTCCGGCAATTCGACCATGTGGCACCCGGTGCAGTTGTATTTGGCCAGCAGAAACTCACCACCAATGCGAGTCCGTTCACGCTCGTTGGGCTGGTAGATGTACTTCTTCGCCGGAGGCTCTGCGACAAGGCCTAACACGAACGTCGCGATCGCTTCAATTTCGTCTTCCTGCAGCGGAAATTTCGGCATCCGCAGAAGTTCGTCGTAGCCTTTTGTCTGCGTTGTTTCGTAGTCGTAGCTGCGAGGATCCCGGAGCTTTTGCCAGATAAACCCTGGACGTCCATGATGAATCAGGCTGTCGAAAAAATACGCGGCCGCCAGTTCCCGTTGTTCTTCTTCTTTGCTGGCAAAGGAGTTCGTTGAAGCGCCACCGCCTGCAGCAGCCGACGCAGCATGTTCCACACGTTCGGCAGTCGATTTGAATTTTGAGTCTTCCGGCTCTCCATGATGATGCAGAAACTCTTCAATATGCTCCAGGCCCAGCTTACTGGTTTCCTTCCGACCCCAGTCATGCAGGGCGGCTCCGATCGGCCGTGCATCTTCAAAGCCCGGAATATCATGGCAGCCGTAGCAACCGTATCGAGATATGGTGCGGCGCCCAATGTACTCCAGCTTCATGCGATCCCACTCAGCCGGATCTTCGACAGCCGACCCGTCTTCGGTGGCCAGGGCGAATTCGTCACCTTTGACGCTGGACTTCTTTTGAGGGAATTGACGTGTTGCCAGCATCCTGGCGACAGCATCTTTACTGAAGCGAGACTTACGGAGAAACAGTTCAATTAGATTGTCCAGAGAATCCTGTGTGTAACCGGGTCTCTCGAATGTCTCTGCTGGCCCCAGACTTAGCAGGAATGCGGTGATGTCTGCAGCCGGATCCACGTCTGTGGGTTGTTCAGCGCCTTCGTAGAAATCATAGAATAACACACCCATCTTTGTGCGTTTATGGTGACGGGTTGGATCGCGTATCCATGTATACAACCAGTCACTGAAACCCGGATCATCCGCATTGCGTTTCACTTTGCGGTGGACGTCGCTGATGTTTGGGCCAAAGTCCGCTGTGGAACCTTCCACAACGGTGTGGGTGTGACAGCCCAGACACCCTTTTTCCTCAAACAATGTTCTGCCACGGGCCACATCCGGCTGATAGCCATCTACCGGACTTAGTAAATCCATATCTTCAGAAATATTGGTCAGCAGTGACGCCAGACCTGCCAGCTCGACGTTTTCATAGGCCTTAGCTTCATCACTCTGCTGATTGCTGTTCCCATAAAACCGCGGCATTTTGGTGGAAGGCCGGAACGCCGACGGGTTCTTAACCCAGTGAGCGATAAAGTCACCACCTGTTTTTGCCGCAATATGCCTCAGGCTGGGACCGACCTTGCGAAACAGACCGGCATGTTTTTGTGGATCACTGGCAATGGCCAGTGCGTCCGTTTCCGTCTGGGGCTCCAGCCGCATGTCGGGCCCAATGGCCACTCCTGCGTCGTAACCATGGATTTCGTGGCAACCGAAGCAGCCGTATTTGCGGATCAAACTGAATCCCCGCACGACCGTTGGAGCAGTCGTTCCAAACTCCGGATGCTCACCAAGTTCGACGACATTGTGGTGGCATTTGATACAGCTGGATTCACGCAGTCGTTCCGGAAGCATTGGATACTCCCAGAAGTGGTTGGCGTGGTAGCCGTGTTCTTCTTCCCATTCTGCCTGCAGTTGAGGATCGTTGGGTGTGTGTTCGGCATTACCGAAACTGGTCCCCGACCCCTGTCCATCGTGACAGATCGTGCAGCCAAATTCGCCAACAGGATGTGGACTCGCTGCCGTCACGTACAGCGTAGGATTTGGATGTGTGGCGAACGGATGAGGAAATTCATTTGCTGCAATCCAGTCAGCGATTTCCAGCGACTCTGTCTTACCGTGGGGATACGCCATTTGGTTGTCGGGCAGAGTCTTGTCGGCATTCATGTGACAGGTGCGACAGCGGTCGAAACGTGCAATGGCTGTCATGCCCAGTGGCTGCATCAGGTCTGGTAACCAATCCTGATGAATTCTGAGGTGCGAGTTGAAGCCATCCAGAATAGGTAATTCCATCGACCAGCGTTTGAGGGCCACATACCACGTTTCAGGTTTTTCCTTCTTCAGAGCCGCCTTCAGCAGATGTTCGTCGGCTTTGAGCTTGTCGATGGTCCCTTCGACTGCGTCCAGCCGAGCCTGCAGGCTCAACAATCGCTGACGTTTTTCACGTTCTGTCGGATCCGCGGCAGATTCCGGGGTACCAACCTCCTTGAGGGACCGGACTGCAGCTTCAACCTCAAGTTGCATTTCGTCAACCCTGGCCTGCGCATCCTGAAAGGCTTTCAACGTAGTTTCGGGAGCTAAACCGTCTCGCACTGCCAGGTTATGGTTTGCACGTTTTTCGTCCCGCAGAGCTCCCAGAGATTTATGGGCCTCTCGCAGCCGCTCTACCGTGCGGGTGGCCTCATCTCTCTGTTCTTCAATCGAGTTCTCCAACTCATCGAGCCCATCCTGGGCAAGTTTCTGGGTGATCCTGTCCCTTTCTTTATCCAGGCGCTCAGACTCCCCTGTGTATTCATCGGTTTGCAGGGTGGCGATGTCACGTTCTTTGGCAGCCGCCGACAGCTTGAAGCCGTCCTGCTGATACACCCGCCATTCGTCGGTCTGGTCCTGGACCATCATCCAGATGGTGCTCACCAGCATCAGAATGCAGCTCACCGCAAAAGCAGTGTGCATTTTGTTTTGACTGCGGAAGAAATGTTCGGTTGCTGGCATGTCGAATCAGGCTCCGGCTCTGTCAGTAAGGAAACCTCACAAAACACAGAGCACCAGGGCGAGACGAATTGTGGGAGGCGTTCGGACTGTCGTACAACGTCGCCATCGATTGACGGCCCGTTCCCGGCGAATTCCGAAAGCGCGGGAGTCAGATATTAAAGAACCATTCCGGGATACCGACGATGTACTTCAGCGAGAAAGTCCAGCGAAGCAACATCTTGATCGGCAGAATGGCCATCCAAAGAATTAGGTTGGAGAAGACAAGGAATCGAACCATTCCCATCTGCACAAGAAACTGTCGGAGGATGGTCAGTCCCAGAATCATTGGCAGGATGGCGAAGTAGGCACCGACGATCAGAATCCCGGGACTTTCGCGTATCAAAATCGTCCACCAGTCAGCACCCTTCGGGATTCCACCGTACCAGTTTCGTGCAACCGGCAGTTCCCAAAAGATTTGCGACAGGTTTACGTTATTGGCAGCTTTGACTTTATGGACATCCCAAAACTCATAGATCCCAAAGAAGTTCCAGTTTGGTCCACGGAGAAACGTGCCCAGGACAATCATCGCTACCCAAAGTGGCAGGAAACCGAGCATAAACGTACAGACGGCGAATGCTCGTTTCTTGAAGCAGTAATATCCGTTGCCTGTCTTATTGAAGTCGATGTAAGGAATCGCCATCAGGCCACCGAGAATCGTCATCGGCAGCACAACTCCGGCCAGCCAGGGATCGAAATAGACCAGCATCTCCTGCAGGCCCAGAAAATACCAAGGTGCCTTGGACGGGTTGGGTGTCTTGACCGATGACGCAGGTTCTTCCAGCGGTGCCTGCAGGGCAATGCCCCAAAAAATCAGCAAGGCTGTCAACAGCACCATGCAGATGAGCTCAGTGTAAACAAGGTCCGGCCAGACGAGGACTTGCTCATTTTCCTCCTGTTCAAACACCGGGCGTCCTTCTTCCAGGCGACGATCGTTGTCGACCGCTCGCCGGAAATAGATCCATGTCAGGAAACCAAGAATGAACAGCATGGCGACGATGGGAACATTGTCCGGCTTGCCGACGATCTGACGGAAGTCCCAGTCGGTCATGCTGAGTCCGATGAACAGTACAGACCCGTTCAGTAACGACCAAGCGACGGTGTCTCTGATCCACCAGTGTCGCAGCAGGATCATCGCGAGGAATCCACCGATGCTGAGGCTGAAGAACGCCACCGGATCGGCAAAGACGGAATCGAAGTTGTCCTTAAACCAGCTCGGCAGGCTAATCATGAACGTTTCCGGACTGCCTGTGCCGCTGAAGTGAGCGGCTGAGACCATCATCAAAATCGACGTCACGACCGCCCAGATCGCCGCAACAGGAATGCCGCCGATCCACGGAACGGACGCCGGCACATTGCCATCAACCTTAAAACTGCGGATCGTCCACAGCAGATTCATGACGCACATGATGAGGTAATACCACCCCAGTCCGGTCAGGACTGACGAGGTCATGTCGGGATGTGGGTCCATTATCTGGCAAACCGAATAGAAGTGATTTCAAACAGAGCACAAAGCACGATGGCGAGCCGGAACACAGTTGCTACAGGGGACGGCTGATGCCACCGTCCTTACGAACACGCCAGAAGTGAATTGCTATCAGACCAGCGACAACCAGTGGGATGGCCACGCAGTGCAGAATATAAAACCGGTTGAGTGTCGCTTCCCCAACGAAGCGGCCACCCAGCAGAATGAATTTGGCATCGCTGCCTGAAGTAATCAGGTCGTAGCCACCGAGGTTCAGCAGTTGATAACCTGGTCCCTCACTTCCCAGAACAGGATGGGCGCGCGCCATATTGGATCCCACCGTGATCGCCCATACGGCCAGTTGGTCCCAAGGCAACAGATAGCCAGTGAACGACAACAGCAATGTCAGCACCAAAAGCAGGACTCCAATGACCCAGTTGAATTCTCGAGGCGGTTTGTAACTGCCTGTCAGAAAGACTCGATACATATGCAGCCAGACAGTAATTACCATCGCGTGAGCTGCCCAGCGGTGTATTTCACGCATAATGCCCAGAGTTTGCACATCGCGCAGTGCCTGAATGTCGGCGAACGCCCATTCGAGAGTGGGCCGATAATAGAACATCAGTAACACACCGGTGATCGTCTCCACGAGAAACAGGAAGAAAGTAATTCCTCCCATACACCATGTGTACGACAGCGCGATTCCCTGCTGATTGATCGAGACCGGATGCAGGTGCAGAAAGAAGTTGGTCAGCATCACGACCACTCGGTTACGACGATCGGTCGGCGCCGGGTGACGAAAAATGCTTCGCCAGATCTGTGAGTTACGAATGTAGTCGCCTACGGACACTGCCGAGTTTCCTTTGATCGGAATTCAGAGTGACGTGTGTACGAGCGGCAGGACCGCCGGACACAGAAACGTTCCGGACGTATCAAACAACAGGAACGTAAGAAGCTGAGATTTCCCACTGGCCGAGTTCCTGCTGGAATTTGACACTCTTGTCAACTTCCAGCATGCCATCCGGAGCAAGACGAATTCCCATTCGCTCCAGAGGTCGCGGTGCAGGACCTTCAAAATTGACCCCCGTCTTGCGAAACCCGGAACCGTGGCAGGGGCACTTGAATTTCTGTTCCCCCTCCAGCCAGTTGGGTGTGCATCCCAGATGTGTGCAGACCGTCGACAGGGCGTAAACCATGGGCACGCCCTCTACCTCTGCATTCACAATCCAGACTCCGAATTGCGCCTTCCATTTTGTTGACACTGTTCCCGGTGAATAATCAGTTGGAGGTCCAATCTTGAATTTTGTTGGTGGTTCCACAAGTACATTGGGCATCATGAAACGAGCGGTCGCCAAGCTGGCGACTCCCAGAGTCACACAGAATGATGTCCATGCCAGCACAATGGGGGTTGTGATCCAGGCGACAAAGTCACCCAGAAATCCACGGCGCTGGAGGGAATCTGCTTTTTTCGCCAGCGGCTCGACAATGACTTTGGACCGGAGCGGCTTCAATGGAAGTGCAACTTGCTTCACATCGGCTTCTTCGGGAGATCGTCCGGCACGAGCCGCCTGAATCAACTCCGACACTGATAGCCCACTCACGGCTGCCACATCCATGTCCGGAGCCGTTGCTGCGGCAGCCGGCTGTTTTTTTGGAGCCGGTGCAGCCGCTCCGCCTCCACGTACGGCCGCCAGGATGTCCCCGGTGCTTTTCGGATTCGTTCGGCCAGCCGGCCTGACCGCTCCGGTGCCTTCGGAACGAGTGGCCGCCAATATATCAGCGGTTGATGACGAAGCAGCGGTGGCCGGCTTGGCGGTCGCACCGGTTCCTCTGGACCGAATTGAATCCAGAATCGCGGATGTTTCAGTTGGAGCCGGACCATCGGCTGGTGGGGAGGGAACTTTTTCAGCCGGTGGCGATTGAGACTCTGTGGCGACTTCCGGCGATGGTACGGACGGCTCAACGGGTGCAGATTCTTCAGCCTGCGTGGCCCCACTGCGAATGGCCGCCAGGATTTCTTCAGTTGAAAGCTTTTCGCTCATCTGAGCTGCCGCAGTGTGATGAAGATTGGAATCACAGAACCGTGCTGTTGAAATCAAACACTGGAAGCTGCGAACACATTTTTGCCAACAGCGAACGAAACGCCATTGATCATGAGACAGGACTGAGCGGCGGAAAATTCAGAGAATTCGAGAGTTACCCGTGCCTTGCAGCATGTAACTCAACCGCCCGACGGGATTCTGCATCGCACATATCCGACTGACAAGCTCCGTGGAAAAACGGTCATTTCTTTTCTCAGAGGCAGGAAGCCGGAAAATCGCGCCTTCCCACCCTCGGGAAGCTTCTAACCCTTTCATTTTCATCGACTTGTGCGGCCGTATGATGGGCAGAAACGGCGCAATTTGCGTCTCAGATGCCGGTCGTTGGAATCCAACAACGGTTGTGTTGCAGTTGGT
>CAUZPL010000111.1:0-18420 GCA_963581585.1 Planctomycetota bacterium
TAAAGCAGGCGTGCCGCAGTTTCGCGCCACCACGCATTGGGATGCTCAAGCAATGACACCAACTCATTCGGCGGACAGGTTTTCAAGTTGTTCGGGACAGGATGCAATTCTGCACCGTGCTTCCCCGTACGTGCTGCATCTGCCGCGACGATCCGATAAATCCGACCGCGATCGGTGCCGGCGTCCCAGGGGAGCCTGTCACTCAACTGCTTCGGCAGCCAGTCCGGATGTTCAACAACCGCTCGATACATGTCGACAACGTATAAAGCCCCGTCCGGCCCGATTGTCAGATTGACCGGGCGAAACCAATCATCCGGACTGGCCAGAAATTCGACAGCCTCCCGTCCACGGTGGGACTGGAATGATGCTCCGTCGGGTATCAGAACGCGGCGATGGATGAGGTTGCCTGTCGGATCGCATACAAAGACATTTTCAGAGTATTCTTCGGGCAGCGCATCCCCACGATAAGAAAGAACCCCGCAGGCGGCTGTAATCTGCCCGGCGTGTTCCGTGTAAGCGGTCCAGTTTCGCGACAGCGGAAAGATGGCAGCTGCGTCCTCTGTCGGAAACACGTCATACGTTGCCGAACGAATCGCCAGCAGAGGATTCCGGTCGATGTAGCGCTGCTTGAGCACGATATGTTTCGCTGGATAGCGATTCGTGCAAACGAAGCGATTACCGAAATTGTCAAACGTCAATCCGAATTGTCCGCTGCCTGTGACAGCGTCATAGTGTCCCGTGTTTGGATCGAATCGGAAATCGCGGCCGGAGATTGACACCGGACTGGCCGGCGTCCCGTCCTTTCCCGGACGCCCGACAACTGTGCCATTCTGCAAACCATTCGCGATGTAAATGTGATTATCGAGTGCCAGAGTCGGGTGATTGGCCCGTAACTGTTCGTTGCCCTGCGCGAACCCCGTGAACCAGGTCTCGTGCAGGTCGGCTGTCCCGTCGCCGGTCGTATCGCGGAAGTACATGACCTTTCCGGCCAGCGTAATGAACACGCCGTCTTTCCAGAGTTGCAGCCCGGTCGCGAACAGCAGTTGATCGACAAACGTGTGCGCGGATTCAAAGATCCCGTCACCGTCGCGGTCTTCCAGAACACGGACCCGCGACCTGGGTGCCTCGTTCTCACCCGGACCGTCTGGATAGTCGGTCATCTCCACGACCCACATCCGACCATCTTCGGCAAAGGCAATGGCAACCGGATCGATCACCTGGGGCTCAGCCGCGACCAATTCCAGTCGCAGTCCCGGCGCGACCTTCAGGTGTCGCAGTGATACCTGCGGAGACAACGGGCTATTCAACGTCTTGGGCAGCAGTTTGTCGTGCGAATGAGCTGCTTCGATTGCGAATACCATTGCGGTCAATAAGAGCAGGCTCATCACGTTCAATGGTCTCATGCATTGTCTCGACTGTTCCGGAGGCATGGTGCGATGACCACGAGATGCAGGCCGCCGTGACACGTTAATCGCGTCGGGTCAGGAAACTCAGCCGACCTCCAGGTCGTGTGGTAAGAGAGGTTTGCGCCTCGTGAGATTCTGACATCTCAGCCCGCTGACTTCACGCAACTCGATGCAAAGGCTGGGCCGATTTCCTGTTGTTTCCCGGTAAACTGCGAGCCGAAATAAAATTTCCTGTCAGCCGCTCATGCCGCTGACGGCACCCTGAATGATGAAAACGGCGTTCATTTGTTACATTCAGGCACAAGGCCGAACCCCCTGGCCGATTTGAAAGGAGAATCGACGTGAACATCAACGTGGATGACGTGCGCGACTTCGATGCCATGCTCAAGCGCCGGATTGCATGGTTCCGGGAAAAGCTGTCCGCGTGGCTGACGCCGCACCGGCTGACGGTGCGCGAGATCAAGGTCCACAAGGTGCTCATCCCGACGGTGGGCGTATACACGCCGGGCTGGCAAGCGTTGCCAGCGGTGTCTTGGGCGTTTGTCGAGATCCAGACCAACGAGGGGCCGGTGGGGACCGGAGAATGGTCCGTTGATCTGGGGGACGACACGCGGGCCTGCCTGGAAGGCCTCAAACAAAGCCCGGGCAGGAACCTGCTTGATCTCGATCTTGAGGAACCGCTTTTCATGGTGTGGTGGGATCTGGTCGGCCAGGTGCTGGGAAAACCACTGCACGCCCTGTGGGCCGAGTTGTTCGAGCGCGGATTCACGGCGCCACGTCAGATACCGATGGCGGCGTACACCTGGCAGCGCTTTCCCGACAGCAGCGGCAACGGTGATGTGACCTTCGACAGCTGGCCCGACCACGCGGCCGGCTGGGCGCGCATGGGTTTTCCCTCGATCAAGATTTCCATGACCGGATACGACCCCGACAGCTACGTCGATCTGATTCATCGCATCCGGGACAAGGTGGGTCCCGACACTGCGATCCGCATCGACGCGCACGGAACCTGGAACTTCCAGGAGGCGCGCCGGATTCTCCCGCAACTCGAGGATTGCAGGCTTGAGTACATCGAGCAACCGGTGAACGCGCTGCTGCCTCAGCGTTTCTACCCCCCGGGAGAACCGATGCCGGCCGTTTGCGCCGCCAAGGGAGGCTTTCAGGCGGAATACTACTTTCGCAGGATGACCGAACTGCGCCACGGTCTGCGGACTCCGCTATCCTGTCACTGGTGGACACCGCCCATCGTGCATCCACCAAGTGTATCAGTCATGTCGAATCAATGGGAACCGCACTGGTACATGCTCGAACGCTACGACGCGGCCGATGTGTCGGTGCCGGATATCGGCCTCGGACCGTGGGGCCTGTGGCGGCTGACGGAACTGACCAGGTTTATGGGAATGCACATCACGATGCACAGCAATTTTGAGCTCTGCCTGCAATTGTCGTTTCGTGCGGCGATGGTCTCGGCGGTGGTCTACGACACGGAAAGTGCAGGCCTCTACCTCGGAACGACGCCACGCCGCTGCCACCCGATCGACAACGAGACCATCACGATCAGCGACGATGTGATCACCGGCGGACCGTTTGACTGGACCGGTGGACACCTGCAACTGTCGGATCGTCCCGGACACGGCGTGACACTCGATCCGGAACGCCTGCAACGCTACCGGTACAGCGCCGAAGCGGTCTCGGGGCACAGGGCCTATTCGGAGAAAATCTACGCAAACTATCTGCTCGACCGGCCGCGCCGCTTCAATCAGGCCGTCACGCCTTCCCCTACGCGGTCGGCAGCATCCTTGGCGCGGACCCATCGCAACAAGTGGACACGGAGCTCAACCGATGAACCCGAAAACATCGTCGAAGGCAGCTCTGATCACGGGCGGCGTTGGCGACATCGGCCTCGCCGTCGCCAAACAACTGGCCGCACGCGAATTCGACCTCGCCGTGCTTGACGTCGTTTCCACCCAACGCGCCGACGAGCGGCTCGGTCCGCTGCGGGATCAGGGTGTGAAGGTGCTGTATTTGGAAGCGGACGTCAGGGACCGGCAAATGGTCGAGACCGCCCTGACGACGGTCTGGAATACGTTCGACCGGCTGGACGTTTGCGTGTGCAATGCCGGGGTGGCCACCGATCTGCCGTTCGTCGATTTTTCGGCCGAGGAGTGGCAACGGCACATGGACATCAATCTGAATGGATATTTTCACGTCAGTCAGGCCGTCGCCCGGCACTGGATTGCTGAAAAACGGCGGGGTAAGTTCATCTTCATGGGCTCGTGGGTGCAAGACGTTCCCTATCAGCTAATCGCCCCCTATTGTGTGTCCAAGGCGGGCGTCTGGATGCTGGCACGTTGTATCGCGATCGAACTTGCGCCGCACGGAATCACAGCCAATGTGGTGGCACCGGGAATTCTGGATGCCGGGTTGTCGAGGCAGGAAATGGACGAACACCCGGAATTTCGCGAGATGTTTCGCAAGATTATTCCCCTCGGCCGGATGCAGACGCCGGACGACGTGGCCAACGTCGTCGGATTTCTGGTCGCACCTGAGGCGGACTACCTGACCGGAACGTCAATCCTGTGCGATGGTGGTTGTCTGGCCGGGGCGCCCTCGATGAATATGAACGGGCAGGGATAGCGAGATCCATCGAAGAGCCATCCGCCACGGTCAACCATAGCCGCTCCGACGGTGATCGGAGATGGGTCCCCTCATTCCAGCCAGTATGAATAGAACTGCCCGTCGCGGAGCGTGAAGCGCAGGCTCACAATCTGGGCCTTTATCTTGCCGAGGCTGCCTTCGGCCCACGTCACCCGCTCACGCAACAGATTGCCGCTGAGCGGCTTTGACTGGGCGACTACTTTGCCGACTCCGTCCAGCACCTCCACACGAAGCTCACCTTTCGGTGCGTCAACGTTGACGAAGAGTTTGGAGCCGGGTAGCTCGAACGGTTCGGTCTGAATCGTGCCTTCGATATCATCTGAATCCAGCGAGATGAATCCGTCCCGGCGTAGCACGGCCAGGCAGATCGCTCCGGCGTTGTGTTCGACGTTTTTCGGCCGGGCACGGTACCTAATTCCCGTATAGTAAAACCATAACTCGTCGCCGTGAATCACCGGCGCGCTGGGTCCAATGAGTTGCGTCAGATCGTAGGCACTTTCACCCATTGGCGACGGCCCGATAAACGTCTCGCGGTTGCCAAGTCGCTTGAACGTCTTGAGATCTCGGCTGCACACGAGTTGGATTAGGTGGAAGCCGTCTTTGTTCCAGCGGTTGTCATTGGAGTGGAACATGGCCGGGGTGCCGATGTAGAGACCTTCATAGCGGAACAGCCCCATGTTGTACACATCCACTTTGGGTTCCGCAGTATGGCCCTTGTATGAGTCACGGATGTCCCACAAGGGCCTCTGGATCTGAAGCCTGGGGTCGGCCCGACGGGCCTTGATGTGCTGTCGGCCGAGTTCCTGGTCCAGCTCGTCGGCATGGAATATCAGTCGCGGCTTTGTCCAGTGCTCGAAGTCCTTACTCGTGGAAAGGTGTATGGTCCGGCCGTAGGGACCGCCATGCTTGACTGTCAGAATGAATAGATGTTCCCTCTCATCAAACGACAGATTCGATTCGTCCTGGCTGGGAATTGATGGCACGTCAAGCCGTTCCCAGTGGATGCCGTCGGGACTGACGATGGGTTCACGACCGAATGCGTGGGCCAATCCCTTGAATCGCCGGGAAGAATCCGGATCGTACGGATCGAAGACTACGTTCTCGATCGCATTGGCAGGCCAGTCGAGTTTTGGATTAATGGTGACGATGTTGTTATCCAGGTTGCCGCTGATCTTCTTCTGGCGAAGGCTCGGTTTAGTCCAGTCGAGCCCGTCCTTGCTTTCCGCATATGTCATGCCTCCCATGGGGATGTTCATTGAAGTAATCATCCAGAGCTTGAATCGTTTCACGCTCGGATCCCAGGCCGGGGCGCAGCGGGTCTGCAGCGTCGTCTCCCAGGGACGATCTGGTCGGATGACCGCTCCTTTCTTGGCCGGCTGGTGCATCGTGCGCTTAAGATTATTGACCTTTGAGATGCCGATATCGTCGAGGAATAGCTGCCGCTGGCCCGGTGGAACGCGAAAGACCTTCTCGTTGGCTGCCGGTCCCTGGCCGATGACGGCCACTGCCAGGGCCAGTGTCGGGATGGATGAAAACAACATTCCGGACCATTCCTCTGTTCTGCCGCCTGAATCTTGAAAAGTCCGATGGCGACCAACGGACTTATACCTATACCCGCGCAATAAAATATAAGCAGAGAACTCCAAAATTCCGAGGAATTGCCCTGCCAGATGTCTGCCGCGGTCTGCACACGCCTCAAAACAGTTTAGGTTTTCGCAATAAAACGCTTGCAGCGGAAAATCCGACTTCAGCCTCAGCGGTCGAAATCCATTCTGCCGTCTGTGAAATCAAAATACCATCAGTCCGTCGCGGTGGTCGTAGATGCGACAGCCCGGATCGCGAAACCAGCACGATGTCGCGCGTGCTGTTAACCAACTTCAGGAAAGTTTGAGGACAGTTGATTACCTCCATACCACCGTCGGGCCTCGACCTTTTTCAAAACGTTACCGTTTTATGACTTCGGGAATCGGGTCGCGCGCGTCGTGACGAAGAGAGTTTGGTACGGGGAGCTTTTCAATCGGGAGCGAACGTTCGCGATCCGTTGATTAACAGAGAACGCCGAGCGCGATACTGCCTGGGGTTTTTGCTGCGCGTCCCCAACAATTACATGACTGTTGTAGTTTGACCCTACGCGTACTCAACGTTATTCGCTCACGAAATAGGAAAGTTCCAGTCTCGATCGACGTGTTTTCTAAGAGCTGCAGTTGTTGCCGTTTCGACACTGGCGCTGGCGAACTGGACCGAGGCCTCCGAGCCTTCAAAAGCTCGCCCGAACATTTTGATCACGGTTGCGGATGACCTTGGTTACGGCGACCTGGCCTGTTGCGGCCATCGCTTTATTCAGACGCCCAATATTGATCAATTTGCCGCCCAAGGCGTCAAGTTGACGGACTTCTATTCGCCGGCGTGCGCCGATTTTCTGACCGGACGTAATCTCTACCGCTGCGGAATTTAGGATTGGATCCCTGACAACCGGCCTGTCTATCTGCGCGGTGAGGAAATCACTTTCGCAACGTTGCTCAGAGGCGCTGGTTACGACACCTGTCAGATCAGCAAAAGGCATTTGAACGGCACGATGGGTAGCCCCGAATAACCGCAGCCCAGCGACCACGGATTCGACTACTGGTTCAGCACGCTGTATAACGCCGAGCCCAATCACCACAACGCGAAAAATTTCTACCGTAACGGCAATCCGGTCGGCAGGCTGGAAGGCTATGCGGCCGATCCATGTGTCCAGGAAACCGTTCATTAGCTGGAGAGAAAGCGGGGCCGCAGCAAGCCATTCTGCATCTTCCTCTGCTTCCACGAGTCTCACAAGAATATTGCATACGGGTCCAGAAATCATCAAGCAGCATTACAGCGATGATCGGCTGTAGTACCAATATGAAATAAGCCCCGCCGAAAATTTCGGTAACGCCACGCAGATCGACAGGGCCTTTGGCCGCCTGCTGAATACCCTCGATGATATGCAATTTACGGACGAGACCTTGACGATTTTTACCAGCGACAATGGACCCGACCGGCGAGATGCGTCGTGGTAAAGCCTGTATCTATGAGGGCGGCATCAGATTGCCGTGTCTGATTCTATGGCCAGGCCGTATCAAGCCACAGACCGTTTCGGAAGAACCTGCTTCGGGAATGGACCTGCTGCCGACGCTCTGCCAGCTGGCTGGCGCCAAAGTCCCCGACGACCGTACGATTGATGGAGTAAGCATGCTGCTGATGTTCGAGGGCGAGCGTCTTGAGCGAAAGATGCCTATGTATTTCCGCTGGAATGGATCGTGGAGCGACATAAAAATAGCGATGCGGGAGGGAGACTGGAAACTGCTGGCTGACAGCGGCCTGGAGAAATTCGAGATGTATAATCTATGTGCCGACACGCGTGAACTTCACGATGCAGCCGGCCTCTGGCTGATGGCCAAATTTGAAGAAATGAAGGCGAAGCTCAGGAAGCTGCACGCGGGTGGGGAGGCGGATATACCGAAGGATTGGCGCCGGGGGACCGCCGGAAGAGTAAGAGTAGACTACAGACCCACAATGTCGCGGCAATAAACAAAAACTCGAAACGCCCGGCGGCTGGTTGTTTCGTGTTCCCAAGCGACGCGCTGTCATACTACAGCAAGCGATTGATGTTTGCCGATAACGTCGCATTAATGCAGTGCTTCACAGCGATAATATAAGAAAGCGACGCTGGTCGTGATCTTGCAGCATCTGAAAGAAATTCGCCGGCACTCTGGGTAAACAGGCGAGTTCTCGGCTAATTACGGGACGCACCGGTACGTCGGTGCAAGAGATGCGTAACAATACGTCGCCGGTGCACAAGGCGAGCGCGGATTTCTGGACAGCAAACAGGATACGTGAGATGGTAATTGGTTCATTTCTGTTTTTTACGGCCCTGGTGGCGGTGATCACCGGCGTCATGACGCGAAAAGACGATCACGCATCATCAAAGGGCTACTTTTTGGCCGGTCGTACGTTGACCTTTCCGTTGATTGCAGGATCGTTGTTGTTGACAAATCTGTCGACGGAGCAGATGGTCGGACTAAACGGCGCGGCCTTCAACGACGGCCTCTGTGTCATGGTTTGGGAAGTCTGGTCCGTGATTGCCATGGTCGCGATGGCCTTGTTCTTCCTGCCGCGCTTCCTGAAGAGCGGCATCGCGACGGTACCGCAATATTTGGAAATCCGTTACGACCATCAAACCCAGGTGATCACCAACCTGATCTTCCTGGTGGCCTACGTCTGCATTCTGTTGCCGATCATTCTCTACACGGGCGCCACCGGCATGATCGGTATTCTGGACGTACAAGCCCTTACCGGCGTCAAATCCGAGACCACCGTACTCCGGGCAATCGTTTGGACGGTGGGCATCATTGGCTCGATCTACGCACTTTTTGGCGGTCTGCGAACGGTTGCAGTGTCGGACACGATCAACGGGGTCGGCCTGCTGGTTGGCGGTTTCATGATCGTGTATTTCGGATTGGTTGTTCTCGGCGACAACAGCTTCAGCGGCGGTATCGACAAGCTCAAGGGACTCCCCGCGGGGACCTTCAATTCGATCGGCGGCAATGACAGTTCGGTGCCCTTCAGCACGTTGTTTTCGGGTATCGTCCTGCTGACGTTCTTCTATTGGACCACAAACCAACAGATCATCCAGCGAACCTTCGGCGCCAGCAGTCTGGCAGAAGGCCAAAAAGGTGTTCTGTTGACGGGCGCACTCAAGCTGCTTGGCCCCGTCTACCTGGTGCTTCCGGGCATCATTGCCGTCGCCCTGTTTGCGAATGAAGGCATCAAGGCGGACCATGCCTACGGCATGCTGGTTAACAGAGTTTTGCCCGCCCCGCTGACCGGTTTCTTTGCCGCGGTCATGATCGGTGCCATTCTGTCGAGCTTCAACTCGGCTCTGAACAGTTCGTGCACGCTCTTCAGTCTCGGTCTATACAAGGGCGTGATTAACAAGAATCCGACGGAAGAACAGGTTGTTCGCTCGGGTAAAGTCTTTGGTTGGGTAGTCGCCGTTGCTGCCATGACCATCGCACCCTCCCTCGCCAGCACCGAGAGCATCATGGGTTATCTGCAGAAGATGAACGGGATGTACTTCATCCCCTTGCTCGCGGTCGTTCTGGTTGGCATGCTGTCAAAACGGGTACCCGCGATGGCTGCCAAAATCGCTCTCATTGCCGGTTTCACCATCATCGCCTTGGGCTATTTCGTGCCTCCCTTCGATTTGATCGTCGAGTCCATGCACGACTTCCATTTTCTTGGCGCCGTGTTCGCCTATTTGGTGATCTTGCAGCTGGTGATCGGGGAAGTCTCACCGCGCGATGAAGAATTTGTACAGGCAGACGTTGGCGCGGTCGACATGACGCCGTGGGTACACGCGAAGAAAGCCGGTATCGGCCTGATCGTCAGTGTATTAGTGATCTACGCGTTGTTTGCCGATTTCAGCGTCCTCAAGAAGCAGGAAGCAACACCGGCGGTTGCCGCTGTGGAAGAAGTCCAGGAGACCGTCGATGATTTAGCTGCAGACTTGCCGAAGCTGACCGACACCGCCATTGTACCGCCGTCGGAATAACCTGAGGCCAGAACACGGAGACGGATCATGGACTGTGGCACGTCTCTGTTGAGTTTGGGAGGAGTGTCGCTGGTAGTGACCTCATGTGAGCCCACGCAGGTCGACCAGATTGCGAATGCACTTCTCGATTCAGGTGGCGGCGATGAACTGTCCATCGAAACGATCGTCGCCGGCCTCGAGGAAGCCCCTGCAGGTCATTCGCCGGAATGCCGTCCGTCAAACCTCAGGCCCCGGTGGCTGCCAAAAGGACACTTGCTGCGTTGCAGGATGCTTTGTGACAGCGCTGCAGACGTGACGCAGAGTTGCAGCGAAAGCTCAACCCATGGCGGACGTTGCCCAACAGACCGGGCTTTCTGCAAACGCTCCCTGAAAAAAAAAGAACGGAAAATCGAGGTACTCCGTGGAAAAAGAACTGCGTATTGGAATTTTGGGATGCGGACCAATCTCGCAAATGGCGCACTTTGATGCCTGTCAGAAAGCTCGCAACACGCAGCTGTACGCCATCTGCGATCTGGCCGACGACCTGCGGACTCGCATGGCAACCATCTGGGAACCGCAGATCGTCCATCGAACGTATGACGAGATGCTTGCTGATGATCAGGTAGAGGCGATCATCGTCGCCGTTGCCGACCAGTTCCACGTACCGCTGGCAACCCAGGCGATCGAGTCGGGCAAACACGTGTTTGTCGAAAAACCAATGGGTCTGGGAGTCGAGGAATGTGAAGAACTGAAGCGCAAGGTCGATGCGTCCGGACTGATCCTGCAGGTCGGCAACAATCGACGGTTCGATCCGGGGATCGCGTTCGCCAAACAGTTCCTGGACGAGGAAATGGGCGGTCGCATCGGCTTCAAGGCCTGGTATTACGACTCTGCCGATCGTTATACGATGACCAACAATCTTCAACCGATCCTTCGTCAAAGCATTGCAGCGGTTCGGGCGGATGGCAATCCCAAGTCAAATCACCGACAGTACTACATCCTGGGGCATGCCAGCCATTTGGTCGACACTGCACGTCTGCTTGGCGGCGAAATCGTTTCCCTGCGCGCCCGCCTGCTGAATCGTTACGGTATCTGGTGCTGGTACGTCGACGTCGACTTCGCCGATGGCAGCCTGGGACATTTGGACCTGATTATTGCTGTCCATGGTGACTTCGAGGAAGGATTCATGATTCACGGGGAACATGGCAGCGTCAAAGGACGTGTCTATCTGCCGTGGTTTCATAAGTCGGGTGTCGTCGAGTGTTACTCGTCGAAGGACCGCGTCTTTCGACGCCCGCTTGGTGCTGATGCGTATACGTACAAGACTCAGCTTGAGGGCTTTGCGGATACTGTTCTTCATGGAAAACCGCAGCACGGTGCGAGTGTGGACGACGGAGTCGCGGCCATGCGCACGATGGTGTCAATCGCCAGATCTGCAGAAACCGGTGACCTGGTGCATCTGTCGGAAGTGACGGGACTCGTTTAATGCAGCTGGGAGTCTTTGCCAAAACGTTTGTTCGCGACTCGCTGGAAAAAAATCTCGATGCCGTTCACCGTCACGGTTTCGAGTGCACTCAGTACAATCTGGTTTGTGCGGGTCTGCCGACGTTGCCCGATGAGGTTGATGCAAAGCTTTGCGAGCGCGTCCGTGCGGCTCACGCGGAGCGTGGATTAGCGATGGTGGCAATTTCCGGCACGTTCAACGTGATTCATCCTGATCACCGGCTGCGGGAGACCAATCTGCAGCGCCTTCGCACGCTGGCACAGGCCTGTCGGTGGCTGGATACGCCATTGATCACGCTGTGTACCGGTACACGCGATCGTGAAAACATGTGGCGAGCGCACCCCGAAAACGCTTCCCCCATGGCCTGGAACGACATGGTGGATTCGATGCGGCGGATCACGGACATTGCCGAAGCCGCGGATGTGATGGTGGGGATCGAGCCGGAAATCAACAACGTGGTCGATTCCGCCGCGAAAGCGCGCCGGTTGCTGGACGAGCTGGGATCACCTGTGGTGAAGATTGTCATGGATCCGGCCAATCTGTTTCACGCCGGTCAGCTTGGCCGAATGCGTGAAGTTATGGACGAAGCATTCGCACACCTGGGCAAGGACATCGCTGTCGCCCACGCCAAAGACCTCAGTCACGACGGAGACGCGGGTCACGAGCCAGCCGGCAAAGGCGTCCTGGATTACGATTACTATCTTCAATTGTTGAAGCAGCACGAGTTTAAAGGGGCGCTAATCACTCATGGACTTAGCGAGTCGCAAGCTCCGAAGTGTGCGCGGTTTCTTCGTGAGAAACTGAATAGGACTCCTGGAATCGCTCATTAGCGGTCAAAAAAATGTCCAACCGATTCCAACATGACGGCATCACCTTCCACTATCGAGACGTGGGCCAGGGCATTCCGTTTGTTTTTCAGCATGGCCTGGGCGGCGACGTCAACCAGCCGTGCGGATTGTTTCGACCGCCGGCAGGCGTTCGTTTAATCGCCTTCGATTGCCGGGCCCACGGTGAGACACAACCGCTGGGACCGGTCGACAGAATCGGCATCGCCAGTTTCACCGACGACCTGGCGGCATTGCTCGACGATTTGGGTATCGACAGGATTGTCATCGGCGGTATCTCGATGGGAGCCGCTGTGGCAATCCACTTTGCTCTTCGGTGGCCTCGGCGAGTTATGGGACTGGTGCAGTCGCGTCCGGCCTGGCTGCAAGGTCCCATTCGCGAAAATACGAAATTGTTTTCCCGCATTGCCGATCTGCTTTGCGATCACGGGCCGAGACGCGGACGCGAACTGTTCTGCCGGTCGGACGTGTATGCCCAGGTGATGGCCGAATCGCCGGATACCGCAAGCTCACTGGCTGGCCAGTTCGACAGTCCGCTGGCTGTCGAGCGGGCCGTTCGACTAAGGCGGATTCCACTGGACGCACCCTATGATCGGCTTAGCGAATTAAATGGAATCGACGTTCCCACCATTGTGATGGCCAATCGACAGGATCCGATTCACCTGTTTGATTACGGACAGGCGATTGCGGCGCAGATTCAAGGTGCCGAGTTTCGGGAATTGACACCCAAGTCCGTCAGTCCCGAGCGTCACGCCGACGACATCCAGCGTCACCTGGAGGATTTCTTCGAAAACTATTATCTGTAACTGATGGTCGCTCTGCAGGAACGTGTGACGTCAATCAACTTCGCCGATCATCATCCACAACAAGAGTCAGCTCAGGCAAATTTCTGAACTGCAGATTGAAATAAGAAGTCCCGAGACCTGCGTCGGGCCTGCACTCGTTCATCAGGTCCCGGGCGTCCTCGTTACTGCGTCAACGACAACGCCTGCCCAGTCCACACCAGATCGCGGTGCCACCATTCTCCCATGTTGAATCGCTGGTCACCGATGTCGTTGTTGTGGCACAACAGGGCCTGGCGTCGTTTTCCGCCGAACGCAGTCGGGCCACTCCAGAATCAGGCGCTGTCCGCCCCGTCTTCGTACGGCGTTTCGTCGTTCGCTGATTCGGCCGTGTCCGACATCCGTGCGACCGCGTTCTTGATGGTCTCACCTCTCAAATACTTCAGCATGATGACGCCTGGAACGAAATAGAACAGAGTGATCATGCCCGTGGAAATGACGACCCCAGCGACGAAGAGGACGGAAGCCTCTTCGATGCCTATCGGCAGCATCATCTTAAACTGCACATATGCCTGAACGACTGTGCCGGCAAGCAGCAGCCAGGTCAGACCTTCCAAAACTGTGCAGGCCTACGACTTCAGTTGAAGGAATTTTATCGCTGAAATGAGGCACAGAACGCCGACGACGATCCGCGTTAGAAAGATGGGTACCACCTACCAAAACGGGAACCCGTCATCGGGCATGTCCTTCGCATTCGCGTCGCGCATGGCCAACACGACATACAAGCCAGACAGTGAATTGAGCCCGCCAAAGATGATCCAAATCCATCCGATCACCGTCACACTGGTCGGTCGTTTTTCTGTGCGCATCACTCTGGTACTCCAATATTTAATCCACATGATGCACCAAACCGAACCGTCGGTTGGCGGTCAGCACGCTGCTGAATCCAAGCGCCAGACAGCGCCGCAGCCAGTTGTTCGATGCAGTGGTAGTTCAGAAAGGCATTGGTGCTCAGCACCGTACGCTGGGTGGTAGTGCGGTCGTACTCATAGCGCACCGGCCAGTCCACAATGCCGCTCGCGTAGCCGGGGACATTGCCCCAATCGACCAGGCCGGTGGTCTTGTTCTCGGACACCTTGTTGTACATGCCGACATTTACCAACTGGAGAAAATGTCCCGGACAAGCTCCTGGTCGCCGGTTTCCAGATAATACTCCCACGCCCAGAAAACGCAGCTTTGGGTCCAGACCGGAGTGTCGCGTTTGCGGCCGTTGGGATACACGGCGTTGACGACACCGGTGTCCCTGTGCCATTTCTCCTGTGACTGAGCAAACTCGCGCAGGCCTTTCTGGCTCAGATCACGTTCACCGAAACACTTCATGGCGGCCAGCGAGGTCTGATACGCATCGTAGGTGAACTGCCCCTGCTCGCGTGTGGGTGTGTCAACAAAACACTCCTGCGATCCGAGCATGGCCGAACGCTTCACCAGATTCCAGATCGCATTCAACATTGAACTGGAACTCTCAAAAGACGATCGCTCTCGGTCGACCTGGTTATGACGCACGACTATCCGGATCGAACTGCCATTGAAACCATCAGGACAATTCTCCAGTTCCAGGTATCGAAAGCCCAGATACCAGAAGGGTTCGAAGATCTCCGTGCCGCCACGAAGCGTGTACTCGTAATTCAGCCGCGTCACCTGCGCCGTCCCCTTTAAACGGCCGTCGTCCTGCTGACGATAGTCACCCTTGACCTTCACCACGCTGCCAGGTGTGCCCCCCTGGAACTTAACGTGTGGCATCCCCGAATACACCTTGCCAAAGTCCGCCACAAAATGTCCCTCGCCCAGACGCTGAACATCGACGGGCGTAATGACGTATTCCTCCACGCGATTTTCCTGTGAGATCAACACGTTGGTCCACGGGACTATCGGATGTGATCCGATTTCATAGGCGCTGCTCCACGCGGAATCGTCATGGTCTTGCTGCGTCCAGCCCACGGGATGCAGGCGACCGTCGCTGAATTCGGTGGGGATGCCTTCACCATTACGGTAGGGTGGCCGATCGGCCAGAATCCACTCGGCTGGCCGAGTCTTCCAAGTGCGATCGCTGCCGATCACCAGTGACGTACCGTCCGCAAAGTCGATGACACCATGAAAGATCATCCCTTTGGTACTGGCCGGTCGCCCCTGGCCCCCGGCAAACCAGTGGACACACATGGCAAAGACATTGTCACCCGCCGGCTTCAGCTGATCACCGATGTCGAACGTTTGATAGTACTGATATTCGGGGTAGGCAAAGCCGGGCCCCTTTCCCACCAGGTGACTGTTGACATGGAGTCGGTGATGGTGCACCGACGTCACATAAACACGCGCGCGCACGATCGGCTTGTCGGGCAGCATAAATCTCCTGAGAAAATAAACGTAGTCGTGGCCTTCGTGTGGCTCAGACCGCCAGATCCAGCGACCCTGCCAGTCGTCGTTTTCCAGCAACCCCATTTCAAACCGGCTTGTACCGGACCACGGCCCCCAGACGCCATCGGCATCCGCCGTCCGAATCCTCCCAGTAACCGGCGTCCCGTGAGCGGAGCGGACGGCCGGCGTAGGCAATGGGTCCGCTCTGCGAACTGCGCACCACACCCGAGTTCCATCTGTCCGCTATCCCCTGGGCCAGCCTGGACTCGGAGGAAGCGACCATGATGTGATAGGCAGACTGGACAGCATCCGGTTCTGAGTCCTGCGGCAGCCATGAAAATCGGGAGACGGATCATCGACACCAATCGGCCCGGCGCGATCCTCGACCAGCAGCCTGGAGGGAGCCAGTGGTGTGCCAATCACCACCGGCGCTGTGGGGTCTGCCAGCACTGTCCCCAGGGAAACTGCCAGACACCATCTGGTTGCCTCACGGATCATATTCGTGTGGTTTCAGTTCAAACGTTTTAGCGGCTGTACCCGACCCCGCAGCTCTTTGGTTCGCCCCATTCGCCCAAAACCGAACCGCAGGCCGGCGACCTGAGGTACATCAAGTGTAACCGTCGCCGGCAGGCCATGACAGGCGGCCGTTCCCGTGTCCCCGTGATCGCTGTCCGGAAACAGGAACCCCTTTCTGCCGATCGCCACGGGTCGCACCGTTGGCTCACTGAGGTTATTGTTGATCGACCACGTGCCGTCTTGGCAGCAGCGCAGCGGACAGTTCCATCGCAAAAACAAAAACGAGGATTCATGTTTCAGTCCGGAAGAACTGAAGGGTCAGATGAATCCGTAAGCCGGATTTGAGACCGCCCCAACCGGAACACACGCTGATTTCTGAAAGGAACATTGTGTCTCGACTTCACACCTTAACCGGGTCGTCCCTCCTGACGGTGTTATGCCTGCTGGTCACGGCACCTGCCACGCCGGCCCAGCCGACCACCGTGCGAAATGTACTGCTGATTTCCGTGGACGACCTGAACGACTGGGTTGGCTGTCTGGGCGGGCATCCGCAGGCGCAGACGCCCGCTATTGATGCACTGGCGGAACGAGGGATGCTGTTTGTCAACGCTCACTGCCAGGCACCAGTCTGTAATCCGTCACGTGCGTCCCTGCTGACCGGTCGTTACCCGCATGCCACGGGGATCTACTTTCTGGCACCCGGATACGAGTCGGCTCCCGCACTGAAAGACGTCAGAACCCTGCCCGAACGATTTGCCGACGAGGGGTACGAAGTCATGGGCGTGGGCAAGATCTTTCACAACCGAGGCAATCAGGTGTTTGCCAAAGTCGGCACCTACGGGGGAACGATGGGTGGCTTTGGTCCCCAGCCCAAAACGAAGATCAGCCAGCCGCACGGTCATCCGCTTTGGGACTGGGGTGCTTTTCCTGAAAGCGACCAGCAGATGCCCGATTATCGTGTCGCCAGCTGGGCAGTCACACGGCTGAAACAGTCGTTTGACAAACCGTTTTTCCTGGCGGTGGGTTTTTGGCGTCCGCACGTGCCCATGTTTGCTCCCCGGAAGTGGTTCGATTTGCACCCGCGCGCTCAGGTGACATTGCCGGCTGTGATTACCAACGATAATGGCGACATTTCCCGCTATGCGTGGGATTTGACAAACCTGAATCACGTGTCGCCGACACACAAGTGGGTTAAACAGGCGCAGCAATGGGAACATGCCGTTCAGTCGTACCTGGCGTCGACATCCTTCGTGGATCATCAGATCGGTCGCGTGCTGGCCGCGCTGGACGACAGTCCCTGTCGGAACAACACGGTGATCGTGTTGTTCGCTGATCACGGGTTTCACCTGGGCGAGAAGGAGCGTTGGGCCAAACGCACGCTGTGGGAAGACGGAACACGCGTGCCGCTGATCGTGGTCGATCCCGCACGGCCAGGCGGGCAGGTCTGCAGGAAACCGGCCGAGCTGATCGACATCTTTCCCACACTGCTTGCACTCAACGGTCTGCCGGCCGATGCGGGGCAACAGGGGCAAAGCCTCGCACCACTGCTCGATGACCCGCAGACGGACAGCTGGAAGCATCCCGCGCTGACCAGTTTCGGCCCTGGCAATTATGCAGTGCGCACCGAACGGTACCGGTACATTCATTACAACGACGGATCGGAAGAATTCTATGACCACACGACAGACGCGCACGAATGGCACAACCTCATCGCCGAAGGCAAGGCGTTGCCGGAGCAGCTGGCCGCAACGCTGGCACAACACCGTACGCACCTGCCCAGGCACCCGCACGCATTACTCCCTGGTCGTTCGACCGGTCACAATGCTTTTGAGGCTGCCGAGACCGGCCGCGAGAAGACGCTGCCCTAGACCTGATCGGACACCGGAGGTGTCCTGAATTCTGCTGACTGTGACTGGCACCCGGAGCTCACGGGGATGACCGTTGAGAACAGGCGCGAAGCCTGGCTGCCGACAGCCAAGCTGTGAACTGGCTCGTTCCCTGTCCGCCGCATCGTTTTCCCACTTTGGTCTTCCTGAGTCTGCGTGAAAAGGCCGTGACCAAAAACAACAGCTCAGCTGCGGCGGCAGGGGAAGAACACCCGCTGAAAACTACTGCGGAAACAGCAGTGTCCGAAATCGGTGCGACACCACGTGGCACACTTCAAGCGGATGCGCTCTTCACGTTCGCCGATTTGCTGCGGGACGAATACAGAATGTCGGCCGATGACATGACATGCATTGTGAATGCGGCTGGACGTGCACCGGAACTCGTTCGATTCTCAATCGGTCCACTCTGATGTCCTGGTGCATTAGAATGCACGCTCAGTATTCGCAAACACCGAAGAAAGATCCGACCGTGATGAAGATCCAAAGACATGCGTTCCCGTCTGTGCACTGGTTAACAGCAGGACTCGTTGCAGCGGGACTGTTTGCGACTGGAATGCAACTCTGCCAGGCGGATGAGGTGTGCACCACAGCGGAGTTGACACAACTGTGGCAGCAACGCCGGCAGGCCGCGCAGCGGAAACGACGGATCATCTTCAACAACGACGGCAACAGTATCGTCGTCAGTCTCGCGGGCAAAGAAGTCAGCGCCCAGGCCCTGCTTGACGACCGCACGATACCACTGCTCGGCACACACGTGGACTCGATCTTCTATTGCTCGTGGAGCACCGGTCTGGGGCTGTTCACCCACATGAGCGAGTTCGTCGAGCCTTTCTACGCGAAAACGGGCGTTTACGGGG
>CAUZPL010000112.1:0-18234 GCA_963581585.1 Planctomycetota bacterium
CGCCAAAACATGCGCGGGAATAAGCCGGCGACCGTTTCTGCAGATCGGCGCAACGCTGCCGATAGCGTACGGGTTGCCAAGCCTGGATCGTCGGGCCAGTGCCGCAGAACCCCCCAAAGCCAGGTCGGTGCTGCTGATTTGGCTCTGGGGAGCACCGAGTCATCTGGACCTGTGTGATCCCAAGCCGAAAGCTCCGGCTGAATATCGTGGTCCGTTCACGACTGTTCAAACGCGGATACCGGGCGTCCACTTTAGCGAACTGCTGCCCCGGCTCGCGAATCGCAGCGACCGGTTCTCGCTCGTCCGGACGAACATCAATTTCAACGGAGACCATTTCGGAGGCGGCCGGATCTCGCTGTCCGGCGCTCCGACAGACGGCGTGAAAGAAGTTCCGCCGAATTTTGGATCGGTCCTGTCCCGATACCGGGGTTCCACTGGTCTGCCTGGTTTTGTTTCGGTTGCACGCGGGGCGCTCGGAAGTACGGACGGCACGCTGTTGCAGGGCTACGGCGGCGGCCCCTGGGGAATCGGTTATGATCCTTTCATGGTTAGTTGTTCCGCAACGGGCGCGGTCGAGATCCCGCAGTTGAAACTGCTTGAGGGCCTGACACCGACGCGTCTTACAGAGCGACGAACACTTCTTACAGAACTTGATCGCGTTCGACGATTTGTTGATTCCGGTCCGGCTGGTGGTTCTGTTCCGCGGCAGCAGGGGACAAAACAGGATGGACAAGGTAATCCCGGCCGTCTCTCACTCTCGACAGACAGCATTGAGAAGTGGGACACAGTTTCTCAGCGGGCGTACGAACTTCTGACATCGGGCGCTGCATTGAACGCATTCGACATGTCGCGTGAATCGGCACAGGTTCGTGAGGCGTATGGACAGACTGAATTCGGGCAAAGTTGTCTGTTGGGTCGGCGTCTCGTTGAAGCCGGTGTCCCTTATGTGCAGGTGAACTGGAGTCAGACACTGGAAGTGCACTATCCGCACTCTGACAACGGCTGGGACACTCATGCCGATAACTTCGAACTGCTGTCCGACTGGCACGGGCCGCTTTTGGATCGTGTTCTGCCGGCCCTGCTCGACGACCTGGAACAGCGTGGGCTGCTGCAGACGACTTTGGTAGTTTGTTTGGGAGAGTTTGGCCGGACGCCGCGGATCAACGCTATTGGATCGCGCGACCACTGGCCTCACTGTTACTTCTCGCTCTGGGCCGGGGCCGGGATCAAACCGGGACGCGTCATTGGTGAAAGCGATGCACGCGGCCAGTTTCCTCTGACGGAACCTGTACCACCGGCTATGGTCGGTACGACGATACTCGACCTTGCCGGTGTGAGCACGGAGGCACGTGCTGAACTGAAAGTGCTGGAAGGGGGACGGTTGATCGATGGGCTCCTTTGAGCGACTGACGGACGACGGCATGCTGAAGCTTGCACCAGTTTTTGCTGCGGGGGGCAGCGAGATCGTCTTTTCCGTGCACGATGTCCCCCGTCAGGTGTCTCTGAAACGCCTGAAACTTTCGGACGGCTCGCAGGAACGACTGTTTCCTTCCGTGAATGCGCACCAGCTGGATGCGGCGTTTTCCAGCGATGGGCGCTATCAGTGCTTTGCGATGTCAGGGAGCAGTCCTCAATTGCACCTGTTGATCAGGGACACCCTTGAGAACAAAGAATTTCAGTTTCGTCCCATTGGTGCACGGAGCACTGCGCGCAATCCAAAATTTACTCCGGATCAGGAACGGATTATCTTTACACTTTCATCCGATGGCGGGCGGCAGATCGCGTCGGTCAACACTCAGGGGCAGGATCTCAGGAAGCTGACACAATCAAACAGTATAAACCGCGAGCCGGCGGTTTCGCCGGACGGGCAGAAGATCGCCTTCAGTTCGAGTCGAATGGGCAGCTTCGATATCTATGTCATGAACATCAACGGCAGTGATGTCCAGCGGTTGACTCACGGTCGTTTCCGGGACATGCGGCCTGCCTGGTCACCTGACGGGACACGCATTGCGTTCACCAGCGCCCGCGACGGCAACCTGGAAATTTATGTCATGCAGGCCAGCGGCTCGAAACAACAGCGCGTGACTGACCATCCCGAGCGTGACGATTACCCCACGTGGCACCCCGAAGGCCGGCGATTGCTGAGCGTATCAGAACGCCGTGGCCGGTTTGATCTTTTTCTGATCGACGTACCTGCTTAACCGCGGATTGTCAGGCCTGACTAAAGTTCCATGTAAATATATTTTAGTATTTTTCCTGTTGTGGGGGTCCTGTGCAAATTGGCGAAACACTGTACACCGAACATCGGATCAAAGTGAATGGACTGAATATTCACTATACTGACTGGGGAAATTCTCATTTGCCTCACATGTTTTTAGCCCATGGATCAGTGGCTAATGCTGCCTACTGGGACCTTGTTGCTCCTGCGTTCCAGGACCAGTACCACATTGTTGCAGTCACGGCTAGAGGCAGAGCCAAGAGTGATTACGCTGCCGATGGTCAGTATAACACCGAGGACTATGTCCAGGATTTTCGCGAGCTTACCTTAGGGTTGGGATTAGAGAAATTAACCTATGTAGGTCAATCCATGGGCGGAAAAATTGGTATGGCATATGCTGCTATGTATCCTGACCAGATAGATCGGATGATCTTGGTAGATATTGGCGGTGAAGGGACCGGAGCTCCATCGGGTGATCCTATGAAGTCTCGTCCGGAGGTCTTTGATTCGCCAGAGGAGATAGAAAGCTGGTTGAGACAGTTTGATCGTTTTTCGAGGATCAATCAGGAAGCGATGCAGATTGTTCTGAGAACCGGATTCCAGCAACTAGTGAATAAGCAATGGGTTTCCTCTTTGGCTAATCCTCTGGTCTGTCAGCAACGCCCTGTACAAGCAGCAGTGTACGACACCTTGCAGAAAATACAGTGTCCGACCCTCTTGATACATTGTTTGTTGAGTGATTTAATGGGACCTGAGATCGCCGATAAAACCAGAGCGGCTATCACGGGATGTGAATTAGTCCAGCTTGATTCAGGACATCTGCCGCATTTAGAGTGTCCGGAGGAATTCGTCAGGATAGTTAAAGCGTTCCTTCCAGAGGCCGGGAAACAGGTAAACGATCTCGAAATCGGATGATTTTTACTGCTGTCGGCTGACTGGCCGGTTCCACCTGATGAATCGATTCCCGCAAATAATCGTCGCCAGTCTGCCCCCGGCAGTCTGTCTGCTGCTGCTGCTGACGCCAGGGATTTGCCTGGCACAGGACCCGGCGGCAGAGCAGTTTGAAAAATTCATCCGTCCGCTGCTGGCCAGGCATTGCCAGAAGTGCCATGGTCCCAAAAAACAGGAAGGAGGTCTCCGGCTCGATTCCCGCGAGGCAGTCTTCCGGGGTGGAGAGAATGGGCCGGCTGTCGTGGCCGGTAAGCCAGCCGAGAGCCTGCTTGTGGAAGCTGTTCGGTACGAGGGCCGGAAGATGCCACCCACTGGTCAGTTGCCGGCGCCGGCCATCCGCCAGCTGGAAAACTGGATTGTCGCCGGTGTTAACTGGCCCGGGGCATCCGCAGCGATGCGGGAAACAGCCGGTGGGATCAGTGCGCTGGATCGTCGCTGGTGGGCCTTTCAGCCACTGGCCAGCACCCATCCTCCCAGGATTCGTCACGATGACTGGTCCCGGAATGACATCGACAGGTTCGTGTTTCACCGGCTGCGGGATCACCAGATGCGGCCTGCCCCCCAGGCGAATCGCCAGACACTTGTTCGTCGACTGTATTTTGGTCTTCTGGGACTTCCCCCCACGCCCGCCGACATCGACACTTTTCTCCAGGAGACATCACCGGATGCCTGGGAGAAGCTGGTCGATCGGTTGCTGAAGAGCCCACGTTACGGAGAGCACTGGGCGCGCTACTGGCTGGACCTGGTTCGTTACAGCGATTCGGATGGCTGGAACAAGGATGCCTATCGTCCCGCGATCTGGCGATACCGTGATTACGTGGTGCAGTCGTTTAATGAGGACAGGCCCTACCTGCAATTCGTACGACAGCAACTGGCCGGGGACGAAATTGCTGAGAATGACCCCCAGCATCTCGACGCCGCGGGTTTTTTGAGGCTGGGGATCTACGAGTACAACCAGCGCGATGCGGTCGGCCACTGGAACGACATTATGAATGAGATCACTGATGTCGTCGGGGATGTCTTTTTGGGAATGAGTATGGCCTGTGCACGCTGCCATGACCACAAGTTTGATCCCATACCACAGCAGGATTACTTCAGGTTGCGTGCCTTTTTCGAGCCGATTATCTGGCGTGATGATCTGCCCGCGGCAACGCGGGCAGAGCAGCAGCAGTACCAGCGCCAGCTGCAAGTCTGGCAGCAGGCTACCAGTGAGATCCAGGCTCGCATCAGTACCCTGGTCAAGCCCTACCATGATCGCAACTGGACGTCGACGGTGGCTAAGTTCCCGCTCGACATCCAGGATTGTTTTCACAAGCCCGTCACCGAGCGGACCTCCTGGGACCATCAGATGGCGTACCTGGTTTCGCGGCAGTTTTTTGAGGACGCCGGCGGTCCGCTGCAGGGCATCTCCAAACAGCACAGGGAAAAGCACGAGGCACTGCTGAAGGAACTTGCGGCTTTTGATGACCTCAAGCCGGAGCCACTGCCTGCGGTGATGACGGTCACCGATTTTCCGGGTCCGATCGCTTCGACAATGATTCCCGATGACCCGCAGCAGAGACCGGTTGTCCCGGGCTTCCTGTCCGTCCTCGCGGCTGGTACCCCTGGTCGGCAGCGCAGTGAACTGGTGATCCATCCCCCGGCAGGGAAAGAGGAATCCTCAGGGCGTCGCACCGCACTGGCAGCCTGGATCGGGCGGCCTGACAACCCGCTCACCGCGCGTGTCCTGGTGAACCGCGTCTGGCAACAGCACTTTGGCCAGGGGATTGTGGCCACGCCCAGCAATTTTGGCAGGATGGGACAGTTGCCAACGCACCCGGAACTGCTGGACTGGCTGGCGATGACCTTTGTTGAAGACGGCTGGAGTCTCAGGAAGCTGCACAAGCGAATTCTGATGTCGGCCACCTGGCAGCAGTCAGCCCGCCATTCGCAGGCAACACAGTACCAGCAGAAGGATCCGGACGAGGTTCTGCTCTGGCGGGCGCGCGTGCAGCGGCTGCGGGCGGAACAGATCCGTGATGCCATGTTGTCGGCCAGTGGCGAGCTGGAGCAGAAACTGGGAGGTCCCGGCGTGGAAGCGAGCGAGCCCCGTCGTTCCCTCTACGTCAAGGTCTTCCGGAACACGAGTGAGACCTTCCTGCATGCCTTCGATGCGTCGACCGGACTCAAGAGCATTGCTGTGCGGAACACGACAACCACCCCCACGCAGTCCCTGCTGCTGATCAATGGTCCCTACGCTCTGGGCCGTGCGGAAAAAATGGCCGACCGCCTGCTGCAGGAGGAACTTGCCGGCACCGCCGGGCTGGTCAATCACGCGATCTGCCTCGCCTGGGGCCGCAGGCCACGGGGCGAGGAACGATCCCGTTCACTGGAATTTCTGGGAGTCACCGCGGGTCAGGAAGCGTCGACGATCGAGCGCCAGGGGTTGATCGACTTTTGTCATATCCTGTTCAATGCAAATGAATTTCTTTACCTGGATTAAGGTGGTCCGGTGCGCCCATGATGCGTATGCCTGCTGAAACGAACCGGAATTTCTCGAGGCGCCAGATGCTTGCCCGCAACGGCATGGGGCTGGGCAGCGTTGCACTGGGGTGGATGCTGGGCCAGGAGGAAAACAGCCTGGCCGCTTTCCATCACCGGCCGCGGGCCAGGAGTGTGATCTGGGCATTCATGGAAGGCGGGCCAAGCCACCTGGATCTGCTGGACCCGAAACCGCTGTTGAACAGACTCGCCGGTACGCCGCTGCCAGCCAGCTTCAGGGAACCGATTACGGCAAATGGGGAAAAGGGTGCGCCGCTGCTGGTTGCCCCGCGGAAGTGGACTCGGCATGGCGAGAGCGGGATGTGGGCCTCGGAGTGGATTCCCCATATCGGTGAGTGCATGGACGACATCACGGTGATCCGCTCCTGCTGGACCAACGGGATCAACCATGCCGGGGGCGTCTGCCAGATGAATACCTGCACCAATGTTGCCGGTCGGCCATCCCTGGGCAGCTGGGTCCACTACGGGCTTGGTTCGGCTAACCTGGATCTGCCGGCCTTCGTGGTCATGTGTGACAGTACGGGACGACCGGTCAACGGCTCACGGAACTGGGGCAGCGGATTCATGCCTGCCTCCCACCAGGCAGTGCGCATCAGCGGGAACAGCTCGGAGCCGATTGCCAACCTGAACCTGCCGACCGGCTATACCACCGAGCGGCAAAAGAGAAAGCTGGGGTTGCTGGAGCGGTTTAACCGTGAGTTTGCTGAGACGAATCCGCAGCAGACTGAACTGGAAGCCCGTATACGCAGTTACGAGCTGGCCTTCCGCATGCAGGCCCAGGCGCCCGAGGCAGTGGACCTGGCCAGGGAAACGCAGCCGACCAGGGAGCTTTATGGCCTGGAAGAGAAACAGACGGCTGCTTTTGGACGCAATTGTCTGCTGGCTCGCCGGCTGGTCGAGCGGGGAGTCCGCTTTGTGCAGCTCTACAGCGGCACCGGAAGCAAGTGGGATTCGCACACGGGGATTGAAGCCAAACATTCGGGGCTTTGCAAATCCATGGATAAACCGGTTGCTGGTTTGCTCAGGGATCTCCGGCAGCGTGGTCTGCTGGAGGAGACGCTGGTGATCTGGGGCGGTGAATTCGGACGGACCCCGATGAGCGAGAAGGGGAACGGCCGGGACCATAACCCGACAGGTTTCTCGATCTGGATGGCCGGGGGAGGGGTCAGGGGTGGCCAGGTAATCGGTGCGACCGATGAGCTGGGCCTTTACGCGATCGAAGACAGGATGCATGTCAAGGACATCCATACCTCGATCCTTCGGCTTTTGGGTCTGGACAACATGAAACTGACCTACGACCACAAGGGACGTCTGGAACGGCCCACGATCAACGAGGGCCGGTTTAACCGCAGGCTGATCGAGGGTTAGTCAGCCGGGGCAGGACTTGTACGGCCGCAGCTGCACCGTTCAGCGTTGCTCTGTTTTCGCCCTGCCGACAATGCTTTGGCAGGGTCGAGTCGCTCGTCGAAACGCTCTGTTTCTGACGCCGGGAGGCCTAGTGCCTGTTACCGGGGATCTGCCAGCAGACCAACAGCACAATGACCCGCGACGGTCAGATAGCCCAGCTGTTTTGCGTTGCTGTTCAGCTCCTGGTGATCGGGCCGGAAACTGTTGTACTTTTCGCTGATAAATCGCTCTCTGAGGACGTGAACCAATTCCCTGCGTCGAGGTGAGAATCGGGCGGAAAACGCCCAGGACTCCGGGTTTTCCGCCCCGCTGAACCAGTTGCGAACACGGAACCGGTGCATGATGTACTCAGCATTCTTCTGCGGCGGGTCGAGCAGGAAGTCAGCCATCTTCACAAAAAACCGCTCGACCCGGCGGTCCCTGGTTAACTCCCGGTATTGCACCAGCGCCGGGTTTATATCGTATCGTGCGCCGACACGAGCATGTCGACTGGCTGCAAAATACCACGCGGTTTCCAGGAAACCTTCCTCAGGGTCCTGCAGACGCAATGCGTAATCAGCCAGGCGATGGGCGGTCTGCAGATATTTATCGTTTCCTGTAATTTCATAAGCCGTGCAGACAGCCTGCAGAGGAAGGCCACACTCCCGCACGCCGTCGTATGTGCCGAATGTCGAATGGCCTTCGCCCCATCGACTGAACCTCACCTGCGAATACGAACCATGTGGCGGCATATTGGCCAGTACAAAGTCTCCCATTTCCACTGCCGTGTCCTTCAGTCGCTTGATTCCGGTGAGCAGGTAGGTCCACAGCAGCCCGTCCGCACCATGAATGTGGGCAAAATTGGGTGGCTCGACCTGATGTCCCTCACGGATGTCGCCGGAATGCGGGTGGGCACCACCGGTCCAGCCGTTGTGTGTGGAATAGTGACACACATCAATGTCAGCATAATGTATGGAGGCTGCCTCCAGTGCGACGAGATCGGATAACGTCCCGGTCCGGGCAAAATGCCAGACTTTTGCCGGCAACTGGCCGTACTCCTGGTTCCCTCCACATGCGGGACGTGCCCCTGACATAACCGGATTTCTGGAAGACATCTTCCCAGTGTTCATGGCCATAGCTCATCGCCTGCCGGGAGGCCCTGTGGTTCATCGTTTTGATGCTTTCCTCATATGGCAGAAACTCAGCGACCGGTGCAGGAACCAGGCCAGCGAGAAAAACCGAAGCCCGACAGTAATAGTCAGGGGGCAGCACCGCTCGCACCGGATCGAGAATGGCGGCCATGCCGGTCTGACGCCGAACAGCACAGGATCCCTCATGCAAACGGATGCCCAGGTCAACGGTCAGCCACGTTCCCTGTGACCAGCGGAACGTGGTGCTGCCTGCCGGCCAGATGCCGACTTCGATGGTGTGTTGTCCGTCCGACTCTTCCACCGCCAGTGACTTAGGATACTTTTCAATGAAATCACGCACGGCGACACCCACGCCCGCATTTTACCGCAGATATCTGTCCAGCCATCCGTGCGGTCACCAGTAGCCTGTTGCTGTCCGTCCTTTTCCAGAGTCCACTTGCCGGCAAAGGTCGCCACGTTCAGGCCGCTGCCGTCCTGTTTCAGTATCTGCCGTCCTCCAGGCCTGGTGTTTTCGGACGGCCAGGCAATCTCCTGCGGACGGACCTCGATGCCATCAATGATCAATTGCAGCTCCTTGAGTCCCATCGCCGGGGCACAACCTGTGTTCACCCTGTACTGATCGCTTGCCCTGTTGATGACGCTGAATGTGAGGCCCAGGACCCCCGGGCCCCGTTCTTCCAGCCAGGCTTCGAAAGCGACAGGGCCAGGCACGCCTGTCACGGCCCAGAGACCCGTGACAGTGCAGCGTCGGACGGGGTCCGTTGTGCTCGACTGTCAGTTTTTCGATGATCAGTTCATCAAGTGTCATCCTGGCCTCAGTGACACACCGGATTCCAGGCCCCTTGTGAATCAGTGGCCGGCCTTTGAACAGGATCGTGTCCTAGATATTGTCTGCTGCACGGACTTCGACATTGCCGAGATGCAATATGGCTCCGCGACCAACAGATCGGCCAGCCTTTTGCGGGGTGGCCGGGGACGATACATCCTGCCCCCAGCGCAAAGCCAGAACGGTCTGCTTCTCAAAAGGACAATCCGTCTGGAACTCAACTGCCAGCCACTTGACACTCCCGTCACGCCAGTAGAGCACCGGTTGGGCAGACAGATTCTTCACACCGTCACAGGCAACGCCGTCCCCGTGCCTGAACTGTCCGGGCGCAAAGGGAACTCCGCACCAGACCCATTCATCCTGCCGTCCGGCACCGTGTGCACTGACCAGAGTGATGTTCGTCTCATTCAGAGCTGCCGGCTCCGGCAGCGTCTGGGGCGCAACCGGCTGCTCCAGCCCGCCGTTTGAGCCCGCCGTTTGGTACGTACACCGGCATGAAACGGACATAATCCACATAGAGGGGTCCGGGATTTTCGGACGTGACATGACGGTGGTCGATCCACAGCCTGAATCCATCTTCACGCACATCCACAAGTCCGAGATTCACTTCACCCTGTCCGCCTCTGACGGTTTGCCATTGACGACCGTTGAACGAAATGGCTGCGTCCCGGTAGGTGTCAGAGAGGAAAACCTCGTATCGTCCGGAGTACAGGCTGGTACAGTGCAGCTTCAGGACTCCCGTCATTCCTCCGGCATCCCGTGACCGGGAGTCAGATTTCAACACCGTGTACTCGCTGAACAGCCATGGGTTTTCCGTGGGAACGATTTTGGGATGGTCCGGTTCGGGAAGTCGAATCAACGACCACTGGCCGTCACCATCGATATCATTTGACGTCGTGACCTGCGGGTTTACGGCAACCGCTTCGGCCTCGAAGAGCCGACCGACCCGGAAGAAGGTATCGCCGAACCACCGACTCCGTTTTATGCCGATACCGGTGTTGCATGTTGAGACCGGTGTCATGTTCCGATAGACCGCCACGTCCTCAACCAGAGTCTCGATGCCACCGCTGCTGGCAATTTCCAATAAAGCCTGAGGCGATTTCGCGGGAGCAAAAAACACGATGCTCAGATCGACGAACTCCTGGTGTGAGGAAGGCATTGTGAACAATTGCGCGATGGACCGAGCTCGCTCGCCCGCCAGGCCGATTCGCATGGACGGCGAGTGGGTAGGGTCAAACCGACAGGCGCGTGATTCCCGGTCGTTGTCCGCTGCGTCAACCAGGTCCACACGTATTTCGCCATAATATCCCTTCATATGTAAACGTGCGGTCAACGTGTACTGCACCTGGGGTGACAACCCAAATGTGTGCCGGCCTCTGAATTTCAGACTGGCGCCCTGCCGATTATCAAAGTACAAGCGGTTCACACCGGCGGGACTGTCTTCGGACCTGAGGACGGGGCGCTCTGTGCCTCCGGTGACCTGTACGTCCCAGTTTTTTTTCCATTGTGCCTCGTTGTCGAAGCGGTACCGAAACACTTCCTGCCGGGCGTTTTGAGGCTGAAAACCGCAGGACGCCGTACGGCCAAAGCCAGCGCAATGACAGTACCAACGACGGAAGTCACATCAGGGAACCTGACGAATGCGAACACGTTGCGGCCGGGCCAGTACATGATGTTGTACCTCAGACCGGAATTCGGGACCGACTGTTCCCGAATCACCGGTCGGTTCAGCGAAGTATTGTCCTGGACAGAGTAATGCACCCGGCTGATAATAAGCTGCCTGAAACCACCGTCAAAGTTGTGAGTGTGCGGTGAACGGCACAACGCTGGTATCACAGGCAATAATCCGACGACACACCTGGCGGACTGAAGTAAATCAGACGCGGGAGGTGAAACACGGGACTCCCGGCTGAATGCGGAGTCCGTTATGGCCCGTTCTTTGGACGAGTGCCCGGATCCTGCGGTCGGTCCAACGTCCGACGAGTTGACCCGATCATCGTACTGACGGCTCCCTGATTCAGGCACGGCGGCGACAACTGGCGCGCAAAAGTGCAGAATGTGGTGAGGAATCACTCGGCTGAGAGTTTTTGAGTTCAGTCCGTGTCCAGCAAGCGAAAAGCCCTTTTGTGTACAACAAACTTGCGGAGGAAGAACGTCCAATGATCAGTTTGCAAGGTAAAGCCTGCTGTTGGGGCATGGTTCTGATTATGAGTAGTGTGCTGCCGTCCGTTGGTTTGGCTTCCGATGACTCCGAGAAGCTTGCTCTGACACTGATGCATTCGTCTCAATCTGATCAGGTGGTACAGTTTGCCGTTTCCGAGTTACGGCATTATCTGGTTCGCGTGTTCCCGGTGACCATCACGATTCAGGTGGCTGACACTCTGCGACCTTACGAGTTGCACCTGCACATTGGGGACCTGAAGGAATCGGCTGTCCAGCCGCTGGAGTGGTCGAAACGTCTGCGGCCGATCAAGCCCTGCCACCGCGTGGTTCCAGGGGTGGACGCGTTCCTGTGGAGAACCGGGAACGGCGGTCTGTCTCTTGCCGGGACTGGGGGCCGGTCGCTGCTGTACGGGGTGTATGACGTACTGGAGAAGGCCGCTGACTGCGGCTTTTGTACGTTGAACCCGGAAGACGAAGTCGTGCCCCGCCGGCCGGCAGCGAATCTGAGGGTCTGGCTGGACGGCCGGAAAGAAAGTTTTGAACAGGCGGCTTTCTCCTTTCGCGGGCGCTGGTATACGAACGAAGGAGCCGGAGAAGTACGAAACGAGAAGGTCAGTATCGAGCGTCTCCGGCGGGAGGTCGATTGGTTTGCCAAGTCTCGCGACAACGTTTTCATTTTGGACAATTGGTCGTACACACGACATGAAGACATCTGGACGGAAATCCGTCGGCAGGTGTTCCCGGAACTTGTGCGGCGGGGCATCATCGTCGACGAAGGTCTGGCAGCGTGGGAGGTCGAATTCAAAAAACTCGATGACCCGCGCTGACTGCAGCGGATGAGCAGGCAAGTCCCGCAGCGTTAAGGCGGGTTCTCACCACTGTGGCAATTAAAATCGGGGGATGAACAGAAAAAATTGTTTTTATTCCGAATCTGAATTTACCATGCCTGCAAGCTGCTTATCCGTTGTCCGCCGCCAGATAAATCCATCAAGGATATAGTGCGTCATCTGAGGAACGGCCAGCAGGGGCACAAGAAAGCCGCTCCAGTCGACCAGATTCCAGAACGTGCCAAACAGCCAGGGACGTTCGTGCCAGACGCCGGTGTCCCAGAGCAGTTCTTCGATATATGCCATCATCCAGACGACCCCCAGGAACGCTCCAATCTGTTGAAATCGATGTGCAGACGAGCTTGACGAATTTCTTTTGAGCGACTGGTACCAGTAAACGAGGACCAGATACGGGATACCATGAATAATGACATTCGTGACGGTGAAAGCGTAGTCGGAATTAAATAAGACAATACCGGTGTACCAGCAAATCGCGGTCGTCAGCACCACGAGGTCTTTTCCTGGATTGAAACGTCGAAAACGAAGAGCCTGGTCTCCGGCACGACAGCAGTAGAGCAGCATAACAGACCAGTAGACGGGCTTGACAACTTCAGCAGCGAGTACCGGCAGGCGGACAAAATCGTCGTCCAGAAACCACCAGAACTGTCTGGGCAGATGAGAATGCCAATAGACCAGTGGGTAGATCGTCGCCAGATAGATCGCCAGCGAATCAATCCAGGTGCCGAGCCGGTCACGATCTCCTGCTTTGGCACGATACAGTGCCACCCACCCATACTGCTGGCGAATGAAATGAAAGACCGCCAGGTAAGCCAAAATGCGCCAAAACCAGGTCGGGCTTTCTGAGTAAAGCGCGGCTCCGATCAGAAACGACAGGATGGGAGCCAGCGCATATAACCAAGGCCGTCGTCGAAGTTCCGTCCCGTCAAAATAGACGCGAAACCCGGTGGCATAAACGTGGGCCACGTCGATCATCAGAATTGTGCTGACCCATAACCATTCCGGAGTCTCACTGTTCAGCCAGCCCTGTGTATGCCCTAACCACAACAGACTGAGTGCCAACAGGGCACTTCCCAGGAAAGTGCACAGGTCCACGGCTGGCGAAAACAGCCACGGAAACTTTCCCGGAATGACCTTGCCGGCTGCTGGGCTCGCTGAAGTTGACATAACTGGATTAAAGATAACTGGAAAACGGAATGTCCCCTGCAGCCAGGACTTCTTCAGCTGCACGAACACCGTGATAAAACGCTTCTTCCATCAAAGCAACTCCGCTCAAATCCGTCCCGGCGAAATGAATCGCTCCTTCCGCAGTCGCCGCCCTGGTCCGTGACGGGCTCCAGATAAAACCGGGATACGGCTGAATCATGGCGTGTCCCCAGCGCATCACATCCACGCGGGTGATGAAGTTCCGAACTTCCGGATGTGCCCGTTCAAGGTCGGTGATCACGACGTCAACCCAGTGTTCCCACGTGAGATCCAGCAGTTTCTGACGGGCGTCCGGTGGCAGTTCGTCGCAGAGTGGTAAATACCAGGTCCATACACTCGGCCCATGATCCACCCCCTGTTGATGAGTCGCGACAACATACCCGAGGGATGGACTGTTATAGAACACATTATCCCACGACAGCGGAAAATCAGATTCCTGCGGACGGTCTGTGAGATGAACATTGGCAACAATCCATGCGCCGTATCGAAACTGACGACAGTCTGATTCCCGCCGGGGTGACAGATCCGAAATCAAATAGCGCGCCAGGAACTGCGGAGCGGCAAAGATCACCCGCTCCGCCTGAATTCCGTGAACCTTTGAAGTCTGACGGTCCAGCACCACAACGCGAACCGGTCCATTTCCTTTGTCGAACTGTTCAATGGACAGAACAGCCTGTCCGGTTTGCACCTGGGAACCAAGCATCTGAGCGAAATATTGAGCGATGCGACCGTTGCCTTCCGGCCACGTGAGAACTTCAGGTGCGGTCTGGTTTGAGTACTCTCGGCGAGATGCGAAATAAAACAAACCTGCCCAGGCGCTGGTCTGTTCAACCGTCATTCCGTAGTCATCCCTGCAACAGTAGTCCACAAGCCAGATCAGCGGCTCCGAATTCCAGCCCTCACGCTGCATCCACTCTGCCATCGAGATCTCATCGAGGGCAGTCATTACCTCGTCAGTAGAACAGTTAGCCAGTGGAATCGTGAACGCCGGTTTGCCCTGAGCATCCCGCCGGTCGATCCAGTGCGAGATTTTGCGCTGAAAGTCGTTCCATTGACGAAGGTCCGCTTCTGTTGCAGCGCCCGCGGGAAACAGACCTTCTGTCCAGCGGTTCTGAATAAACAAGCGCTCGTGTGGTTCACGACACAGAATGTGTTCTTTCGCCGAAAAGCTGCCCGATTCATTTTGACTGGCTGCTCCCATTTCAATCAGCAGACGCCACAATGCCCGATTGTCTGCATGAGGCACCGGCACGTAATGAGCTCCCCAGGGATAGGCCGAGATGCTGGATTGTCCGGAACGGGAAGTCCCGCCAATTTCTGTTTCGAGTTCCAGCAGTAAAAAACGGTCGACTCCAGCATGATTCAGCCGCCAGCCGGCTGACAGCCCGGCGATTCCTCCACCTACAATGACGACATCTGTTTCCTGCCAGTCCAGCTCAGCCGGGACGGGACGGTAGCCATCTCTGATGCGATGCCCCAGATTGAACGAAGGACTCAGAAGTTCGCCGGCAAGAGGCGATTTGTTTCGGGAACATCCCGGCAGAAGCAGAGCCGAGGAGCCAAGCAGCGCCGTTTCAAGTAGTTTACGTCGATTGACCCGAGTCACACGATTTCACTCCTGCGTTACTCCCAGCGGCCCCAATCATCGTCGTAGTAACGAACCAGAACCTGGTTGTTTAATCGGTTGACCTCGGTTTCAACGCGATTTATGTCCCGCGGCAGGATGAAGAGATCGTCGAGAACTCTTTGATTCAGAAATCTCAGTTGTTGACTCACGTTCGGTGCGAGTTGAGGGCGCGAGGGTAGTTCCTCAAGGGTCGCCAGAGCAAATCCCCAGACGCCAAAAGTGGGAACGGCCGCATGGAACGGACGCACGTGAAAACCCGATTGTTCGAGTGTGTTCACCACGCACCAGTACGATTTCGGTGACACCAGCGGTGAAGAACACTGAATAGCGACGACCGCGCCCGAAGCCATCTGTTTCTGGAGTCGAGTAAAAAAATAACTCGTGTAGAGCTTGCCGACTGAGTATGTTCCCGGGTCCGGAAAATCGATAACGACAGCATCGAACTGCCCGTGCGGTTCATCGACCCACAAAAACGCGTCCTGGTTGACCACCGTGACACGCGAGTCACGAAGCGCGCCGTCTGTGAGTTTCAGAAGCGGCGGAAAATGATCTGCCAGGGAGGTCATGGAAGAGTCCAGATCGACCAGTGTCACAGACGTAACCGTCGAGTACTTCAGGATTTCCCGCACGGCCAGACCATCACCACCGCCGAGAACCAAAATGCGTTCCGGGTTGCTGCACGAGCCCATTACAGGATGCACCAGTGCCTCATGGTAGCGGTATTCATCGGCCGAATTGAACTGCAAATGACCATTCAGAAACAGCTGGAATCCGGTGTTGTCTTCTGTAATGACAATGCGCTGATATGCTGAACTCTCGGCATATATGACACTTCCCGCGAGTTGGTTTTCTTCCGCAACTGAAGTGATCGATTCGGCTTTGATGATTCCAATAATCAGCAGACCGACTACCAGTATTGCTCTTCCTCGCAAACCTCCCAACCCTCGAGCGGACAGCAGTGGTCGCAGCAGATAAGTCCCCCACAAGCCAACCAGTGCGTTGAGGATCCCAAACACCAGAGAGGTACGGACCAACCCCAGATACGGGACAAACAGAACAGGAAACATCAGCGCACCCAGCAGGGCGCCGATGTAGTCAAAAGTCAACACGCGTGACACAAGATCGGAAAATTCGACATGTTCGCGGAGAATCCGCATTAACAGCGGCAGTTCAAGCCCGACAAGGATGCCGATCCCACAAACCATTCCATACAACAACGGTTGAAACCAGGCAATGTAACCGAATGCCAGAAACAACAACGGAGCGGAAGTTCCACCCACCAGGGCCACTGCCAGTTCAATTTCAATGAAGCATCGAGCCAGCTTTTCCTGAACAAACGAAGATAACCAGGCACCGACTCCTAATGCCGAAAGATAGATTCCAATCACCAGCGAAAACTGCGTGACCGAATCGCCCAGCAGATAACTGGCCAATGTCCCGGCGAGCAGTTCATAAATGAGACCGCACGTGGCAATGATCAGCACGTTCAGGTAAAGCAGAAACAAAGGTGCCTGGTTCATCGGTCTACTTCTGAAATTGTCGTTTCCGTGCACATATTTTCAGGGGGGACCAACGCAGGCGTATCACCTTGTTCCGGGTGGCCGTTCATAGTCCTTGTCAGTCGGTACCATGTCCGACAGCTCTTTGCCGATATCCTGCGTTCTCGTGCGCATGCCTGACGTCACTAACGGGAATTGCTGCGGGCAGAAGCCCGCACATTTCACCGGCGAGTCTGCGGTCAACCCTGAATCGAAGCGGCGATGATCAGGGAGATACCGATCACTACCGATCCAATGACAATGCCCAGGGCCATATTCTGATCTTCTTCAATCTCATGCTTGAGTGAAAATGAAGAAAATTTCTCCATAAGCCAGAAGCACAATCCCAGTACCACAATCCCCACGAACGCGAAGACAACTGCGGCAAGCAGGTGCTGGATTAACAAAGTCAGATTTCCGGCTGCCGATTCTTCAATCTGAGCCAGAAGCAAGGTCTTGGATATTTCAGACAGAGCAAACATCATTTTCCTATTCCCCAAAAACCACCGGAGCTGCGGCCCCCGCTGAAACCAGGTCCCGTCGTTGGCATCTTCCATCCGGCGATCGCACCGGTGCCGAAAAACAAACAAACGCTGATACCCACGATCAGATACACTTTGACAAGAGTTGATTTGAAGTCAGGGATCACCGGTCTGTTCCTGTATCAGAAGATCGAATGAGTATTTCACTTGTTTATTCATCATGATAGGGACTGAAGTCACTATCCTTCCATCGACTCACTTCGAACTGGTGTCTGTAGCATGAGAATGCGACCGGAATTACCGAGACCAGTACCAGCGACATGATAAAAAATGATGTGTCGACACCCTGCTTCAGTGTCCACGAGAACAACGTGTATGAAAGAACGAGGGTGATAAGAAAGATTACCCACAACTTCATAATATCACCCGCCCGAAGGGCCGGCTGAATCACTCCCACACCCCATGGCCGTGTCCCGGTTTTGATGCCAAAGGCCTCTTCGATCTGCTCCGGGGTGAGATAGGTTCCCAGTGACACATTCAGTTCCTGGGAACTGAGAGTAGACGTGGGCGCCCCGGATCGTTCACAGGAAAGCATCCGGGGCGGTGCAATGTAGTCCGTAGTGTGAACTTCGTCCCCCACTTGCACCTTCCAGTAAAATTCACCCAGTACGAATCGGACCGTTGCCGTGCCACGATCGTAAATGCGAAAATCCTCGTTTTTGTACTTGGCTGAATGATGGGATGAAACAACGTCATGGGCCGACACCGGTTCGACGAACGACCAGTGTCGATTGTTGTGAACCAGCCAGCGATACCCGGACTGTTTGCTTTTCAGAAGATATTCCGTCCAGGGAAAGTCAAGACCCTGATATCGCGCAACGCGTTCCATAAACCCAATGACGGTATACTCCACCCCGTTCAGTGTGCCGATGCTGCCCAGTGGAATCAGTGGGTGTTTGCGCTTCGTGTGGAGAGTTCGCAGGTATTCGAGTTTTCCGTTATCACAATCCAGCAACGAAGCGCAGTTAGGACAACTGACACGCTGCGTTTCGTCGGGAGCGTAAAGCTGCAGGGCACCCGCACAGTGTGGGCAATTGACCGTGATTGCCGTCACGCGGTTTTCACCCTCCTGACCGAATCCTCCCGTTGCTCCGCCTGACCATCCGGTATCGGAGAGGTCCAGTTCTTTCAAAGTCAGTTCGTGCCCCACGAACACCTTTGGTTCGGGTTGCGAGTAATCCAGCGTTGCAAATGCCCTGTCATCACCATGCAGATCGACAAACCGATGCGGCATCCCTGC
>CAUZPL010000113.1:0-18036 GCA_963581585.1 Planctomycetota bacterium
GCGGCGGGCTCGTATTGTTCGGATGGATTTCAACTCTGCTGGGACGCAGAGGAGCCTTCATCTTCTACCACACCGGCGGGTTTTTGATGGCACTGCTGATGTTTATGGTCCTGATTCCGCACAACGCCCCGGTCCCCGTGCTGTACATCGCTCTGCCGGTATTCGGTTTTTTGACACTGGGCATGCATGCAGGGTATGCGGTGTATTTCCCCGAGTTGTTTCCGACAAGGTTACGGGGGACCGGTACAGGGTTCTGTTTTAATGCCGGCCGAATCGGGACCGCCGCTGCGATGTTACTCGCGGCAGAGCGGGGATGGGCGACGGAAGATACGGCACTCTATATGGCTCCATTGTACGCACTGCGAGTCGGTGTTACGTTAGCGGCGAAGGAAACGTGCAATGAAGACCTGCCGGAATAATCCGTGATCATCCGGTGTGACGCACAGCAGCGGGGATGATCCAATATTACTCGATTCGCCGGAGCAACACTCATGACTCATGCCAGCCGCAGATTATTCCTTGCCGCGTCCGCTGCCGGTGCTTTTGGTACCGAGCCTCTGATTGGTGCGATGAGTCAGCCGACAAAGCCAGTCCGTGTTGGCCAGATTGGTACGAAACACGCGCATGCCGGAGGTAAAATGGCAGCAATGCGGAAGTTTCCCAGTCTGTTCGAAGTGGTGGGCGTGGTTGAACCCGACGATCAGCAGCGCCTTCGAGTAAAGGATGCCTCGGTATACCACGGTCTGGAATGGATGACGGAAGATGAGTTATTACATCTTGACGGTCTGGAGGCTGTGGCTGTGGAGACTCACGTTGGAGGGCTGCTTGATACGGCCGAACGTTGTGTGGACTCCGGCAAGCACATTCATCTGGACAAACCGGCCGGAACATCGCTGTCTCAATTCAAAAAAATCTGCTCTGCAGCCGATGCTCAGAATCTGATGATCCAGATGGGCTACATGTTTCGCAGCAATCCTGCATTTCGATTCACCTTCAATGCGGTTCGCAAGGGATGGCTGGGCGACATTTTTCAGGTGCACTGCGAAATGAGCAAGAAGGTGAATGATGCAACTCGGAAGCCGTTGTCACGGTTTCGGGGTGGGTCCATGTTCGAACTGGGTTGCCATCTCATCGACGCTGTCATCACGGTACTTGGACGACCGGCGAAAGTCTCGGCATTCAATCGCAGCACACGTCCCGGTTTCGACAACTTAAAAGATACATGTTTTGCGGTGTTCGAGTATCCGAATGCGACGGCATCGATTCGCAGTTCACTGTGTGAAGTGAACGGAGGACGCCGGCGCCAGTTTGTGGTTTGCGGGTCCAAAGGTACAATTGTGATTCGTCCTCTGGAGCCGTTCCGAGTATCACTCACGCTGGAATCGGATGTCGGCAACTACAAACGAGGAACTCAGCGGGTTGAACTGCCGGCTTCCACCGGGCGGTACGACGGAGATATGCAGCACTTCGCGGCGGTGATCCGGGGCAAACAGCCCGCCGAATATACCACGGCTCATGATCTGGCCGTTCAGGAGTCTGTTCTGCGGGCCAGTGATATGCCGCTGAATGTTGAATAGCAACGGCCAGTCCCGCATGTCACTTACGCTGACCCAGTGTGGGAGAATCTCTGAACGGATGTGTTGAGCGCCAAAGACACCAGGCAGACGAATGGAATCAGACGCCAAAATCTGTCCTTTGCATCTGTCAGTTCCTGCGCGGGTGTCCGTTATCTCGAAATTATGTAGTACCTGTTTCATCTTGTGAATCCGGTGGTGCAGTCGCAAAAAGCATCTTTCATGGAATGACCTTGTTCAACAACAGGATCGAGTTGGCATGAACAGGTGAGTATGATGTGGGTAACGGGAGAGAGTTGTGGCCCATCCGATGCGAGAAATGCTGTTTGCGGGGTTCCGAATCTGGGTGCCAGGGCTGATGACCGGCGTTCTTTGGTCAGCATCGGTGCTCATGGCAGACGAATCGATCGCGGGCTCCGCGAATGGCATTGAGTTCTTCGAAAAAAAGGTGCGCCCGATCCTGGTGCAGCACTGTTATGAATGTCATTCCGGCATCGAGCGGAATGGTGGGTTATTGCTGGACTCGAAAGACGGCCTTCTTACCGGAGGAGACAGCGGAGCGGCCGTGGTTTCCGGTGATGTCGAGCGGAGTCGGATTATCGAGGCGGTGCGCTATCAAAATCCAGAACTTCAGATGCCACCGGACAATTCACTGACGAATGCCGACATCGCCATCCTTGAACAGTGGGTGACTATGGGGCTGCCGGACCCACGTACAGTGTCTGAGGCTCCCTCGCCAACCGGTATGTCGGTGGAGGACGGTCGGAAATTCTGGTCCCTGAAGCCCGTTATCAATCCGAAATTACCGATAGTGCAGAGCAGGGGTTGGGTGCAGTCGCCAGTCGATAATTTCATTCTTGCCGGACTGGAATCGTATGGACTGAGCCCCGCGGAAACAGCCGACAAACGCAGTCTTATTCGTCGAGTCACATTCAGCCTGACTGGTCTGCCGCCGACGGTGGAGGAAATCAGAGTATATCTCACCGATGAGTCTGACAACGCATGGCAGAAGACGATTGAACGCCTTTTGGCATCGCCGCAGTACGGAGTACGCTGGGGGCGTCACTGGCTGGATGTGGCGAGGTACGCCGATTCCAACGGACTCGACGAGAATCTGGCCTACGGTCACGCGTGGCGATACCGCGATTATGTCATCGACGTCTTCAACAACGACAAACCTTTCGATCGATTTCTGATCGAACAGTTGGCCGGTGATCTGGTGCCTGAGGCCAGTCAGAAAACGCGAACAGCCACCGGGTTTTTGGCACTGGGAGCCAAAGTTTTGGCCGAACAGGACATGGAAAAACTGATAATGGACACCATTGACGAACAGCTCGACACGACGGGCAAAGTGTTTATGGGTATGACACTCGGGTGTGCACGGTGCCACGATCACAAGTTTGATCCGCTGCTGCAGAAGGACTATTACGCGCTGGCAGCCATCTTCAAGAGCACTCGGACCTTTTCTAAGAAACGAACCGGACTCATTAAGTACTGGTACGAGCATTCATTTGCCACTGAGGCCGAACTGGAACAACTCAAAATCGTTGACGAAGCAATTGTGAAGAAGAAGTCCGCTGCAGAATCGTTTAAAGCCAAAGCCATTGCAGAGATTCGCAGGGCCGCCCGTGTCAAGGCGGCGGAATATCTTGCAGCGGCGGTGGGGGTCCGGCCAGACGAACCCTTCAGTGAGTTCGAAGCTGTTGCTAAAACGCGAGACCTGCATCCAAGAATCCTGTACCACGGTCGGACTCATCTGGAGTACCACCGTTACGAGCCGCTGTTCGAAGCCTGGCACAATCTGATGCCTGGTGGCGCCTCGGTCATCGAACAGCACTTTCGAAAGTTATTTACTGAAGCCGATGCGGCATGGGCCGCCGCCACGAAAGCCGATGCAGAAACGAAAGCACTGGACGATCCTCAACTGGAAGCCGCTCGTCTGGCGCTCAACGACGCGTCCGGTTTCCTGGCAGTGCCGCCGAAGGTGGATTACGCGTTTGACGAGAAGACCCTGCGGGAATACTACCGACTTAAAGAAGCAGCACGAGTTTTCGAAAGTCAGGCTGCGGATGCCGCGGCCGCCATGGGAGTCGGCGAACAGGAGACTCTGGCGAGTCTGCCTATTCATATTCGTGGCAGCCACCTGAATCTGGGTGAAGAAGTATCTCGCGAGTTTCCGGAAGTAATGTGTTCCAATCGTGTGCGTCCGGTATTTCCCATGGGGCAAAGCGGGCGACTTGAACTGGCGCGATGGATGGCGAGTACCCAGCATCCTCTGACGGCACGTGTTTTCGTCAATCGGGTATGGGGTTGGCATTTTGGACGCGGCATTGTAGCGACGACCGAGAACTTTGGCCGACTCGGCAGTCGGCCTACTCATCCGAAACTTCTTGACTGGATGGCTCGACGTTTCATGGAATCCGGATGGAATATCAAAGACCTGCACCGACTGATTCTGTTGTCCAGTACGTATCAGATGGCGGTGATTCATCCGGACGAGGCAGCCTGGCAGGCAGCCGATCCAGAGAACGCCCTGCTGTGGAAGTTCCGGCTGCAGCGACTGGATGCAGAGCAGCTTCGAGATTCATTGCTGGCTGTGTCCGGACGTCTGGACACGTCGCTTGGCGGAAAAACCATCGCCTTGCGGAATCAACAGTTCGTGTTCCATCATACGTCACAAGACCACACCAAATACGACAGCGTGCGTCGGTCGGTGTATGTGCCGGTAATTCGCAACAATCTATATACACTGTTTGAGCAGTTTGATTTCCCGGATCCTACCATGCCGACCGGCCGCCGCAACGAAACGGTGATCGCTCCCCAGGCATTGCTCATGATGAATTCCGAACTCGTCATCAATTCGGCGAAACAGATGGCACTCCGTCTGCTGAATGGTTCGGAGAATGACTCGCAGCGAATTTTTCTGGCGTATGTGACAGCTTTTGGTCGACCGTCAACTACGACGGAAACGAATCGTGCACTCGCGTTCATCGATGATTTGACATCCGCCTCACTGACGGCAACGGAATCAGACGAGCAGGAACGACTTCGTGGCTGGGCGATATTTTGTCAAAGCTTGATTGCCAGTAATGAATTTATGTATGTAAGGTGATTGGTATGAGTGATTCGATGCTGCCGACGCGCCGACGTCTGCTGCAGACTTCTGCTGTTGGTTTCGGTCAACTCGCATTGACCACGTTGCTCAGGCAGGAGACGCGGGCTGGACTGTCAGCGAATCCGTTTGCGGAAAACCCACCGATGAGTCTGCCGCGGGCAAAAAGGATCGTCTTTCTGTTTATGAAGGGCGGTCCATCACACGTGGACACATTCGACCCCAAGCCGCTGCTGGACAGAGATAACGGGAAGCCACTTCCCTTCGATCTCCCGAGAGTGACATTTGCAGAGCAGGGAAATTTGTTGAAGTCACCATGGCAGTTTGATCGTCACGGGGAAAGTGGACTGCCAGTTAGTGAACTGTTTCCCAACGTCGCTCGACACATTGACGATTTGTGTGTTTTGCGGTCTGTTCATGGGACTAATCCTGCTCACGGAGGAGCTTCATTGAAACTCCATACAGGTACCGATCAGTTTGTGCGGCCGAGTGTGGGTGCGTGGGTCTCCTACGGCTTGGGAACCGAGAACCAGAATCTGCCAGCTTTCGTCACCATTTGTCCGACGCTGGCTCACGGTGGAGTCAACAACTGGGGTGCCGCCTTTTTACCGGCTCATTGCCAGGGCACACCAATTGGCAACGCGAGTCAAATGGTCGATTCCGCGACTGTCAGACACATTCAAAATCGTCATCTGTCGGCCAAGGACCAGCGCCGACAGCTGAACCTGCTTCGCGAGATGAACCGAGATCACATGGAAGCGGTTGGTTGGAGCCAGGCACTGGAAGGGCGTCTGAATTCATTTGAACTTGCCTTTCGTATGCAGGCGACCATGCCGGAAGCTCAGGACTTGTCTTGGGAATCAGCGGCGACTCAGCAACTTTATGGCATTGACAATGCCGTTACCGAGGACTTTGGACGGCAGTGTCTGATGGCACGACGTTTTCTGGAACGAGGAGTGCGGTTCGTTCAGGTGACTCACAGCGACAGCGAAGTACAGTGGGACCAGCATCGCAACTTATACCATGGTCATACAAAGAACGCGGCCGAAGTCGACAAGCCGATCGCCGGGTTTCTCAGTGACCTCAAGGCCCGAGGGCTGCTGGAAGATACGCTGGTGCTGTGGGGAGGCGAATTTGGCCGCACGCCAACGGCCCAGGGAACCAACGGTCGGGACCATAATCCTTACGGATTTACCATGTGGATGGCAGGTGGTGGCGTCAAAGGCGGTTATGCCTATGGAGCCACCGACGACTATGGCTACTACGCTGCAGTCAACAAAATGCACGTGCATGATCTGCATGCGACGCTTTTACATTTGCTGGGGCTCGATCACGAGCGTCTGACGTTTTCCTACGCCGGTCGCGACTTTCGACTCACCGACGTCTCAGGAACCGTGGCTACCGACATTCTTGCGTAGTGGACAGACCGGATAGATTCTGAAGACCTGTCCCTTTGGTGCGACGGATTTTCTACAATCTGAATTGTTGTGTGAGGGAAAATGGGAGGAGCCGTTTTTTGAACAAAGGTGACACGGAATTCCATTCGGTACAATACCAGCGAATGGAAATATGCGGGGAGAGTGTTCAGCCGGGCCCGCAGGCTTTGCCCTTTCGGTCTCCGGATGCCCGGTCGTTTCACCAGGATACGCAATGAATCGCTCATTTTTATTCTGTTTTCTCACCGCGGTTGCAATAGTCCGCGCACCGACCAGCATCGCCGACGGCCCTGCATTGGTGGTCCCGAACGGATTTCGGGCACAGTTGTATGCTGACGACGATCTTGCTCATGATATTCACAGCATCACGTTCAACTCTTCCGGCCAGTTGGTGGTTTCGGGTCCGGGTTATGTTCGGACTCTGCTGGATATGGACGGCGATGGTCGAGCTGATCGGGCGAAAACTTTCGCCGACGCTCCCCGTACCGGGGCTCAGGGAATGTTCTTCCTCGGCCATCATCTTGTTTGTTCCGGTGACCGTGGTCTGCAGTTGTTTCGAGATGACAATCACGACGGAAAAGCCGATGGCGTACCGGAGGTTGTTCTGCGAATGAACGCCGGCGGTGAACACCATGTGCATGCCATTCGCAAAGGTCCGGATGGGTGGTGGTACGTCATTGCCGGAAACTCGGCCGGGGTCAATGCTGCCTACGCGACGCTCGACACGTCTCCGATCAAACGGCCGGAATCGGGCACCATTTTGCGTCTGCGACCCGATTTTTCCGAAGGTGAAATTCTTGCAGACGGGTTTCGCAATGCGTACGACTTTGACTTTTCGCCATCCGGCGACATTTTCACCTTCGACAGCGACGGGGAACGGGACGTTTCGCTGCCATGGTATGAACCCACGCGTGTCTTCCAGGTAACTCCGCGGTCACACGCAGGCTGGGTTTCACGCAGCTGGAAACGTCCGGACTATTTTTCCGACATGCCACCTGTCACCGGTCGGTTTGGTCGCGGTTCTCCATCCGGAGTTGTTTGCTACCGACATACTCAGTTCCCGAGTCAATATCAGGGAGGGATATTTGTACTTGACTGGACGTTCGGCCGCGTCCTGGCGCTGCCCCTGCAACAGGATGGGTCAATCTGGTCAGCGAATCCGATCAAATTTGCTGTCGGTGTCGGGCAGTATGGATTCGCTCCCACCGATGCTGCCGTGGGTCCGGATGGAGACTTGTTTGTCAGTATCGGTGGTCGCGGGACTCGGGGTGGAGTTTTCCGTATTTCCTGGGTGGATTCGGTAACACCACGACAGAATGAGCCTGAGCTGCCGTCCGATGACTCCAGCCTTCTGGACGATGTCCTGCGTGCACCACAGGCCGGAGCCAGCTGGTCACGAGCAGTCTGGCTTCCTAAAGCCCGTCTGTTGACCAGACAGCCTTTTGAGCAAGCGATCATGGACGCATCGCGCGCGCAGCCGCAACGAATTCGCGCCATTGAAATCCTTACGGAAATGTATGGCGGTCTCACAGATGAGCTGGCGAAGCAACTGTCGATGGTCGCTTCGCCCGCTATCAGAGCGCGAGCGGTCTGGTCCATTGGTCGTTCAAGAGTCGGCGACCTTCCGCTGGCTGTGGTGAAGCGTTTTCTCACTGACAATGATCCGCTGGTTGTTCGAGCGGCACTGGAGTCGCTGTCAACGTTGACAGTATCACAGTCGGCGAGTGCGTGCCTGCCAGAACTGGCTGCCTCCATGGCTGCGGATGACCGGTTTGTGCGAGCGGCGGCGTCTGCCGTTGCAGCGCGACTCAGCAAGGCAGACTGGGAGCGACTTCGGGCGTCGTTTGGCCCCCATCATGCTGTTCGCATCACAGCGAACCTTGGTCGTTACGCACGTACGAAAAAAGTCAGCATCGATGTGATCAGGGCGACTCTGCCGGTACTTACGGAATCACAATGGTCAGACCGGCAAAAACTGGATGCAACGCGGCTGATCCAGCTGGCATTGGGTGATCTAGGACCCGCCAGTGGACGCGCCGCAGTATTTGACAGTTGTGCCCCACGGCTCAATCTCGCAGCCTTTGATCTGCAACTTGCGTCGATTAAAACGGAGATTGCCCGGGTTTTCCCCACGGGCAGGCCCGTGCTGGACAGAGAATTATTGCGAGTGTTGGGTATGCTGGCTCCGGTGAACCGAGAACTTCTGCCCAAAATTCTCGGAGGTATCAACACACAGTCCAGTCCCACAGATGACGTCCATCGACTGATTGTGCTGGCTCGAATTGAGGTGGAACGCACCTATGACGAGTCCATGGCTACGGCGGCTGCATTGGTCAATCTGGATGTGAAGATGCGTAAACGCGGTATGAAACAGGACTCCAACTGGGATGACCGCCTTGGCGAACTTTACCGGAAGCTCTGCGAAGTCGATCCGGCAATTCCGCAGATTATTGTTGGCCAGCCAGGGTTCGGCCTGCCCGGGCATGTACTGCTGCTGAGTGAAGTCGGACAGGACCAGGTTCCGACGGCGATCCAGCACTTTGTTGGCAACATTCAGCAGGATGCCAATTTTGAATGGTCCAATGACGTGGTTTTCGCCATTGGTGAATCAGAAACGCCCAAACATCGGCAACTGATTCGCGATCAGCTGGACAACCTGGCGGTCCGAGGAGCAGTGCTGATGGTGCTGTCGGAGACTCCTGAGGCGGACGATCGTGAACTGTTTACGGAAGGTTTGGGGTCGGGGCAGATAAATGTCGTTCGCTCGTGTCTTGGTGCATTGTCACAACTGCCGCCAGGTCACACTCCCGAAGAACTCTTTGCACTGCTGGCGGCAGCACGCCGAATGATGAACAACCCGGAAGAATTTGCGTTGCGGGAAATGGCAATTCGGCTGCTGCAGAACATCACCAGTCAGGCATTCGGGTTCGAATTTGGCGAAGACGGTTACCGGCCCCAACCGGGTTCTCTGCAGCAGTGGGATCACTGGCTCCGGGACAAACATCCTCAGTTTGAATCGTACGGTTCCAATGCCACGACGGTGAATCAAATACTGTCGGGACTGGATGCAGTTAGATGGGATACCGGAAATGCAGGTCGAGGCAGGAATCTGTTCCTAAAGCTGGCATGTGCAAAATGTCATGGCGGCCGTCGGGCCTTGGGACCGGATTTGCAGGGTGTTGCCAAACGGTTTTCGAGGCATGACCTGTTTGCCGCGATTATCGATCCCAGCCGAGACGTGTCACCGCGTTATCAAACAACGTCGATCGTGACGACCGAGGGTAAAATGTATACCGGACTGATCGTTTACGAGTCCGTCGACGGACTGCTGCTGCGAGACGCCGAACACCAGACCTGGCGAATTGAAGCAGGCGAAATCGAATCGCGACTCAAACAGCCGACATCGTTGATGCCGTCAGGACTGCTTAAAGATCGGTCGGTGCAGGATCTGGCGGATTTGAACAGCTACATTCAGGGGCTGTAGAATCGGCAGCCACCGAAGACAATGTCACGACTGGAGAATACGTTGATGATGATTGTATCCGAACTGTGGCATGCGAACTGTTATATTGTCAGCCTTTCTTCGGCACCGGTCCGGACATAATGCGAAGCCTGTCTTCAATCGCTGCGATGGTCCTCATAGTTTTGGTTCCGGCCCGAGCAGGAGAATGGTCAGACGTCACTATCCCCAGCGCCTGGAGGAGCGTGCCGTCGGGAGATCTGGCCCCAGTCAATGGCTACTCATGGTATCGCACGCTCGTCAGGATTCCCGCCGACTGGGCCGATCAGGATCTGACACTGTTTGTTGAAGCACTGGATGATGCACGCAGTGGCTGGGTGAATGGCATCTCAGTGGGAGCCAACGGCAGCTTCCCGCCGGTGTTTCGCAGTGGATTGGGGGAACGTGGCCGTTTTTCTGTGCCGGCGAGGCTGATACGTCCGGGAATGCTCAATCGGATCGCAATTCGTATCTTTCAAAGTGATCCTCGCAGAAATTTCAATGTTGCGCCACCGGTACTGCTGAATCGCAAGTCCATGGAGGCCATCCGCATGAACGGTCGCTGGCAGTACCGGCCGGGTGACAACCACAGCTGGGCAACACTTCCGGTCTCTGAAATTTCTGATGAGTCCCTCTCCGTCTTTTCCAAGGCGGACGACGTTGAAGACGTCGAACATTACGTCGCCAGGCGTCCCGGTGACCAAGCTCCCCTGGCACCAGTCGAAGCCGAAGTCACATTTCACGTTCCGGATGATTTGCAACTGCAACTGGTGCTCAGCGAACCCGAGATCACTCAGCCGCTTTTCATGACCTGGGACGAACGTGGTCGTCTGTGGGTTGTACAGTACCGTCAATATCCGAATCCAGCCGGACTGAAAATGATCAGTCGAGACGTGTATCTGAGATCAGTTTATGACAAGGTCCCGCTGCCACCCCCGCACGGCGTTCGCGGCCGCGACCGGATCAGCATCCACGAAGACGTGAATGGTGACGGCATTTACGATGAACACAAGATATTCGTGGATGGCCTGAACATTGCCACGTCTGTCGCCATCGGCCGTGGAGGTGTCTTCGTGACCAATCCGCCCTATTTGCTGTACTACGCTGACAGTAACCGTGATGACGTTCCTGACGGTGACCCTGAAGTATTGCTGGAAGGATTTGGACTCGAAGATTCTCACTCCGTCATCAACAGCCTGCGATTCGGTCCGGACGGCTGGCTGTACGCCTGCCAGGGCAGCACAGTCACAGCACGCGTGAAACAACCCGACACTGACACTGCACCACTGCGAACGACGGGTCAGCAAATCTGGCGTTATCACCCGGAACACCGCATCTTTGAGGTATTCGCGGAAGGAGGAGGCAATGCATTTGGACTGGAAATTGATGCTGTGGGGCGAGTGTACTCCGGGCACAACGGTGGCAACACACGGGGCTTTCACTATGTGCAGGGCGGATATTATCGTAAAGGGTTTGCCAAACACGGATCACTGTCGAATCCGTGGACATTCGGGTTCTTTGAGGCCATGAGGCATTCCAAAGCACAGCGTTTTACACACAACTTTGTAATTTACGAAGAATCAGAATTGCCGCATCGGTACCGCGGAGGTCTCTTTGGCATTGAGCCACTGCAGGGACAGGTGGTGCTGAGTGACATTCGACCACATGCGTCCTCATTCGAAACAGAAGATATCGAATGGGTCGTCAGGACCGACGATCCCTGGTTCCGCCCGGTGGATATCAAGGTCGGACCGGACGGTGCCATCTACATCGCCGACATGTATGAGCAGCGGATTGATCACAGCAGTCATTATGCGGGACGTATCGATCGCAAAAATGGACGAATCTATCGACTGAAATCACGAGGTGCTGTGGTGCCTCTGTCGAGAGGATTCAGTCATAGGGCCACGGGCGCAGAGTTACTGCAGGCGTTGCAGAGTACTGACAAATGGCGTCGGATGACAGCAGTCCGATTGCTTGGAGATCACAGGAATCCGACATTGGTCGATTCACTGTTACATCAGGCATTGACGCTGTCCGGGGATGCAGCATTGGCATCGCTGTGGGGACTGCACGCCAGTGGAGGACTCACGAAAGAAACGGTTTTTCTGCTGCTGCAGCATCATGACGAATTCGTTCGCCAATGGACGGTACGACTGTTGGGCGATCGTCGCGAAATCACCTCCGACGTGCTGGCGCAGATGGTGGCAATGGCGGGCCACGACCCATCGATTCATGTCCGAAAACAATTAGCAGCGTCTGCTCGACGACTTACGGCCAGCTCAGCTGTGCGTATCCTGAGTGAGCTCGTCAAGCAGGATGACGATACAGCTGATATTCACCAACCTCTGATGATCTGGTGGGCGATTGAGAACGTAATGACGTCTGAGTGTGGCCGTCGGCTGATCACCGATTGCCTGCTGGAATCAGCCGATGTCTGGCGGCGGCCGCTGGTTCGTAATCATCTGCTGGGTCGAATTATGAAGCGCAGCATTCTTCCGTTGCGTCGCAGTGAGTTTTTGTCAGCGGCACGGCTACTGAATCGTTCGCCGGATTCAGATTCCACCAAGATTTTGATGGCGGCGCTCGAAGAATCTCTGCAGGGTCGATCACTGACCACGATTCCGGAGTCTCTGCTGGAGGCCATTGGCAACGTTGGAGGTGGATCGGATGCGCTTCAGTTGCGACAACAGCGACCAGTCGCGATAGAATCTTCGTTGAAAGTCGTCGCGGACGCTCATGCCGGACTCGACCAGCGTATCCGGTTGATTGAGATATTTGGTGAGATTCGTTTGAAACAAAGTGTACCGGTATTGCTGCAACTGCTGAATACGTCCCAGGAATCGCGGCTGATCGAGTCCGTGCTCAACGCTCTTTACGCATTTTCCAACCCTGAAATTGGTGACAACCTGGTTCAATGTCTGGCACGCCTGCCGATCGAACTGCGGCCGACTGCCGCCAGTCTGCTGGCAGCGCGACAAGAATGGTCGGTACTGGCACTCGAGTCCGTTCATCGCGGCGATCTGCAGCGTGATCTGTTCACCGACAACGTCCTGCGCATGATGTCTCTGCATCCTGAACCACAGATCCAGACAATCATTCAGCTGGAATGGGGTGATGTGAAAGGGGCCACGACCGCAGAAATGCGGCAGGAAGCAAAACGACTGACAAAGATTGTCTCCACAGGTTCAGGAAACCCCCGTTCCGGGAAACGGCATTACATGAAGATCTGCGGCAGTTGTCATCAGTTACATGGTGAAGGCGGACAGGTCGGCCCGGACCTCACGGCGTTTCAACGTGAAGATCTCGAACGATTACTGCAGAATATCGTGAATCCGGACATTGAAATCAGGAAAGGCTATGAGAATTTCCTCATCATAGCGGACGATGGTCGACTGGCATCCGGGTTCCTCATCAGTCAGGACAACCAGATCGTCGTACTGCGAACCAACGAAGGGATCAGCCTGAGTTTCTTTCGCGACGAAATTGACGAAATGCTGATCTTACCGGAGAGTGTGATGCCGAAGGAATCACTGAAACACCTGACGGATCAGCAGATTCGCGACCTGTTTGCCTACATACGTTCGTCTCAACCCGTGGATTATTAGAGATTCAATGACCGATCCGTCTGGTGAGCTTCCACCCGAGAAACCTCAACAGGTTCGCTCCAGCCATATTGGTGCTTTGGTGCCGGCACATGTGTCTCGTGGAATCTTCAGCACTGGAGTGGCTGTGCTGCAGGGTAGCCACGAATTCATTGTCGATTTCCTTCTGCAGATGCAGCAACCCCAGCAGGTAGCGGCACGGATTATCCTGCCGCCGACAGTCGTGGGCCAGTTTTTGCAGGCCATTGCCGAAAACATAACGAAATACGAAGCCCGATTCGGACGAATCGTTTTGCCGACGGCACAGACGGAAGAAACTCCCGCCGCATTCGATCAGACAGGAACGACTAATGTCCCGGGACTTTCGCCCGAAGTTACATCTGAGTCCGGAATGGCTGTACCGGACGGACCGCGCCATCTGGCCGAAGATTTGTATGACCAGCTGCGTCTGCCGGAAGATGTGATGTCCGGTCAGTATGCCAACGCTGTGATGATCGGTCACACAGCCAGTGAATTCTCGTTCGATTTCATCGCCACGTTTTATCCTCGATCGGTGGTGGTGCAGCGAGTCTTTCTGGCCGCACCAAATGTGCCGCGGCTCAGAGATTCGCTGGCTCAGTCGTTTGAGCAGTTCCGCCGTCGCACCAGCAACCCGCCTCAGTCGGGCAGCGGACCCGGTTTGCCCGAAAACAATTAGAGGTCGATTCCGCCCGTTTAATCGCTCTTTACATACCCGGCTCCATGACTTCAGGAGTAGGACCGGCGTGGCAGGGGACCAAGAAACGCGTGGATCGATTTGAAAGCACGTGTGTACCCGACATTGGTGATGCAGTGAAAAAAACAGGGGATAATTATCAGGAGAATCCCAAACAGCCCGTTTCTTGCGCCGGAGAAAATTGCATGAGGCTTTGCTAAGGATGAGCAGCCATGACCGCAGTACAAGCGTCCGGCTCACTCCGTTTTCTCAGTTCCGCTTCGTCGAGGCGACTTCCATTTCCGCCGACATGTCGCGAATAATTGAAGGCATGACGATCAGTTCTTCGATCACGGTGCGTTGAGGCAGCGTGGCGGCAAGCTGAATGCAGCGGGCCACGTCTTCCGCCTGCATCATGGTTTGTCGCGCTTGAGCGTTCGGGACGGAAGGACGGCCCATGAGTATCGGAGTGTCGACCTCTCCAGGAATGATGACAGTTGCCCGAATCCCCTGATTCCGCAGCTCGCTGTTGAGGCCATGGGAGAATGCCCGCACGGCTGCCTTGGCCGCAGAATATGGCGCACCGCCGAGAACACCGGGCCTCAAAGCCGCCATTGACGAGGTGGTGATGATAGTCCCGCTGCCACGCTCAATCATTCCCGGCAGGCTCGCCTGTGTCAGTCGGTATACGCCTTCCATGTTGACCTTGAATACAGCATCCCATTCATCCGGCTGAACATAACGAACCGAGCGAACTTTTGATGAAAATCCTGCATTGTTCACTAACACATCGATTCGACCGTAATTGTCGAGCGCAAATGCAGCCACGGCGATGGCTTGAGCGCCCACTGTCAGATCAGCCGAATGAGCGACCGCAGTGCCTCCGGTTGCCAGAATTCGATCAGCAACCTGCTGCAGCGGCGGCAGCCGGCGACCAACCAGCACGACCTTGGCTCCTTCGCCTGCCAGCAATTCAGCCGTTTTTTCCCCAATCCCGGAACCAGCACCCGTGACAATCGCTGTGTTGTTTTTGAGTGACGCCACGAATCTCTCCTTACACAGTCGGGCCACCGGTTATCCGGGCCCCGTGTTTTTGTAGGTTTCAGGGCAGACAATGTAGCGAACAGTTTACGGTACTGCGGCACCGAACGTCTGAATTCCAGAGCAGCAGGCAGAAGATTCGCTTCTCTGCGATTCACGGATGTCACAGTTTGGCGCTGTCAGGCTGCGGAATCATGAAGCTTTCTTACGGAATCGTGATTCGTGAAAGCGAAACACGGTCAATATGCTCGGCCACCTGTTAACATCCGTGAGTCATCGGAGACTTTCGCGGCAGGTTGGTTCAGACTGTTCCCGGCGACCTGAGCAGCCGCGTGTCTTGTCGTATTGAGTCGATCGCAATAGAAATTCGAAACATGAGCAGTGCAGGAGAAGAGCAGGACCGTTTCAGCAAACCCAAAGACGAAGCAATCAGGAATATGCTCGGGATGAGCCCAGACGATGCACCTCCGGCCGCCGGCGAACTTCTATTCAACGATTATGAAGATGGTGGCGGCGTCGATGACCTGCTGGGCATTGTTCGGGATCCGGCAGACCACGCTGCAAATGATCCACAGGCAGACGCTGATACGGACTCCACAATCGACGTGGACGATGCGTTCGATGATGACTTGATTGTTTTCGAGGAGGAGGATTTCGACGAACCAGCAGAAGTCTCAGAGGCTGGCGGGCCGGCCGTCAATGACGGTGCCGTTGTTTTTACTGAGGACGACGACAGTGAAGTAGTCCGTGAAAAACTCGCATCAGTCTTGGACACGGCGCATCACCCCTCAAAACCAACCGCCGGACAAGAACAGGTCGGGGACGATTCCTACTGGAACGAACTTGATCGCTGGGTATGGGACGATGAAGCTCCCGAATCAGCACCGGCGGGCGAACTGCCTGATTCTGAGGAAGAAGACGAAGACGATGAGGATGATGAAGTCGCGGCTGCAGCCAGCGGGTCGTCATCAGACGATCCTTCCTCTGCGATCAACGATGAGACAGATGAAGTCGCACGTCCTCACCGTCGTCGACGTGGTCGACGTGGTCGACGTGGTCGTGGCCGAGGTAGTCAGAACATCGAATCAGCTTCGGAAGCCAGAGTCGATGAGGCTGCTCTGTCGGATGACGATGTGACCGATGAAGACGACTTGACGGAAATTCTGTTCGAGGATGCGTCCGAAGATTTCGTCAGCGTGTCACCGGAAAAATCCCCGGATTCTCAGAGCCGACGCCGCCGCACAAGAGGTGATGAGGAGGATGATCCCGAGGCGTCTCTGGATGAGTCTGAACGCGGTGAACGCGGTGAACGCGGTGAACGCGGTGAACCCGGTGAACCCGGTGAACCCGGTGAAGACGCAGAAGAACGCCCTCGGCGTGGTCATCGCGGCGGGCGCCGTGGACGTTCACGACGATCCGAATCCTCTCCGGACCGCCGCCCGAGCGCGGATGTCGGATGGGATGATGATGACGACGCCGCGGACGACGCCGCCGCGGATGATGCACAATTTGAATTCGACGACAGCGATAATGAAGATGATGCAGAACCACCGCGCAAGGTGATGCGTCGACGCCGGCCTTCACAATTGCGAGACGTGGCAACGGAAACCCAGTCGCAGGAAGAACGCCCTCGACGTTCACGTGGTTATGCGAATCGATCAGACAACGAAGAGGAATCTCGCGATCGCAGCAGCCGTCGCGAGCGAGAAGTTACTCCGGACTTCAGAGACATTCCCAGCTGGGAGGAGGCAATCGCGTCACTGTCGCTCAAATCTCCCGGAGTGGATCATGCCGACCGTCGTGGTCCTCGAGGCCGGAGTTCCCGTCGACGCCGCACATAGTTCACCATGAGAATGATCCCGCCAGTACCCAGTGCCACAGCGCTTATCCGGATTTCCTGCCAACAAATGGTCCGGGTTCTGGTCATCACTGGCTGCGAACACAACTGCGCCGGGACGAGTCCGGCCTCCTGATACAGGCAATCCGCACTGTGTCGCCTCACCAGGCACGAATCACTGCGCTATTATCCAGACCGCCACTGCCGTCATCCTCCACACGTTGTAACAAATCGCGATGAACTTCCGACAACGGGAGTTGTATGCTGCCGTCTTCTGCGTAACTCAGGATTAAACGGACGTCTTTGAGGTGTTGACTCAGGCGCGCCTGAGGTGCGAAATCTTCGTGAATCATCTTCTCGCCCTTGTCATCCATTACCCGCGACCACGCTGCTCCGGATTTCAGGATGGAAAGCACTGTATTCGGGTCAAGTCCCAGGTTCTTTGCGAAATGCAGGCCTTCTGCCAGCACCGCTCGATTCAGGCCCAGGACAAGATTTGCGACCAGCTTCATTTCCTGGCCACTGCCTGCCGGACCGAGGTGATGAATATTGCCAGAAATCGCATTCAGCACAGGCTGACAGCGGTCGAAGGCCACCGGGTTTGCCCCGACCATGAGTACGGCCTGTCCTCGGCGAGTTACGTCACTCGACCCCAGCACTGTTGCGTCGACCAGTTCCACGTCGATGTCGGACAGCGATTCAGCTGACTGCTTCGTTCGTTGCGGATCGCCAGTTGTCGTGTCGACGATAATGGTCTCCGGCAACAGATGCGGTTGTATTTCAGCCAGCACACGTTCCACGACCGTCGAATCCGGCAGGCACAGCACGATTCGACGACAGGCGAGGGCCAGTTCCATCAGACTCGAAGTGACATGACCGCCGGAAATTTTGAATCTGCTCAATGCCTGATCTGACCGGTCATAGCCGCAAACTTCAAACTCAGCCTGGATCAGACGCTCGGCCAAAGCACTTCCCAGCAGTCCAATTCCTATCACACCAGTCACGTTTCGCCTGCTCAATTCGGTTGGCATTCAAGGCCCCGCATCATTCTTGGTTAATTTATCCACCCCATCGTTATCCAGGGCAGACAGCGATGTTTTCTGTTTGACAGAACAATGACAACCAGTGCGTCGACTGCGGAAGGCCACACACGGCCGATTTCCATACACCACGCAAAACACCTGACACATATTTGAATTAGCATGGTGACGAAACAGCTGAATCCCCTGAAGCAGGCA
>CAUZPL010000114.1:0-17949 GCA_963581585.1 Planctomycetota bacterium
ACGATACCACTGCTCGGCACACACGTGGACTCGATCTTCTATTGCTCGTGGAGCACCGGTCTGGGGCTGTTCACCCACATGAGCGAGTTCGTCGAGCCTTTCTACGCGAAAACGGGCGTTTACGGGGTCAACAGGACGCAGGAGTTCCATGAACGCGGTTTGGACCCTCTGAAAATCATGGTCGACTTTTGCAGGGCCAACGACATCGAGATTTTCTGGTCCATGCGGATGAATGACATTCACGACGCTGATCCGCGCTGGCCCGAGGTGATGCCTCAGTTCAAGAAGGACCATCCTGAATTGCTGTTTGGAACACAACAGAAACCACCTGCGTTCGGGAAATGGTCCGGACTCGACTACGGTCTGCCGGAAGTCCGGCAGCGCGCTTTCCGGCTGTTGGAGGACGTCTGCCGCCGCTACAACGTGGACGGCATCGAGATGGATTTTGCGCGCCACTTCCCCCATTTCAGCTGCAATGCGAACGGCGAAGACTGTGCGCAGCATGAACGGGACCTGATGACCGGGCTGCTGCAGCGTGTGCGTAAAATGACCGAGCAGGTCGGCCTAGAGCGGAACTGCCCGATCCTCGTCGCCGTGCGCATCCCGGCTTCCCTGTCCTGCTGCAATGCCATCGGCCTGGACGTGAGTCACTGGCTGGAGCAGCAGCTCGTGGACATCCTGGTTCCCGGTGAGTGAGAATTTTCACCCTGGGAACCGTGGGTAGCGCTGGGACGCAGGCACAACGTCCGCGTGTATCCCTGCCTGAGCTGGACTGCGTCCAAGAAGCGTAAAGGTCTGCTTGAGGTGCAGGACCGACTCCCGCTGCGCAGCCTGCGCTCGCGCGCCCTCAATGTCTGGAACTTAGGTGCCGACGGGGTGTACCTCTTCAATTTCTTCTTCGCACACAGCTCCGTGTGGCGCGAGCTGGGCGACCCCGGGATCCTCGGAGGGCTGGACAGGGATTACTTCCCGCATGGGTACTGGCGTGTCCTGCTGAACCCCGACATCCGGGGTGTAGAACGTTTTATCGAGCTGCCGGTACCGCCCTTCCCCGAGCGACCGGTGAGACTGGCACCGGAAACACCGTTCGTCGTGGAAGTACTCATCGGCGGCACCCTGTCGGGCGGCGGCCCGGGTTCGGATTACCGACCTGAGATCACACTCAGTCTTGGCATCTCCGGCCTGACGAATGCAGACACGCTAGAGGTCACACTGAACGAGCATGATGCACAGAACGGGAGTGTCACACCGGACTGGGTCAGCTATGCGGTTGCCCTTGAATGGATCCGCAGCGGTGCCAATATGGTCCGCGTCACGTCTCGTGGCGAGTCGGGTCAGGCGACTGTTCTGCGAGACGTTCACATACATATCGATTATCCTGAGGCCGGCAGCGAAAGCAGGCGGTGATCTTGCGAGAGGATCGTCTCGCAAGATCATAATGTCAGTGGCTCAGTATCGTGGCCATCATAAGTACAGGGATGCACAGGACTGACCTGTGGCTATGCTCCGTGTTGGCCTGACTGGCAGAAGACCTGCGCGAGCATTACCCTTTGGCCCCATCTGCGGATTCCGGCTCCTTTCGAGGCGTATTCCTGATGCCACGTCCTCTGGGTGCGGCATCTTTACTGACAGACCGTTGAACCTGTGTGTCGCTGGCTCCGCCGGTGTTTTCAGCGGTTCCCACAGGAGATTCAAATGAGTCACGTCGAAAGAGCAAAACAGATGCTGGCCGAAGACAAAATCATGGCCATCCTTCGACAGTTTCCTCAGGATCTGCTGGCGCCCGTCTCGGACGCCCTGATTGAAGGCGGAGTCCGGTCGATCGAAATCACGATGGACTACGAACGCGCACCGCAGGACGTGAAGGATCTGTCCGACCGGTATGGAGATAAAGCATCGATTGGCGTCGGTACCACGTGGTCGGTCGAACAAGCCGCAGCTGCCGCGGACGCAGGTGCCACGTTTTGCGTCATCCCCGGATTTGATCAGTCCACCTGCGAGTACAGTGTAAAACGTGGCATGCTGACGCTGCCAGGCGTCCAGACTCCTTGCGAAATTCAACAGGCGATTCGGGCCGGTGGTCACATCATGAAGCTGTATCCCGCCGATCCTCCAGGACCGGGATACCTGGCATCGATCGCTCCGGCATATTCGGGAACCAGCTTCATGGCGACCGGTGGTGTCACAAAGTCGAATCTCAAGGCATTTCTGGATGCCGGTGCCATGGCAGTGGGGATGACCGATGGCCTGTTCGGTGACTACCGTGACCTGGACAGTATTGGAGCGGAAATCGCAGAGACCGTGCGTATTGCTCAGAGCTGACGGCGAGTTCGTCGGACATCCCGTTCATCACCGGCTGAGTTCGACGCTGTGCGATTTTGTGGCAATCCAGCCCACGAGGGAATCCGAACGGCAAATGTCCCTGGCCCGAAATTACGATTTGGGCTGAGATCTGACCTCGGAATACACTGCAAACTCAATTACGGATGCAGTTTGACCGTCGGTTGACTTTTTTGACCATACGGGGTTCGGGCGTGGTCCATTCGCCGGCGCGTCGTGCTTGTATTTCCGAACGGGCGGGGGCTACGCTAACCTTTCAGCCAGGTCAGACCGCTGAGTGTTCAGTCGGACGTTTGGTCGCCAAAGTCACTTTGATATCGATCAAGCACGTCCTGCAGGGATGCTTCCATCAGATACGTGGCCCCACGTGCCGTGGCCCATTGGCCGGATTCGACTTTGTCAGCGATTACAGGGGCCAGATGGATACAAAGGTGAGGGCCGTGACTCACGGGCGCCTGCTTGTTCCATGCCTGGGCCAGCAGTTTTTTACCGTCCAGAGATTTGCAGACAATCAGGGGCATATCCACCTGATTTTTACCTTCCAGGTAGCGCTTCCAGCCTTCGTGAGTGTGCACCCAAACATTCTGCGGTAATACCTCGTTCTGCCAGCGCGCGACCATTCCATGATACACCTCACGCGCGGCCTTTCGTGGATCCCTGGCGATGGGAGGTGGTGGTGATGGCTGGAAATCCGGATTGAACCAGTCATTGGGAGGCTGGAAGTCACCCCATCCGGAACCAGAACAAAAGTTAACTGACAGCTTAGTCCATGGCTCAGATGTCTCGTTGCGGATACGGAAGTCCAGATAAAGGGCATCAGCCGCGGTCGTCAATTTGATCTGGTAGGTGAGGTATCCAGGGTGGGTCTGCGTCATGCGCCATCGCCCGCCACCCAGATCCACCCAATCCGTCGGCTGCATATGGTAATAAGAATACACCGGCCTTTTCTCGGTCGGTACGATTTCTTTTCCGTTGTTATGAATGTACTCGGGCAACAACATTTCGAACAACGGCCGATCTGCAGCTGCGGGTCCGCTGTAAATAAATACATAGGCCGAAGTCGGCGCCGGTAATCGAATGTGTAAGGGCCTGATCGATGACAGATTTGTTTTTGCGCCTTCGTCCGATGTAACGTCACTCGCGACAACACTTCTCAGAGACACAAGTAACAGAAAAACAGGAAACATTCTCAGCATTTGAACAGGTCCTTTTTGTCACGTTCGCTGAGACAGGAATCTCAGGCAAGCAACGAAAGATTGTCCGGAATATGTCCACGAGTTGAGTTGATGGAAATTTTGATCCCTCGGCGGCTCTGATGCAACACTCTCCACAGCAGGACCGAATCAAGCCGTCTCGCATCAATATGCTTCTTCCAGCCAGTCGATGCCCATTAGACAGACCGGTATAATGAACTCAGTTTGCGGCCACTGTTTCGCCGCAAACTGCTGTCCCTTCCTGTGTTGTGAACACGATTGTCGAAATTCAATGTATTTGTCGTGTTCCGGAAAACGGTTGCGTGATTCGACGTTGCACTTCGCTCCCCTGGCTCCTGCGGGGGCTGCTGGCCGGCTACAGCGGTACAAGCAGAACACTATGACTTCCTGCCGCTCAGGGGATAGTCCTCGCTGCACAAAAACCGATTACGGCGCTGAGACGGACGCCGGGAAAAGTGCAGCTGCGATTCGCCGAACGGGCCGCCACGTTATCGTACATGTCGTGTCGACTCGACACGTTGTTTTTTTTAACAACCTTCGGAGCATGTTTTTCGATGCCATGTCTGGTTCCGGGCTCGTCGTACCACGCATAAACGCCCATCTGTGACTGATCTCCTCCGAAACTGTACCGCATCGTCGTTTCGGCACGGCAGGCGTATTTCCACCTGGTCTCTGTTGGCAGACGATATTCCACGCCTTCCTTTTTACTCAGCTTGCGGCAGAATTTGACCACATCCTTCCAACCCACCCACACTGCCGGACAGGAGTCGCCTCTACTGAGGCCGCCGCGGTCTTTCCATGGCGTTGTACCCATCAACGCTTTCCACTGTCTCAGGTGAAACGGCTTCGTGAGTTTCACCAGGTGACTCATTTCATCGTCTTGTCGAAACTCTTCCGATTCGGAGCTGTCCATCCGGAATTCACTCGCTGGAATCGGCATCAGCACGATGCCGATACTGTTGCCAATCTCAGGGCTGCCTGCGAGTTGATTGGACGTCACGACCTTTTTTGACGTCTTTCATAGAGGTTGACGAACAGTGACGTCCGGTCGCATTCCAGGGTAACCAACCGTGCTGCGGACATCGACAGAATTCGCTGCGTGCCGCGTCGAGAAAAGACCGCTGCTCCTGTGCGGACACCGGGCCTCTTTGAGTTGCTGGAGAAGTCTTTTGCCGGGGCACGCACGATTGAACAGTGGATCGGTTCTGCTTCATTTGTGGGCGTCTTTTCCAGGCGATCACCCTGACTGTGATTCTCCCACTCGGCATCGATCAATTAACAAGGAGCAGGGCAGCGAGGAAAACTCACAATTGTCGTGGCACACTGCCGAGTTGAATTCGGAGACAATTAAAAAAAAACTGCGACACGTCGACCGCCCAATTCCGCTGATATGACTGTAAAACAAATTGGTTCAGTCCAAATCCGCCAGGAGCGACCACTGATGAAGGCCGCAAACAGAACAGCGTGGAGAAGATCATGAAGCACCCTGCAGCACTGACGATTGGCACGACCATCGACGTCATCTCTCCCGGCGTATGTCTTGCTACCATGAAATCCGACAGAAACCGGTTGAGGCCTGCTGTCCGCCGAAATCGATCCTCGCAAACCACAGGGATGATGTAGAATGAAAGGCGGCGGCGATCGGGCATTATTTAGCCAACACTGGTGACAGCGGTCGCAGATTGATTCCCGGTACTGCAACGAAGAATGAAGTGCGTGCAGTGTGCCTCAGGGCCCACTGTGTCCATTGACAAGTCAAAGGCGGTGACAATTTGGAATTGGCAGAAGATAAAAACTGCGCAGAGCCGGAATCAATGACGCGGATCCTGTGGCGACAGGCGCGGACGGGCGACCATTTGGCTTATGAGCGACTGTTTTCGCTGCATGTGGATCGCGTGCTGGTATTTATTCGAGCGAGGCTCGGCAAACTGCGGGAGAAGATTGAGCCTGATGACGTTTTACAGGATGCGTATCTGTCGGCACACCGATCCTTCGCAGACTTTGACTATACGGACAACGGATCCTTCCTGCGGTGGTTGTGCCGAATCATCGACAATCGTCTGCGTGACACGCATGACTATTTTATGGCGAAAAAACGACAGACAGTTGCAGTCCCCAAGTCTGCACTGACCGGACCGGTTACGGCCCTGCATCGCGTGGAGAACCGAGAGTGTGTCGAGCGGGCGCTACAGCAACTCAGTGACGAGCATGAGGAAGTGCTGTTGTTGCGCTACTTTGAAGGTCTCAGTGCTGAGGAAACAGGACGGCGGATGAAACGTTCTGCAGGCGCAGTGCGGAACCTGACGGCGCGGGCGCTGGTCGCGTTGGGAAAACACATCAGTTCGGACGCAAAATCCTGAAAAGCAACCCTGACAGAACGAGAGAACATGACAGTCGATCCCGAATCCGTGAATCTCGAAGACCTGGTCGCTGCTCACCTGGCCGGCGAGACTCCGGACGTCCCGGAATCGAAACGGGATGAATTCAATCAGGCTGTTGCTGCTCATGCCGCAATGCGGGCAATGCTTCAGGAGGAAGAGACTGTTGAGTGTGCGGAGATCGAATCCACGGAGCGGAAGCTGCCGGCGCTGCCGGACGACTACCGGATCGAACGTGTGATCGGTCAAGGCGGAATGGGGGTTGTGTACCTCGCGCGTCAACACTCGCTGCATCGTGACGTCGCGCTGAAAGTGCTGCGGCCGGGTGAGCAGACATTTGGACCACTGGTCAGGCGGTTCCTTGGTGAAGCAAAGCATCTGGCGAAGCTGCGGCATCCGAACATCGTCTCAATTCACGAAATCGGAGATGCACAAGGTGAGCCGTATTTCACAATGGACTACATTGATGGTGAATCACTGTCCGCCACAATACGGCGCGGGGCCATGTCCCCCACTCAAGCATTGGCCATTTTTAAACAGGTTGCCGAAGCCGTACAGCACGCCCACCGGCAGGGAATTATTCACCGTGATCTGAAGCCCGCGAACGTCCTCATCGACGATCGGGGAACTGCCTTTGTTACCGATTTTGGAATCGCAAGGGACGTCAGCCAGTCGTCCGACCTGACACAGACGGGTGAACTGCTGGGCACTCCCCAATACATGTCACCCGAACAGGCCCGCGGTCAATCGTCGCTGATCGGTGAAGCAACGGACGTCCACGCCCTGGGTTTGTTGCTCTTCGAAATGCTGACCGGCCGCGCCGCCTTTGCGTCCTCATCGCCGGCAGAGGTGCTGGTTCGATTACTAAACGACGAAGCGGCACCGCTGCGTACGCTGGACCGTCGCATCCCACGAGACCTGGAGACGATTTGCCAGAAAATGCTGCAGAAGAACGCGGCGGCCAGGTATCCAGGCGTCAGTGCGCTGCTGGAGGACACTCGTCGGTTTGAAGCTGGTGAACCTCTCGTCGCACGCCGCAGCGGAGCCGTCGTCCGCACGGTGCGAGTGCTGCGGAAGCACTGGAAAATCGCAACTGCGGTCACCGTAACCGCCGCCCTGATGCTGATCGGCACCGCCACAATGGGACCGCGACTGTTCGACAAGACGGACCAGGAACTCCTGGCATGGGCGGAAGAATGCCGTGAGGACGGAAGATACCAAGAGGCCGTTGACGTTTATCAACGGGTATTGAATACACCCGGCGCGACGCCACGCCATGACATTTTGAGGAGCATGGTCGAATGCTGTGAAGAATGCCGTGAGGACGGAAGATACCAAGAGGCCGTTGACATTTATCAACTGGTATTGAACACACCCGGTGCGACGCCACGCCATGACATTTTGAGGAGCATGGTCGAATGCTGTGTCGAAATCGGCGATTCCGACGAGATGCTGGCCGCTGCGCTACCAATTCTGGAGAAAGACCCGGATGTGTCGTTTGGAGAACACGACTATCTGATTGCCCGAGCTGTTTACTCCGATTTGACCGAGCGCATACCAAGACTGTCGTCACCCTCTGTTGATCTTTCTCAGGATGATCGTCAAAGCCTGCAGCGCTGTGCCCGGCGGTTCGAACTCTTTCTGGACGGCACACAAGGCACTGTGGAAGAACGGCGGGCTGCTACAGACCAGTTGCAGGCCATTCAGAAGTTTCTATACCAGCGACAGGCGCTGAAGGATTCTGTTAATCGCAAGGCCAGGACATCTTCACCGAGAGCCATGCAATACAATGAATTACCTCAAGGACCACCGAATGAACTGTTGAAAATGAGCGAAGACGGTTCTAAAAAAATTATCTGGATTCGCGGATTAGCAGCTTACGCCGCCGGACTTGCACTAGAGAAGTCAGAAGATCACGCCGAGGCGCTGAAAGCGTATCACACGGCCACCAACCTGATGCGTTCCGTCTTTCCCATCTATGCCGGCTTACGCAACAAGCTGCAATTCAACGCATACGGACCCAATAAATACACCGAAGATACAGAATGCGGGCTGCTGCGTCAGGCTTACGCAGCAGTTCAGCGCCTCGACCCCAACGCGCCCGATCAATTGCAGGGAGGTATCAGGTTCCGACGTGCGGGAATGCCAATTCCCGCAGAAATGCGCATCGATCTGAGAGTGGAACTGCGTGATCCCTCAGTGCATGAGCCGGGTTCCGGCCATTCCCATTTGCCCACCCGAGTCAGGATGCAGGATGGGTCTTGGTGGATCGGCATCGCCAATGGTCGTTACAGACTGCGGGTCAGTGCAGGCGCCAGGGTGTATCCATCCAGCCTGCCGGATCAGTCGAAACTGCTTGAGCCGGATTTCAGTAAGATCCCCAGGGAAGTCGAAGTCAGCGGCGACGTCCTCGAATTCGAGGTTCCGTTCAAGCTGATTGACGGGATTGAATTTGTAGCCCCCGCCGATAACGCCAGGGTCGATTTGCGCACGGAAGTTTTCCACTGGTCTGCTGTCGAGAATGCCGATCATTATCGAATTCAATTTTTGCAAATTGAAGAGCGAGCCGGTGCTGGCAGCTATCTCAGCGGTGGTGGACAAATTCATGCAAGAACCAACAGGCTTTGCATCGGAGTTCTGACCGACGACACCCCCCAACCCCATCCAACTGACGAACTGCGCCGTGTACGGCGCATGCAGCGAGGATTGACGTACGTGTGGGGACCCGTTCAGGCGTTTGATGCTGATGGTCGGCTCATTGGCCGTTCTGTGGACTCCTCCAGACAGTTCCTGGTGACACACGGAGTTGAAGACCCTGAGACAAACTAACCGACCCCCGATTGTTGTTCCACCCCGCGTGCGACATTCCAGGTTCGGTGGTCAGTCTTCAAAATGACAGCGGTAATCGGTTCCTGTGTTGTGCACACGATTGTCGTGTTCCGGAAAAACGGTTCCGTGATTCGACGTTGCACTTCGCTCGACTGGCTCCTGCAGGGGGGCTGCTGGCCGGATACAGCGGTACGATTACGGCGGTGAGACGGACGCCGGGAAGCGTGCAGCTGCGGTTCGCCGAACGCCAGTCCCTAGCGATATCACCGAACGTCCGGCTTAACCGCGAGGCGACGCTGACTTCAGTTTCCACGCTCAGTCGCCGCTCCGGTGGAACGGATTGTGATACAGATTTTTGCCTCACCAGGGCGTCGATTGCCAAACTCCGGATCCCTGCCAGTCAGGGTCAGTATACCAACGAACGTTCGTGAATCTGGCCTTGCCGTGTTTCAGCCAGTCCCAGATCACATTGCCGACGCCACGATCATCGTGGTCATTGTTGAGCGCATATTCGCTGTGCCGGTCGGACGGCGAATCATCTTCAACAACGCCGGCAACAGTATCGTCGTCAGTCTCGCGGGCAAAAAAGTCAGCACCCAGGCTCGCTGACCTTACTCGGCGTTCTGGTAGCTGAGGATCTTGAGCTGGATCTTGTTTCGCAGCCCGGCACATTGATCCAGGAAGATCGAGAAAGACTGGTCACCACGTAATCCCTCCTCGGTGAGTTCGCGCAACGCCTGCAGCTTGATGGTCGTCACCTCGTCGAGGAAATCCTGTAGTTCCTGGAGATGCCTGGAATGCATTTGTGATTCTTCAATCGTCAAGGTTTGCTGCAGGAACCAGTCGAGGCGATCCTTCTGCTTGCGTAAAAATGCGTCCGCTTCCCGCGCTTTGAGACCCCGCCAGCGAAGCCAGAGCAAGTAGAACCCGGTGCCCAGGGCGACCAAAAGTTCCTTGGTAGCATTGATCGACTCCATGACGTCCTTGATCCAGCTGATGTTGTCGGCCGGGTGAAAGTAGTCATGGGCCGTCCTGTGTAATCGCGTGGAGACCCACTGCGACGCCTCTGTCCGCGAGATCAGCGTCGGGACCTTGAGCCGCAGGCTCTCCTCGTGGACCGCTTCCAGCGCCGCTCTCACCAACTTCCTGGAAGCATCGGGCCGTGCCACGAGGTACGCGGTCGTGGCAAGGGTAGGGGTGGGCTCCGGTGGCAGCGGGTGGCGGTTGCCGTAGAGACCTGCGGGGAGTTCAACATCCAGCAGGAACGGCTGGCTCAGCGCAATGGCAGCTGCGCTGGGGATGGGCAGAACAGCAAAGTCGTTGCTCGCCAGCAGTACCCTCAGGTCAGGGTTCTCGATACCAGTAGTGACGATAGCGCCATCCAGTTGCGGGTTCTGGAGAAGGTCCAGGAAGTAACTCTGGGTACTTTTTAGGTCGGCTGCACGAATGCCAAAATGAGCCAGGACCTGCAGAGCGCTCTGTCGCATCCCGGAACCGTTCGGGCCGAGGGCGATGTGATGGCCAGCCATCTCGACAAGACTGGTGATTCCACTACCTTGTCGTACGATAAAGAACATGTAATCAGGAAAAAGTGGAGTGACGACGGCCAGGTTCTCCACGGCCACAGAACCAGCCTGGATAATCGCAAGTTCAACGTCGCTGCTGAGCAGGCTCTGGTAGTTGGCTTGAGAGCCCGGGGTGGACTGTACAATTACTTTGCGCCCGGTCTTTTGGTTAAGCAATGGTGAAATGTCTTCCCCCAGCTTGTAATAGAGGCCGCCCTTCTCACCGGTGGCAATGCGGATGGTCCGGGGCAGTCGGTCGCGTCCAAGGAACCAGGCTGCCAGTGAGCCTGCAAACAGAATGACGGTGGCCAGGTAGACCCAGCGGCGAATATTCGTGGTGGTGATCTGCGTAATGATCTTGGACATGATCCATCATCGTTATGAAAGATGTGTGGGCAGGGACCGGGTCAATAACAGATTTTTTGCCTTACCAGGGCGTTGACTGCCAAACTCCGGATCCACGCCAGTCAGGGTCAGTATACCAACGGACGCTGGTGAATCTGGCTTTGCTGCGTTTCAGCCAGTTCCAGATCACATTGCCGACGCCACGATCACCGTGGTCATTGTTGAGCGCATATTCGATGTGCCAGTCGGACGGCGAATCACGCACGGCAGCAAACACAATCCGATAAAAATGGTCATCGAACCACGAAAATTCCAGTGACGATGCATTGATCAATGTTTGCATCGGCCTGGTTTTAAATTGACGCCCTTCACTGTTTTGGGCCATCAGATGATCGATGAATTCGCCGGCTAACTGCTGAGATGTCGTGATTGTCGGTTTGCCGGCGACGGTCATTTGAACATGATTGCGAATTACAGATTTTATGTGTGCCGCTGGTTCAAGGTCGCAGATCCCGCGCAGTTCGAGTTCCGCCAGTCTTCGGAGAATATCGGGATCACTCCCGCGATACCGAATGCACTGGAACTCGGCCATCCATGCCGTGCCAATCATATCTGTCGTTTCAGCGGTGGTTTGCGGCTGGCGGCAGACGTAGCAGTGGTTGTCGTCATATGCGAAATGGTTGGGAGCTTCCTGCATCGGAACGTCACAGGCCGTGCAGCATCCGTGTTCGACGTAGAAGGGACCAGCGACGTTCTTCGGATGTGGTCTAATCGGATCGCCCATCGTGGAATCGGCCCTGCTGCATAACGCCCCGCATCAGTGGCCAGCCAAACGCACAGCGTTTTGCTGGCCTGACTGCACGCACTTGTGAGCGGGACTTTCAACAATCTAAAACATTACAGAATTCTTGCCGCATTGAATCGCCTCAACCTGTGTCTCCTTTCGCCTGAGCTTCGTCCCGCGTCAGCATTATCACCACCCATTTCATGGTGAGTGTTGAAATGCCATCAGACTCAGCCTGCAACTCGAACCCTAAATAGCCACGATCATTGCGTTTTGAAGACAAACGTTTGCTGATGAGGGTGACCCTGACGTCCAGTGTTTCACCGGGATACCAGGGACGCAGCCACCTGAGGTTATCAATTCCTGGTGCACCCACTGCCTGGGCATGCTGAAGCACCTTTTCGCAGAAAGGCCGAAAGCAAAGCAGCTGTGTCTGAAATCCTGATGCAACCAAACCTCCAAAATGAGTTTTGGCGGCTTCGTTTTGGTCCAGATGAAAACGCTGTGGGTCATACAGTGCGGCGAACTCGGTAATTTCATTAATTGTCAGGCCTGGAACCGAGTATTCAAAAGTGAACCCTTCTTCAAAATCCTCAAACCATTTTTTTGAATTCAGCGGCATGTTCTTCATCGGACTGGTTCAGATCTTTAATCGCGCTAACTTCTTATTCATCTGCGTGTGGAATGAAACTGCGCGCAGGATCTTACCGGGATGCAGCCGTTTTTTCTAACAAGAGGCCTCAGACATGCATTGAATTTCTGTGCTGCCTGATGAGATTGACGTTGTTTGTCGCCGGAAAGAATATTCGCCGGCCACCAACAAAATCTATCGGCTTTGGTGCCGGCAGTACGTGGATTGGCTTCTCATGTCCAGCGGAGAGGACGTGACTCCCCAGAGAAGAAGTTTAAGTGTGGCTGACTCATGTGGCACTGGTCGGCACGGTGTCTCCTGCGTCTCAGAATGTCGTATTTCAAGACGTGCTGTTTCTGTTCCGAGAAGTGCGTGCGAAGCCGGTCGAGAATGGAAGTGCACTGCGCTCGAAGTATCCGCAGCGTGTCCCCACCGTGCTGTCTGTCCCCACCGTGCTGTCTGTCCCTGAAGTGTCACGGCAGCTGAATGAACTTAAGGGACACAATCGCATGATTGCGCAAGTGCGGTACGGCTGCGTCCGGGCGTAAACGGTTACACCGTAAGATACGAAGTTGAGGTCAACGCGAAGCTCTGAGACTGAATTCGATTGAAATCCGGCAGGTGGTGTGGGACAACCGGGCCAAACATTTCATCACCGAGCACAGTCGCCGTCCCGTTCCTCTGTCGCTTGCACTCCGAGAGGTCATATTGATGCGATTCCTGTCCCTGCTTTTTCTGGTCCTCACGACTGTTTTCCCGCCGGTTGTCGTTCGGGGAGGCCACCCACGACACGTAACGGCCCATGTGAATATCTACAGGGAGCCTGGGCGTTTTGCCGGCTGGCCCGCCAACAATGGTATTTGGGTTTGGGAAGACGAAATCGTCGTGGGTTTTATTCTCGGGTACCACAAAGAACAGCCAGGTCACACGATCGATGGCAGTCGGCCAGCTTCCCGGATGCAGGCGCGCAGTCACGATGGGGGCGAAACATGGGAGATTGAAGAGACGGTACTTGTCGACCCCGAGGAAAAAGCCCGGGACGCTGCAGGTCTGCCGGATCCCATCGATTTTACTGCTCCGAACTTCGCTGCTCGACTGATGCACGAACGGTTCTGGTATTCGCAGGATCGATGTCACACGTGGGAAGGACCGTTTACTCTGCCAGTGTTCGGGCGCCCTGGACTACTGGCCCGCACAGACTACCTGGTTGAAGGCAGACATCGTCTGACTGCGTTTATTGCAGCGCAGAAGGAAAAAGGAGATGAAGGACAGCCTCTGTGCATTCGAACGACCGACGGAGGAAGGACCTGGAATCTGGTCGGCTGGATTGGCCAGCAGCCGCCGGATGAAAATTACGGATACGCGATCATGCCGGCTACGGTCGCGATTAATGGCGGCTCTTATCTCAGTATCATTCGTCGGGGTGGAGTCTTCGACGGAAAAAAACGCTGGTGGCTGGAATCATTCCTGTCGCCCGACTCCGGTCACTCGTGGTACATGCTCGCCCAGCCAGCGATCGACAATGGAGGTAATCCGGCCACTTTGACTCGACTCAGGGATGGTCGCATTGCGATGGCTTACGGATGGCGAAAGGCACCGTTTGGAATCCGCTCGAAGATATCCGCTGATGAGGGACAGACATGGAGTACCGAACTCATTCTGCGCGCCGACGGCGGGCATTGGGATCTGGGCTACCCGCGTACAGTTCAACGAACCGACGGCCAGCTTGTCACTGTCTATTACTGCAACGACCATGCACAGCCGGAACGCTACCTTGCTGCGACTATCTGGGATCCGAAGCAGGTGTCTGACTAAGCCTTCACCTGCGAGGTTCTGTATGGCTCGGCCTGGCTGCGTCGTCCGTTAACAGGCAACGGCCGTCGCAATGGACCGGCTCCCGCAGAACCAGTCACCCGGGTTTCTTCTTCTTAGCCAGTGGTGCTCAGTCCGGACGATCGTAAAGCATCGTGGCCGTTGAGAGACAGATCTGTTATCGAACGATGTTCCGAGGACGCAGCGCACTGCTGTGGGAAGTAAGTGCGTCGAAGCCTGAACAGGGAGACCTGAGTGTCGACAAGGGAACCAGAGAGTCCGAAAGTTTTGGTGGATTTGGAATGGCACCCCGTGGCAACGGGGCGAACCAGAAAGTCGACCGGTGGAGCCGCTGTGATTACGTTGGTCGTCACAAACTCTTTGACGTCCTGCGGGTTTGGCGACGCGCAGCAAAAATTCCAGGCAGTATCGCGCACGGCGTTCTCTGTCAACCAGCCGGTCGCGAACGTTCGCTCCCGATTGAAAAGCTCCCCCGGTAGGGGATGAACACCTGCTCCAAAACGTTGATGCAACACCACTTTCCGAAATCGGTGGCCACGCCGGTGGCCCACTTCAATCTGATCCACTCACCACGTTTGCCGATCTGCTCCGCGATGAATACGCGTTCAAAACTGATGACGCGGCTTGCATTCTCGAAGCTTTGCAACGGACGCCGGTGGAACCCCGAACCTGATTCTGTGAGCATTCAACCGGCCTAGCACCGATCATGCGAAAAGCCGCACCCAAATCACCGACGCGGGGCTGGTGTACCTTGAGGGACTGACAAGTCTGAAAATGCTCTACCTCGACAGCACCCCGATCACGACCGCTTTGAACATGAAAGTGATCTCGCCAGGCATCGAAGCCAAAATCATCCGCGTGGCCGAAAAACATGATCTGTTCGACCAGTTGTTCGCCTTCGGCCAGGCGGCCGGTCTCACTCACCGCTATTCGAAGTATGGCTGTACCTGGATGAAGTTCCAGAGCATTTCTTCGCCCCTCCGGCCGACTGCGGGGAGACCCAATCCGAGAGGACGAGGCGGGCCGTCTTGTCCTGCGCGCGAAACACGCGTTGATGGTAGTTGATCCAGAACGGGTTGTTCCCTTTGAAGCCGCCATGCGGGTACCAATAGCCGCTGCTGATGACCGCCTGGAAACACTTCTCGGCCACGAGTTTCACATTCTCGATCTTGGCCGAAATCGGGTGCTTGCGGCGGAGCGACTTGCCGCGGCGGAGTTCCTGGTAGTCGCCGGTGATAAACCGCAGTGAGTAAAGTCGTCCGGGCGTGAGGTTACGAACCTGCTGAGAAACCACGTTGGGCGCCGTACCGCTCCGCTTGGTCCACAGCGCCACGTCGCCCGTGCCCTTCGGCGCATGATACTTCCCCTGCAATCTGCCGAACCCGTTCGCGGTTTTGACCGCAACGCTCCGCTCGTTGCCCGTGGCAACTGCCGGGGCGACAGTCCATTCTGTGGTGCCGTCCGTAAAGTCCGAATTCTGAATGTGCCTGAGGACATACGGATCTTTGAGCAGTCGCTTGGTGTTTCCCTCGATGGCGTAGTGCCGCACCAGCTTCGCGAACAAACGTAGCTGCTCCTCGCCACAATACGAAGACTGGTACCCCTGCAAGCCGCGGGCGCCGAAAAAGGAAGGATCGGTGGCGATGAACTGGAGCTGGGCGTCCAGGAAGACGTTGAAGTCGTAATTCGGATACAGGTCACCGGTCTCCCAGCCCGGTTCGGACAGCAGTGACACGACAACGACACGATTCGTGGCCGCACCGGGACTTGCCCGCTCAAAAGACTCCCGGTTGGCTCCCTCCCAACCCGGACTGAACTCGGCCAGCAGGTCGTCCGTCTTGTTAATGATCCTGCCCGGTCGCGAGCGGCCCTCCGGCAAGTACCACTCCGGACCCAGCCGATAGTCGCAGTCCATGATGGTCTTGATGAATGGAAACATCTCCTTGCATCGCTCGACCGGCAAAAGGCGGATCGGGCAGTAGGCATAGAAATTCCGATGTTTGTATTTGGGATTCGCATGGATTCTGCGAATCGCCTCGATCCAAATCGGGTACATCTGCGACGTCTTCTTCTCATGCCTTTCGCCGACCCCGAACTCGTCCGCCCAGACGCCGCTCATCAGCGGGTGCTGCATGCCGAGCGTTTGCGTCCAGTAGTCGAACGCCTCGTCCGCCGTCTCGATTTTCCATGGCAGCGGGTGCTGGGTGAACCACCGCTTGCCTTCGGCGGTCTACTGCTTGATTTCGGCCTCCTGCGTGCTCTTGCCATCCGGGCTCAGGCTGTTTGATCCGATGATGCTGTTGCAATGATCCAAGCAGTCCCGACGAAGGAAGTCCCATGTATAGACGCCGATCTCCGGGACATGCGGGTTACCCCCATACGTGGCGTGAAACAGCTCACCGATCGCGTGCACTTCCAGGCGATTGACCGGCCCGCTGCCTCGAGCGATGGCAACCGAATGCTCGCCCGCAGTGACGTAGCGCATCGCTTCAAAGTGGTCGTCCACCATCTTGAGCGTGAGCTGTTTGTCGGCGAGGATGACCGCCGCCGGCCGGTCGTCGACTTTCCGCGAGATGCGGATGTACACCCAGCCATCTCGGAGATTGCGGAAGTTGTGCTTACTGGAGCCGGGCGACCTGATGTTCAACAATTCGAAGACCAGGTTGTTCAGCGGTTTAACGCCAGCCTCAGCGCTGAATCGGCGGTCGCCTTCTGGTGACCGAAATCCTCCCGCAGGCACTTCCCCCAGCTCGTTAGCGGCTGTGCGACTGAACACCGCGGTCCACACGAGCAGGCACGCCACAAGCAACAGTGCCTTCACGCACATCATCGCATCCTTTCACAGGTGTCGAAGTACCCATAAAGGCCCTCCCAGCCAAGCCCTCGCTCACCGCCCTCTTTCGCGTCAAGTTCCCCGCCTGTTCGTGGTAACTAACGGCCAAGAGTTTCGAAGCGTAGCAATCTCACCGGATGGCTACCACAGCTTGGACCCATCCGAGTGCCGCCGCTGACGGCCATCTCAGAAAACGTTGAATTGCTGAGATTGGCGAACGCAATCCGAACTCCAACGCCAGGCAGCACCATCGTTGTGCAGGTTGCCGTGTCGGCTTTCAAAATGCGATTAACCCGTCGCAGCGGCTATGGATAAGACAAACAGGATGACATAAGCCAAGCGGTTCGAGAGTTGTCCGGAACCGCACCTCGGTCCAAACTCTGTTCGTAACGACTGGTGCTGACTCGACTCCCGAAGCCCTGAGACAATAACCTGTTACAAAAGTTTGAATCCTTTAAGGTGGCTCGGACGTCACGAATGTTTCCGGATTGGGTTAACAGCCGGCGCGACATTAATCCCCACAGTGTCGAGAACCCGGACAGGAAAGTTCAGAATGTTGTGACAGACAGCACTGCAAATCGAAAGAGCTCGTGCCCAACCTGCATGCTGGAACCCGTTCTGCCGTCTCGTTGATGTGAGCAGTGGCGTGACCCGATCACGGAGCATGTGCTTCGGACGACCCTTGCGAACGCATCATCACTGCGTTTTGCATCACATTCTTCTCTGATGAACACGGACATATCTACCCGATTCGCTTACGGACAAGAACAAAGAGGCCTGACAGTTTTTCTTCCCAGAGAGTTATTTCGCAGCCCGGAAACAACGACTTTGCCGGGTATGGCCTGCTGATCATCGCGTCTGTACCTGGGATTGATGCCGTTTTTCAGAAGTTTTGACAAAAACGCGACACGAAAACTGCGTCAACATCCGGCCCGGAGTCCTGGTTCGAATTGGCTCATTCCGTATCTTAATTACGAAATGCTGCGTCCGGATGGTACAATCCGCGGCATTCATCAGACAAAGTGCCTTCCCAAACCCGGCAGGAAAACATCTATGAAGAAGTTCGTTTCCGGAATCATTGCCACAGTCTCCCTGTTGACGGCAGGCATCGGTCTGAGTGCGGACAGGAATGCACTGCCGCAGTTGTCCGCCGAACACGCGAAGTGCCGCGTACAGGTCCTTCCCAATTCAAGTGAG
>CAUZPL010000115.1:0-17862 GCA_963581585.1 Planctomycetota bacterium
CGGTGAAATACCCCTTCGAACCCCACTGGAACCCGCGTGCGCCGGGTTCCAGAGAATCAAAGGGCGGGAAAACCAGTTTGCGGGATGTCTTCTTTTCGAACGTCAGAAAATATTTGCCGTGCGCTTCTGCCAGCCACCCCCAGCGACCGTGCGTAAACAACAGATACCATTCACCCCAGACGCCACCTGCAGGATGCTGGTACTGCACACAACCAATGATCTCAAATTTCTTTCCGCGATATTTACCAGTCACTCCGCGGCTCAAAGGAGAATCGGTCAGTACCAGGTCAGAGACTTTCCCATGATCTGCAAACGACTTGTCCGTGCGTGCGACAATGCATTGACAAAATTCGCAAATGGTCACCAGCGACGAGCTCACATGAAATTCAACGGGCCCACCGCAGGACGGACAGCTGGCAATCCGGACTTTCACGTCAGGTCCCCGGAGGTAATGGAAGCGTTGACAGCCGGGATTCCTCGAATGATTTTTCTTAAGACAACTTCGGTGGCGCCCAGTCGACACTCCAGTTCGCGTCTCCAGTCCCAGCAGGCGTGATCCCGGCAGCAGTACAAATTGACGGTCAGGAGTCGATGCTCCGGAAAGGAGTGACAGGAAAGGTGCGATTCACTCAGCAGATAAAGTCCTGTCACACCGCCCGGCGACGGAAACTGGTGCCATTGCGGAGAGCCGATGACGTTTAACTCTATCTCTGAAATGACGGCATCACAGAGGGCCTGCAGAGCAGGCTGCTGAGCGAGTTTCAATGGATCACAGCCGGCTGCATCCACGATCCACTCAAATCCCGTGGAGACTAACGCACCGACAGAAGGCTGCTCATGGTACGGAACCATGCATTGTTGTTCATCGGGGAAAGTCTGACTCAAGTGATTTCTCCGAACAGACCAGTACGTTTTCAGTTCAATATCCCTCGGTCCAGCACACCAGTTTCGCAGTATAACGGGACTGTCGGACAGTGTTAATGAACTGCCCGTTTACCCAAAGTGCAGTCATACATGAAGGTTCCCGGCTGGTGTCTCAGAGATTATCCGGTCAACGACGATAATGCAGCATTCCTGGCATGCAGGAAAGTTCCTGGGCACGACCCTCGAGTATCAACATGCAAACTGGAAAATGCGGTTTAAACGACTGTGCTGTCGTAGGACGGGAACTCGGGTCGTGGTCAGGCGGCTAACTTTGTACGGACAAAAAAGGCAGCTGATGGTCACACTCTGTCGGCAATTGAGTTTGCGGCCTGTTGTGAGTACAGCTGTCACCAGCCAGCATTCGTTTCCATCGCGACTTTAAGCGTTCATTAAAGAACTCGCAGAGTTTTAATGTTTCGCTTCGTTGATCACAGTTGGTCAATCCAGCCTTGACCAGTTTGGTTGTGATGGACGAATCCAGTTCATTGGTCTGCTCCGACAACTCAGGCGCGTGTGTGAAGGAAGATGTCAGGTTTGCTTCCGGCTTATTCGCAAGATTCTCGAGTTGGTTCTTCGCCGTTTATGTAAGCTCAAAAGAATGGCATGCTGTTTTTCATTTGCCACGAGCCTCTGCTCTGAACCGTAAATTCTCCTTCCCCATTGACCGTTTGCTGTCTCAGTGAAGCCATTTCTCATTCGTTACTAATACGATTGCTCTGTAACGGAGCGGAATGTATGCGTGGGAAAATTGTCGCGGTAGGGTGAAAGTGCCATCGGCTTCACGCCTGCTTTTGGGGAACCATTTCTCGATTCTCTTAAGGCTCGATTTTCGAGTGGTTTGGAAGGAGAACGCGCAGGGATAGAATACTTCCGGCTGAACAGAAAACTTTTCGCTTTGCGGGTCGCTGACAAAAACTATCGTTACCATTTGATTTGGAAGCACTCACAAAATGGCCAGGAAATTCTTCATCAGGCGAAGTGGTAAAGTCACTGGTCCAGTCTCACCTGACGACGTCACGAAGGGTATCGACACCGGTAAGATTCGATCAACTGATGACATCAGTAATGCTGCAACGGGGCCTTGGAAGCTGATTGGTGATGTTCCGACGTTGGCAAAGCTTATTGAGTCGTCGTACGAGGTATACGACGATGATTACGATCCGCTTCCGGCTTCCACCAGTCGCAGGGCACAAACGAAACAATCAAGGGGAGAGGCTTCCAGGACACTGACCTCAAGTCAAAATCGTACTGGTGTCATCAGCCGCTTGTGGTACAGCATTTTGGATTCTTTTTCTCTCAAGAGATAGGCGGCTGCTGATCCGTGGATCGCGGCTCCGACGATGTGGACTCACAAACGACATCTACTCGCATTGGATTTCTCCGACAGAACTTTAATGTGTTTTGATACCCGATGTACTGCGTCAGTCGGAACTGGAATTCTCAGGTGTTGAGACAGTAAATTGAGCATTGAAGGTGGAATCTCACGATGAGCAGGAAGGTGCGTCACCAGATAGACAAGGTGACGGTCCGGGACTGTTGTAACAAGTCCCGGAGGCAGGCAGCAGTGTGTTCTCCGAGCCGGAAAAGACGTGGCTTGGATGGCCCTGGATACCGGTTTGTCGTGACAGCGTGCAGCACCCAACTCAGTATGTAATGATCGGGAAGTTCTCTGACCAACGTGAAACGCTCTTTGTCCTTTTGCCGTGTCTCAGGTGGTGAGCACCGGGCATCAGGCTTCACAATTCTCAAGACCGGACAGATCACCTGGCGCGAGTCGGTTTGCTCGTAACCTCCGCCCGCCCGGACCGGACCGGAAGCCTCTCAGCAACCGGCCAGGTCGGGCACCTGTGTCTTCTCCGTCGTGAGCAACTTCAACTCCATGGACGAAGGTGTGCCGGTAGCCTTTGGAACGCTGAACAATGCGCTTCCCACCGGCCGGGAGATCATGCACGACGATGGGTCGCTCCAGGTGCAGTCTGCTGAAATCGATAATGTTAAGGTCCGCCCGGTAACCTGGGGCGATGACGCCGCGGTCGTGGAGTCCGTAAGTTCGTGCCGTAGCGGCCGTTTGCTTGTGGACCAGGAATTCAAGTGGCAGCTGCGGACCGCGCATCCGATCACGGGCCCAGTGGGTAAGCATGCTGGTCGGTGAACTGGAATCGCATATCAGCCCAACATGGGCGCCGCCGTCGGCGATGCCGCAAACCGTATTCCGGTTGACCAGCATCTCGTAAACCACATTGAGGTCGCCGTCGCAGTAGTTCTCAAAAGTATGCAGAAGCAGGGTCCGGCCACCGTCCTGGAGAAGCAATTCGAGAGCCAGATCGAAGGGGTCGCGATTGGCCGCCCGGGCTCGGTTGGCGATGCTGGCCGCGAACTCAGGTTCGTAGTTCAAAGGGTCACCCAGTTCGAAGGTGTGTTCCAGGATCATTGTCATTTCGCGTGTATGGTCGTCATCAGGGCGTTCCGCGACCAGGCGTCTGCGCAACTGGCTGTCACTGGTCAGGCGGTGGAACCGTGTTCCAGGATCGAGTGCCTGGAGTTGGTGCCATAGGGGGTGGGTCAGGAAAGGATGCTGCGAGGCCTCAAGTCCCAATAGAATACCGATCGGACGCGATCCCACCTGGGCGGTGACTTCGCATCCATCCGCGCAAGCCTGGTCCACCGATGCCAGCGTTTCCGCCCAACGGTTGGGAGCAATGGCCATTTGGACCAGCAGCACCGACAACGGACGTTCGGCGAGTTCAGCAATGGATCGAAGCAACTGGAACTCTCCGTCGTCAAAGTCGGAGTTCACCTGGATCACTCCCGTCCCGGCCCGCTTCATGGCCTGTGCGAGACCGGCCAGTTCGGCGTGTTTGGCTGTCAGGCCCGGTGTTGGCCGGCCATCCGCAGCGCGATGTTTGGCTGTGCGTGACGTCGTAAAACCGAACGCGCCGGCGGCGAGGCCTTCCTCGAGCAGTTGCCCCATCCGTACGATCTCATCTTCGGTCGGACGCGCACTGTGATCGGCACCCCGATCGCCCATGACGTAGAACCTGAGCGCCGCGTGGGCGATTTGAGCACCGATATCCATCACACGGGGCATTTCCTCCAGGACATCGAGGTACTCGCTGAACGATTCCCAGCGGAAATCAACGCCTTCGGCAAGGACAATTTCGGGAATATCCTCGACCCCTTCCATCAGGTTGATCAGAAAGTTCTCCGTACCGGGTCGAACCGGCGCGAAGCCGACCCCGCAATTGCCGAAGATTGTCGTTGTCACGCCATGCCACGACGAAGGAGTCATGGCCGGGTCCCAGGTCGCCTGTCCGTCGTAGTGCGTGTGGATGTCCACCCATCCGGGCAGGACCAGCAGTCCCTCTGCGTCTATGTCCCGCCGTGCCGCGCCGAGCTGTGGTTCCAGCGCGGTAATCAGTCCTCCCGTGATCGCGACATCTGCCTGGCGGCGCGGTACCCCGGTACCGTCAATCACGGTCCCGTTGCGAACGACCAAGTCATGCATCAGCGTTTCCTTTGCCACTCTCGGAACTAACGGATTGATGGATCATCCGGCTTCAATCATACGCCTGCACGGCCATCGATTCCAACACAGTGGTATGGGTTTCACCTGGAGCTGACCGGCTGGAGTGATGGAAGTGAAGTGCCGTGAGCAGCGTCATCCTGCTGAAGTCCGGAAAAATGCTTGCCGCCATTCGACGGCAGCGTTTTCCTCAGCGTCTGTTCCCATTCGACGACGTCGAACAACTCAAGGTGATGGATGGGTGGCGCCAAGGCAACGTGTACATCAAACATGGGTTTCTGGCTGACTCCTACAACAAAGGTTACACGTGGCAGAATGTGCGGCTTCCGCCGAATACCCCGGACATGAAGCACGGTCTGTGTCCTTCGGAACTGGTTCAGCTGCGGGACGGACGCGTGGTCTGGATTTACACGCATCGTTATGGCAGGGATGGCCCGCGTTAGTAATGATGATGGCGTGACCTGGAGTAAAGAACGTTATTGTGTCCGCTGTTTAACCGCCATAGGCCACGGTACGTACCCCATCAATGCCGTGCTGCAGGATGAGACGATCCTCACGGTGTGCGGAAAAAATTACGGCAATCGGGCCATCGCGATACGCTGGAAACCAGCCCCGCCCGCTGCCTGCGCGACCATTAACAATTCGAACGCCAAACGTGCAGGGCGCAGGATGCTGCAATAACCGTGGTGCTTCATCTTTGACGATAATACCTTCGAAATGTCGCGCACGAATGCCAATACTCCCAAAGGATTCTTTCGCCGCCTGACTTTCAGCACGCGGTGACACGGGACATTGATCGAAGTGTGGTTTCCCGCGATGGCGGACTCAGGTCAGTCCAGGCTGTAATCTGAGTTGCTGGCACCTACTCTGTCGTAGCTGAGTGATCCCGGCCAAAGAAAGCTGTTTCAGATCGAGACAGTTGTACCAAACCGAGACATTAGTCTCGGCAGTTACGAGGCAACCGCTTCCAGAAATTCCAACTTAACTTGCACCTGTAAAAAGGCTTAGCCCGTCAGCAATTGTTTGTCTCGTCAACTGGCACGTGAATTGCAAATATGATTGATCCCTTAATCAAGGGATTGAAATCATGATCAGTTGCACCGGACCTGGCCGGAGCCAAGCAAAATGGGACTGTACGAAATTGCCATAATAGGAGGCAATGGCATCGCCCTGTGGATGTTGGGCCTTGATCGATGGCTCAGTCTGTTCTTCTTCGAATTCGGTGTGGGACTGTTCCTGCTCCTCTATAGAGAGATCGGGCAGCCCGAACTGTCATACCTGCAGGCTGCCATGCTGGCTGTGGGGGGGCTGGTCTGCATGTACCTGGCATTCCGCCAGCGCTCTGAAGGATTTGCCGACACGGCCGCAGACGAGCAGGACAGCAGAGGCAATTCACCCGGACGAGTTAGTGTTGAGTCCAGCATACATCACGGGGCCACGACGGGGAGCAATCCATGCGCATCCTGTCTGGCGAATAGCAATTGTCCGTGCGGGTCCGATTCCTGAATTGTTTCAGACATTGACAACACGCGAACTCAGCTGAACACATTTACTTAATTGAACTGGTTTCGACGCACACCGTCTTCCCATGGTTTAGCTGTTGGAGGAAGTTATCTGGACGTCGAGCCAGGTGTCTCCTGTAGCCTAAGCGGCTGGGCCGGCCGGGGGCATCGGTGGTCTGCAATCATGATTTCTTCCGTCCTGCATCCGTTTGAAGACAGTTACCACCTTGGCATCAACCTGGGTCATGACAGGGCGGTCGCCATCTCTTCCGGCGGTCGTTTGCTCGCAGCCATTGAGGAGGAGCGACTGGACCGATGTAAACACAGCCCTGGAATCCGGAGAGTCAACGGCCAGGTACAACTGGATCTGCCGTGGAACGCCATCCGCTACTGTCTGGAGACTGTCGGCATCGACCTGCACGAGCTGGCTTCGGTTACAGCCAATTCTCCCGGACGTGACGTTGGTCCTCAACTGGCTGCACGCAGTTTTGGGGGTGTCCCGGTGCTCAAGCTGCCCAGTCACCATCTGGGCCACGCGTACTCAGCCTGGTGGCCCAGTGGGTTTGAAGAGTCGATCGTCCTGGTCGTTGACGCGACCGGCAGCACGGACCAAAACGGCTTTACGGAATCTTATACGCTGTATCGCGGGGGAGCGGATGAACTCCAACTGATCCACGCGGAAAAGGTTGATGCAAACCTCACGGGAGTCGGCACGCTGGGGATGCTCTACGAGGAGGTCACCCGCAGGATTGGGTTCGTGACCCACATCGAGAACGGTCTGAGCCACGCAGAGGCCGGCAAGACAATGGGTCTGGCGCCCTACGGTGGGAAAGCGGACGTGTTCAGCCGGTGGATCCACGCACGTGAAGGATCTTATTCGCTGGAAATTCCAGGCTACGACATCCTTCTGGAGATGCACGCACTCGAGAAAGCCTGCGGAAAGGTTCAGGGGAAGCCGTGGATGTGTCCCCATCTGGTGGAACTCGCCGCCAAGGTCCAACAGGAAATTGAAGAGGCCCTGCTGCATCTGGTGAGAGAGGCCAAACGTGAAACGGGGCTCAGCCATCTTTGCCTGGCGGGTGGGGTGGCTCTCAATTCCGTGGCCAACCATCGGATTGTGCGCGAACTGGAACTGGAGGGCTTCTTTGCCTTCCCCGCAGCCGGAGATTCCGGCATTGCTGCCGGTTGTGCGCTGTGGGCCAACCACAGGCACGATGGCTGTCGTATCACACGCGTTCCCATGACCCGGTCAACTCTTGGTCGCTGCTCGACGCCGGACCAAGTGAAAGCTGCTGTCCTGGCCAAAGGTAACGAGCTGAAGCTGGAAATCCTGACATCAGCTGAAATGGCCAGTCGCACGGCCGAGGCCCTGGCCATGGGACGTGTGGTCGCCCGGTTCGAAGGCGGTTCAGAATACGGTCCTCGTGCACTCGGACATCGTTCGATCCTCGCAGATCCCACCTTTCCTCAGATGCGGGATGTTTTGAATCTCCGTGTCAAACACAGAGAGGCCTACCGTCCGTTCGCCCCAGTCGTTCCCCTTGAGGCGGCAGAACAGGTGTTCGAACTGGGCACGGAATCACCTTACATGCTGCTGGTCGCACCAGTACGTACCGAACTCCGTCAGATCCTTCCTTCGATCACGCACTGCGACGGTACCGGTCGGGTCCAAACGGTTGTCGAGGAGGAGAATCGGTTCCTCCACAGCGTCTGTCTGCACCTTTGTGATCTTCGTGGCGGTCCCCCCGTTGTTCTGAACACCAGCTACAACCTCGCAGGTGAGCCGATCGTGGAGAGTGCCGAGGACGCTCTGCGCACCTTCATGGCGACCGACATTGATCACCTGGCTCTGGAGGATTACTGGATTTGCAAGAAACACGTTGCGCCCAGGACATACGACGAGCACACCGCCGGCCTGTCGGAGGCGCCCCTGCCGCAGGGACTCGCAGCGGATACCCCGGACTTCTCGGAGCTGACGAACCTGCTGCACGCAGCGCTGGAGGGCGACGTCACGGAATCACCATGGAGTCCGGAGGAGCTCGAGGAGCTTAGGACTCGTCTCTTCCCCTACCGGAGCACAAGCCGCAGGTATGCCGAAGAGGCTGTCGGTTTCGGAGCCGATTCAACGACGGCACGAGCCATGCGTGTTTGTGACCGGCATGGTGACACTGCCACCACTGCCGCAAGTTCAGAAACGTCAGCAGCCTTTAACACATTTGGACATCTTCAGGAACCGCCGCGGGACGTACTGGCTGATCTTCGCGGCAGACTTCGTGCGGTGGGATACGACGAACAGAATGTCTCCAGGCGTCTCGGCAAGGCACCCCAGGCACTGGAACCCACGGATCTTCCGTATCTGGATGGTTTTCATCTGCGGCAGGAACCCCTGGATGATTTTATCCGGCTTTTCCTGCTCCGCGGTGCGGTCGGTGAGGACCGGACGCGTGCGCTGCTGGGTTCACAAAGCTTCGACTTCCTTCTGGAAACGGCGGCGATTGGCGTCATCAACGGGCTTTGCAGGGCCAGGGTCGATCTGTTTCCGGTTGAGGACTTGGTGATTGCCACCGACCATCGTTACCAAGTACTCGAGGGTGATTCACTGACAGAGGAGCCCGTGATGTACCTGGGATTCGACAGTATCGGGCTGGTCAAAACTGCCCCACGCGAGCACTCGGATTCCCACCTCGATTTGTGTACCGGAAGTGGCGTGCAGGCCCTGGTTGCGGCCCGGTATGCCGACCGGGTGGTCGGAACCGACGTGAGCCCTCGTGCGCTCCGTTTTTCACGGTTTAACGCGGCGCTCAACGGAGTCACCAACGTAACCTTCCACTGCGGAGATCTTTACGAACCCGTGCGTGGACAGCAGTTTCAGTCCATCACCGCGAATCCCCCTTTCGTCCCAAGTCCGGCGGACACCATTGCGTTCAGAGACGGGGGTGCGGATGGCGAAGAAATTCTCCGCCGTATCATCGCAGATGCGCATTTGCACCTGCAAAAAGGAGGCCGTATTTCGATCGTCACGGATCTTGTGGACCCTGACGACTACCCGGAGAAACTGACCGGCTGGTGGCAGGGTTCCAGGGTGTGTGCACAAATACTGACCACAGCGAATCGGGATGAAGCGCTTTTTTCCGTCCCTCACGCGCATGCGCCCTTTGGCCAGACCTTCGAAGCCTATGCGCAGGAGCTGTCCAGCTGGGTGTGCAGCTACCGCGCTGCCGGACTGAAAGCTGTCAATTTCGGCTATGTCCTGATCCGGGAATCGTTGCAGCTGGATCAGCACGATATCGTTCAACGTGTGGTTGAAAGCCCTCTGGAGCCAATTTATCAGTCGGTCTCTGAACTCATGGACTTCCAGGAGTTACGAGGAACCACTGCCCTGTCAGGTTTGCAGGTTCACATGGTCCCCGGCCTGACAATTCGCTCCGAGCAGGCGCCGGGCAGTTCAAAAGTGCAGCGCACTGCAGTTGTCCGACGGAGCTCCTGGCACACGGAATACAACATTGACCTGGTGATGCAAAGTCTGCTGGAAAGTGCAGCGAAGGGAAAACTCGACTGGGACACCATCTGCGAGTGGAACCTTGAGAACTACACCATTGCGTTAGTCGAGAAGGGGCTCCTCGCTGTATCAGGCCGGAGCACGGCGACCGAGGGCAATCGTCTGAACGTGACCGATTCTCCCGTGATCGTTATCAACGAGCTGGAGAGCAAAACCACACCGACCTGTCTGTCCAGTTATCTTTGCTGATCCGCGGGCGACTGGACAGCGTTACCACCTGCAGTCAATAATGCAGGAGCTGTCGGAACGTTCGGTCGGTCGTGATGCGCATGGTGATTTACCCTCAACAGTAAAACTTCCACCAAAACTGCGTTGGGCACGACCGGTTGCGTTCGATAGTGTCGGCTGGCGTTTCTGCGTGCGCACTCCCTTTCCCGTCTCAGGCCCAGGCTGGCAGGGCGTCGACACAGTTGGAGTCCGGGTGCCAGGCGTGTACGCGATGTTCATGACCAGCCGATGTGCAAAATCGTGCCGGGCAGCAGAAGTTAAAAGTAACGAATAACAATCTCTCGGATACAGGCGTGCCTGTTTTCGCAGGGTCCATGCTAATGGCTGCGGAAGTGGCACCAGACAGATTTGAGGTAGTTACAGGATGTAGAGGCTCGTTCACGGAATACAAAAATTTCAAAGAGAATCATTCATTCGGGATCAGAAGCTGTTTGAAACGCTTGCCGACGGCCAAAACCCACTGGCCCTGCTGATCACCTGTTCTGATTCCCGCATCGACCCAAACCGTCTGACACAGACGAAACCCGGGGAGTTGTTTATCCAGCGAACCGCCGGCAATATCGTGCCGCCCTATGGTTCGGTGTTTGCAGGTGAAGCGGCCACGATCGAGTACGCGGTTTCCGCACTGAAACTGCGTGACATTATTATATGTGGTCACTCAAACTGCGGAGCAATGGCGGGTCTGCTTGACCCGGCGTCAGTCGAAAAAATGCCTGCCGTCAGGGCCTATCTTGAATATGCCAAATTGACTCGCCGCATCGTGGAAGAGAATTACCCGCACCTGACCGATCGGAAAAAGCGACTCACGCTGACCATCGAAGAAAATGTCCTTGTGCAGATGGAGAACCTGAAAACTCATCCCTCCGTAGCGGCAGCCCTCAGCCAGGGCGATCTCACACTGCACGGATGGGTTTATCAGTTTGAGACCGGAGACGTTTTCACCTTCAACCCGGACAAGAATGAATTCCTGACGATCAAACACAATTCTCCCGCCGCGACGGAAGCGGATCGCGCCAGACCATCAAATTAGTTCGTGTTTTCGCCGAGCAGCCGCTCCGGAGGAATGGTACAAATGGCGGCGGCAAAGACGCTGTCGACGTAAAACGGTCGCCATCGGTTTGCCCTGCAGGATCCAGGTCGCCGGACGTCATCCGTACGTTCCTTCAGGCACGACACAGTGATCCTCCGGAGTCCGCAGGCATAAAAAAAGGTTTATGTTGCATTACTCATGGGAGAACGGCAGTTTATTGCTGCGGATGCGCGTCATGCCAGGAGCTTCGCGGGACCGTGTTGGGGATCTGCGGGGAGACCGCCTGAAGATAAGTATCACGGCGCCGCCGGTGGATGGGAAAGCCAATGCGCACCTTCTGAAATTTCTGGCGAGGCAATTCAAAGTGTCCAGGTCATGTGTCACGCTGACTGCCGGTGAAACGAGCCGCAACAAAACCATCAGGATAGAGAGACCTGCTGAGATTCCTGCTGAATTTGCAGTGACCGGAGAGCATGGTGGTCCAGGGGGATAGCCTCCCGTTGATCGCCATACTTCAGGTCACCGGTGATCGAATTGTTCGACCAAAGTTTGTGACTGAGTCTCGTCCTGCAGGGGAAGACTCAAAGAGCGTCGGCCAGGGTGGGCTGGACAGCCCACCGCTGACGTCTACCACACAAACTGCACACCTCCGCTGCCAACGTGAAATATCTGGTAGGTGTGCATCTGCAGATCATAGTTTGCATACAGTGTCAAATTTTCGCATGGAGATACATTCAGGTGTAAGCCCAACGTCCTCCATAGACGATTCCGCAGAGTCAGCCCCTGCGAAGTAAACTGAATCGGGGTCTCAAGGGCAGCGAACCCGGCCGACAGTACGCTGTCTGTGTCCAGCATTTCGTACATCAGGCTGGTCCGGAGTTCCGGCGTGATGCGCCATCCGTGTCGGGAATAGTGGTCACTGGAAATTTTCCAGCCCAAAATGCCACGCAGCGAATTTGTGTCGTGTTCATCAACAGCCAGGTTCAACAGCCCGGCACCGGTTTCACTGAAGGCGTTCTGGTGAATATGGATGTACTGAAGCGCGGCCATCGGTCGTACGCACCATTGTCCGTAGAAGTTTTCAAATCCACGCTCGAGATACAGCGAACCCTGATGTCCGCTGTAGTCGGCGGTGGCTGGTCCGTTAAAGGTGGCAAAGTTAATGGCGCGCGCCGTTTCGTAGTCGTTGTAGCCCCAGGCACCAGCCAGGAGACCGTAGTGGCCATGGTCGTAGTTCTGGCGCAGGTACCCACCGAACTGCGTACTTTCGATGTCTGCGGACTGATAGGGTGCCCGAGTGTTTGTGAACTGTCGGCTCACACCACCAAACAGACCGATCAGTGTGCATTCGTCCAGCCAGCGCTGAGTTCCGAAAACCGTGCCACCACTGGTATAGTCCAGAGCGCCGGCGTTACCATCGGTTTGGATATTGCCATCCATTCCGAATCCTGCCACCCAGGTATCCCAGGTCGATCCATGGCCGTGCCGGCGTAAATGTTTATGGTTTGTGTTGCCAAACAGTGCACCTGCCCGACCGGACGAGTGAACTTTACTGTTGCGGAAGGAAGCCGGTCGGACACCGGAACCGGCCGGGCTGCGGGACTGAGTGCTGGTGATGGATCTGTGACCAGCGCTGCTGAAAGGAATATTACATCGGCCCAGCCGGTTGCTTAGCACCTCATAGAGATTATTCGTATTCTGCAAACCGAGCATGGACAATGAGCCATGGATATCTCCAGGTACCTGGCTGTAAGCGTGTTCGAGTTCCGGAAGAGTCTGCATTGCAAACAACTCGCCGACAAGGGGATCCAGGAGCGGGAAACCGCCTGCCAGCTGAAGGTCGTTGATATAATCGCCAAAAGCAGTCTGATTTGCGTTCAGCCCGTCCGGTGAGAAGTCGATTTCATATTCCAAAACCGCATCGTTCGGGTTGGGATAAACGATGTCGAACCATGCCACGGCCGAGGTTGGCGCATTAAGCGTCAGCGATTGATTGGTGATGTTTTGGTCCGCGGACACGATCGTCACCTCGTGCAGACCAGGTGAGGCTTTCGTGGGGTCGGCAATTAACAGGTCGACCTCGCCGTCGAGATCGGCGGTACCGGTGATGTTGAGACGGTCGGCAATTCCATTCACAGCATTTCCGGCCACGAAATCAAAATCGAGCTCGTAGAGTCCGCTGGAGAGTTGTACGAAGCTGCCGTTCAGATTTGTGGTCAGCACATTGCCAGTGTCTCCGGGTGTCAAAGTTCCTGCATTGGTGAGAACACTTGATGGACTGTTCAGGTGAAAGGTTGTGCCTGAAATCAAGGTGGCACCACTCAAGTTGTTAAAGAAACTCGCTGGCTCATCAAGCATCACATCAAGCATATTGTTGCCGGCAACGATGAGTTCTTCCGGTACAAATATGTTTCCGACAACAGTACCGGCGTTGGTATATTTCACATTTTTGGACGTGTCCCAAAGCCAATAGGCGTCCTCGTCCAGTGCGGATTCAATTTCGCCGTTACCATTGCGGTCCTGCTGGAGGTCGAGCTGTCCGTTTTTATTGCGATCTTCTCCGGCATCGAGCACGCCATTGCCATTGAGGTCTTCTGAGGTTTCGTCGTACGCCGATACAGTTGCCCCTGCTGCGACAGTAAGCGTGGCCGTGTCACCGCCCTGGAACCGAATGGCCGCAGCCCCGTCTCCGCCGCTGACGTATGCACCCGCCTGCACCTCGATCGTAATGTCACCGCTGCTGCCGGCCAGGTCGAGCTGTCCGTTGCCATTGCGGTCTTCACTGGGGTCGAGCAGCCCATTGCCATTGATATCTTCGCTATAGGTAATAAAGCTGCCGGTTACAGGATCAAAAATAGAATAGGTGTCATTCTCGCCATTGCCATTGACATCTTCGTTGGGATCAAGCACTCCGTTGTTATTGATATCTTCAGTTCCAGCCCCCGAACTCTGAGCGAAGATGCCGTAGGCCCCGTCACCGCTGGCAGTGATCCGACCACTGACTGTGACAGTTACATCTGATCCGTTCCCCTGATCGAGTCGTCCGTTGCCATTGGCATCTTCACTGAAGTCGGTATCGAGTACTCCGTTGCCATTCAGATCCTCACCAGCGGTGAGCAGGCCGTCCATATTGAGATCTTCACTGAAGTCGGTATCGAGCGTTCCGTTTCCGTTGAGATCTTCATCGAGACTGGTATCGAGTCGTCCGTTGCCATTCAGATCCTCACCCGGGTCGAGGACTCCGTCCATATTGAGATCTTCACTGAAGTCGGTATCGAGCATTCCGTTCCCGTTGAGATCTTCATCGAGATTGGTATCGAGCGTTCCGTTGCTATTCAGATCCTCAGCAACAGCCAGAATTCCATCCATATTGAGATCTTCACTGAGGCTGAGATCGAGTATGCCGTTGCTGTTAAGATCCTCCGACACTCCTCCGACGCTTTGAGCGAAGATACCGTGAGCCAATTCGCCGGAGGTGGTGATGTTGCCGGAATGTGTGACGTCGACAGTTCCTCCGCTTCCAACATCACCCATGCTTCCGATGTGTCCGATGCCGTCACCCGCCAGGCTAAAAAGGTTAAACGGACTGTTGCCCAGTGTGCCAAGCAGTCCGCCTCCGCCACCCACGCTTTGGGCAAAAATGCCAAAGGAGCCGACTTTCGTTGTGCTGATGTTTCCTGTGCTGTTAATCGTGACAGCGCCACCGTTCCCGCCATTCCCGCCGCCCTGTCCCAGGGCGAGACCGATGCCCGCATTTAATGGGGGAATTGTTAGCTCTTTAAGGCCGAGATGAGGTGCATTCGTCCCCACAGTTGTTGCGGAACTGAAGGCGCGATCCACGTTACCGGCTACGCCACCGCCGCCGCCCACACTTTGTGCGAAAATACCGTAGGATGAGTTCCCGAAGGTCTCGATGTTTGTTGTGGTGTCCACAAGGACGTCGCCACCGTCACCGGCTGCACCACCTTTTCCACCGATTCCCAGTGTACCCGTTGCGCCAATCACGGACCGGCCACCGACTCCACCGCCGCCGCCCACACTTTGAGCGAAAATGCCGCTGGAGTCAGCGCCTTGTGTTCGGATGGTTCCGTCGTTGTTTACTTCCACACGTTTCCCGTGACCGCTGCTGCCCGAATTACCACCCACCGCGAGCGTGATGCTCCTGAGTTTAAATGCCGATGCCTGGCCAACCGGAATGAAGAGCGCAGAAGGGAAACTCGAAAGGTCGGTTTCCCCCAGACCAAGGATGCCGTTGCCGCCGACTCCACCACCGCCACCAATGCTTTGGGCAAAGATTCCCTCAGCGTTATCCATCATGGTCTCAATCGTGGCTTCATTGGTCACAGTGACGGCTCCGCCGTCGCTGGCTCCACCACCGTCGCCGCCAATTGCCGCAGTGAAATTGAAGTTGCGTGCGGCGTTGTCGGGGGACTGGCAAACTCCGGGAAGAGTACATACCCCGCCCACGATGAGCGACAATGAATTGGCGCGGCCGCCGTTCCCGCCGCCGCCACCGACACTTTGCACAAAAATACCGCGTGCGTCGGCTGCATTTGTCGTGATGTTCGCCGTGTTGGTGATGTCGACGTCACCGCCATGGTTTCCATCTCCGCCTTCGCCGCCGATGGACACGGACATATTCACGGTGCGGGCAGTCTCGGACTCGTTGTCAAGGGTGACTCCAAACACACCACTAAAGGAAGAGCCGCCGGAGCCGCCGCCACCACCGATACTTTGAGCGTAAATACCGCTCGAAGATCGGCCCGTGGTGTTGATTATGGCATTGTTGGTCACTGCAACGTTGTTGCCCACGCCGGCAGCGCCCCCCTGACCACCGATGGTGACGGCAAGATTGACGTTGGTGCCCTCACCTCCCAGCCCCAGAATACTCGAAATGGCCATGCCTCCGTTCCCGCCGCCACCACCGATACTTTCGGCCATGATACCGTGGGAGTCGGATCCACTGGTATTAATGGTGGCACTCGCGTTGTTAGTCACGTTGACCAGGCCGCCGTCGCCACCACTGCCCCCGGAACCTCCTACTGATACCCCGAGCTGATTAGAGTCAAAACTGCTGAGCGATCCGGCAAAGCTCAGGCCTCCGTTCCCGCCGCCGCCACCGATACTTTGCGCCATGATACCGCGGGCATTTTGAGAGCCTGTGGTTGTAATGCTGTTGTTGTTGGTCACGGTCACCTGATCGGCGTGATTACCGGTCCCGCCCGATCCGCCGACAGAGACAGAAAGCTGTTTGGCGTCCGACGACATACTCGCGGCAAGGCTGCCTGAAAAGCCGGCCGTTCCACCGCCACCGCCCAGGCTCTGCGCAAAAATGCCGCTTGTGTTACTGCCGCCGGTAGTGATTGCACTGGAGTTGTTGATTTCCACTTCGCCGCCTGTTCCGCCCTCACCGCCGGAGCCGCCCACAGCGACGGCCAGGTTGAGTGCCTTATCTCCGCTGCCCAACGCTGCCGAGAGCCCGAATCCGCCGTCACCGCCGCCGCCGCCCAGGCTTTGAGCGTAAATACCGCTCGCTCCATCTTCTCCGGTTTGAATCGTTCCGCTGAGACTGTTGACTGTCACCTTGCTTGCACTGCTGCCGGTCCCTCCGGAACCACCCACGCCTACGCTGATGGCAGCGGTGTTGCCGATATTTCCCGCCAGTGCACCAGCAAAACCACCCGTGCCGCCACCTCCTCCAATGCTCTGCGCAAAGATCGCATGCGAATTTTTACCAGCAGTTGTCACATTTTGCTGATTGGTAACACCAACGAGCCCTCCGGTGCTGCCTGGTCCACCGGATCCTCCTACGGCAACGCTGAGACCGGCACCACTGGTACTCCCCGCGGAAATTCCGGCTCCGATCGAGAAGCCACCATTACCACCGCCACCACCTACGCTTTGCGCCTGAAGTCCAAATGCCAGGCTGCCTGTGGTCCCAATGATGCCGCTGTTGTCCAGCGAAACGGTTCCTCCGGCACCGCCGGCACTGCCCGTACCACCAACAGAGATGCCTCCGGCGAAACGTCCTCCTGCTCCCGACACGCTGAAGCCACCATTGCCACCCCCACCACCAACCGACTGCGCCAGAATACCGATCGAGTTGTTCTGAGTCGTTGTAACCATCCCGTCGTTATCCACATTCACCGCAGCTGCGTTCCCGCCGCTGCCGCCGGAACCACCGACCGATACAGCAATAGCTCCCCCCGTCTGTGATGCGGCAAGACTGCCGGAAAATCCGCCGTCGCCGCCACCACCGCCCACGCTTTGAGCGTTGATCCCCATGGACGACTGGCCGGTGGTGTGGATCTGACCGCTGCTGCTGACAGTGACCGTGTCCGATGTATTGCCCGTACCACCGCTGCCACCAACACTGACCGCAAGTCCTGCCGGACCTGGCGTGAATGCGCCGGACGCGGCGAAGCCGCCGCTTCCACCGCCACCACCGAGGCTTTGTGCCAGAACACCATGAGAAAAACTGCCCTGTGTGTTGAGCGTTCCGTCACTGGTCACAGAGACACTGTCTGCCACGCCGCCGCCGCTGCCGGAACCACCGATCCCTACCGAGCCGCCGAATGTTCCTCCGGCGGCGACTGAGACACTAAAACCACCGTTGCCACCGCCGCCACCCACGCTCTGTGCCTGGATACTGTGCGCAAAATGGCCCTGGGTCGTGATGTTTGTGTCGCTGTCGACATCCACTGCACCCGCATTACCGCCGCCGCTGCCGGAACCACCGAGTGATACACTTGCTCCGAATGTGGTCCCCCCGGCTAAACCTAAGCTGGAGCCCCCGTTGCCACCCCCACCACCAACCGACTGCGCCAGAATACCGATCGAGTTGTTCTGAGTCGTTGTAATCGTCCCGGTGCCCACGCCGCCGCTGCCGTTACTGGTAACATTCACCGCAGCTGCGTTTCCGCCGCTGCCGCCGGAACCACCCACAGACACAGCAATAGCCCCGCCGGTTGATGCGGCAAGACTGCCGGAAAATCCGCCGTCGCCGCCACCACCGCCCACGCTTTGAGCGTTGATCCCCATGGACGACTGGCCGGTGGTGTGGATCTGACCGCTGCTGCTGACAGTGACCGTGTCC
>CAUZPL010000116.1:0-17834 GCA_963581585.1 Planctomycetota bacterium
TCAAACCTTTTCCCTTCGCCAAGAACCGTGATGATGCCGGCGTCGATGGACCAGATCACCCCGCTGCTCGCAGTACGAAGAAGTGATTCGTTAGGCGCGGGATCCTGAACCCCAGCGCCTCGGGCACTCGAAGGGCCAAGGGGCCGCTCAGCCTCAGAGCCAAATATGCGAGACGACCGACGACGGGGGTCAACTGCAACAGCTTCGGCATTATCTCCTTCCACTTGCGAACGGACTCACAGCCGATCTGAAGTACGGCGTAGGGTATGTTCAGTTCGGTGGTCGAAACCGTGAGTCCACATTCTTCGAAGATCCGCGAATACGATGCGACGGAGCGGTACACGGCCTGATACTCTCCTTCGCGCGTGACCGTTTCCCCACGCACAGTGGTCTCCCTGCACAGGATCATGCCGCCGGCCTCGAGGAAGGGGATGAGCTTCAGGAGAAGTGAAATCACGTCTTCGGTCTTGAGGTACATCAGCATGCCACCGAAGAACATCAAGGAATAAACGCCTTCTGGTTCAAACTCGGACACCTCGGCATGAAGAGTTTTGACATTGGGGTACGGAGCGCACTGGCGACTCAGCTCCTGAAACAGTGGCAAGCAGGCTTCGATGGCAACAACATTGGCGAACTGGCGGGAAAAGAGCTCGGCCCAGTAGCCCATGCCACTGCCGAGGTCCAACACGGTTCCGTTGGTGTTGGTACCGGCGATGAGCCGTTGGACAATTTTCGATTCTGCCCGAAATCGAAACCGACCCGCGCCTGCAGGAAAGCCAAATCCGTCCATCATGTAGGGTGAGAGGATCGAGGGTTTGGCGGCATTCCAGTATCGCTGAACAGTTGCATAGTCCAGCTCAGTCACACTGAACCTCAGACCCTGATCGAGACGCGGGGTGAGGTTGCGGGACTGGCAGCGCATTGTTGTTCCCGGCTTGGCCGAGTTTAGTGAAGCTGAGGGCTTCGACCGCGATTTTCGTATTTCTCGTTTCGCCAATACGTGAGTTCGGGAACAATTTTTCGGCGGCGCACAGATCCGCCAGCGTATCGATTTCGTACCAATTCCCGTGGTCAAAGGACACGGCCACAGCGTTGAATGCGCCGTCGACGGCCATGTCGCGAAAAACGGCCTCGTAGTAGTCGTTCACCCTGCCCAAGGAAACGTACGCATCGAGACATTTCCTCATGCGGTGCCAGGTGGACAGGGAGAGGCTGTAAATGTTCACGGTCTTGTAGGCGAGGGGATCTCGTGGGGCGCCACCTCCCACCTGAAACGAAGCGACCCGCTGCGAGTCGTCCAGGGTGACGGTGGTACCCCGCATCCACGGCTGTGGGCTTGCGAGAGCGATCCTGTCCGGCTGCAGCATCCCTGACAGCAGGTCGGCCTCGAAGAAAAGGTCACACTCCAGGAGGAGAAACGACCGATCGATCGCCTTCCGAGCCAACCACATCGAGTAAAGGTTGTTGGTCGTTCGATACTGTGTGTTGTGGATGTAACTGACTTTCAGATCCGACACAAAGCTACCCAGGAACTCTCGAATCTGATCGCCCTGGTGGCCGAGAACGACGACCAGACGCTCGAAGCCCCATTGCTCCAGGCAACGAACCTGATGTTCCAGGATCGGGACGCCGTTTATCTCCGTGAGACACTTGGGAGCGTCATGGGTCAGGGGTTGCAGGCGACTGCCGGTTCCGGCGGCAAGCAGCAACGCCGTCCTTACCTGGTCGCTGGTTTGGAGGTTGTTCACAATTTCGGTCATCAATTGTTACCTTTCACCAGTTGCTCGCTGCAGTCCACGCAGAATTTGTTCCTCCCCCGCCGCCTCTTCGCGTGTTCCTCCTGGGTGCATTTCTTGATGGGCAGACTTTGGTTGACGACCCCACCGCATGTTGGGCAAAAGCGGACCGGGGCGTTCGATCGCCTGTGGTTGAAGTTCTGGCATCGTTGTTCTTGTTTCATCTTGCCCCTCTCTCCATGGCGATCCCATGGCGATCCCATGGCGATCCCATGGCCGCTAGCTCCGAGGACGAACGCACTGGATGGATCAGGCATAGGCCTGCAGCTTCTTTTCCACGTGTTGCACCTTGGTTGTCACTTGCGAGAGGAGGGCCTGCCGCTGGTCTTCGCCTAGCTCAATCAACGTCGTGGCCGTATTGAATTCATCGTGTGTGATCAGCCTCTGATTGAGACATTCGACAGACAGGGCCGACAGTCGTGAGCGAAGGCTCTCTCGACCCGATTCGACGTGATGATCCGAAAGTCCGAGTGCACGCTTCAGAGATATTACTGATGTTGTCTCATTGGTCTTATCCATCTGCTCAAACTGACCCTTGGTGATGTAGCGGAGATTGCGGAGGACTCCTGCAGCCATGGAGGGGGTCACACCGTAGAACCATGCGATCCGAACGAGGTCGCAGTAGCTGATGGGTTCACTTCCTCGGCGACCTCTTCCGGGGACGCGAATGCGTTTCTCATCGAGACCTGAGTCGTAGGGCTCCGAATAGAGCTGCACCTCACTCCCGGCAGAGCGGCCCAGCGTCTCCTTACCGAGGGTCTCCAGATAGCGACGGATCCCGGCCTCGGGTACGAGGAATCTGATGGCAAACGCAGAAGCACGGATCTCAGAGAAATCGCGACGGTTGGCCAGGCGGCACGTCAGGCATCGGTGGTGGCGATCGAACAGAACATGGCCGTAGCCGTGGGCAAACTGGAATCTCCGCCGTTCTACCGGGATGGTGCGGTTGACGATCAGAAGGAAGCCTGTCCTGCGGTTGTTCAGAAACAGCCCCGAGATGTCGGCCGGCAACTCGGATTTCGTCATGCGGATCCGGTTGCTGGCGAGCGTCTCGTCAACATCGCGGATCGGGGCGTCACCCAAGTTCAGCCTCTGTCGCTCCTCGGCAGCTGCGCGGATGCCCTGGTGAGCCGCTTCCCAAGCTGTCTTGGGCGGCGAAATGTCATAGGAATGAGGTCCCACCGAGCCACCGTCCAGCCCCAGCCGGGCTTCGAAGTCGGTGAGGACTGATGCGATTCTCAATGTGCGCCGGATAATGTCCTGCGGGAGAGCCTGTTCCACAGCGTCCGAGAGAGTCTGCCCGATCTCGGCCAGCAGGTCGCGCTCGTCTCCCGGCAGGGAATGCGGTCCGGCTTCGTTGAACAAGCTGGCAGTACTGCAGCTGAAGATTGAGGCAATTGCCTCAATCTCTTGGGCCTTCACATTCCGCTTCCCCTGCTCCATCAAAACGATAGACGTGCGTGAGACTTCGAGAGCAGTCGCCAGATCACCTTGGCTCAGGCCCTTCGATTTGCGGATTCGTCTGAGGTTGAGCCCAATGTTCGGCATGGAAGCTACTTCACCGGTAATTCAGTCAGTCTGTCTGTTGTTCTGATTCGCGTTTGATCGCTTCGTAGACTTCTTCCCGGTGAACCGCGACATCACGAGGAGCGTCGATCCCCAGTCGGACTTTAGCACCACGAACCTCGATAACCACTACGGAAATATTGTCACCAATGACGATTTTTTCCCCTTGTTTTCTGCTGAGTACAAGCACCTCGAGCCCCCCCGCTCAGTAGTCCACCACCGTTGCGGCAAGGAAAAAATAGTATGGAATAGTGTCACTTTTGTCAAGTGACTACCAAAATGTCCGATTGTCGCGCATTTTTATCTTCACCACATGACTGCTTTGTTTGTGATGTTTGCCCGGGCGGGCTTCATGTTTCTTATGACTGAAAGCGCTCGGGGCGGCGATCCGTTTTGAGTCCACGACATGGCAACGAGTGATGATAGAAGTAACGATGATGTCTGAAGTATTTCTCGCCACATGGCTGAGGGCATTAATGTGGCTGGTATGTTCGTCATCGTCACGACTTGGACCTGGCTTGCTTCCATAAGCAGTCGAAACTGATGCGGTGGCCCCCGATACTCCAGCCATCGTTTTGAAATCACCCACATGAAGCAACGCTCGCATGTCACAAGGTGAAAGCCCCTTCGGCCCGCCCCCGAAACCTGACACCTCAGACCCAGGTGGGGTCATCGGCTTGCTGGCGCTTTGGTTCACCCTCTCCCGAGATGTGGGGCGCGTGGCGTACGCCGTTAGCGGCATTGGGCTAATGGCGTTCAAGTACGGCGTCGAGGGTGGATTGATTTACTTCTACACAGGAAAGTTCTTCGCGCCATATGACTTTCTGAATCCGTTGTTGAGCATGCGGCAACAATTCCTCGTGCCGCCTGCTCCGGAATGGCTCGGCTGGGCGCTGTTCGTGTGGACGCTTCCGTTTTTATGGATCGCGGTCTCAATGAGCGTGCGGCGGACAGCCGATGCCGGGGCCACTGCCTGGCTTGGTCTGCTGGTATTGATGCCAGGGATCAACTTTATCGTGATGGCCCTGCTTTGCGCGCTTCCTGGCCGGGAAAGCATCTCCTTCGCCACGCAAAAGCCGCAAGCAGTCGTGGATCATCGCGTGCGTAGCGCACTCTTGGGCATTGTTGTCAGCATCGTGATCTCGCTGCTCATGCTGGTGGTTAGCGTCTATGCATTTGCTGATTACGGCGTCGCGCTGTTTCTGGGAACGCCGATCCTGGTCGGTGTGGTCAGCGCCTTTCTTTATAACCGCCCTTATCCGCGTAACCTGGGAAGCAGTCTTCTGGTAGCCGAGCTGGCGATCTTCTTGTGCGGCATCGCCGTGCTGTTATTCGCGTTTGAAGGAATTATCTGTTTGGCGATGCTATATCCCGTCGCGGCCGTGATGGGACTGTTGGGTGGGCTGATCGGGTACGCTGTGGCGGTAATGACACCGAGCCGTGCAACGGCGCTGTCGCTGCCCATCGCGTTATTGCCGCTGGCGACAGGCGCAGAACTCAACTACCGGCCGACGCCCGAATACGAAGTGGTTTCGTCGGTCGAGATCAATGCACCGCCGCGGCAAGTATGGCCGTACGTCGTCGGCTTTTCGGAACTGCCGCCACCACCCGACTGGTACTTCCGGCTTGGAATCGCCTATCCGAAGCGCGCGACGATTGAGGGGAACAGCGTGGGAGCAGTGCGTCGCTGCGAGTTTTCGACCGGAGCATTCGTCGAGCCGATCACTGTTTGGGACGAACCGCGCAGATTGGCGTTCGACGTCGAGTCGCAACCGCCACCCATGCACGAGTTGAGCCCCTATCGGCACGTTCATCCGCCACATCTGGACGGCTACCTGCGCTGCCAGCGGGGCGAATTCCGGCTCATTGAATTGCCCAACGGCCTGACGCGGTTGGAGGGGAGCACGTGGTACAAGTTTGAAATGTACCCGCAAGACTACTGGACGCTGTGGTCAGATCTCTGCATCCACCGTATTCATCGTCGAGTGCTGAATCACATCAAAGAACTCTCCGAGCAGGAAGGCTGAAGCTCACACAAGATATTTGCCCTGTTGGTCTTCGGTCTCCTGTGCGTATGGTTCACTTCCTCGATGGAGGGTCTGATAGCGGGCTGGATCCTGGCGAGCGTGGGATGGGCAATCTACAAATCCGCAAACAAGATTCGGTGACGCGTGGGTGTCCTGCCAGTTGAGCCGTTCACTAATGATTCAGTCGACAGGTGAATCATTCGACGGTCACGCTTTTGGCGAGGTTTCGCGGTCGGTCCACATTGCATCCCCGCAGCAGCGCAATGTGATAGCTCAGCAGCTGCAGTGGGATCGCACACACCAGCGGCTGCAGGTATTCTTCCACATCAGACACATAAATAACGTCATCCGCAATACAGGCCACGTCAGTGTCTCCTTCACACGCCACGGCAATCACGGGGCCTTTGCGTGCCTTGATTTCTTCCATGTTGCTGACGACTTTCGGATAAATACCGCCTCTCGGAATGACAAACACGCTGGGTGTCTTTTCGTCCACCAGCGCAATCGGACCGTGTTTCATCTCCCCCGCGGGATAGCCTTCGGCATGGAAGTAACTGATTTCCTTCGGCTTGAGTGCCCCTTCGAGTGCAACCAGGAAGTTGTACAGCCGGCCCAGATACAGAAAGCTGTTGAGTCCCGAATACTTGCCGGAAATCTCTTCCACCTGTTCGTGACATTTGAGTGTCTGCTCGATGACTTCCGGTATTGACCTCAGCTGTCGAATGATGCGTTTGCCTGCCGGACAGGACAGATGCCGCGTGCGACCCAGATAGAGTGACAGCAGGATCAGCACCGTCACCTGGGACGTAAACGCCTTGGTGGATGCCACGCCGATTTCCAGCCCGGCGTGCAGAAAATACCGCCGTCGGCTTTCCGGGCGATTGTCGATCCAGCCACATCGCAGATGGCCAGTGTGGGGTGACCTTTCCACTTGCATTCCCGCATTGCGGCAAGCGTATCAGCGGTGTCCCCGCTCTGGGTGATTGCAAAGACAATCGTGCGCTCACTGATAGGCGGATTGCGGTACCGAAGTTCACTCGCGTACTCCACTTCGTAGTAATGATTCTCAGGTCATTCCAAGAAAGAACAATGTCTCTATAATCTGGCATTGCCTCTGATAGCAACGACTCTTCATTGATTGCCAGAACCTCGAAGGTATTTTTTCCGGCCCAGCGACTCCACGATCGTTCGCTGGTCCACTCAATCATCAGGTTGCCTGACCACCTGGAAAGATGTTTGGTTCTTACGAGATCAAACCACAGTCATTTTTTGCGATGATTAGGAAATCCATACCGAATCAGTTCCATCCATTCCTTGGTCTGCTGACGTTTCTCATAGGCTGTAGAATATTGTCCGTCGGTTCTGTAGATGCCGACAAAAACCGCGCGTCCTGGCCGGTTGCCGATAAATGCTGCCAGATGACTGGCTTTTGAAGTTGACTTTCTTCTCTCGGTTGATGAACACATTGAATCCAGCTGATCTCAAATCGGAAATGTAAGCGAACATTTGCATTGGGAGGACCAACATCATGGCCGACGATTTTGTGTTAACGGAAGAACAGCTTCATCAGGCACTAGAGGATTTGCCCGGTTGGGAGGTACGTAATGGTTGGTTGCGGCGGAAGTACACGACGCCAGGCTTCGCGCACACAATGATGCTGATCAATACGATCGGATACCTTGCCGAAGCCGCCTGGCATCATCCAGATTTTTCGGTCGGGTACGCCCATGTGACTGTGAAGTTGCAGACCCACCGTGTCCGTGCAGTCACACCGAATGACATCGCCTTAGCCCGTAAGATTCACGAGACGGTGATCTGGAAACCGGCCGACGATTCGCCACTTGATGGGTTTCCGAAAAACTGGGTGAGTTGATTGAGCCATCGGTGGACGATCATCTGCGGGCAAATTGTCCTTAAAGGATCGATTTTCAATGGTGTTGCCGCGAGACTAACCACGAGCATCAATTATGTCGTTTGCCTCAAGCTATTCGAGAGCACCAGCACTCACCGCTGCACTCGACGCGATTTGCGACGAGGTTGACATCGGATTGAATGGTGAATCGTTGACCGGGACACCTCCACATCTGTGAGGACAACTCCCGCATGTCCCGGCACCTGATCCAGGCCGTGGCCGTGTACTTGAGGCCTGCGACGACGGGCCTGTTGATGATGTAGATCGCGCTGGACGGTCTGGAATGACCGGCCCCGCCGTGCCGCACGTAATACAAGGCTTCACCGTTGAAGCGCTCCGCCGTTGTCGCGCCGAATCTCGGCATCCATGCCGCTGCTGAACCACACGCGCACCCGTTCGGGTCAATCCGATCCATCGGCCGCGGGTATTTCTGCGCCTGGGTTGGGGATCTTGACAGGCAATACCATCGCTGCGCAGAGCAGGAACCAGCGAGGAAACCAGGTCTCCTCGGCTTTGCTCAGTCGGACTTCCTTCAGTGCCTCACGCATCAATCCAACACTCATTGTCGGACATCCTTGAGAACGCCAGCGGCTGTCGTGGTCATGCCAGTGTTCTGATTTTATCAGCGATGATCGGGATATCAAAGAATTGACGGCATGATAATCGCCAGATATACCAGTGCGGTTTGAGACACTGGTCATCGGAGAGTGACCCAACTCACCTGTACAGTGCCAGATGCGACGATCCAGAACCATGGAATTCGAAGTAGCCTCTACGGCTTTATCCGCGATGGTCTCGTACTAATTCAAAGTTAGCTGATAAAACCATCTCATAGAAAAAATGACTCAAGACAATTATTTTGGCTTCACGTTAAGAAATCGGCGGGAATGACCACTCGCTCCTTGCTTCAGCCATATTATGTAGAGGTGGATCGGATAAAAACCAAAGACTTTTATTCAAGCGATGCCCGAGGAATATAACGATATTCTTAACAACTATAGAGTTGGCTTAGGAGAATACTAATTTAAGCGGTGTCTCTTTGCTAAAAACTATGTTTATCCTGAAAAACGGGATGATATATTTTCGTTCGCATTTTCTCGGGAGCCTACAGACAGGTGCGTAAGTATGTTTTATTACCTTTTTTGAGAAGACTCTGGGTGCATTAAGAACATGGCCCGTTCTTTAAAAATATTTATAATAAGTAAAAAGTTGATGCTTAATACTTCTTACGCTTTCGATGTGTTTTTAGATTACACACAGGAAGCACGCTTGAGCGATTCCATATATTACCCGCTCGGAAATCATTTCATGACACACACAGCCCCAATGTGGGATGACATCACAGATTCTAACGAAAACGTTCTTCTTAAGCAGGTGTACTGACTCGAGAATCTAATTGAAGGTATTAACTTAGCATTTGAGGAGTGTGGTATTCCTAACAGACTTGATGTTAATGATAAGGAGGTAAACAAAAACAGAGGTAGAAATTAATATAGTCCTAATCAGCATCAAAAGAAAAAGATTGAAGAGATGTATCGTAAAGATTTTGAAATTTACGAAAAAGCGTGGCATTAAAATCAAAATCAGCTAACGAAGGTGCTGCACTCGGACGGCGATCCCGCTACGCTTCATTGCCGCCGGTGAGCTTGGTCGTTAGGCACCTAAATATGCACTAACTCAAAGGAGTAAACTGAATTTATCATTTGTTTTTAATGAAAATGATCGCTTCAAGTTAGGCTCGAGATTTATAAATCATTCCCCAAGACTTGTAAGGGTCTGCGAAGAAAAGAGCCCATTTGAACAGCAGTTAAATTGGATTTCAGATGAATAGTGGAAAAATGTTAATGGATTTTGTAGGAAGATTTGAAAACATTCAAAGAAGATTTTGATATAATTTGCGATAAAATCAGAATACCCAAGCAAAAGCTGCCGCATAAAAATAGATCAATTCATAAGCATTATACATAGTATTATGATGAAGAGACAAAAGATATTAGTTTTGAAAGATATAGAGATGATATTGAAGCTTTTCAATATAAAGTTTTAGAATAAAATAGGTGATCAGGTACAAACTTTGGCTCAAATAAATATTTATAGAGAGATTGTTTCTGATTTTTATAAAGACGTGAGTCATGGATTCGGCGGAGCGGTAATTGAATGATCCGACACTTCGGCAGTGTCTTCTGCAGTGTGTCGACGCCCGCGTCAGTGATCTGGGTGTTGCCGAGGACGAGCGCCTGCAGCCTGGCCAGCCCTTTCAGATGCACCAGTCCCGCGTCGGTGATCTGCGTTCCGCTGAGTTCGAGAGTCTCCAGACTGGTCAGCTGTTCTAGCTGGACCAGGCTGGTGTCGGTGGTCTGTGTGTGGATATTGCGGCGTGTCACACATTGATTAGTCTGCCGCGACACTCGGTAATTCACAAAACTGGCCGATTTCGATTTGTTCGTGCACGACAACATTTCCGTGAGGCCCCGCGCACCATGAGGGCATCACCATCGAATACAAACCCGAACCGCCGGCGACGAGCACGAGAATGTTCTGTGGCTCCCGAACTGCCGGAATCATTGCTTCGTCGCCGACCAGCATTTTCGGATTCATCTTCAATAATGTCTCACGAGGCGTGACCGCGCGTTTGCTCAACGCTGTTTGCAACGTTTCGCGGGTGTAGCCGTGTTTTGCCAGGACACTCGCGTGGTCGTGGTTTAATACGATCGCGACGGCAGCGTGGCCGCCTAAATGCGAATTGTTGCTGCCGGTGTTCGCGAGCACTGACGCGAGTGCGTCGATTAAACCTTCTGCGGCCGCCGGGTCGTCGGCATTGCCGGTGAAAATTGTGGAATGCGGTCCTTCTACGCCGAGAATTGTCACCACGCTCTGTTCTGCATTGTATCCAAAGCTCGTATGCAATGGCGGAAACGGCGAGTGCTCTTCGTCTTCGGCGAAACAGCAGGTGAATTTGCCGGGATGGCCGTGCAGCGACATGTCGGCCTCACCCGGTCGTGCGCCGCCGATGTTGATCATTGTGAGTCGCAGTGCCCGGCCGATCGACGCGTTCGCGCGATGGCCCGGTCCCAGGGCGCCGAAGCCCGAAGCGATGTCGCCGCAGTCCATTCGCGCGGGTCCGTTGACAATGAGCATCGGAAAAATGCAATGGGTCGTACATTGAATTTCGGCGAGATCGAACGTGTCCTGACAGACGGCTTTGATTGCTGCGACAACCACCGGGAAATGGTCGGGCAGGCAACCGGCCATGATGGCTGCCACCGCCACTTTTCCCACCGTGGCATTGCCCCATTGCGGCCCCATACTGCCGAGGCTCATGTCGGTCTCGTGACCGCTCGCCAAGATCATGCGCTCGACACGCTCAGGGGTCGGAACCAGTACCGGCAATCCATCAGTGCAGCCGCTTGCGTGCAGCGCTTCCAGCGCCGCGGACTCGTCAGGTGCGGACCATAACATGCTCATGCGTTCCTCAAGCGATCGATGACTTCGGCGCAAATCCGATCGGCCAGTTCGTGCATCGCCTGATGACCGGTACCGGCGACCGGGTGCGGTAGTTTGACCTTGGGAACATCGGGCATACCCCCCGCGTTCGCAATAAAACCCCCCTGTTTCCAGAAATCATCGGTGACGAATGCGACCGCGGGCAGACCGCGTTTTGCTGCCTCGATGCCGTCACGCACGGTGCCGGAAGTGCAGCTGCCTCAGTGTCCGTAGGCGGAAATGAATGCGTCGCAGTCGTTCGCGATTTCCCCCATCAATTCATCACTTGCACGGATCGAGGGATTACGTTTGTTGTACCGTTTGAATGTAACGCTCGGCAGAGCTTTGCCGACCGAGGTTTCGACAGCGTCTAAGAATTGTTCGGAATCGGGAAAGCCGTTGGCAAGCAAGCCAATCATGATGGCGCCCTCAAGTTTGGCGGCCAATCCGTAAGGCATTGCGGGTGTCGACGGTCTGGCTTTGGGATCGTGATATTGGACGGTCATGTGCGAATCTCTGCAGGACACTTTTGCTGAGTGCCATAGCGTAGGGAACCTCGGCGCAGGTCAGAAGCCAACGTTGAATCGCGCCGCAGCCCATCAGAGAATGAGGATACCAAGTCTGGCGAAGAGTTCGTTGAGTTACAGGGCACTACACCTGAGTTTTGCGGCGAGATTGGGAAGGGTACACCGAAAAGTACACCTGCGAAGAGCATCCTGAACCGGTGGGCACGAAGACGGGGAGCGCGTGTGAGTCAGTCTTCGTCCGGGAACTGGAGTTCCAGCTGTCGCTGCACACATTGCGGCGTATCGCCTTCCCGCGGTCCGGGAGCAGTTGACTGCTGTTCGGAAACGTACTGCAGGAAGTCCCGGCCCATGATGAACGCGCGGCTGTGGCAATACCGCACCGGGAGGCCCCGGCGACAAGCAGACCGTAATCCGCCTTCCCCAGGAGAAGTGTGCTTCAGGAAATCCACGAGTCCGCAGACCGCATCGGTATGGATGGCGGTGTCCCGGAAACCGCCATCAGATTCCTTAACCATGATAAAGCTCCTTTAATGAAGGCTTACAATGCGGCCGGTTACCTAACGTCGAGCCGCGTTATGGCTGGAATTAAACCGTCAAATGTTCCGCAAAAGTTCCGGTACTAATTTACTCGCAAGACAGACAGCGTTTCGAGCTGCATACTCCGTCTTAAGTGCTTGGAGACCGCGCTAAATACTTATGAAAGCAGGAGGCAAGTACTTCCGACAAAATCAGACATAATTTGTGCACTTCAGAATGTCCCACAAATTTGTGAGACATTTGCGGACCAAATTACTCTGGGAGGAATCTCGGACACTGCGATTTCGCGTCTTTGATGATGCGGTAAGCCGTTTGCTTTGGTATGGACGGATTTCTCTGAGATATGTGATGTCCGGACAATCCCTGCTTCGCTAAGTCCAAAACCTGCTTGGCTGTGTTCTGCCTGTTCTTCTGTTTACGAATACGTTTGTCCACATCACGACTTGAAGCCATGGATCAGTCTTTCGACGTTCCAGTTGCCGAAGCAGCGATCGCTAAGCCGATGGTGTGCTGCCATTTTGCTTGCTCAGCAGCTTCATCGCGCTGCAGATCCTCGATTTCATCAAGGAAACGCGGATACTCGATATTTGCGTCAACTCCGATCGACTTGCACGCAGCTGCAAACAGAATCGGCAGTTCATAGTGCAGATATTCCAGTGCCCAAACGTCATGTTCAGACTCATGGTCACGCGAGACCAGGTCATTAGTCTGTACGATCAGACGATTGAGTTCGCGGAAGACTTCGGGCTCAGCGACATACTTGCCTGACAGCCTTTCCCTGAGGGTCAAGACATATTTAAGCTCGTGCTCGAAGCACGTTTTGAGGTTTTCGGTGTTCTCAACAAAACGTCTGATCTTCTCCCGACGTTTCTATCTTCGACCGACGACGTTCATTTGTTTTTGCGGTTTTCGTTTGCTGACGCGAGAGCGACATCGTTGAATCCCTCCGTAAAGGCGCTGTCCCTCCCTGCACAGCAAAACCAGTGATCTCCTTCAAGACAGATTGCAGACTGTTTTCACACGGAGGTTTCCTGTCTTTCGCGGCCAGTTGCCGGCCTTAACGGCCTGAGAGACACCATTTCTCGTACATTCCCGCGACCGGGCTCAATCCGATGCGGTGCCAAATGCACCTTTGGTCACACTGTGATCACGATGTTCCTGCTGGCCGTCCGAACCGGAGGCGGCCGTCGTATGTGATGACGATCAGACCGGCCCGCTCAAGTGTGTCAACGCGTAAAGTTAGTCCTGCAAATCAGCTGGGGGGCGGTGTGGTTTGGTGGGTTCAGTCCAAATAAGGACCCATCCCACTCAATTCCTTTCCGCTCGTCTCTTCAGTTCTGCTTTCACTGCGCGAGTGGTCTGCAGGTTGGCCAGTACCCCGACAGCCGAGAACAGCACCTGATTCGCCACAGGCGGTTCGTCAGCAGCCAGTTACTCAAATGTGGACAGTGCGTCACCAGTGGTCGCAACCTGCGGATGCACTTGTGAGCGCAAGAAAAAACGGGCGACCCGATAGCCGCCCGTGATGAGCTGTGTGGTGGTGAGCTCCCTGTGCCTCAGGCAGCGGCCGATGTTTGCCGGCGACGTCTGCCGTAGCCGAACAGACCCAGCGCGCCGATGCCCAGCAGCGCCAGAGACGATGGCTCGGGGACCACGGCAGAATCAATAGCAGCCGTGAAGGACACCGCCGTCTGGTAGTTGGTGAACTCCACGGTGCTCAAACTCGTTGCGAACGACCCCTGGCTGGTTGACAATTGTGATGATGCCGCCAGCGGCCCGATTTCGCTTGTGAGGTCGTAGCTCGACAAGCCCGCTACGTCCTTGGTACTGAACATGTCAAGACCTATCTCTAGGCCGATTCCCGCGACCGCATTCGTGGTGTTGTTGAAGATATAGACATCGTCAGTGATTGTGGCTCCCGCGAACCCGCTGATCTGGAGCGTCGCGGGCAATGTCTCAACCAGGTTAAGGTAAGTAGGCCCGCCAGTGACGTTGGCCGTGTCGCCAAAGAAGCTGTAGGTGAATTCCGCGTCGGTGAAGGACGTGCCGCTGACCGTTCCGGTTCCTGTGCCAGACAGGACGTAGGTGATCGGAACCGCAGACGCTGCCGGTGAGCTCAGCGCCGCTGCGGGTCGGCGTCTGCTGGAGCGCCGTGTTGGGCCTTCTCATTTGCGGTTGCCTGCCCGCTGATCTGAGTGAGGCCCTGATAGAGCCGCCATATCGGTTCGAGGCCCTTGGGGCTGATGCCCATGCGGCCGCGCATTACCGCAGTTTCTCCGACGCCCAACGAATCGCACAGCACCGGCTTCAGGTGCATACAGGCGTTGCCAGTATTAATCCATGTACTCGGAACCGGTTTGTCCCACATCTGAAATGCATATCGGTTCCCGGCCTGGTTGGCAATCACAAGGATCGACGCATCGAGCGCCGCCGTCGGCTCGTTGATCCAGCGACCGGCGCTATGGACATAGGCGCCCTTGTGGGCGACCCGGTCATGCCAGAATTCTCCGTCTTCTTCGCGGTTCAACCTGCTCTTCGGCAGGAACTCCCGATTGGCCCAACTTCGTCCGCCGCTGCCTGCGTTGTTCACATTGAAGCAGAAATTCAGGGAAGTCTTCTTGAGCGGCTTGGCGGAGAGATTCTCCAACGTCCAGGTGATCTCGACATAGTAATCACGCGGTACGAGAGAGATCTGGATTCGCCCAAAATCCTCGATTTCTATCGTTCCCGACCATGAGCCACGATCTCCCTTCTTCCATTCGAAGCCAGGTTCGGTATGGAAGAAACCCTTGCCAGGCAAAGGACAGCCCGTCACTTCTTCAGGAAGCAGGGCCCGGAAAGAGGGGGCATGTTGCTGCGGCAACGTAACCACGATATCTGCGCAAGGGCGCGATGCGGAATGGAAACCGATCTCTGCCACCTTGGCCTGTTCGGCCTTGGCCTGTTCAGGCCAGCCGAGCGCGACAACAGCCATTGCCAACCATGCTCCAATGGCCAATTTGCTCCGCATCTGAGACTCCTCTCGTGTAACCGTTCAGGCGAGACCTCCGACTATCAGATGACCTCGCCGTCTCTAGTTTCTGCCGGCGACGATCACCGACACGTGCAGGAATTGTGCCGCATTCTCGCGCCCGCGTCCAGAACCAGGTTCGCCAGCGGCGTTTCTTCAACGGCCCGCGAGCATTCGCCTCACATCAATTCGCGGATCGGTTCGCCAAACGGCAACAGTAGCTGCGGTCGGCCCGAATAGTCGGTGATGGTGGCGTTTTGGTCGATGCCTAGATGCTTGTACACGGTGGACCACAGGTCGTTGGGCGTCAGCGGGTGGTCGTGCGGATGTTCCCCTTTGTCGTTGGTGGAACCGACGACTTGGCCGTGCTGCATGCCACCGCCACAGGCCGCCGCTCATGACCAGACTCAGTGCGCATATGCTCCAAACTCGCAATAGTTCAACTCCGATCTTTCCGGATTCTGACCCTGGCGGAGGATCTCAGCGGGACGGCAAATCGAGGCGCACCTCCGCCTTCGGATAATGCCTCTCGCCCTTCGCGTCCCGATAGGTCACGTGGTTAAGCCTGCCGGGCTGCAGCAGCGGCATCTTGTCCGTTATACTGTCGGAAACATCTCGGTCCTCGCCCACGGGAACGAGGCTGAAGTTCCCATAGGATATCGCGCCCTTCTGAGGGGACCTGTAAAAGTATAACGTATAAAACCCAGTGCCTCCCTCCGGCAAAACGAAGGTATGGCTTACCTTCGACCACTTATCGGTGAACCGGCCGTGCAGGCCCATCCAGAGCTTATACCGCTTGTCTACGTGATAATCCTTCTCGAATTGCCCCACGAAGCGCAGGCCCACCTGGGTGTTGGCGCCGCCGGTGGCCATGCCCTCGAACTCCAGCAGGTACTCTCTCCCAATTTCAAGGGGGAGGTTTGCAGTGTAGGAGCCTATTCCGTATCCGTCCTCGAATATCCTGAATCCGGTCGGGGAATCCTCGTCCCGCAGGTTTTCGTTCATCGGACTGATCATGTTGCTCGGACTGATTTTGGCGCTGCCGTCCGGCGATATGACCAGTTGGCGGCCCAGTTTCACCTCACCGTCGTAGGTTATGTTTTCGCCGTCGATGCTTACAGAAGGCTTTTCGATAACCGGAATGTTTAATGGCTTGATGATTATTTGCGGTCTTGCAGCTTCCTTGAGCCGAAAACCAGGCTCGACCCACTTTTCAAGAGCATATTCGAGCCGGTGGGTCTGGAAGCGGGGAATAAAGGTCTCTGTACTGATCGCTATCTCGGCAGCGGGCGACTTGCTGCATTCGACCTGTATGGCAATGGCCCGGGAAAGCGGCAGGTTCACTCCGGATCCGCTCAGGACATAATCATACCGCTCGTAAGCACCCGGGGCGATCGTATCGGCGCCGCCCCCGACTGCTTGCACCCGCACACCCGACGGCGCGTTAACGGTGACAGAAACCTTCCGCATCGTCTGAGCCTCGCTGAGGTACTCCGGCCAGAATTCGACATCGCGCGGGTTGTGCACGAACACGGTCAGCGGGACGCGCCCATTCTCTTTGAGCACTGACAGCGGCGCGTGCACCAGCACCCTCGGACGCAGATAGCTCAGCAGTGCGTCAATGCCCACCTTGTGGCGGTTCTGGAATATCCTCTGATGCACGGCCGCATCCTGGTAGCCCCCGAACTCCTTCTGGCGGCCCCCGTCGCGGTCTTTCGGTATGCTGGGGTCGTCGCCAGCCCTATGGCCCAGACAGTGCCCCCAGCAGAAAAAGAAGCTCCCCCAGTTAAGCGGATCGCGCGTCATGGCCAGATTCTCGCACTCTTCCCAAGGGGCTACGTGCATGCCCCTCGGATGGGAAAGCTGAGAGAAGAACGGCCAGTTATGCTCTCTGACCAGCTCCATGTACCTCTTCCATCCACTACTCGTACTCGGATAGGTGAAAAGCCCGTCCGCGCCCCCCGGGCAGATCACATCAGAGAGTTTCATGGGAAGATAGTTGGGCTTCATCGGGTCATCATCGGGGCCCCGGAGGAGGGGACGCTGCTCCCCTGTTCTTGGCGTACTGACTCGGCCTATCGTCCCTGTGTAAGTGTGCTGCCAGTGGAAGACCTTCCTGCCCGGAGCAAGGGACCTGATATAACCGTATATGTCCCTCAGCGTGTCCGCGTAAATACCGCAAACGTGTGTCTTGGTCTCGGCGTTCCACTCGAACTTTTTCAAGCCCATCTCCTCGGCGATCTGCGCCCCGTAGTGCTTGAGGTCGACGCGCATCTCTCGCGCGCGGAGAGATGGCCCCCAGTGCGCTGGGATTTCCTCCATGAAGGTAAACCCCAGTATGTTCTCAGGCTTGTCTATGCCGTTGAGGACGGCATCCATGTTCGACTTAATTGTCTCCCTGACTGCGGCTCGAACCTTCGGCTCAAAGTAATACTCGAGGAAGGTGGCCCGGTTGGCGTATTCCCGGAACCTGCCCAGGCCCATAACCGGCCAGAGCCGCACCAGGTATTTTTGATCCGGATTGTATTTCAGCGCCTCGTTGACCGCGAGGTTGCTCCCTTCTATGTCCTCATTGCCGTGACATATCATGATCCAGTCCCATCTGATACGCTCGAGCTTTGCATGCTCCAAGCCCGTACCGAAGACGCCCCAGCCGAGCTTCCAGTACTCGGCCCTGGCCTGTTCAGGCCAGCCGAGGGCGACAACAGCCACTGCCAACCATGCTCCAATAGCCAATTTGCTCCGCATCAGAGACTCCTCTCGTGTAACCGTTCAGGCGAGACCTCCGACTATCAGATGACCTCGCCGTCTCTAGTTTCTGCCGGCGACGATCACCGACACGTAATATCCAATAATTGAGAAGTATAGGACTCCAAGGTATTACACGGTACGGCACAGCCTGCCTAAACCATAGTTACATAATACATCGTCTGATTCACTAAACCTCACGTTCACGTTCACGTTCACGTTCACGTT
>CAUZPL010000117.1:0-17507 GCA_963581585.1 Planctomycetota bacterium
TATGGTAGAAATGACTGGACACTCTGGCAAAGCTGTGAACGAACTGACAGACATGAGCTTTACGTCGCCGCTGTAAATCTCGCTGAACAAACTGCGTATTTACTTTGTTCAGCCGGATACACTGCCGGCCAGCTTACGCGCCGTAAGTCATTCGGAAACAAACCGTTGCCCATCACGAACCGATTTTGCCGCGACGTTTGTCCTGGCAGAAAATGGTTCGGTATTTGTGTGGCCATGGTGCTCAAGCAACAAAGGTTATCCGGAGGCCATGACCACCTTGTTGTCCGCTCGGGACGAACAGGCTGATTCAGATCCAGTGTGCTGGCCGCCACTGAAACTGTCTCTGCGCCTTTCCGGTGCATCTACGAAATACCGGGAATTCTTGCGGGCTTTGCTGTTTCTCTTTCTCTCTCTCTATTCAGACTAAAAGGTAAACTAACTAATGATCAAGACTCTTTGAAAGGACGAAGAAACAGGTGTCATTCTGTCAGCAGAAGTCGTACTCGTCAGCACAGTCCTCGATATTGGCATGCTGGTCGGCGTCGTTGAACAGCAGGTCTCAGTCGTTGATGAACTGAACGGCCTGAATGAAGCCATGGGCTCTGTTAAGCAAAGCCATATGACCCCCAGCGTCAGCTCAGCGAACAACCATTTTTTCGGAGAGAAGAGATTTACCTCCCGGATCGAATTTCGTTGATGAAATAGACATTTGTGATGGCGATCAGTGCTCGATCATTTGGTTTTTTCCTCCGGCAGGTGAATCTTCCAAGTCTCATCATCACTAAGCGTACGTTAACGACTTAGCCGCTGATGACTTAACAGGCGTGTTCCGAGTGGAACTCCAAACACGCCTGTTTTTGTTTGCACGTCGGAATCCGGAACGCGGTCACGAGTTCAGGATTTGTCAGTTACAAAGTATTTCAAGGTACCGACTGCGGCTGAAACACCACATCCGGTGTCCGGATAAAATAGTCCGGATTGTTGCACATTCACTCCCGTTCACACCATGAATACCACAATATGAATTTGAAAGTCGGACGGCATTGCGGGAGCGCACCAGTGTTCGACTTCTTTTGCAGTTGGGTGCAGCAATATATCGTGACGCTGTTGGAAGTGAGGCCGAATGTCACCTTTCGGTAACACCACTGCGCCCGGATGAGTGGCACGGTAGCTGCCATTTTGTCCGATCGTCCAGACGGCCATGTCGCGCCGGGTGATTTCAACGACCGCTGTATATGCTGCAAGCCCGGGTTTCCGGCCATGAGGAAATTTGAGACGGACTTGCGGGCAAGACCAGGAGGTCAAGAGAACAGCTCTCTATCCTTTCGGCCTGGAACACAACGGAAATCAACGCGGGCTGGTCACATTTTCAGCAGGTTGAAGGGGGTTCGGCCTGGTGCATTAACACAAGTCTACGTCACAACAGGAGCCCGCTTGAGCACTTCGCCCACGACTCGTGCCTGTGTCACCTTCGCGTCGGTCAGTGTTTCTTCGATGTTATTGTGTCGGTAGGAGAGTTTGTTCTGATCGAGTCCCACCTGGTGAAGGATCGTGGCCAGGAGGTCGAGTACGCTCACTTTGTCGACTTCGGAACGATATCCCACCTCGTCGGTGGCGCCGTGAATGTGACCCGATCTGAAACCACCTCCCGCGATCAATGCCGTGAAGGCATGCATGTTGTGATCCCGGCCGGTGCCGCCCTGCGATGTCGGAAGACGACCGAACTCTCCAATCCATACCACGATCGTCTGGTCGAGCAGGCCTCGCCGTTTGAGATCCGTGATCAGCGCAGCCGAGGGTCGATCTGTCGCGGCGCACTCCTTTGGCAGACGATGGCGCAAACGTCCGTGATGATCCCATGGATTGTGCGGTTTGTTCATGATCTGTATGAATCGCACTCCTGCCTCAATCAGACGGCGGGCCATGAGGCACTGCGTGCCGTACGCTTCCGTGACGGGATCATCGAGACCATAAAGCTGTCGCGTCCCGGCGGTTTCCTGGGACAGGTCGAGATGCTTTTCCGCAGCGATTTGCATTCGCGCGGCCAATTCGTAGTTGCGAACGCGCGACTCAAGCTCCGATACTCGAGGGAATCGCTGACGGTATTGTTCGTTTAACATTCCGATCAATGTGAGATCGTTCACGTCGGCGCCCTGCGGCATCGTCCGCGCGGAATGTAGGTTGACGATCGGCGAACCAACCGGACGGAACTCGGTTCCGCCATAGAGCGCCGGGAGCCAGCCGTTGTCCCAGAGCGCTGCGCCGGCCGTGTTATGCCCGGCTATGTCCGGAAGAACAACGTACGCAGGTAAGTCCTGGTTCTCAGTGCCGAGCGCATAACTGACCCACGCACCGACCGTGGGACGTCCGAATTCCAGCTTGCCTGTAAAAAGAATCAATGGCGCACCTGCATGGCACGGATCAAACGTGTACATCGAGCGAATCATGCACAAGTCGTCGGCCAGAGCGCCTATGTGTGGAACCAGCTCTGAGAACTCCATGCCCGACTGGCCCCGTTGCGAGAAACGAAACGGGCTCGCCATCAGAGGTTCGCGCGGCCGCCCCTGCAGGCTGTCGATCGCAACCGTGGCCCCGTGGCGTCTCTGAAGATCCGGTTTGGGATCAAAGAGATCCATCTGGCTTGGCCCGCCTGACTGCATGAGTACCACGACATTTTTTGCGAGTGCCGGGAAATGCCCCTTCTTCGACGACAGGTCGATCCTCTGCTTCGGCAAGCCCTGCAGAGTTGCCGCCGTCGCCGAGTCACCGTCCGCGAGCAAACCGTCCTGCTTCAGGAGAGCGGCCAGCGCCAGGGTCCCGAAGCCCAGGCCTGATTGCTGCAGAAAAGCGCGGCGGCAAAATCCAGTATGTTCGTTCATGGCTGGAGTCACTCGATATAGAGGAACTCTGTTGAGTTAAACAAAACACGGCAAAGATGCATCAGTGATTTCTCGGCCACCTCTCGATCATTCATCGCCGCCGCGTCGTCTTTTTTCACGATTTTTCTGTAGAGTTCCGCCTGCTGACTCAGGAGCTGTGCACTCCACGCATACTCGTCCACGTCGGGCGGGCGCCCCAGTGCGAACCGAAACACTGTGTCGATCTGCTTCTTATGAGATGGACCTGCGCTTTCGTACACGCGCTTACCGAATTGCTCTGCAAGCTCAAGCGCGAGATCATCGTTCAGCAGCGTGAGAGACTGGAGTGCGACGGCCGATGAGGCGCGTCGACAAACTGCACCTGCGACACTCGGCTGGTCAAAGACACTCATCAGGGTCAGGTGGTAAACCCGACGCTGGAACAGGTACAGACTGCGGCGCCATTTTGCCGTTGAAGTTGGCAGCTTTTCCAGGTCGAAACTGGCCAGACCGTCTTTCTGATAATGGAGCGGCACCGGTGCTCCTCCCATCGTGGAGTCGAACACACCAGCCGCAACGAGCATAGAGTCACGGATCGCTTCCGACTCAAGCCGGCGTAGGCGGGCCTGCCACAGAAGATGGTTTTCCGGATCAATTTCCAGTGGATCTGCATGAGTCTGTCGACGTGACAGGTCAGGACGTGATGTCTGACGATACACAGCGGAGTTCACGATCCACCTGATCAACGGCTTGATGTGCCAGCCCCCGTCGACGAATTCCGCCGCAAGCCATTCCAAAAGCTCCGGGTGCGTCGGACTTGAACCGGACATGCCGAGGTTCTCTGACGATGCCACGATGCCAATACCGGTCAGGCGCTGCCAGATACGATTGACCATCACGCGTGCAACGAGTCCGGACGCGGGGGTGGAGGGCTTCGTAAGCCACCGTGCCAGCGCTGTCCTTCGCCCGCTGCTCGACGGCAGGCTTTCGATCCTGGGCTTCCCGTTTGACTCTTCAAGAACGCTCAAAAATCCCGGATTCACTTCACGTCCGGGACGCGTGTAGTCACCACGTTTCAGAAGGTACGTGGACGATGGAGGCCCCACATCGTAAACCGCCTGAATCCAGCCGTGCGTACGAGTTCGTTTTTTTGCCGCCACGACTTTCGCGTCGAGATCCTCGACTTCTTTTTTCTCCTCAACGGTCAACCCCTCTTCGATTGCCTCCTTCGAGACATCCAGCTGGTCCGCGTACTGCTGAACAAGACTTTGCTGCTTAGGCGTTCGTTTCTGCACTTTGATTTCGAACGCCGCACGTACCGCGTCACGCACTTCCGCAGCAACCCTGCCCAGCTTTTCCTCCCGAAGGCGTTTGTGGCACGCTTCCCGTATGGCCGTCGCACATTTGCCTAACGCTGCGGCCTCGTTTTCGACCGCAGCGTTGTGTTTGTCGATCACCACCTTATCAGCTGCCGAGAGGGCTGGCAGCGCGCGCTCTTTCGGTGTCTTCCAGTTTTCGATGTTGAACGCTGGAGTGATCAGCGACAGCAGCCGATAGTAGTCCTCCTGCGGTATCGGCTCATGTTTATGACTGTGACATCGTGCGCAACGGAGTGTGAGTCCCAGAAGACTTGTGCCAAAGGTCTGCATCGTGTCATGGAGCAATGACCACTTGTAGACGATCTCTTTTGCCGAGTCGCTTCGATCCTCACTGTTTCTCCAGAATCCCGTAGCAGCCAGCGTGCTGATGACCTCTGAGTTAAACGATGCGCTGTCGCGCCAATCGATGAGTTCGTCGCCTGCCAGCTGCTCGGTCAGGAACTGATCGTACGGTTTGTCGGCGTTGAGGGAATCAATCACATAGTCCCGGTAACGCCAGCGACCATTGATGAAACCGGGAATGAAATTTGTGTCTCCGTCGTAGGAAACGGTATCGGTGTACCCCACCGTATCGAGCCAGTACCGCGCCCACCGTTCACCGAAACGGGGAGACGCAAGAAGACGATCGACAAGTCGCTCGTACGCACCGGGCCGCGTGTCGGCCAGAAACCTGTGCAGTTCCTTTGGCGATGGTGGCAGTCCCAGCAGATCAAAGTACAGTCGTCGCACCAGACGACGCGGCTGAGATTCCAACGCCAGTCCGAGATTCTGTTTCTCAAGCTGTGCAATGACGAACGAGTCGATCGAGGTTCGCGACTGACCGCCGATCGCCGGGACAGGCGTTTGGCTTAACGGCTGGAAGGACCAGAAGTTGTGGTCGTCGCTGGCGACGACTGACACCGAAGCTTCAGGCGAGTCGGCGTCGGAAGAATCAGCAGCAGGAAGGCCGGCTGCGATCCAGGCGTGCACGAGCTCGATTTCAGCAGCGGTCAACTTCTCATCCTTTCCGGGTGGCATCTCTCCACTGACGATTCGCTTCAGGAGGAGGCTCGTTTCCGGATGACCTTCGACCACCACCGCACCACTTTCTCCACCGTGACGGATGGCTCCTGGCGTACGGAGATCAAGCTCACCTTTTCGCTTCTTTTCCCCATGGCATCGCAGACATTTCGCCTCCAGAATTGGCGCAATGTCTTGTTCGAATTGTGGTTCCGCAGCTCCGACAGACCCGGGAGAAAATCCTTCGCAGGAATACAGGCTGACGACAACCACCGTCAGCCAGTCTCGCCACAAGCACGACACAGCACAAACTGTCACGGCGTGTCTGCTGTGGAGCTCGGAATTGTGCGCCACGGAGTGCTCCCGATCAAAACCTATGTCGATGCCTGGTTCTCGCTGGTCTCCAACATTCCACAAGGAGTCGCAGGGACTGTCAAGCCAAGACCTCCATTGAAGAAATCGTCTGCTGCCGCGAGTCGTGAACCGAAAGAAAATATGAAGTCTGCACGACATGGTTGCCGGAGTTCAGCAGCTGCCAGCCTGTCGGATGGCCTCGTCAGTCGATCGCATGACAAGGTGCGTTCAGAGTCATCGGATGAATTTGTTGCCGATGCAGTTTCCGGCACGACCTGTTCCGAGAGTATTCGCAGCCAGCGATGAAGTCCTCACGCTTCAGCTTCGTTGATACGTGTTCATGGCTGGGTTATATTGTTTGACTCTGAGGAGACCGGTATTTATGCCCACTGACTGTCAAAGCCACGTCACCCGGCAATTGACGTTCTTCTTACAGCGGGTCGCCCCGGTGCTCGCCTGCGTTCTGACTGTGTCGGCGTCGAGCTGGCGGGCCAATGCCAACGACGACCATTTCGAAAGACGCGTTCGGCCACTGCTGGCAGAGAATTGCTGGGGTTGCCACGGGAAGACAGAACATGAAGGCGGCCTTCGCTTGGACACCGTCACCGGCCTGCGGTCCGGTGGCAATTCGGGACGAGCTGTGGTGGCGGGGCAGCCGGAGAAGAGTCGACTGATTCTGGCAGTGCGGCAGACGACCGAATTGAAAATGCCGCCGGACGGAAAGCTGACCAGAACACAGATTTCAGACCTGGAAAAATGGATCGCTGACGGTGCGGTCTGGCCCATTGATTCGCACCAGCCATCAGATGACTCCAACGACGAGGAGGTCAAGCTGCTCGAACCGGACGTGACGCGACTGGCGGAATCACTGCAGCTTTGGCTGAAAGCCGATGCATTCCGCTGCAACGACGAACAAGCTGTGTTCGTGTGGCCCGATCTGAGTGGTCACGGCCGGGACCTGACTGCGACGGCTGGAATTCGTGCCGAGGGCACTGGTACACCGCCTCAGTTCATCGCGCGGAGTCATGTTGGCGGTCATCCGGCAGTGAGGTTTGTCGAGGGTAACGGTCTGGCGGGATCTCCGGATCATGTGCTGGACATTCATGGTGACGCAGCAGCGACGATCTTCATCGTCTGTCAGCTTGAGCCGTCCACAACGACGTCTCGCCTCGAGAACCTGCTGATGATCGGTAACCCGGCATTACATGCAGATCCCGGTGGTCCGCGGGCGATTTACCTTGAAATTGATCGTTCCACCGATACTCCCACGCTTGATCTGGCCGGCGGTTGGTCTCACGACGCAAGTCTGGGCCCTGGTTCTGCGGAACTTTTGTATTCTCAGCCCCGTGTTCTCACCGTAACGAAAACACCCGGGCCGATGACGGCCGGCACCAGTTTTTTCTTTGACGGCAATTCGGCCCAGGAGATTCTCAAGCGTCCTCTTGAAGGTACGGACACTGTACCTGACGTGCAACATCGGAATGACTTCGGTATTGCGATTGGCAAACCGGCTGGCTGGGCAGGTTCAATTCATGGCGACATTGCTGAGGTGATTGTCTACAACCGAGTGTTGACGAATGACGAGCGTCGCGGGGTTGAAGCTCATTTGCTGCAAAAATTCGGGCTGCTCACAGCCCGAATTTTCGAGGCTGCCACCCGTAGATTCACCGGCGAAGAACGATCGCACTGGTCGTTTCAGGCAATCCGCGATCCCGTTCCACCGGTGGTCGCGGGGGCGGACCTGTCAGCAAACCCGATTGATCATTTTGTGGTGGCAAAACTTGAAGCAAATGAGCTGCACCCCGCTCCACCTGCAGATCGCCGAACACTGATTCGGCGGGTCACATACGATTTGATTGGGTTGCCGCCGACACCTGATGAGGTACACGTGTTCCTCGCCGATAAATCCGGTAACGACGCGGCACTGAGGAGGCTCGTCGACCGATTGCTCAGTTCGTCTCACTACGGTGAGCGCTGGGGTCGGCACTGGCTCGACGCAGTACGTTACGCCGATACCACTGCCAACGATGGCAACTTCGTCATGCGGTACGCCTATCGCTATCGGAATTATGTGGTCGACGCATTCAACGACGACAAGCCGTACGATGAATTCCTGATGGAACAGGTCGCTGGTGATCTGATGTTACACAATGACCCGCGGGTCACTGCGGAGCGAATCATTGCAACAGGGTTCCTGATGATTGGCCCGAAGGCGCTGGCCGAGACGGACAAGGAACAGGTGAAGATGGACATCGTCGACGAGCAGCTCGATGTGATAGGACGGGCATTGATGGGCCTGACGGTGGCGTGTGCCCGGTGCCACGATCACAAGTTCGACCCGATTCCAACCGTCGATTACTACTCTTTGGCAGGCATTTTTCGCAGCACTGAAATGTTCTCGGACCTCGAGCGCAATGCCTCAAAGTGGATGGAGTATATAGTTCCCAGCGGTCTCAACGGCGAGACGATCGAGGTCATGGCTCCCAAAGACAGTGTCCCGCGGCATCTGCGTGTTCATCTGCGGGGCAGCCGATTTCGACTGGGCCAGATTGCACCTCGTCGGTTTCTGCAGGTGCTGGCGGGGTCGGGGCATCAGACGATATCCGGGAACAGCAGCGGACGGTTGGAACTGGCTCGCTGGATTGCATCGGCGAATCATCCGCTGACGGCACGTGTGATGGTCAATCGTATCTGGCAAGGTCATTTCGGTACGGGGCTGGTCTCCACAAGCGACGATTTCGGCACGCGCAGCGAACCGCCGTCACATCCGGATTTACTCGACTGGCTGGCCACACGCTTTATCGAGTCCGGCTGGTCAGTGAAGGAGATGCACCGCTTAATACTGAATTCACAGACTTGGCAAATGTCGACGCGCGTCGATCCGGAGATTCAGGAGCGCGCTGTGGCGATCGATCCGGATCGTCGGCTGTTGTGGCGGGCACCAAGGCGACGACTGGATGCAGAGCAGCTTCGTGATTCCCTGCTGGTGATCGCCGCGCAGCTGGATCGGCGAATCGGAGGATCCGAACTGACGAGGAAACTTTACGAAGCCAGCCAGGTGCTCGACGAGAAACGTGGCATAGCCTCCGCTTCGACGATTAACAGCCGCTGGGACGGATTCGACTCAAGGCGGCGCAGCCTGTATCTGCCCGTCGTGCGGAACGGCCTGCCGGATGTGCTCGCCATCTTTGACGCGGCTGACGCCAACGCCGTCACTGCAAAGCGAAATGAAACGACCGTCCCCTCGCAGACGGCATTTCTGCTGAACAATCCCTTTGCTCTGCAGCAGGCCGAAGCGTTTGCCCGCCACGTCAGTTCGTTAACCGACGATGAAACGGCTCGTATCGGTCTCGCGTACGAAATTTCGCTCTGCCGCCAGCCAACCGGTGACGAGCTCACGGCAGCATCCAGATTCCTGGCAGAATACCGGGACAGCCTGCGTCAGCGCAATGTTGAGGCGAATGACGCAGAGCTGTCGGCATGGAGCCGGTATTGTCAAATGTTGTTTTGCCTGAACGAGTTTCTTTATGTGGAATAGACATCCCTCACGGCGACAACTCCTGCAACAGATCGCATGCGGTATCGGTCACACCGCGTTCCTTGGCCTTGCTGCCGTCGAAGCTTCTGCCGAACAGGCAAGATCTGTTCTGGCACCGAAATTGCCGCATTTGCCGCCGCGTGCGAAGAGTGTAATCTTCCTGTTCATGCATGGCGGCGTCTCCCATGTCGATTCGTTCGACCCGAAGCCGAAACTGGCAGAATGGAATGGCAGGCCATCGCCTCTTCCGAAACCGCAGTTCGAATTTGCGGACACAGGAAATCTGCTGCAGTCTCCGTGGAAATTCCGGCCGTATGGAGAGTCAGGACTGGAAGTCAGCGAGTTGTTTCCTGAGATCGGAAAGTGTGCAGACGATATCTGCGTGATCCGCTCCATGCAGAACGGAAACCAGGTTTCACACGGTCCGGCGGCACTCGCACTGCACACGGGCGATGGTGTATTCACGCGGCCGAGCATGGGTGCGTGGCTGTTGTACGGATTGGGATCAGAAAATCAGAATCTACCCGGTTTTGTGACATTGAGCCCGTCGAGTTACCACGGCGGTTCACAGAATTACGGCAGCGCTTTCCTGCCCGCCGCCTATCAGGGCACACGCATCGGTGACGGCAACACTCCATTCAGGGAAGCAGTCTTCTCTGATCTGGGCGTGTCGGACCAGTCGGAACTTCAGCGCCAGCAACTCGATTTATTGCAGCGATTGAATCGCCAGTACCAGAGGACGCGAAACGATGACAGCCGGCTTGAAGCACGGATTCAGGCGTACGAGTTGACGTTTCGAATGCAGATGGAAGCTCCGCTGGTCACGGATTTTTCACAGGAATCCAGGACGACCCGATCTCTTTACGGTATCGACGACGATCCCACCGACGAATTTGGGCGACTCTGCCTGGTGGCTCGGCGTCTCTCTGAAGCGGGAGTCCGGTTTGTTCACGTCAACCACAGTTACCCCCGGAATTACTGGGATGCACACAGCGGTTTAAAGAAAAATCACACCACGAATGCGAAGAAGGTGGACAAACCGGTTGCCGGCCTCCTGAGAGATCTCCAACAGCGCGGATTGTGGGACGACACACTCGTCGTCTGGGGTACTGAATTTGGACGAACTCCTGCGGCTCAGGGGACTGACGGGCGCGACCACCACCCCCACGCGTTCACAATGTGGATGGCAGGCGGAGGCATTCAGGGCGGAATGACTTACGGAACGACGGACGAATTCGGTTACTACGTCACCAGCAATCAAGTGACGATGCACGACCTGCATGCCACCATCCTGCATCAACTTGGTCTGGACCATACGAAACTCACCTACCGCTACGCCGGGCGCGACTTCCGCCTGACCGATGTCAGCGGCCGCGTCGTAAAGGACATTCTAATCTGAAGCGCTGCAGCGCGTAGTGCTGTCGATCCAAAAGGACAATCGCCTTTTAACGCCCGTCCCCAGCCATCCCCATCCTGAAGCCCCACGGAAAGCGATCTCGTCCGTTCGCGTTCTTTGAGAGGTGACTTCCGGCAACCTGTCTGTAATTCCAGTTCGGATGAAACGGCACTGAATTCTGAGTGTCACTAGAGACAATTCAGGACCAGCTCAGCCACCGTTTGATTCGTCAATGAAACGAAATATGCCCGTGTGTTTCTCAGAAATCAGTGACACCATGTCATTGCTAACGCCAGTGGCCGATGCAAACCGGCGGACGTTCCTCTGTCCCGTTCCTTGCACACAATACCCGGCATTCGTACATTGGAGAAGGTGAATTGAAAACACTTGCCATGTTCTAACAAGTCTCGAAATACGAGGAAGTCCACTATGAGGCGACAAAAGATTATGACAGTGACAAAGACTGTTGGCATCATCATGCTGGTTGGTGGTGTGTCGATTGCAGCTGTGAACGCCCCGAAAATACTGTTCCCCGACTGGTCCGGTCCGACGTCGGGGAGTTACGACAAGCCATCCGCGGAACTCGGTAAAAAGACATCAGAAAGACGACCATGGAGTCTTGAGACGGTTGCCTCAGCGATTGATGGCAAGCCTCTGGATGCGAAGCCGGTTTCGGTTGTGGGAGAGATCATTGACCTGTCCTGCTATCTCCAGGTCGGCAAACATGGTGACAAGCATCGCGGCTGTGGACAGAAGTGTGTGGCCAACGGACAGCCTGTCGGGCTTCTCACGGCCGACGGATCGATCTACATGTTGATCGACGAAGAACACAACGCACGCCGTGACGGCCTGACCGAATTCCGAAAACAGGCGATTGAGCACATGGCGCATGTCGTGACGGTCAATGGATCACTGTCCGAGGTTCAGGGGATGAAAGCAATTTACGTGCAGGGGTACTTAAAGGCAGCAGACGGGAACTAACGATGTTGTGCCAACGATTCGCGATGCAGACTGCTGGCGGCCTGATTTTCTGTACAGTCATGTCGTATTCGGCCATTGGATTGGGTGATGACGAAGAACCTAAATCGCCGTTGGGACTGCCACCGGTCTACTACCCGGACGACAATCTCTATTCCAAAGCAAGAGCCCTCCTGGGAGAACTACTGTATTTCGACAAACGCCTCTCGTCGGATGGTACTGTGTCATGTGCCACCTGTCACAGCGTCCAACACGGCTTCACCGATGGTGCGGCCGTTTCGACCGGAATCAGTGGACAAAAGGGTGGTCGCAGCGCGCCGACGGTGATTAATCGTGCCTACAGTACCGCCCAGTTTTGGGATGGTCGCGCACCATCGCTTGAGGCTCAGGCCGTGGGGCCCATTGCGAATCCGATCGAGATGACCAGCGAAAAGGACCCCGGTCGAGCCCATCAAACGTGTGTCGAACGTTTGCGGAGGGTGCCTGAGTACAATTCACGGTTTGCTGAAGCATACGGTGTTGATGAATTTACGATCGAGCATGTCGGTAAAGCGATTGCTACGTTCGAACGCACGGTGTTGTCCGGCAACTCCCCTTTCGACCGTTACAAAAGTGACGTCAAAAACGCGATGTCGGATTCGGCTGTGCGAGGAATGAATATCTTCTTCAAAAAGACGGCCTGCGACAGTTGCCATCTGGGATTCAATTTCACGGATGGTTCCTATGTGAATATCGGCATCGGCATGGACAAGCCATTGCCTGATCTGGGTCGTTACCTCGTGAGCAAACGTGAGGAAGACAAGGGAGCCTTTAAAACACCCACACTTCGCGAAATTGAGCACACTGGTCCCTACATGCACGACGGCCGCTTCAAGACACTCGAAGAGGTCATTGAACACTATGACAAAGGAGGAATACCCAATGCCTATCTTGACGAAAGACTCAAACCCCTGAAATTGAGGAGTCAGGAAAAGGCAGACCTCGTTGAGTTTCTCAAGTCCTTGAGCGGTGAGGGTTGGCAAATGAAAGTCCCGACTAAGTTCCCGCCATCCAAAAACGATTAACTTGAACAGATTGCAGGCTTGGTGTTCCCGCGACACCAAATCGTTCTGTTCCGGATTACCGCAGGAATTCGGTAATCCGTTCAGCCTGTGCCGCATCATGGCGTTCAGCCGAACGCTGCTGTCATCATACCATGCCTCATCGATCTGAACCGTTGGAAAAATCAGCGTCAGCGCTGAAGAAGCGATGATGTGATCGACAATTAAACGAGTTTCCAAGCTCCGCCGATACGGCGGTTCGCACGCGGCAGTTTCCTGACTGCAGAAAATGTCACTATGTCACCCGTCGCACAGGAACTGGCTGTCAGTGCGACTCTCAGCAATCGTCCGGACTCGATGTTGCCTACGATGCCAGGCAGAGTAGGGTCCGTAGTGAGCAGACCTCGGCACAGATAGTCCCGGAGTAGCCGTATATCCACCATTCCGTGAACGGCTTCCATAAACATTGGTGAATTCGAATCTGCCGGTTCCTTCCAATTGCAGCACAAATACAGGATCTCTGCCGCCATTTGTGTGAGACCGTTCAATCTGCATCTGCCCGTTGATGACCGGCTGCAGGAGTCGTTACCACAAACAGTCTAGGACGTTAGTTTCGAGTTTGCTGAGTCTCCTTCCGTTGTCGGCTGTCAATAATGCTGTGTCGATTCGCTGTTCTCACACTGATCAGTTCGGTGGTCTTCATGCCCACCGCACTGGCTGATCGTGTCCAGTTCAATCGCGATATTCGTCCAACTTCTGTCCGAGAAGTGCTCCAGATGTCACGCACCCGATGATCACCAGCGTACTGCCGATCTGCGACCGGACCAGAAACTCGTGGGGACAGAACCGGCTCACGCTGTCCAGGACATCATTGCATGGAGCACGTCCCCGCAAGCGAGGGCAGGTTTGTACCGGCTAGCTCATGAAGATGCCGCACGCCCCGGAGTCCTGAAACGCGTTATTGCAACTTACAGTGATATCAACCCTGGTCAGGTCATGATGGTCAATTGGGCCCGGTTACCGGCACGGTCATCCTTTCAACGTCACTATCACGAAGACATGCAGGAAATTTTTGTTCTGATCCGCGGTCGGGTTCTCATGACTGTCGATGACACCAGTATGAACATGACTGTCGGCGACACGGTCTCGTTGACGCTTCGGAGATCTACGGAATGCTCAATCTGGATGACTCAGATGCCGAATACATCGTGTTTGGTGTTTCGGCAGGAAAAGCAGGCCGGACGGTCGTTGTGCAGTAGAAAGATTCTGATAATCGTCGTCGGGTTTCTGAGAAACCCACGTAATCCAGGGTCCGTAATTCAGACTGCTGGCCGTTTTCAGACCGCGAGGGTACGAGGTCTTCCACTTTGCAACTTCAGAGAACGTGCCGCCCGCCCGAGGCTGCAGATCCGGCGCCAGATCTGAGAATCCCGCAGTGCTCCGGCCACAGGAGTTCTCAGGGAGAGATTCCGGCACTAGATTAACAGCAGGAGATCCAGCTATGTCGTCACATTTGCGTTGTGTTTTGCTTGCGGCCGCTGTCCTCGCCGCCGCCGGCGCTCTGCCGATCAGTGTCTCACAGGTATCCGCCTGCCCGAACTGCAAGGCCGCGAATGAAACTGATGATCTTAAGCCCAAAGCCTACATGTGCAGTATTCTGTTCATGATGGGGATGCCGGCCGTAATTTTCACCGGTTTCTCGCTCAGTTTTTGGCGGCTGACTCGTAAGGCGCGCCTGCAACAGGAAAGTCTGGCGGCTGAAGAAGGGTCCCCTGGTCCCGATATCGAATGACCCGACGACTGGTTGCAGAGGACGATGTCGCTGATGGTTGCTGACACGCCGGACTGGGTGCGCGACGCTGTTTTCTATCAGATCTTTCCGGACCGTTTTTCCAGAGATTCTCTCTCGCGTGACGTTCCGTATCTTGAAGACTGGAGTGCCCCACCAACGCCACACGGTTTCAAGGGAGGAGACCTCTATGGAGTTGCCCAGCGGCTCGATTATCTGACAGAATTGGGCATCGATGCCATCTATCTCTGCCCGATCTTCGCCTCGGCCTGCAACCACCGGTACCACACTTATGACTACTTTCAGGTGGATCCATTACTCGGTGGCAATGAAGCTCTGCTGAATCTGCTGGATCAATCTCGTGCGCGGAACATGAGAGTCGTGCTCGATGGCGTCTTCAATCATGCCGGTCGCGGGTTTTGGCAGTTTCATCACGTATTGGAGAATGGAGCCGCGTCTCCGTATCGGGACTGGTTCCATTTCGATCCCGCGCGACTCAGAGGTGACCTTCCGTTTCAACCTTACCCGGCCGGCCAGGCCGCCACAGATTTGGCCATCGGCTCGGGGAGTTTGGAAGCGATTGGTTATGCAGCCTGGTGGAATCTGCCGGCCCTTCCCAAATTCAACACCGACTGCCCGGAAGCACGCGAGTTCCTCCTGAGTGTTGGGGAACACTGGATCGAGTTCGGGATCGATGGCTGGCGACTGGACGTCCCCAACGAGATTAAAGACGACGAATTCTGGCGTGAGTTCCGGCAACGTGTACGAGCCATCAATCCAGATGCGTATATCGTCGGTGAAATCTGGGGAGATGCCTCACATTGGCTGCAGGGTGATATGTGGGACGCCGTGATGAACTATCAGGTCACGATCGCCTGTCTGGGATTTTTTGGCGGCTCGCGACTCGATCTTGAACTGGCACGGCAACCATCCTCGTTCAGCCATGTTCGGACATGTTCTGCAACAGAGTTTGCCGATGAAATCAACCGGGTGTTACATTGTTATCCACAGGAAGTGGCCGCAGCACAGCTGAATCTGCTTGACAGTCACGATACGCCGCGTTTTCTCACCTGCTGCAGGAACGACACAGCGTCGCTGCAAATGGCCTGGCTGTTTATTTGTCTGCTGCCCGGAGCGCCGTGTGTCTGCTATGGCGATGAAGTCGGTCTAGCCGGACGCCACGATCCTGATTGCCGCCGTGGTTTTCCATGGGACGAATCAAAGCAGGATCGAACACTGTTTCAATGGTACCAACAATGTATTCACTGGCGCAAACAGGCAACAGAATTCCGTCGCGGAGCAGTCAAAGTGATTGCTCTTGGGCCTGACGCAGTCCTGTTGACGTCCGGGAGTGATCGTTCTGTAGTCGCAGTTTTCAACACAGGCACTGATGCCGTGCACATTGACCTGGCGGGGTACTCCGATCTGCGGGGCACAGCCGCTGTTGCAGGCAGGTCGGCCATTGTCGTTGGCCTGTAAATCAGCCGCTGCTGAACTCCGGAACGACTTAAATGGAAGCCGATGGCGGTGCAGGTTGGTCACCTGACCGGGGTTTTTGAGAAAAGCGGCCAATTTCAGGGTCTCAAGCGTGCGTTTGCAGGTGGAAGATTCCGGCAGGGACTTTCGAAGAACCGATATGCACCAAATAGGTGCTGTACCCCCCTGCTGTGCGTCAGTCTCTACCGAATCTGCAATCGCGCAACTGAACCACAGGACGAAATGTCAGCAGATACAGTGGCGCTCTGTTACGAACACAGGACCTATTTTTCGTGATACAGGTCGCGGAACTCCTGAGCGGTCTCTTCCCATGCTGATGACAGCTGCCGAGTCATGTCGGGCATGCAGCCGGACAGATCGTTCTGTTCTCCCCGGTCTTCACCAATGTCATACAACATCCATGGGTCTCCTTTGTCAGCCACCAGCTTCCATCGCCCCCGTCGAAAAGCTCGATGACCTTCGTGCATCCACCACAAAGATCGGTGACCTACCGCAGCGGAAGACGTAAACGCCGGCAGCAGACTGACGCCCGGTGCCTTTGGAACCGACTTTCCGTTCACTTCGGCAGGCGGCGAGATCCCTGCGATCTCCAGAATCGTCGGCACAATATCAATCACGTGTCCCACCACATGGCGAAACTCATTCGTGTGTTGAATTCCCTGCGGCCAGTGGGCAAGCAACGGCGTTGAGATACCGCCTTCGTGAACCCATGTCTTGTGGCGGCGGAACGGAGTGTTGCACGTCGTCGACCAGCCAGGACCCAGGCAAAGAAAAGTGTCTGCTGACCCCGGCGGAGCTTCCGTATTGTGGCCATCCCCGCGTACCATGATTTCCCCGCTGGCTCCGTTATCGGACAGAAACAGCAACAGGGTGTTTTCCATCTCCTGCATGGCGCGAATCTGTCCAACAATCTTTCCGATCTGCTGATCCATGCGATCGATCATCGCAGCATGAATAGCCATTTTGTCGGCCTGAAAGCGATGCTGTTCTTCCGTTAGTTCATCCCACGGCAAAGGTCGGTTGACTTCGCCCGGTCCCAGGATTTTCAGATGTTCCGGGAAATCATAGGGTGGACCAATCTTGCGCTCGACGGCCGATGGCGGGATTGAAATCAGCCCGATCTCCTTTTGTCGATTTGAGCGTTCCCGACGAATACTGTCCCAACCCTGCAGATACCGGTCCTTGTAACGGGCAATGTCTTCGGATGGAGCTTGCAGAGGGAAATGTGGAGCGGTGAAAGCAACAAAATGGAAAAACGGACGATCTGCATGTTGTTGTTGATGTTCCTGCAGACACTCGACTGCATGGCTGGCGATCGCATCGGACGTATAGAAGTCACTGCCTTCAGGTACGGCGGCAATCTCCCGGTCGTCCCGAATATGCTTCTTCGGGTGAAAAAAACGATTGTGGTCTTGCACGATATATGACCGATCAAATCCGCTTCTGATCGGCATGTCGTCGAGATGCCATTTCCCCGAATGGTAACTGCGGTAGCCCGCCGCTTTCAGCATGACCGGCAGCAGCTGTGCCCACTCGGGTCGTTTGCCCAGACCTCCATCATTGAGTCCCGGCAAAGCATCCCGTCGAACCTGTTGAGCATAGTAGCCGGTCAACAGGGCCGCCCGAGTCGGCCAGCAGCGTGCCGTGTTGTAGAACTGTGTAAATCGCAGCCCGTTCGC
>CAUZPL010000118.1:0-17355 GCA_963581585.1 Planctomycetota bacterium
GTTGTGCTCGCTGCACCGCTGACCTCCACCGTGTATAATCCGGCTGTGGCGACCGTCAGGGTCTGCAATACAACATCGTCTCCGGCAGTGGCGGCGGTTGCCGTCCCCAGTACCGTCCCGCCCGTGTTCTGCACCTGTACACTTCCCTGCAGAGATCCGGCCGTCGACAGCACCACACTGATCGTTTGACCAGGGTCCAGCATCATGGTGTAACTGTCCACTTCTCCACTGACGGAAATATCACCGCTGATCGGGGGATCAAAGATCAATGATCCTGGCGGATTCACGGCGGTGAAACTGGTCAGTCCGATATCGTCAGGATCAGTGATGCTGGCCGTGGCCGTATCCACACCAACCGTCACTAATCGGTTACTGGGACTCGAAATCCGGGCGATGACCGTTTCGGTTCCCTCCGGCAGTGAATCCTCGATGACCGGGACCGTGAACGAACCGCTGGTTGAGCCGGAAGCAATCACGATCTGAGCATCGGGCACGATAGCCGTGTAGTCGACGCCGGATGTAGCCGTCCCTGTGAGCAGGTCATCCAGTTCGAAGGTGATTGCCGTACCAGTCTCGTTGGTTGCGTTGAGTGTGACCGTATACACAATGTCAACCGGGCCGTCATCATCGCCGTGTGTAGTGACCGACAGGTCAGCGGTGGCTAACGTGCCGTCTCTGATCGTTGTCGTCGCCTGCTGGACCCCGGACTCACTCGCATTCGTTACGCTCGTAATGTCTACAATGATCGTCTCACTGGCTTCAAGCACTGTGTCCGGCACCGAGGTCACCGTGACAGTGCCCTCAAGATCCCCGGGGGCAATCACAATTTGTATACCACTGCGAGTGTAGTCATCCACGAATGTCGCGGTACCGCTGAAACCAAGATCCACCGTAACGTCCTGGCTAAACGGATTCGACAGCGCGGCTGTGAACGTCGCGACCTGTTGCTCGGTGATATTCGCTTCGTCAACTGTGAGTATCACAACCGGCTCGGGCAACTGGTGATTTCCAAAGTCGATTCCGGTTACGATCTCGTTGTATCCAAGCACAACCGTGTAATTTGAAGCGACGGGTCCGCCGGTTGAGTGCAGGTCAATTGCGTCCACAAGCTGCTGGATGTGCTGCCGAGGCGCATCGCCGTTCTGACCGTCCACGCCGGACAGAGAAAACTCGCGGTCACCAATCCGGTCGTTGTTGGGAAGATCGATGGCTCCCGTGCCCATGATCGGAGACACACCGGCTGTGGGCTGGGCGGACCCGGCCTTATTGATATGGGAAAGCGATAACGTATGCCCGATCTCGTGTGATAAAGTGCCTGCGATGGCATGTGTCGTGAATCCGAGATCACCCGACGTCAGTGCATCCGACGGGGTCAGGCTGCTGAGTGTGACAATGGCATCGGTAAACACAGACGCCACCACATCACCCGTGACGATACCCGAATTTGGCCCTGTACCGGAACTGTTGCGAACCCTGTTGGTGCCGGCGACTCCCAGCGTCCCGCCGCTGTGCGGGCCGGCAATCCCCTCACCGATTTGAACGAAGTAATATTCAGTGACTCCGGAGGGAGCAGTGCCGATGTCGCCAATGATAAAGTCGATCTCAAGATCCTGGCCTGCAGGACCGGCCACGGTCCCGATTAACTCGGTGAAGTAATCTTCGTCAACTTCAGCCAGAATTGAGTTGGCAACAGTGTCGAAGTCCCCCGCAGAGAACCCGTAAGAGGTGACGTCGAATGTTGAAACCTCGTTGCCAAAAATATCAAATGTGGATGCCTGCGTTGATTCTTTGAAATCCAGGACAATCGTCAGCACGTCGGATGCATGACTGCCATCCGCAGCACCTGCAGGCGGAGTCTTGCTGCTGAGACTCGAATCGATGGCTACGCTTTCGAACGCAGCAATCTCTTGTGGTGTAAACACATTGAACGGTACGTCCACCCCGGCGTAGCCTGTCGCTGCGGATGGGCCGCCGTCCGGACTCAGGACCTCGCCAACCGGGAGTTGGACCGTCTGAAAGCCACTGGAGATGTCCATGGCCGCCGTGGCGTCCAGCACGAACAAACCACCCTGAATGTCGGATACCAAGATCGACTTGCTTGGCAGGCCAGTGAAGACTCCCCAGGCACCGTCAAAGCTCGCACTGTCGTTTGCCGGATAGGTGTCGTAGAACCCCGTTTCTACAGGATTCATCACATCGCTGACGTCGTATAAGCGTAGTCCACTGGTGTAGTTGGCCTCGAACAGGAAGTTGTCAATCACCCGTAGGTTGTGGTCAATCGACGCCAGTCCGTTTGTAAAGGAGGTCAGATGCTGAGGATTGGCGGGATCCTGGACGTCGAATACATACGTGGTCGTCGTGGTTACGTTGGCATTTTGCAGCTCATCCAGTTCATCGTTTACGAACAGGTACTTTTGATCGGCACTCAATGCTCCGTAATGGGTGTAGGTCACGTTGGGATACGTTCTCGTGGCCACCGTAAAGATATTGGATTTGTCAGTTACATCAATGACATAGAGGCCACTGCCTTCAGCGAATCCATAGGCAATCTCTCGGCCCGCCATGGGACCACTGGTGTAACTGTACAATTCGGCATCATGCAAATAGCGGACCGACCAAGTGCCGACGATCGTGGGATTCGCCGGGTCGGTTGCGAGGTCGATCGCTACCAGCCCTCCGTTGGCGATGTTCGCGCCCGTCAAATAGGCAAATCCGCTGGCTGGGTTGATCGAAATGTTGTGAGCCGTTTGCAATCCGCTGGCGGTCAGCGTACCGACGACCGTTACCGTGCCGCTGTCAATATGCTCAAGATCAACGATCTGCAAGCCGCCGCTAGTTTCATTGGTGATGTAGGCATAGTGATCGTACACCTTCATGTCGCGCCAGGTTGATGCTCCTTCGCAATCGTCGTGACAATGGGAACCACTCTGGCTATCAGCAGGACGGGCGGATTCATCGGGACCCGGAATAAAGGCTACCACGACGGGGTTCGAGGGGTCGGTGACTTCGATGTATCCCGTGCCTTTGTTCAATCCGATGATGGCATACTCGCGACCAGCGGGTGAAACGTAGCCCCAAATGTCATTCGCTGCACTGTTCCCGCCGGGGATGCTTGCCAAACTCACCTGGCTGAACAACTCGATAGTCGGTCCATTTGTCGTCCCAGGGGAAGTCTGTTCCCAACCCGTCTGCTGGACCTCTCTGACTTCGTAGGTACCTGCGGCAAGACCGGTGAACCAGTACAGGCCGCGCTCCGTTTCGGGATCGATCGTTCCGTTGCCGTCGATATCCATGTCTGCGGTTGTCTGGGTGGTAACCGGAGTGCCCTGGTCGTCGAATAATTCAATCACCCAGCCGTTGAGCCCGGGCTCGCCGGCGTCCCGTACACCGTCGCCGTCCAGGTCATTCCACTTCTGACCGTGGATCTCCGCGTTGGGGTTGGAGATGATGTTAGCAGCCTGACGGATAGCCAGGCCCCCCAGGGCCACATCATCGGCTTCGGCGTTGGGCGTGACCGCTATGACAATCTGACCACTACCGTCGGCCGTCACGGTTTGCGCAAAGGACTGCAATGTGCGGCCGCTGTCGCCCACTTCGCCATTGACATACAGATTGCCGCCCGTCAGGAGCTGTTGAAATGTCACCGGCGACCCGCTGCCCGTGATTGTCACGTTCTGATCGTCAATGTAGCTACCGAAGCTTTCCAAGCCAAAGACATAAACGTCGTAGTCAGTTTCAGGTGTCAAATCACTCCACGTGGCAGTGATCGGGTTGATACCCGTATAAATTTGTCCGTCAATCCCGGTTAGCGGCTGGCTATGTTGAGGTAACGTGGATCCCACCACGGTTGCCGTATATTGGTTCCCATTCGATACCGTCATCGTCAAATCAAAGGGAGTTGTGGTGCCGTCCTCGTCGATGAGATTGCTCACGGTGAAGGGCACTGAAAATGAATTGACTTGCGTCCAGTTTGTGGGAGACGTTCCTCCCGCCTGGTCGAAATCCACCCCCACGAGTGCAGTGAGATCGTTATCGGCCACGTTTGCCGTGACATTAGGGATGCTCGTCGAAGTGGGATACTTCGTGGGGTCGCCCGTGGAAGTGATGGCATGACTGATCGTGCCAGTGTGATTGCCTTCCTGAACGGCATCGTCTACTGCTTGCACAGTGATCGTTTGGGTGGTCATATCGGTTCGTGCGAACGTTTGCGACACAGCAAAATTGATTCCATCGAGACTTACCTCGGTTTGGGCATCTGCTGTGACGGTGATTTCTACAGACCCGGCCGGAATTGAGTCCAGGGCGATCGTGTAGGTATCGGTTGTTCCGTCTTCGCCGACGTCCGTACTGCCACCGGTCTCGACGATACTGACGCCGGGGACATCGTTGTCAGCGACGTTCGCTGTGACGTTGTCAATAACGAGACTGAGCGGGTAGTTCGGATCGATGACCGTGCCGGTGATCGCATGCGTGATGGTACTGGTGTGGGGGCCTTCGTTGGCCCCGTCGTCGATCGCCCGTACTGTGATCGTCTGCAGGGTGGTGTCGCTGCGAGTGAAGGTCCGGGTCGACGCAAAGCTAGTGCCGTCAAGGCTCACTTGGCTCTGAGCGTCGGCGGTCACTGTGATCGCGACCGCACCGGTCGGCACAGTATTGAGCGCAATATCATAGGTATCGGTCGCCCCGCCCTCGGTGACCTTGGTGCTGCCACCGCTTTCGGAAATGCTGATACCTGGCCCGCCGGCGACGATCGTGAAGTCGGCGTTGGAAACGTCGAAGAAGATATTGCCAGCACCCTCGACTTTGATGCGCGCCGAACTCGTTGGCAAGTTCGGCACCGTGATCGCCTGCGAGCCATCATTCGGCGTGTTGGCCAACACAGTCGAGAACGTATTACCGCCATCTGTGGAGAGCAAGATGTTTACGTTCGCGGCGTTGATGGGCGCCGCAGTCGTGCCGGCCACGTCCCAGGTCGTGGTCTGCGTCGTCCCACCGGTCCAGGTCACCGCTGTGTTCGGACTCGTGACTTGGAAAGGCACACCGGTGTTAACAACAGTGACCGCTGTTTCGTCGAAGTTTACCCCGCCACCACCACTGCGATTGTCTCGCACGGTGACACGGAAGTTCATCGTCCGATTGGCTGTTGGCAGCGTCTCACCGACAACCGTCGTGTTGTTGAGCAGATCGGGCAAACGCGGAAAAGTGCGAGTCGGGTCGGTCGTCGCATTGAACGAACGAAACAGTGGGCTGGACCCATTATCACCGGCATTGACATCCTGTTGAGGCCCCAGATCACGTTCTTCCCAGTTATAGGTCAGCACATCGCCCGAGTCAGCATCTGAGCCCGTTGCCGTCAGAGCGAAGGGGGTACTGGCGGGAATCGTATAATCGAGTCCGGCGCTGACGGTGGGAATGTTGTTGCCGGTGGAAGTAATTTCGGCTGCGGCGTTGCCAGTTCCCGTGGTCGTGTAGGCCACGATTTCATCATAGCTTGCGGAATGGAAATACGGATCGCTGTTGGGCTGCAAATCGTCGTTGCCACAAATGCCCGCATACGCCATGATCGTCGACCCGCTGCCTGGCTCGTAAGCAGTGCTGCCATTGCGGTTGCCGCCAGAGCAACTGCCGCTGTCGCCGTTGAACGTGTGGTTCCCTCCGAATTGATGGCCTATTTCGTGCGCCACGTAATCCACATAAAACGGATCGCCCACGGGCGAACTTCGACCGGTCACGCCCCCGGCTTTACTGCCCGACACGCCGACGACTCCCAGGTAGGCAACTCCCCCGCCACCTGTGCTAAAGACATGTCCGATGTCGTAGTTCGCGTCGCCAATCAAATTGTCAATGGTCGTCTGATTCTGGCCCAGCATCGCACCGGCATCGTTGTTCGAATAGGGGTCAGTCGATGCATTCGTGAAAACGAGCGAATCATTGTTGGCCACCAACTCCAATCGGACTGCCACTTCAACTTCGTAGATCCCGCTAACTCGGTTGACAGCTGTAACGATCGCCGCCTGTCCCGCAGCGACTGTACCGCCATGAAACGCGGTGTACTCGCCGGTGGCCGCCACTGCCGTTTCATAGGTCCGCAGATCGTCGCCTGAGGGCGGCAGGGTTTGCTCAGCCAAGGATGCGGCCGTGAGTTTCACGGACTCAATGGAATTCTGAGCGAGAGTGTCATGATCCTGCCCGTCGCAATGTATTTCATCAGGACGTTTGTCGATGACTTGCTCAATGAAGATAGAATCAGAAGGTGTTACGTAATCCTGCCCGAAGTAGCTGATGTAAAGGCTGTCGTCCAGATGCCAATACGGGTCAACGTAAAAGGATCCGGAAGGCGAGAGTACCTGAGCGTGGAAGCCAGCAGGAGTCAGGTCAAATCGAACGTTGGCCAGCGGATCGTCGATGCCTTGACCTGCGTACGTCTTGATCTCCGAGAACTTTGCGGCCAGTTCAGGCGCCATGATTGGCGAATCCCAGACCTCGAACTGCGAGAATGTGCCTTCCGGCGTCGGAAGACTGACGACCACAGGACTCTGTGAGGCCAGCGCCGTAAACTCCATGGGCGCATCGGTCACTGCGGACCGGAACAAACCGATATTGAGAGTGTAAGCTGTGAATTCACTCGGCTGGATGTAAGACTGGAGGCCTTCTGTAGCGGCTGGCAGTTCGTCCGCTAAAGACCAAAGCAGATCGGAAGAGATTGAGAGATCATTCGACGATAGCCCATTTATCGCTGTGGGAGTCACAGACAGTAACACGCGATTTTCCAGCGGCTCGATCGCCGGCCGAGAACGCTTTTTAATGCGGCGACGACTGGCACCACCTCTGAAGTACCTTAACCATGAAGTGAATAGCATCGATTCGTCCTATTCGAGCGGCTTCCGTTCCAAGCCTCCGGAACGCTGATGTGAAAACAAATCGAGTTACACAGCTTCGCACTCAGTCAACCGCCGGCCCCCAGCACCTTCCGGAAGTGTTGGGGTGCACTCGGAGTATTTCTCTTTACCCTCATACGGCCCCTTTATTTGTGTCGCAGCGACACTAATCGTTCCTGAAGTCGCTGGCGCTAAGTCTCTATTTCGATGGGCAAACCTACAATGATCTGCAGACGGCCACTGACTTCTCTTTACACCATATCAGTGTTTAACGAAATGTTCCACAATCTGGGCAGTTTCGGCAAAAAAGCCGACACGGTGTCGTACTCGGGAGGAAACTCGTCCGAAGACGACTGCAAGCTCAGGGTCATCGGACTTTTCCTGCGTTTTTCAGAGCTTTCTGAAGCTGATTGGAAGCCGACCAGAAAAGGCCGTGCGGGTGAAAGGACTTTCTATTCCGTAGGTCCAGGGTTCAAGTCCCTGCGCCCTCAATGATTTTCAACTAACTTACAGCTGGTTTTACAGTTCAAGCCTGCTTCGACGCTTCAGTTACAGTCGGAGCAGCTTCTGATGTGCTTTCCTATATGACAGATGCGACGTCTTCTGCGTCTTGCGTCACGTACGATTTGAGTGTGGTTTCGATGCTCTCGTGTCTCATGAGCTTCTGCAGGACATGCGGCCGGACCTTCGCGGCCCGTCTCTGGCCAAAGCTGCATCGCAGGTGAACCTTGGGCGACTATGCTGCAGACAAAGAAAAAGGGGCGACCATCCGGCCGCCCGTGATGAGCATTCGTGGTTGTGAACCGGGTGCAGTTCTGCCGAGGCCTTAGGCGGCCGATGTTTGCCGGCGACGTCTGCCGTAGCCAAACAGACCCAGCGCTCCAATCCCCGCCAGAAGCAGTGAAGAGGGTTCCGGAACTGGTGTTAGAGTGTAAGTGGTCTCGAAGGTCAACGTCTCGCCGCTATCGAACGTCGGCGTCCACTGAAAGCCTGCGTTAAAATCTCCGTCTGTTGCGGCAACAAATGGGAAACCAGTGCCGTTGGTGAAGTTTGTTATTAGACCGTCATCCATCAGTCCATAAATATCCATAAGCCCAGGCTCCTCTTCATCGACGTCCCCGGCGACGGCCGCAGTGGCGCCATTGGCCACAACAGTTAGTCCGCTCGTTCCTGGAGGTGGGGCGTCGATACTGGTCACCACAACGTGATCCGAACCTGTCAGTACAGCTGAGTCGTCATAATTCTCATTGTCACCGAGATCGACATCCGAGAGGTGAAAAAGGTTGAGGTCCAGCGAAGCGCCACTGGTGTTGGTAATGATCATGGTGTGCACAAAGGAGTTTGCTCCCAGGACCATGGTGAGATCGGCATCGAAATTTGTTTCGCTAAAGGCCAAAGTCGCCGTGTCACCCACGAACGACTCAGTTGTCGGAGAGTGGAACGCCGACTCGTCCGTGTCGCCAGGCTCTCGAAAAGCCCACCAGCCACTATACAAAAAATGGACGCCCGCCTTGGTACCACCTGTGAACACGAATGCATCTCTGGCGTCAGGTACGCTGCCGGGTCCGGCATCGTTATAGAATTCGACTTCCATGTCGCCGGAGGTGATTGTCTCGCCTCGAACAGCGACCGACGAAGCCACAAAGGCCAGCAGACAACTTCCGTAAAGAACCCAAATTGATTTGTGCATCACGTTCTCAGCCTTTTCTGTGAGTCTGTCGTGGACTCTACCCCTTCCATGAGACCTGTCTCCAAGGCGGGAACGTAGTAAATGGGTTTAATGAGGTCAATGAACAGTATGGGTCATATGCATGTTTAAAGTAGAAAAAATAATTTAGATCCTTAGTCAGTGGATTAGAAAAACTGCGTCATCACATCGAAAACTACAAACTAGCAAAGATACACGGTATAGGAGTTACAGAAAGGCAATGGCCTCTGCGGAGCGTGTTGGCTGGCCACAAGATCGCATCACAGCACGTGTTCATCTGTTGTTTGGACGCCATGACGGAAAGCCGCCCGGCAGTTCCCGGACCTGGATGGTCAGAGTCGGACGATCTGACGAGTGAATAGCGCATCTGTCGATGCCGGAATGAACGATGCCGTCGCTGCCCTGCGCCGGCCGGCAGTACCTGTTGTGAGCGCCGGCCATATTTTGAACAACGTAAGAGAAGTGACATCACCAGTGGTCACAACCTGTGGATGCACTTGTGAGCGCAGGAAAAACGGGCGACCCGATGGCCGCCCGCGTTGAGCTGTGTGGTGGTGAGTTTCCTGTGCCTTAGGCAGCGGCCGATGTTTGGCGGCGACGTCTGCCGTAGCCGAACAGACCCGGCGCACCAATCCGCGGCTGTGCCACGGTCACAATACGGGTGCTGTACAAGTTTGGCACCAGTCAGTTGGGTCAGTTCAACGAAGGGCCGTTTCCTGTTGGGGAGATCCTGTGTCCGAACTGCCCGCTGAAGACTGGGATTGAAGTGCTCTCTGAAAAATTTGGTTCGATGTAGAGGAAAACACCATGTGGAAGTCGATCCTCAGCTTCGAATTAAAAATGTACCCACGACTCGTGATCAACGGCCTGCAAAAACCGGATTTCCCGTCAAGAGCAGACACCATCATGAAGACTCAGGGTTTTTGGATTATCCTCGTTGCGCATAAGGTCTTAGTCAGCTGTATGTGCAGTTGCAACAGCTCGGACAGCTGGTCCGTTTTGGAGATTATCCGCGGTACCAGCAGGGCCAGTTCCGGTCGCTTTCCTGCACGGGCGAACGAATTGCGCCGAGCCTCGCCGACGAGAAGGAGCAATTGCGTCTGTCTGGAGATTGCCGTACGCAGTTCGGGCGTTTCAAACAATCGGGCTTCGGAACCTCGCGACAACAGGAATCCTTCGCCTTCAATTTGAAGGTCCGCCAGAGAAGTCTTTTGCTGGTTAGTGACAGACGCCAAAAAATCGAACAGTCCCCAAGCATTAAAAAATTGCTGAGTCGGCCAGTTCTTCATTAAGGAAATCGAGACGTCGCGACTCACTTCAATGGGCGACCGGACGCATGTCGCCCAGGAACCGGTTTCATGGTCCCTTTCGGCAGTGAACCTGACAACGTTCTTCGAATGCGTAAATTCGAGTCGGTCGCCTCTCCAAAAGCTGCCTTCGACGTACCGTCCACCAAGTTCTTCCGCGAATGGACGCCACACCTCGCTCTTTCGTGGGAACAACCTGCGAAGCAAACGCATATCTATGACCTCCGGAGTTTGAGCGGGGTGGACAGGACGATCCTCGCACATCAAACAGAGGCAGTGTGAAAACGATTTACCCTGCATGAGTCGGTATATCATGTTCCGCACACGTTCGGTTTACGACGCCGGCAACTGGCACATCTGATACCCGTGCTGCTGGAAGTGCGGGCAGCGGGCACAGCAAGTGATTCCGGCTGACGAGGTGCAGAGACAAAGAAAAAAACCGTCTCTGTGTTCATTCTTCTCGATGTCAGCTCTCAGTTTTTCCAGCTGTTCCTTCATACTACCGGCCCCTTCGGTCGGTTCTTTGGGTGTGAGCATCTTCTGCCATCCGGACAGGAAAAAGAACGTACTCACGGTACAGACCGATCACACTAATTTTCAGAAATCGCTCCAGCCGCGAAACGGCGGTTGCACTCAGAAACACAAGTCCCGTTCTTCCCTGCTTATTCTCCGCCAGTCCGGCGGCGCAATGATTTTGTGTAGAACAGCCCTGTCTTTGGCTCACGTGCCCGTTTCTCAACTGCCACCAAAGCGGTGTCGTCCGGCGCGGACTTCACATCATGCCAGGCCATCCCCGCAGCGACAAGTGCACGGTAGATCACTGTGCCGACACGTCCCACACTTTCGCCGTCCGGTCAAAACTTGCTGAGGCCAGCCGCGTTCCGTCCGGGCCGAAACACACGCAGGCGACCGGTACGGTGTGTCCTTTCAGCGTGTGCAGCTCCTGACCCGTGGCCGCGTCCCACAATTTTACCGAATTGTCGTTACTTGCCGAAGCCAGACGCGTCCCGTCCGGACTGAAGGACACGCTGGAGATCCAGTGGGTGTGTCCTTTGAGCGTGAGCGTCTCCTGACTGGACTTCTCAAGCGGAACTGGCGACTGTTCCTGGCATCCGGCCAGGCATACGAACAACATCACGGTCATACGGTGCATGGCAAACTCTTTCGTTCACTCAGCCCGGAAACAGTGGTTTAGGTCACCTGGATTCATCCCTGATTATATCTCAACAGCAAGTCACTCGCGGCCTTGGATCCACCTGAACCGCAGCGTTGAGTCGTTAATACTTGTGACAGCACGTATTCAATTTCCGTGCCAACAACACCGCAAAGGCATCCTGTGCGGTGTAAATGAGTGACACGACCGACTTTGTGATATCGCTGCGGGATCAACCAGTACCGTATGTGCGGTGCAGGTTGGCGACTGCGCAGCACGTGTGCTGTGGATGAGATATCCGGTTTTCGCGCGTCACTGATCATCAGTCGTGGAAAGTTTCAGTTCCCGTCCACCGGTCTCGTCAGCTCCACCTTCACCGCCCGCGTCGTCTGCAGATTGACCAAGCGTCCCGACAGCCGTGAACAGACAACGCACACTGGTACGCCGGTCGTGACCTGAGTGAAGTAGCGTCATCAATGTTACAGCAACTCTGAAATCACCGTTCCCTGCGGCAGGATGTGAACGGGACGGCCGGCGTGGTTGAGAAACATCTGGTTCGGATCAATGCCCAGATGGTGGTAGAGTGTTGCCAGTACATCGTGAATCCAAATGGGCCGGTCCTGCGGAACCTCACCTTTGGCCGTGGATGAGGCGATGACTTGCCCCATCCGGAACCCGCCGCCGGCGATCAGCACGCTTTGGACCTGGGCCCAGTGATCGCGACCGCCTTTGTCGTTGATGCGAGGAGTTCGCCCGAATTCGCCCCAAACAAGCACCATCACATCCTTATCGAGACCTCGGTCCGACAGATCTTCTATCAGTGAGGTGACCGCCTGGTCGAATCCGGGCGCAGCCTTGTTCATGCCTTTTTCGATGTGCTTGTGCATGTCCCAACCATAAGAGCCGGAGACCTGGCCGAATCCCGGCTCGATGACCGTGACGAACGTCACACCGGCTTCGACTAGGCGGCGAGCCAGCAGCAGGGTCTGCCCGGAACGGTGTCGACCGTAACGGTCGCGCAGACGCGAGTCTTCCCGCTCCAGATCGAACGCGGCCTCTGCTCGGCCTCCCGTGAGCAGGTTGAGGGCCTGCTGCTGAAAATGGTCCACGGCACCCGTCGCCACGCCGTCATCCACGTGACGCCGGAGCATGTCGAAACGTTTTAACAGCGCCTGCCGTTCCTGCAATCGATCATTCGTCATCTCCGCCACCAGGTCTAGGTTGTTGACGTGGTACGACTCAGAGTGACGGTTTGTCAGCACTTCCATTGGGTCGTAGCCCGGACCCAGGTAGGCAGCCCGATAGGGTAACTCGCGCCAAGGGCGTCCTTTACCGTCAGTCGTATACCCCACGCGAACATACGGCGGGAGCCCCGGCTGATTCGCCCCGCGGACACGCGCTGTGATCGAACCCGTCGAGGGATGGCTGGAACGCCGAAAAGGATTTGTCTCGGGAAAATGACCGGTCAGACACCAGTGCAATCCATGCTGATGATCATTGTTATCATGGTGTACGCTGCGGATCACGGCCACCTGATCCATCACGCGGGCGTGGCGTGGCAGGCATTCACAGATTTCCACGCCCGGGAGACTGGTCTGGATCGCAGCGAACGGTCCACGGTACTCAGCGGGTGCTTTGGGTTTGGGGTCATAGGTTTCAATGTGGCTCGGCTCTCCGCCCAGCCAGACCTGAATGACGGCAGTCGACTTGTTTGCCCGGCCGACCGATGCCGCTCGAGCTCGAGATTCCAGTACCATGGGAAGCGTGAGACCGGCAATCGTGCTCGTCAGACAGGACCGCCGAGGGATGCCAATCCTTCGACCCAACTCGGGTTTCACCCTAACGCTCCTCAAATGCGAGCTGCGGCTCACAGGCTCGCGATTGATGAATCGGACCGACGCCAATCTAAAATACTGTAACGTACAAATGGAACTGGTACATTCTCGCGGATCGATCCGTGATTACTCCAGGTCACTGGTTGGCTCAACTTGGTCGTATCTGGTCGTTTGGCCCTTGTCTAGGATTCGCTTCACAGCGGTAGCGAACTGCTGCAACTGATCGGCAGGCGGTATACCTTCCTTATCGAGCCGTTCTTTGAATTGCCGAAAGAGCAATTCATCTTTCGGCCCGTGGGGGAACTCAAAAGTCTCGCTGTCAAGTTCGGGAAGCTCACCTACTCCGAACGACTGGCCGCTCAGAGTGAAGCGCTCCAGATCGTCCGTTCCCTTGCCCAGCACCTCTCCGGTGACAACGTAGTGCTCCATCACGGCCTTCATTCCATAGCGCTGGATGGGACAAACTTTCATGCACACACCGCAACCCTCAAATCTTGCCATCACGGGACGACACCGGTCGTAGATAATCTTGTTCTTATGCACGCCCCGCCACCAAACTTTGTCCTTGACCAAGGCCTGCGCAGGACATCGCCTGACGCACACCTGGCATTCCTGGCAGAACTTGTGTATGCCGTAGTCCACAGGCTTATCGTAGGTCACGAGTGCATCCGTCGTGACGATCGCCAGCCGACATCTGGAACCGAAGTACGGCGACAGCAGTTGCCCATTCGCTCCAAGCTGGCCAAGGCCGGCGTTGACAAACATGGGTATATATACGACAGACTCGTCGCTGGGACTGTGGACTTGACCGCGATAGCCCAGACCGCGGATGAAATCGACCAGTTCCAGGCTGAGAGCTCCGATTTCTTCGTAGGCGCCGAAGTGAGCGTGCTCGGCCTCGATACCGGCGATTTGCTGAGTCTGCTCGTAATTCTGCTCTACCACCAGGCAAACAGCGTGTTGGTACTTCACCCATCGCTTCTTGCTGGCGTAGACATACTTTCTATCTAACTTGGTAAAACCAATGTCGTCGGCGCCCAGCTCCAGGGCCTTGGTCCGTATTTCATCCGTCAGGTCCCGTCCTGGCTCCGCCTTACCTGTCGGCCCGAGGTCGCCCGATGATTCCGCCGCGTCCACGAGAGCACGGTTTCTTTCGTGGTGATTCTTGTGAAACTCAGTGAGCTCGTCATTCCAGATTGCCTGTTCCCATTCCCGATCCGCGGATTTTTCGATGAACTGAGCCTCCAGGGGATACACTCTGCTGTAATACGCAACGTCTTTTTCACGCGCGGGTATGCCCGGGACCGTGGCCAGGTCCTCGGCTATGGGAATCTCCACATCCGCATCTCCGGGCTTTTTCCCCCGCCGCTTGATTGTGTGACTGATCGCTTTGGGCATTGGCTCTTACTCCACTCGGGCAAACGTCATGAGACAGCGCTCAGTCACAGGCGAGAACGTAGTGAGTATGTCGTGTTCTGGGTGTCAGCGAGAAGACCTAGATTTGCTTCAGATGAAATCGCAGCCACGTCGCCCGATCCTGTAGTTGGTCCAGGTCTGTGCGTCCCGTCCAGGCCAGCATATGGCGGATGTTGTCGGTGGTCAATGTGACCGACGTGTTGATGCCAATGCCGTTGAGCATCTTCCTGTTGAGCGCCAGACGTGTATCTCTCCCTGCGTGTGCTGCAGTTTTAGTAGGAGCTGTATAGCACACATGCACTACAGGAATCCCAGGGAGGATTTCTAAGACGTTTCGACGAAAAAACTCACTCTGTTTTGCGGAATGTGACAGGTGCGCACAGTAAAAGAGACGCTTTGCCAACTCCGCTGTTTCTCTGGCTGTACCAGGAACTGCTTCGAGTCCTGCATGAACTCAACGAACGAATGAATGCCGCTCGTATTTTGAACACGGAAGCTCTTTCATGATGCACGGTGTCCTGGGAACGACCGCTCAACCGGAAGATCGTCATTTGCCGGTTATTGAAGCAGCATGAAGTCATCAGCGTCAATTACTTTTGAGCAGTAATATGTCTGCTCGATGTATGCCTCTTTTTTCGTAAAGGTTTGCCACCAGGTGACACCCCGGCCTCCGCCGGAACGAAACTTTTGTCGGTCTCTAATTCGAACCTGGACCGGTCCGGATCAAACAACCTCTTCTCGTCTGAAAACCGCATACCGTTGGAAGACTTCAGAATACCGTGGCAAACAGCAGGAGTCGGTTTCCTGGGATTACAGACATATTTACAGCGGCAAAACTCCTGTCCATCATTCCGCTAAGCAAGTATGTCCTGCACCACTTCTCCATGCACATCGGTCAGACGAAAATCGCGACCCCCAAACCGATATGTGAGTCGCGTGTGGTCGAAGCCAAGCAGATGCAGCAGTGTCGCGTTCAGATCGTGGACGTGTACCGGATCCCGGGCGACGTTGAAACCAAGCTCATCGGTCTCACCGTGAACGTGACCACTTTTGACACCACCACCGGCCAGCCAGATGGAGAAGCATCGGTTGTGATGATCCCGGCCGTCGTTTCCTCCCTGTACCATGGGCGTTCTTCCAAACTCACCGCCCCAGATGACGAGCGTGTCGTCCAGCATTCCTCGCTGTTTGAGGTCCAGAACCAGAGCCGCGGTGCCCTGTTCCGTCTCTTCACAGTTCTGTTTGATCCTTTTTGTGAGGTCTCCGTGCTGATCCCAGGCTTCGTGAAACAGCTGAACGAATCGCACGCCACGTTCGAGCATCCGCCGGGCCAGCAGACAGTTCCGGGCATAATTGGACTGTTTGAGGTCCGTAATGCCATACAGGTCCAGAACACTCTGCGGTTCCTGTTGGAGTTCCATTAACTCCGGTGCACTGGTTTGCAGCCGGTAGGCCGCTTCGTAGCTCTGGATGCGAGCGGCAATCTCCGGATCACCCACCTGGGCCAGCGCCAGTTCATTCAACCGTCTTAGGCTGTCGAGTGATGCCCTTTGGGTTTCGTCGTCGAATCCTGCGGGATTTGAGAGATACAGAATAGGATCGCCGCTGCCGCGCAACGGAATGCCACCGTAGGACGTTGGCAAAAAACCGCAACCATAATTGCTTGCGCCTCCACTGGTCCCTTTTTTACTGTTGAGCACCATGTATCCCGGCAGGTTGGCGCTTTCGCTGCCCAGGCCGTACAGAGTCCATGCGCCGAGACTGGGACGGCCGAACTGCTGGGAGCCGGTGTTCATCATGATTTGTGCCGGCGCATGATTGACCGCCTCGGTATGCATGGACCGGACGAGGCAGATGTCGTCGACGATGTTTCGTGTGTGAGTCAGCAGCCGGCTTAATTCGATCGAGCTCTGTCCGTGCCGGCTGAAGGCATACTTCGGGCCCAGCAAAGCCGAGTTTGGATTGATAAAGGCAGCGCGATAGCCTTTGAGCAGATCGGCCGGTGGAAGCTGCCCGTCGTGCTGTGCCAGCACAGGCTTCGGGTCGAACAATTCGAGGTGACTTGGTGCCCCGGCATGAAACAGATAAACGACTCGCCTGGCCCGTGGCCTGAAGTGCGTCTGACGCTGCGCGAGAGGATCGCGCGTTTTTCCGTGCACCGTTTCGGAACCAAGCAGCGCGTTCAGCGCGATTCCGCCCAGTCCCACACCACAATCGTGCAGGAACCAGCGACGCTTCAGAAAACGGGCGCGTTCTGTGTGGTGTTTGTGGACATACATGGAAGTCCTCCGCCGGACCGGTCTCCCGACCCACAGTAATATTCAATCGGTGACACTCAATTCTTCGTTAACGTCTCGTCAAGGTTCAGCAGTACCCGTGCGGTAATTGTCCACACGGCAAGGTCCGCAGCAGTCGTGTTGCGGGGAGGAACCGGAGATTTCTCAGTATCGCCGGTTGTGATCTGGTTAATGATCTCGGTCCGATCCGCCAGTTGCCTGCGGCGGCTTTGCAGCAGTGCCAGCACCTCGGCGCGCTCCGCCTGTTCCGGTCTGCGGCCGGTACAAAGACGAAATGCGTAATCGGCTCGCTGTTGGTCGGTCGAACTGTCGTTCCGCAAAACTCGAAGTGCCATCGCGCGCGCAGCTTCCACGAAGACTGGTTCGTTCAGCGAGACCAGGCTGGCCAGCGGTGTGTTTGAGCGCAAGCGCCGTGCGCAGGCAAAGTCTGCATTCGGTGCATCAAAGCTCGCCAGCACGGGATCCGGCATCGAACGCTTGCGAAAGATGTACAGGCTGCGCCGGTATCGCTCAGGACCTTCCGGCACCTGCCAGTAATCGGGCCTGGCAAACGTGTCATTCAGTACCGAATCGGGCACGGGTGGAAACGTGCTGGGACCACCGATGGTCAGGTGCACAAGCCCTGAGGCCGTCAGAACGATATCCCGCACGAGCTCGGCATCGGTACGAAAACGCGGCCCACGTGCCAGCAACCGGTTTTGCGGATCGATCGCGAGCAACCTGGGTGTCGTCCGCGAACTTTGCTGATATGTCGCACTGGT
>CAUZPL010000119.1:0-17265 GCA_963581585.1 Planctomycetota bacterium
TGCGGGAGTACGAAGACCGCACCCGCTATCGAGCCAGACGAGAACTGGCGGCACGACCCACCACGAAAATCATCGCGGCCGTGAAGAAATGGACGGACCACCTTGACAGAGCCGGTCAAGACTACAGCCACTTGATTCTTGAAGCGAACTGGGTGCTGCAGTCGCACAACGTGGTCGATGACGCACTTCTGAACGCGTCGCTGAATTCCGATGATTTCCACACTCGGGCGGCTGCCACCAGGATTCTGTGTTACATGCGACATCAGATTCCAAATGCTTTAAAATTCATTCATGAGCGCATCACCGATGAACATCCTCGTGTGCGCCTGGAAGCAGTCCGCGCCTGCAGTTTTTTCGACAGTGAGAAAGCCATTGAGGTGGCACTGGATGTCCTAGAAAATGACGTCGATGAATATCTGCAATATACACTGGACGAGACGATGCGGCATCTGGAGAGTCGCTGATCGAGATTGAATCGCGCTCAGAACTGTGTCACCAACTCCCTCAGTGTACACTCTCATGTCACGCAGACGAATAACGCCCTGGCTGCTTGTTATGTTCGGATGTGCGTTACTCATCCTGATGACCAGCGTTCAGATTCTGGCCGCAGAAAAAAAGAGTCACCACCACCGGACGGCCACTGACAAATCAACCAGGTCGCCAAGAGTATTTCTGGACAAGAGCCTGCGAATCGTTGCCTACCAGTTAGGTCGACTGGATAACGCACAACTGCTGCTCATCGAGACCACCACGGACGATCCAAAATATATTCCCGTATTCAGGGCGATTCTGCTGCGCGAAGGAATGGCACGCAAAGACCGTGATGACGCCGTTGAAAATCTTGCCGCCGTCAACAAAACAGACACCGTAACTGAGCTGCTGACCGTGCTGAAATCACTGACTTTCGAAGATGGTAATCAGCGTCGTGTGGGACATGAGATTTCTTCGATGCTGCTCAGCGAGCCCGCTGAAGTGCTTGCCCGGCACATTGAGGATTTGAGAAATGCAATAGTCTCCGGCAGCAGAACAATGGCGGCCACCGCCCACGCAGCACTCATCATAACCGGCCATGCCGACGAATCCTGGCTGGCGGCTCAAAGAGATGAAGGATCCCAGCTGTCGTGGCTGACAGCCGTCTCTTTAGTTCCCGCGGGTTCGGTTCGTCAGGAACTGCGGGGTACGGTCGTGAGCCTGCTCGCGTCGTCGTACTCCCGACCAGTACGTAAAAGCGCGATTCAGGCCCTGGCATCGATCCAGGCGGAAGCTGCTGATACCTTCCGGCGTCTTGCACCTTTTGTATCAGTCCACAGGTTTCGGGCAGCGGCTGTCGAAAGTCTGCTGAGTGTTCCGGATAGTGCCCGGGACGGACACAGATCAAAACAGATTGTGGAAGTGCTCGTCAGTCACGCTGAACACATTCCCGCTGCACAGCGAACAACTGATGAATTTCTCGACGCGATGCAGCTGGCTGACGAACTCCTCAGTCGACTGTCTGCATCAGATGCCGTGGATTACCGCCGTCGTCTGCAGATGGTCACGGTACGGGTGGTTCGGCTGAAAACCGTGGAAGAGGAAATGCGTTACGACCGACCGTTTTTTGCTGTCGAAGCCGGACGGCCTGTGCAGCTGGTCCTCGAAAACGGTGACCTGATGCCTCACAACCTGGTGATCACCGCTCCAGGACAGCTCAGGACGGTGGCGTTGGCTGCAGCGGCACTGGGAACCACGCCCGGGCTCGACGGGAAACTGTACGTGCCGGACAGCGCGGATGTGTTGTTCTCCACCGGGATGGTGAATGCCGGGAGGCGGTCCGTTCTTACCTTCAATGCGCCGGCAACGTCGGGTGAGTATCCGTACGTCTGTACGTTTCCCCGACACTGGATGCGAATGTATGGCGTGATGGTGGTCGTGACGGATCTGGATGCGTGGCAGCGCAATCCGGTACCGCCCGGCGACCCTTTGGGAAACAGTCGTTTACTGGTCAAAAGGTGGCTGATGACCGACTTTTCCCAGGACGACCTGACGAAAGCACTGCGCGGCCGCAGTCCGAAAGTGGGTGCCCGTTTGTTCAAAGAAGCCACCTGCCTGGGCTGCCACAAAATGAATGGCGAAGGCGGGGCCGTCGGCCCGGAACTGACGGACGTTTTGAAACGTCCGCAGAACGATCGTGTCGGCGTCCTGAGGGAAATACTGGAACCCAGCTACCGCATCGACCCGAAATATGCGGTGAAAATTGTGGTTGATATTCAGGGCCAAACAACTTCCGGAATCGTGACGTCCGAAGACAATACTTCGATCGCAATTCTGGTGAATCCGGAAGCCCTCAGTTCCACCGTGATTCGCAAAGACAGTATTGATGAAGTCATTCCTTCAACAACCTCAATGATGCCCAAATCGCTGCTGGACAAGTTCACTCATGATGAGATCATGGAAATCCTGAGCTACATTACGAACGCCGGGAAATGAATGGCACGATGAAACAGCTGCGGTCACATCACCGAGACGTGTTTCTGTCCGCAACTTCTGTACACAACATACAACTCCAGTTGACCGCACGACTGACTTTGCTTCCACCAGGAACCGTCGGATGTTTTATTCCTGTACTTTGAATTTCACCCTGAGTTCATTTTTCATCCTGACAGTCACTGCTGCCGCCGGAGACTGGCCGCAGATACTCGGTCCGCAGCGTGACGGGATTGCCGTAAATGAACGTCTTCTGCAGAAGTGGCCGAACTCCGGACCGAAAGAGGTCTGGCAGGAAAACGTTGGACAGGGTTTCGCGGGCGTCGCGGTGAAGAATGATATCGTCTATGTCTTTCACCGAACCGGAAATTCCGAGACAGTTGAAGCCCGCAGGGCAGCGAACGGAAAATCCATCTGGACAGTAAAGTTTCCGTGCAGTTATCGAGGAGGAGTCTCGAGTGATTCCGGACCACGTTGCGTACCGATTGTAACTGACAGTCACGTATTCGTGTTTGGAGTGGCGGGAGTTTTACGATGCCTGAATCTGAAAAATGGAAAGGAAGTCTGGAGTCGTCATACCACAAACGAGTTCTCGGCCCCGGAAGGTTATTTTGGTGCCGGCAGTACTCCCGTTCTGTTTGACGAAAAATTGATCGTCAATGTCGGTGGACGAAGGAACGCGGCTGTCGTGGCTTTTGCGGCAGACAGCGGGAAGACGATCTGGCAATCCTTTTCGGATACGGCCAGTTATTCATCACCGATCATCGCCAGTGTGAACGGTGTGCAGCATGCACTTGTCGTGACACGAAACCACATGGTTTCGATTAATCCTGACAATGGGGACGTTCGCTTTCGTTTTCCCTTCGGAAAACGCGGGCCAACTGTTAACGGTGCCACTCCCGTCGTCATCGGGGACCATCTGTTTGTAACGTCCAGCTATCGCGTTGGCAGTGTTTGGGCAACATTAGGAACAGACGCAACCGAAACCACCGTCTCAGGAGAAGAACTGCTGGCAAGTCAGTATGCAACTCCGATCAAACAGGGCAGCGTACTGTTCGCTGTCGACGGAAGACAGGATACTGGATCTGCCAGTATTAAGTGCATTGATCCGTCACAGCAGAAAGTCCTCTGGGAGAAGAAGGGGTTCGACTATGGGACGATGATTCGAGTCAATAAAGAATTGATTTTCCTTACGTTTGGTGGCGAGCTGATTCGTATCCCGGCCGATCCCTCGCGGTATCGTGAATCGCATCGTTCAAGTGTGCTGAATCCAACGTCACGCGGTTATCGCCTGCCGGCAATCAGCAACGGCCGACTGTTCGTTCGGGACGATCACGTTGTCAAATGCCTTCAGGTGGGCCGAAGCAGCAGTAAATAAGCCTGCCGGGCGCACACGAACCGTCGCTGCGGCAGTAGAGCGTTGGCGATGTTTGAACCATAACATTTCGGCGGACTCATCCGGCCCAACCGGATGCACCGCAAAGCAACGAATTTACCAGTCGACTACGGAATTGTCGTCCGGATCGAACTGGACCCCGGGAATTCTCGGTTCACCAACCTGTGCCCTGAGTTTGTCTTCGTCGATCGTGATGCCCAGCCCTGGTTCCGTGGGAACAGGACGATAGCCCTTCGTCACGGGCGGAAGGGGCCTGGCAAGGAGGTCTGCGTATTCGAGGTCACCGCGTTCCTGCACCATGAAGTTTGGAATCGATGCAGCGATTTGCAGACTGGCAGCAAGTGAACAGGGACCCTGCGGATTGTGCGGTGCCAAAGGTGTATAGTATGACTCGGCCATACCGGCGATGATCTTCAACTCCGTAATGCCGCCGGCGTAACAGACGTCCGGCTGTAGGATGACCGCCGCGCGCTTCTCAAGGATTTCTCTGAACCCCCACTTTGTAAATATACGTTCGCCGGTGGCGATCGGTATATGAGTCTTTTTCGCGAGTTCAGCCATGACATCCACGTTCAGGGCCTGCACAATCTCCTCATAAAACCATGGTCGGTGTGGTTCAAGCGCTTTGATCAGCAGAGAAGCGGTCGGAGGCTGCACTGCTCCGTGGAAGTCAATACCGATATCGACGTCTGGTCCGTAATTGTCCCGCAGTGCCTTGAAGCGTTCCGCGACTTCGTCCACAAACTTCGGACCTTCCACGTATTTGAACGGCATGCGAGAGGCTGTGGGCGCAACCTTCATGCCACTCACGCCGGTTTTTTCACTCACATGACCATACACGCGCACCCGGTCACGAGTGGGACCGCCCAGGAGTTTATAGACCGGCACGCCGTAACATTTACCGGCAATGTCCCACAGAGCCTGGTCGATGCCGGAGGAAATGGCGGTCTTGATCGGACCACCTCGGTAGAAGGCTCCCCGATGAATGGCCTGCCAGTGGTGGACAACCGGTCGCGGATCCTTTCCGATCAGATAATCGCCAACTTCAAGGGCACCGGCTGCGCAGGCCTTCGAGTCATCCTTGAGCATTTCGCCCCAGCCTGTAATCCCCGCATCGGTCGAGATTTTGACAAATACCCAGGAGTTTTTGAGAACAAACGACTCGATCCCGGTGACCTTGATCGGGTCGTCCGGCCCAATTGCAGCAGCTTCGGTGCGTTTCATGTTGAAGGCTTCCAGACTGAACAGGGCCGCGGACCCGTAAAGCAGATTGCGGAGTGCTTTGCGGCGACTGTGTTGACACTGCAGCATGAGGACATCTCCATCCAATTTGCATAACCATTAGTGATTTAAAACTGTCGACAGCGTATCCACGAAACGATCGGATGAAAAGGAGAGCTCTCCAGGAACAGCTTCTCAGAAACGAGGCGTCGGTGGCGGTCGGGCCATGCACCGGATCCTCGACTCAACCCAGTCATGGTTGTGTCATTTTCATACTCCAAACTGTCCGAACCCGGCCTACCGTTTCACAATGACCTCATCGAGGTTGAGCAGCAAACGGGCGGTCACAGACCAGGCCGCCAGTTCTGTAGACGGTTTGGTGTCGGCTGTCGGTTCTGTACCAACCAGTAAGGCTGCCTGGTCAGGTAAGTCTGACAAGTGACTCTGCTGCAGCTGATGGAATTCCCTGATCAGTTGCAGCTCGTCGCTATCTGGTGAACGTGAGGTGCACATCTCGAACCCAAGAACCAATTGCTCGTCCAAGTGCAAACCTTCTTTGGCCAGAATTCGTCTGGCCAGTGTTCGGGACGCGTCAATCGTCAAGCTGTCGTTCAGAAGTGCCAGGGCCTGGAGCGGTGTCGTCGAGTGGCGACGCTGCACTGTACACGTCAAGCCGGGCGGCGCGTCAAACAATGAGAACATGGCAAACGGTGCAGACCGTCGTCGGAATGTATACAGACTGCGACGGTACCGGTTTCCCCCGTCACTCGTGGTCCAGGCCTCACCACCGAAGCCGGACAGTACCCCTGATGGCTGCGCCGGAAAAACACTCGGGCCACCGATTGTTGTGTCAAGCAGCCCGCTGGTCTCCAGAATAATGTCACGGACCATTTCGGCGCTCACCTGATGTCGTGGCCCGCGCGCCAGCAGGATGTTCTTTGGATCACGGTCCTGAAGCTCTTTCGGAATCCACGACGTCTGCTGGTAGGTTGCGGAACCAGTAATCAACCGATGGATCGCCTTGAGACTCCAGCCCTGTTCCATGAACTCGACAGCCAGCCAGTCCAGCAGTTGAAGATGCGACGGCAATTCGCCCTGAGTCCCGAAGTCCTCGGGGGTATTGACCAGACCGCGACCAAAGTACTGCTGCCAGATTTGGTTCACGATCACTCGAGCGGTCAGTGGATTACGCCGATCCACTAACCAGCGAGCGAGTGTCAGTCGATTTGGTGGTGTATCAACCTCCAGCGGATGCAGTACGGCAGGTAAACCAGTGGAGACAACATCACCAGGGCGACGGTATTCACCTCGAATATGCACATGAGTGACACGAGGAACCGAGCGTTTCGACATGACCAGTGTTGCGGGCAACTGCGGTCGGCTTTTTCGGAGCTCATCGATGTTCCGGTTGTAGTCGGCCAGTTCATCAGCGACAGAGAGGAAGTGCCGTCGCAGTCGAGCCGTCTGCTGTTCACTTCGCTCAGTAGTCCTGGCAAGCAGCATCACGTCGATGTCCGGGTCACGAAGACTGGCCTGCAGAGACTTTTGGTCACCGGTAACGTAAAGACGAAATCGCCCCAGTGTCTGCTGGTGCACAAAATTCTGCAGAATGGTAAACCTGAAACGCGTCTGTCCACGCCCGACAAACGGTGCATCGGTTTCGAAGACTGCCACGTGCCGCTGTCTCGCTCCCCCGTTCGTGTGCCAGCTGGTCAGCCGATTATCATCGATCGCTTTGTCCGCTGTCCGTTTGCGGTGGTGATACGTTGCATCGGCCCTCACAAAATTGAGCGTCCTGGGTTCATTCGTTAAGCCACCATGCTGTGACTGTGCCTCAACGTCAAACTCCGTAACGGCGAACGTACCGTCGCTTATCACACTTCCGCGACCGGGACCGTGATTCGGAAGTCTCGCGTCAGGTATCGCCTCCAGTCGAAAGCCTGTCACCTGCTGCAGACTGGTGTCGCAGATCACTTCGTATGTGTCGAGCTCAGGCCGGTCACCGGTCACCAGCAGTGAGCCGTCATCAAGAATTCTGATCGTGGCCCCGTTGTGCGATACCGCCTGGCGGGGATGCAGGAGCTGCCAGTTTACAGCCGATTCAGCTTCACGTTCGATCCATTTGGCGAATCTGTGCTCAAGGAACTCCTGACGACGTTCCGGTTGCGGACTCTGAGGCTTCTCTCCTTCCACTTTCTCAGACTCGCTGGTCCCTTGATCGGTCAGCGGGAAATGGCGGGCACGATCCGCCTCAAGTTGTGCAATTTGTGAGTCGATCTCGGCCTGTCGAGCAAGAATCACCGGGTCGGTCAGGTCCAGCTCCGGTTCGTCAGCGTTGTTCAGCAAAGCAAAGAACCGGTAATACTCCACCTGTGTGAACGGGTCATATTTGTGGTCGTGGCACTGCGCGCAGGCCAGTGTGAGTCCCATGAACACTGTGGCCGTGGTATGCACTCGATCTACAATTGATTCGTAGCGGAATTGCTCCCAGTCGTGCCCTCCTTCCTCATTCATGAACGAATTACGGTGGAAGCCGGTGGCGATCAACTGCTGCGCTGTGGCACCCGGCAGCATGTCTCCGGCAAGTTGCTCGATTGTGAACTGATCGAACGGCATGTCGTCGTTGATCGCCTGTATCACCCAGTCCCGATAAGCCCAGATCGTACGCGGGCGGTCAATTTCATAACCATTCGTGTCGGCATAGCGGGCTCCGTCCAGCCACCACACAGCCCATCGCTCGCCAAAATGTGATGAGGCAAGAAAACGTTCCACGGCACGTGCCAGGGTTTCAGGCGGGCTGTCCGGTTCAAACGCAGCGACATCATCTCTGCTCGGTGGCAGCCCTGTCAGATCGAGATTCAACCGGCGCAGCAGTGTATTCCTGTCGGCTCGGGGCGACGGAGTGAGGCCTTCTGACTCCAGCCTCGCAAGAATGAACCGGTCAATCGGATTCTGACACCAGTGCGCGTTTCTCACAGCCGGCAGCTTGGGACAGATCGGTCGCTGGAATGCCCAGTGATCATCCGTTGCAAAAACCGTCCGGGCCGACAGTAACAACAGCATCCACGTTAAGCCGGGCAGATTGGTGTATGCCCCTCGGCAAATCGTCGATTGATCATTCATGTTTGACTGCCTCGAAACAACTCAGTCTGTCAACTGGCGATTCGCAATGGAGCCGACCTTCACGTCTGCTGTCTCTCGTGATTCTTCAGTCTGTACCACTGGTCACACCCGAAAGCCTTCTTCTGCAGCCGAAACTGTATCTTGGCAACTCAGGCGATCAACTTCTCAACCACCTCTCCGCCGACATCAGTCAGTCGAAAGTCGCGACCCTGGTGAAAGAACGTCAACTCGGTGTGTTCCAAACCCAGCAGATACAGAATGGTTGCCTGCAAATCGTGAACGTGTACCGGATCCTGAACGACATGGTATCCCAACTCATCGGTCTGCCCGATTGTCTGGCCGGACTTGACGCCACCACCTGCCAGCCACATCGCGAACGCATTGGGGTGATGATCGCGTCCCCGGGAACGGCCCAGAGCGGGATTATTCTCCACCATGGGAGTTCGCCCGAACTCACCTCCCCAGATCACCAGCGTGTCATCAAGTAACCCTCGTTGCGAAAGGTCTTTGATGAGCGCCGCGACGGGACGATCAGCTTTTTCACACATCTTCCTGATCCCTCCGGCCACATCGGAATGATGGTCCCAGCCGCGATACAGGATTTCCACAAATCGGGTTCCTCGTTCGACCAACCGACGGGCGAGCAAACAGCTGCTGGCGAATGACGATTCGCCAGGCGTGGCTCCGTACAGCCGGAAAGTCGCTTCGCTTTCCTGTGCCAAATCAATCAGTTCCGGAGCACTGGCCTGCATTCGAAAAGCCATTTCATAGGCTTTGATCCGAGCAGTGATTTCAGAATCACCCGAGATCCGGGAACGGTAACGATTCAATTGACTCAGCGTCTCAATGGTCTGCTGCTGCATTCTCCGATCGATGCCTGCCGGGTCACCAACGAACAGAATGGGATCTCCCTCGGACCGCAGCGGCACCCCTTGATAAATTGACGGCAGAAAGCCGTTGCCGTAGCAGGTCGCACCCCCACTGACACCACCGCCGGGTGTGAGTACGATGAAAGAGGGAAGATCAGCGGAATCGCTCCCAAGGCCATAGCTGATCCAGCTTCCCATACTCGGTTTGCCGTGCTGCAGATGTCCGGTATGGAGGAAGATCTGTGCTGGCGCGTGGTTGAAAGCGTCAGTATGGACACTCCTGATAATCGCCAAATCGTCCACCACTTCGGCCAGCCCGGGAAGAACTTCAGAGAGCTGAGCACCCGATTCTCCATGACGGGAGAACCGCAGCGGCGAGGCCATCAAAGTGGAATCGCGTTCGATAAAAGGCAGCTCCTGGTCTCCCAGCACCGACTGCGGAACAGTCTGTCCTTCGTATGTTCGCAGCGAAGGCTTGTAATCAAACAGTTCCAGCTGACTCGGACCACCTGCCATGAACAGAAAAATTACGTTCCTGGCGCGCGGCACAAAATGTGCGACAGGTGCAGTGGAAGGCACACTGTGGCTGAGCAGAGGCGCAGCGCGAACACGGGACCCCCGCACCAACGACGCCAGTGCACATGAACCCAAACCGAGCGCGGACTCATACAGAAAATATCGACGTGTGAGTGGTGTGGATATTGACATCATTCTTAAGTGCAATGTAATTCCGGCGCAATGACTTCACAACGTAATCACAGAGCGAGTACTACAACATCTTGTATATTGCGATGGCAATCGGCAAACCTGTCACGTTGGGTCCCCTGTCAGCAAACACAATCTCCCACCGGTTGAGATACTGATAAATCTGTCTCCCGTCACGAACCGACACTGAGGATCTTTGGAACGGATCACTCGCCGGACGGGACATCGGACAACGTCTGCTGTGTCGCTGATTGTATGGTGCACCTGACTGATGACACTGTCATTCCAGTTTGGCGCTGTTAGCGCCCTTGCGGAGTGACGTCTGTGACAGGCATGGAGGCCGGAAAATTCGAATCGAAAAGTCCGGTATCCCGGTGCGTCAGACAGTTCTCCGGCCAGGCACAAACCTAGGGGAAAAGAACAATCACCGCATCTTGTTTAGCCGGTCGCTGCCATCGTTCGGCAAAGTGTCTGTTCGAGCAAACTGTGATTCCAGCGTGTCTGAAGTCGACTGCAAAACGCGGTTGTCCGCATCAGCATTTCTATTCGCTTGAATGACTTCAAGTCACTATTCCGACCGGGCATAAATACCCATGGCACAACAACTTGAGCCAAATCCGGTAATTTTCGGGAAATAGATTCAATTTAATTGGATGATCTGCCGATTAAGCAAAATAGGTCAACTTTCTTCCCTCCCCGCTGCATTCGCTGACACCAATCCGCCTTCTGTGTCATCTCGCACACCAGTTCTGAATACCGTCACATAACGATGTATACGGAACGGTTGGCCATGCTGTGACATCCCTCCAAGGTGATTCCTGATGTTCAATCAACTGACTCTTCGACTGAGTATGATTTTGTTTCTGACGGCGGCAGGCTCGACTGCAAGTGCCTGTTGCCTGCTTCCATTCCTCAATCCGTTTGCCTGGACATGCGGGCACGGATGCGGTTATGGACACAGCTATGCAGTGGCACAGCCATGGTGCAGTCCTTTCCGGGGCTATCCAGGCTATGGCTGGCATCAGGGCTCGGGCGCGATCTCATACGGTCCCGGTCATCCTTCAATGGTACCGGCTCTCAATTGTGAAGGTCCTCCAGGAACTGTGACATCGCCGATGGTTCCTGCCACGACAGGATTCAACTGGCCCGGAAACGTGACCACATCTCAGATGGCCGGCTGGGGCCCATACGGTAGCTGGAGACCTCAATACCGCTGGTCACCACCAGGAATGGCCTGGCAGGTTCAGCCTCTGCAGTATTCGATGATAGCACCGACATATGCAGCACCTCAGAGTGTGATGTCAACGGCTCCTGCGTACGGTCTAATGGGAAATCCAATGCCGTATACACCATCGGCAGCCGCTCATGTGGCCGGCGACATTGCAGGCGACCATGAGTTCCCTGTGATTCCGAACAGTTTCACTCCAGCGGTGGGGACACCGATCCAACCGGCCAGTTATCTGCCACGGACTGTGCGCCGATACCGTGGTGCTGTTCGCTGACACTCTGCAGATCACGCCGGTACAGCAAAACAGCCATTCTGCGTCTGCAGACTGGCTGTTTTGCTGCGCATTTGGTTGAATTCAGAACTTCCGCGTCTTGCAGCGGCCGCAACGAGCGTGCCTGAGATGCTGAAATCACTGTGGTCATTGCGGGCTTCTGAATCGCAGCCGTCAGCGGCTGCCCCAGTGCGATGATCTGATTCCAACACCAGCGGGACAAATCCATGTCAGATGAAGTTCTTATTGTGATCGGGGATGCCACAGAAGTTGTGGACACCCTCTATCCATATTACCGTTTGATCGAATCGGGATTTCAGCCCGTCATCACGGCTCCGGAGAAACGCAAGTATCAGTTAGTCCTCCATCAAAACAGACCGGGCTGGACAATCACTAAAGAATGGGAGGGCTATACCATGGACGCGGACATCGCGTTCTGTGACGTCGTCCCTGAAAACTATGCCGGCATTCTGTTTTCAGGCGGCAGGGCACCGGAATACATCCGATACGACGAAGATCTGGTAAAAATTACCCGATATTTTTTTGAAGCAGCGCGGCCTGTCGCCAGCGTATGTCATGGAGTCGAAATTCCGGCTTATGCGGACTGTGTTCGAGGCCGACGCATGGCGACAGTTCCCAAATGCCGATTTGATCTGGAAGTCTGTGGCGGCATCTTTGTGGACGAACCGTGCGTGATTGACGGAAACCTGGTCAGCGGTCGCACGTTTCACGACAACGGTCATTATGTCGGACCATGGATCAAACTGCTGGAAGACACTCGCTGCGCGGATGGAAGCTGATCACTTTGCCACCGTCCTTCCACAGGACAACAACTGATCCGTCGGCGTGGTGACGTTGTTCACGCACGTGTTCGCTTCCAACCTAGCGCGATCGGCACGCATTCCTTCTCAGGTCAGTCCGGCTCAGTTAAAGCCAGGCGATATTCGTACTATTCGGCTGACGGTACCGGTTCGATCCGCCCCAACAGCTCGTAGATGTTCACGAGTGCACAGTTCAACATCTGCTCACCTGCACCCACTTCTGCGGGTGAGACCGGTGCATCTGCTCCATAGCCACCTTCTGACACAGCCTCAATCGTTGGGAAATACAGGCTGTGGCCGTTGCAATAGCCAAAGAACAGGACGTGGTCCACGTAGGCTCGCTCACGAAGCCGGATGGCATGATTGCAGAAGAACTCGCCGGATCCACCGACGAAAGCAATGTCACCGTTCAGGACAACCGTGTTGAGTTCTGCGGGAATACCAGTGGCGAATTCATCGACTGCATTGCGAATCAACTCAGGAAAAAATGCCACGGAATACTGCAGCTGAACCAGTGCACTCCCGAAATCGACGCGAGAACGAAACTGGTATCTGTTGACTCGACCTGAAATCGCTGGAGATTCCGGCACGACTGCCTCAATTCCTTTTGTCAGCGTCACAACATGCGCTGCTAAAAGTTCACCAAAGGCCTGTGGCCCCTGGACTCCGGCCGGCGGACGAACACTGAGATCTCCGGAGGCCCCCTGCATGAACACACAGCCAGCGTTCAGGTCACTGCTGACCTTGCGTGCCATATAGCCTGGATAGTCTCCTGAATACCGGAGGTCCTGGACATCGGTCATAGTGGGATGAGCCGCGAAACTGACAATGACGGCAATGGGGTCCTGGTTCTGATCATCAAAACGCACGACGAACAGTCCGGGATCCACCGTCTTTGGATCTCGCTTTGTGTGCCGGTTGCGGTTGATCTTCAGATGGTTGCAAGTACCGACACCAATTCGGGCCGGTTGAGCCGCTTTGTCCGCGGCCAGAATGACGTCTGTCAGCATCCTCGGCAGCTCTTGACTGTAGGCCACCGCCTCGTCAAATGCGCCTTTGCCGTATCCCGTTTTATCGACCAGCTCAATCACCGGACCATGATGCGTGTGACTACCCGAAATCAGGATGTGTTCGATGTCTGCCTGTTCTTTGAGGTCACCACGAATCTGCTCCATCATGGCTGCCGTGGGAGCTCGACCAAGGTCCAGACCTACAACGGCGACCTTCGAATTACCGGCCTGGATGACCACCGCCCGGGCCGCGAGTGAGTCCATTGTACCTTTCGCTTTCGCTGCATGGCGCGCGCCGTAACCCCACATCGGCAGACCCGGTGGCGGAGTGATGTCGACTTCAGCGAACCCTGCTTTAAATTCAACCGGTTCGGACGCATCGAGGGAAACAAGCGGCAGGGCGATGACAACCGAGAGCAACAGACACGCGGCGTTGTTCATCTCAGCAGGAGTTTCAGTTGGGAGCCATTTGCAAAGGACGGAATCTGTTAAGTGTATCACCCTGCCAGGGTCTTCCGCGAGTGTCGTGTTCGTATTGGACGGACACTGACAGGGTATCGTTGCCGGGCAGCCCGCCAAACACCTCCCTCCGGAACGCTGGCAGTCAAGGGGCTCCTCTATTGTCGAACATGCCACGCGGCTGGCAGATCGGTTTATCTGGCTAACGAGCGTACCATCTCGATTGTCATTCCTGCTAAGGTAGAGTTTGTGAATATTGTCACTCGTTGTGACTCGATCGAGTTTGAACAGCTGGCAGACCGCAGACCTATGTTACGCCTCGCCTCTGGACCGACAGCAGCTTTTCTCTGCATCGGCTTCCTGTTCGTTGCCGTCACCAACGGCGACGATCCACCACCTGCAGCAGCACCTCACCAGCAACTTCCCTCCGGCCGTACAGATCATGCCGCAGCCGTCGTCGATCGCTATTTTGCCGAATCATGGAAACAGCAGAATGTGACGCCGGCCGAAGGTGCCGACGATGCCACCTTTCTGCGACGCGTCAGCCTGGTACTGAATGGTACCCCCGCCAGTGCCGACGAAGTACGAGCCTTTCTGGCGGACGCCTCTGACAACAAGCGCCTCGCCAAGGTTGAAGAACTTCTGACGCGCAGTCGCTATGCCGACTACTGGGGGTTCCGCCTGCGTAACTGGATCACGGACTTGCGGGAAGTGAAAGGACAGGGAACAAACCTGACCACCCTTTATCAATACGGGCGGCAGGCAATGGCAGAAAATCGGTCATGGAGCCGAATTGCAACTGACCTGATTGCCACGCAGGGAAATATTGCCATCGATGGCCGTGCAAACTTCGGTGTTTACTTCGATGGTGAACCAAATGAGTATGCAGACGCGGTCACTCGTCTCTTTTTGGGACGCAACCTTGCTTGTGCTCAATGCCATGACCACCCCTACATTGCAGATTGGAAACAGGAACATTACTGGGGACTGGCGGCATTTTTCGCCCGTACCGAAAGCTGGGACATCAATGTTGTTGGCAAAGACAAGTTCGATGAGCGTTTTCCCGATACCGGCCGCAGCGAAACCAGTGTCAGCACGCTGCCAGGAGGTGACGCCGCAATCGATGGTGACGGTGGAGAAAGCCGGGCGGTGGCAGATGTTGACAAGGGAGAAGCCCGTTTACCGAACGCCGATGCCCCCATAGAAATAATGCCCGCTCCGCTAGGAGGATCGACGATCCAGAACATCGACGACCTGGAACAGAACCGGCGAGAACAATTCGCCGCGTGGGTGGCGAACAGGGAAAATCCATGGTTTGCCCAGGCAGCGGTTAATCGATTCTGGCTGGAATTGACGGGACGAGGATTTGTCAGTGAGCCCGACGGGTTTTCACCGGATGCCGACATTCGCCATGCAGTGTTGTTGGCAACGCTCGGCAAAGAATTCAGTGAAGGGGATTATGATGTGAAATGGCTGATCCGAACGATTGTCCTGAGTCGGGTCTTCCAGTTACAGCACGGTGACGACCTGTCTGCCGGTGAGCTGTGGCACCAGGCCCTGCGACGAAAGCTCAATGCTGACCAGTGGTTCTCTGCTGTGTTGGGGGCGACAGATGAGGAACAGCGTATCTACCAGCTGGGGCAGCAGGCCGCCCCCTTGCTCGTCGAAGAACGGAACGGCCGTGTGCAACAGCGTGTCAGGCTGCTGAAAGAAGGCGCCGAGAAAATCCTTCAGGGGCCGTTTGCCTACCTCGCCGACCGTTTGCCGGCAATCGAGGAGGTCAAGCTGCAGCCTGTCGAGGTGCTGGAAGAAGACCGTGAACAATTGCAGAAATTCCGCGAGGAATATACCAGCGCCGGCGAATGGCTGAAAAACATGCGTGCTCCGACCCGCCGAGCCATGAGCACGGCGAGCGAGGCCCTCTGGCGAATGAACGGCCCTTTTGTTTCCGAATGCCTGGCACGTGGGTTAGCACCGACCACGATCGCCAGGCTTCTCGCTGTGGATAAACGCCTGGATGCCGTCTTCCTGAATACACTCGGCCGTTTTCCCGATGACAATGACCGTGAGAACTTTCGTGAGGCTCTGAGTTCACCCAAGCCGACTCATGTCGCTGACGTACTCTGGGTCCTGCTGCAATCCACGGAATTCCAGACCTACTAATTAATTCATTTCTCCCCCGCCCAGCGTAATGAACTATGAATCGACACCTGCGTGATCATTCGACTCACAATAGGCCGCTGTCCCTGCTGACAAGGCGAGGTGCACTGAAAGTCTCCGTGGGAGTCGGGCTCGGTGCGATGCTGGACCCAGTCACGGCTCGCCTGCTTGGTGTGGAAGATGCCGCAGCGACAAAAACAAACGACAAATCCGTGATCCTGCTGTGGCTCAATGGGGGGCCTCATCAGCACGACAGTTTTGATCCCAAGGAACCGGGCAGCGAGCTGGCGACAAAGTTCAAGCCGGTGTCAACAACAGTTCCCGGAATGATGTTGGCGGAATGTCTTCCCGAGCTGGCCAAGCAGGCAAAACACCTGGCCGTGATTCGATCCATGGTAGGGGAGGAAAATGAGCACAACCTGGCGCAATACCATGTCCAGACCGGCTGGCGCAATACCGGCCCCATTCAGGCCCCGGCAATGGGTTCGATCGTGTCCCATGAACTTGGTCCGCTGGCAATGCAGCGTGCCTCGGCAGACGGGATTCCCAACTTTGTCTCGATTGCTCACGAAGGCTATCACGCAGGACATTTTGGTCCCGCCTTTCAGCCTGTCTATGTTGCAGACCCCAACCGGCCCCCGGATAACCTCGACTTGCCAAAGGGGATTTCGGCTGACGTATTCCGCAAGCGGCTGCAGCTGCTCAACACAGTGGAACAGGAAAATCATACGAGTTTTGCCCGCCAGTTCCGTGACGGCCGACAAGGCGCCGTGGCCTTCATGAATTCCAGGCAGCGCGTGGCGTTTGACCTGGACAGGGAAAAAGACGAGCTGCGTGACGCATATGGTCGCACCACAATGGGACAGGGCTGTCTGCTGGCCCGGCGATTGGTTGAGACAGGTGTTCGGTTCGTACAGATCAACCAGGGTGGCTACGACACGCACAGCGATCACTACCCTGCCCACGAAAATTTGCTGCGAGACCTGGACAAATCGATGTCCAGGCTGATCGTGGATCTTGAGCAATGTGGCCTGCTGAAAAACACTGTTGTGGTCGCTGCTGGTGAATTCGGTCGGACACCCAGGATGAACGCCGACAGCGGGACAGACCATTGGATTAACGGATACAGTGTTGCTCTCGCCGGAGGTGGGTTTCAGGGGGGGGCCGTATATGGGAGCACACCGAAGGACGGAAATGGTGTCTCGGACAATCCCGTGACGATTCCGGACTTCATGGCAACGCTGCTGCATGCGATCGGAATCAACCCTGAAAAAGAATACCACGACAGCTTTGACCGACCGATCAAACTCGTCGATGAAGGACAGATACTCCAGGAACTGCTGGCCTGATGACGGGTGAAACAAATTGCGTGGCCCAATGCCCTCATTAACTGTCCTCGTGATACCGTCGGTTCTGCCAGCGGTTCAGGTGCAAGTCCCGAGGAATGATTGCGTCCAGAATCGCGTTCGCAGAGGTTTCAATCTGTACTGTGCTGGACACAATAAACTCAGACGTCACATACAGAAACGTCGGCCCCCG
>CAUZPL010000120.1:0-17185 GCA_963581585.1 Planctomycetota bacterium
CCCGGTGATCTTGATCGTTCGCCGTACGGATTTCAGGATGTACTCCTTTGCAGAACTAATCGAAGATGACAGCGTCGCCCCATAAACCGGACCCAGGCGAATCAATGACCAACGCGTACCGCTGGAGCTGTGTGAGCTCGGAGGTGGCATGGTCGCCTCGGGACGGGGCGCAGCTCGTCTCCTTCCAGAACAAGCTCTTCCTTTTGGGTGGCTGGAACCAGTACGCGGGTGAGAGGGCCGATCTCGCCGGCGCCGGCGCTGGCTCTTTCGAGTCGGAGGTGTGCTCGGAGGTGTGGTGCTCGGATGATGGTGACAGCTGGTCCCTCGCGGCCACTGCGCCTTGGAGCGGCAGGCACATGCACGGGGCCGTCGTGCACGACGGCCGCATTTGGGTCATCGGGGCCGAGAACGGCACCCCCGACGACGTGTGGAAGTCAAAGGATGGCGTGAACTGGGAGCTCGTCACGGCGACCGTACCCTGGCAAGAGCGCGGCAACCAGATGGTCACCGTCTTCGACGGCTCAATCTGGGTCATGGGTGGCCAAGTCGGCGCAGCCGCCCAGACCAATTTCGTGGCGGACTTAAAGGCTGGGAAACCCTTTCCGCCGGCGCCTCCGCCGCTGCGCGACGTCTGGCAGACACAGGACTGTCTGAGCTGGGAGCTGGTGACGGACAACGCCCCATGGGCGCCCAGGGGTATGATCACCGGCGCGAATGGTGGCGCGCCCGTTCTCCACGATCGAATGTGGATCCTAGGTGGCGGATACGTTGGGACGGGCGGGATCACGCTGAGTTCGCTGCGATACGACCTCGAGCAGCAGCCAAGACTGAAGACGCGTCTCTACCACAACGATGTGTGGTCGTCGGCAGACGGTCGCGAATGGACCTGTCAACTAGCGGAGGGAAAGGCGCCCTGGCTTGCACGCTCATATCACGATACGGCGGCGTGGGACGGCAAGCTTTGGGTGATAGGGGGGCACCGGGGCGTGGCGGACCATCCAGCTGAGGTTGCGACTGACGGCAATCGTAATGACGTCTGGTATTCTGCGGACGGCGAACATTGGGAGGAACTGCCGAACACGCCCTGGAGCCTGCGCCACGCGTGTGCTCTTCACGTCCACCGGGGCGCTCTATTCCTCGCAGCGGGTAGTGCGGTAACCATCTCGGCGGAGCAGGCAGAGCTGAGCAAGCACGACTTTACTCACCGCGTTGAGTCTGCGTGGCGTCCCGGGGACGTATGGCGCTTGGATCGCATCGCCGCCACTGGCCGGCTGTAATGATGCAATCGATGTGCAATGCACCAAAGACACGCCCACGGATGGTAGCTGGCCACGCGAGTTCCGTCGGTGCCGGCTCCGACAGGGAAACCCATCTTCAACATCTCGCGGATTGGTGGGTGGCGTTTGACTTCTTCGACTCCATATCGCCCTGCTGTTTGTCACAATATTCTAAATGATTTTGTCCAGGTTCTCGGCGTCCGGGCCGGAGACATGCCACTGCCGGACCTAATCGCGAACTGACAAATGCGGGCGCAGTATCACTGGTCGCCGATCGGTCCGTATAAGCTGCTGCAGAAGCTGGGCGAAGGCGGCATGGGTGCGGTGTACATGGCCGATCAGCTGGAACCCGTGCGTCGGCGCGTGGCGTTAAAGCGGATCAAATCTGGCATGGGCAGCAAGGAGGTGGTCGCTCGGTTCGAGGCGGAGCGTCAGACGCTGGCCATGATGGACCATCAGAACATCCCCAAAGTGCTGGATGCCGGGATCACGGACGACGGCACTCCGTACTTCGCCATGGAACTGGTGCAGGGCATGCCGATCACGAAGTACTGTGATCGTGAGAAGCTGAGCATCGAAAATCGTCTGCAGCTGTTCGTGCAGGTCTGTCGTGCAATTCAGCATGCCCATCAGAAAGGAATTATGCATCGGGACCTCAAGCCGTCGAATGTGCTGGTCACTCAGCGTGACGGCGCACCGGTGGCTAAGGTGATTGACTTCGGTTTAGCCAAAGCGATGCAGTCGGAGCATCGGCTGACCGATAAGACTCTGTTCACGGAAATGGGACAGGTGTTCGGGACGTTGGAATACATGAGTCCCGAGCTGGCGGAGATGAATGAACTGGGACTGGATACCCGCACCGACGTGTATTCACTCGGGGTGTTGCTCTATGAACTGCTCACCGGCTCGACGCCCCTCGGTCACGACCGAATTCGCACGGAAGCGTTCCACCGAGTCCTGGAGCTGATTCGGAAAGAGGAGCCGCCTCGTCCGAGTCGGCGTTTGAGTGACTCAGGAGAAGCGATCACCGGGATTTCAGAACAACGCCGGATTGAGCCGCGTCGTTTGAGCGGATTTTTAGACGGAAAACGGACTGGATCGCTTTGAAAGCACTGGAGAAAGACCAGCGGCAGCGTTATGACGCCGCGGGAACATTGACGGACGATGTGCAGAATTATCCTGGATGGGGACGTGGTGGCCGCACGCATCCGGAAAGACAGGAATTCGAGGAAGGCTGATGGCATTAAGGCAAATGAGTGCTTTAAAAAAATGCGTAAAGCTAGTCCTGCAAAGCAGCGGGGGGTATGCGGTTTAGTGGGTTCAGTCCAGATAAGGACCCACTCCACTCAATTCCTCTCCACTCGTCTCTTCAGTTTTGCGTTCGCCACCCGTGTCGCCTGCAGGTTGGCCAGTGCCCCGACAGCCGAGAACAGCACCTGATTCACCACAGCCGGGTCGTCAGCAGCCAGTTCCTCAAATGCGGACAGTGGCATCACCAGTGGCCTGCCTGCTGATCCCGAGCCGCTTCAAGCCATGCTGTACGCCTGTGGGCAGTTGATTCCGAGGACGGATGACTGATTGTCATGCCATCTCTACTGGTTCCTCCTTCTACTGGATGCGCAGATGATGTGAGGGAGCTTGGTTACACCGGAACGAATCGGGAGAATTCCCTTCCCTTCAGGTGGAACCATTACCGTTTCTGTCGTCTCCGCCGACCGGTTGGCCGGAAGAATCACTGGAACCTGTGGGAGGGCTCCCCTGCGCGGCTCAGTCTGAGTCTCCAACGTAGACAGCGAAGAGCCGGGCGTCCTCGTGATCCGGGCCTTCCCAGCGAACACGGATTCGGATGGGGTGATCGATGCCCTCCAGACGCTGCCTGCCGCGCCACATGACGGGCTGACGAAGTCCTGACCGTACGACAGGAATACAATCCTGTCCCGAATAACCTGGCATCGGTTCGAACCGCTCATTCAGGACTTCGACCCTGAGACGACTCGGCTCCGACAGCCCGTCCGCGTTGATCAAGACTCGCTGGCCTGGCCCCTGTGTCGTGATGGGACTGGAAATACAGTGAGCATTCTGTTCGTCGGGGCCAGGCGAAAAATAGCCCAGGCGGTCGCGGGGCCAGGTGGCCATTCTGACTCCGTTCGGACCATAAGACTGTACGTCATCTGAGCCACGGATCAGGTTCCAGGCGGGCCAGACACTGTACCAGAAGAAGGTTCTGTCTCCGATGTTTTGAAAGCCCTGCCCCTGTAACAGTCGAGGCTCCGCATCGTCCGGTTCTTCGGCGTACGGAATCATTTTGAAATCCGGAATCGGTTCTCTGAAATGCACGGCGTCGTGCGACACGACCAGTCCAAGGTCGACCATGGCGAACCTGCGATCGTTGGTTTGGTTGTGGTACTGACCATAAATCCCGATGACGACGTTTCCTCGATTCCAGAGACTGGCACCGACATGGACCTGTTCGCCCTGATGGACTTCGAAATCCGTGGGCGGTCGAGGAGGAATGTTGTCGCGGCGAAAGCTGAGATGGGCCGCCTGCGTCCAGTGGTCAAAGTCGTAGGACGCGTGAGTCACCATCATTCGCTTCTTACACCCTTTTGATGGGGTGAGGAATCGGGCCGGCCTGACCATTGAGATAGTAGACACCCTGGAAGCGGATCAGCCCGCTCAGTTCGAGGCCACTGCCTCTGATGATGGGATTATTAGACGACTCCGTCCAGCGCAGTCCGTCCGGACTGTAAGCTGCGTTAATCTGCCGAGGATCGATTTCACGGATCATTTTGAATCGTCGATCCGGATTGGGATCATCAGGTTCGTAAAGGAGGAGGCAGACTACGCCCGCGATCGAATTTCCGCCGTCGATTGTCGGCAGATTGTTGTTCGTGTCGCCGTTGTATTCCACGAGCCCCAGGTTTGGTTTTGTCCATTTCACACCGTCCTCGGACACCGCATAGCAGACCAGCCGTTTACCATTCCGATCGTAACCCGTGTACCACATGCGGTACTCATCATTGATGTGCAGGACCGTTCCATAGTAGTAGAGTCGGGGATGGTCCGGATCTCCGGGATTACCGGGAAGAAGTACGGGTCTTCCGGGATGCTCGGGATCAGATCCCGCGCCCCGATCAGCGGTCGTCTTCCGACCCGGAACCAGGTTGAGGAGCAGACCCTTGTTGAACGGCAGTCCATAGTCATCGAATGGGAAAAGCACCACCTCCGGACCGGAAGTCGACTGGGCAGACACACTGGAGCCGATCAGCAAACAAACAAAAACAACCCCGCTTAAGAGAGTCAGCAGTATTCGCAACATGTGTTTCTCCTTCCGGTCAATCATTCAACGACAATCGCAGGACGTGCCCAGGGAACAGGTCTAGTTCCGGACGGACGCACGCCATTCGAGCACTCGGATTTGTGGCGTGTTTCTGCAATCAATTGGGAGCTTTTGAACTGCCAGGAGTTTCGTGTACTAAAACCTCCAGATCAGCGACGGTCACGTCCCCTTCACCAGCGTCCGAATCCGAGACAAGACGAATCTCAAGCTGGTTGCCGCTCGCGACAAATTGATCTGCCAGCTCTCCCTCGATGGGAAAAGTAAACGTGGCAAAATGCAGTTCGTTGAAACGATCTGCCGTCCGGCTCAGGATGTCCTCACGCACCGGGAACTGATTCAGAGTGACAGCGACAGATTCTGCGTCACGCAGACCGATGGCTTTGAAACGAAGCTCGACCTGCCGACCCGACATTCCCAATTCCTCAGCGATCCGAAAATTCAGACGTCCAGTATTCCCCACCTCGCCTCGCTCCAGTCTCACCACGGGACTCTGGTAGGAACAACCGCACTCATTTTTTGCCTCCGGTGGTCCGTCAGGCGTTCTTTCAGACGGCCACCACAAGGGAAAGAAAATGTACCGTCGATTCCCTCTGGCGACGCTCTTCGGATCTCGCAACTCCCGGATCCAGCTGAGCGCGTTCCGGAATTGCTCGCCCGAATAGTCCTCCGCACGGGTCCCGTGGTTTTCGGCCAGGTGCTGGTAGTTGTAGGTCTGGATCCCGTCGGCGCCGGCAGCATAGTAGTTGCTGACCGCCGCCCGATAAATGGCAAGGTCCCCGGCAATGTCGACCTTCGTGCCGCCGTCCAGAAAGGGCACACTCTGGAAGCCGGCCGACGGATGAATGGTCGGATAGACTTTACATCCCGTATCGGTGAGTAAATGAACGAATTCCTCCACCGGTATGTTCAGGTCGGTCCGGACGTAGTAGGAGGTGCAGACGTAGTCCACCAACTTCTGCATCGCCCACGACTTCAGGGCGAATCCCAGAAACTGACAGTCTCGTAAGGAGGGCGGAACTCGAACGCCCAGCTGCAGACGGTGCCTGCCATGTTGCTTCGCAGCCTGGTCCAGCAGTTCACGTGTCCTTCGAGTGAATTCCGTCAGTTTGTGTGCGTTCTCAGCACCTGTGCCCGGTGCAAACATGTGACAGGCCCTCATATAGTCCAACTCGATTCCGTCCACGTCATAGGTTTCGAGGAATTCTTCAATCCAGTCCAGTACTTCCTGACGGACCGCATCGTGCGTGTAGTCGACTCGCGTCCCGAATTTCCGTCCTGGTCCTGCCGGTGTGGGATCTCCCTTCAGGTGCCATTGCGGATTGTTAACAATGAAGCTCCCTTTCGGAAAACGCTCATCGTCGTGACGGTCATTCATCCGCATTCCCACCATGAACTCCACGCCTTGCTGACGACACCGGTTGCTCATGATCGCTATGGGGTCCATGCCTGCATCGTAGAGCGGCTGCCAGTCAGGAAAGAATCGGTACGAATCCGGACCCACAAGATATTCGGTGATGTGGGAGCGTCCCACACTTCGGAACCTGTCCCACAGGCAAACCGACAGAGTGTCGACGCCCGATTCGGCCAGTCGGTCGACGAATTCTTCTTCCAGCAGGTGCTTCATTCGGGCAGGGTCAGTCTCCCCGTAGCAGAGCATGCCGAACCAGTTACAGTCGTCATTGTTATACAGAATGCGGCGCTCTGTTGTTTCTTCGCGACTGTCGCCGAAGACGACGACACCCGGCAGACACAGGAACATCAGAATGCACCGCCACAACAGAAATTTGTTACAAACCATTTTGAACCTCATGACGTTTTCGAGCAGGTTGTTTTTCTGTCGGGTTGTCTATGTTCTATGTAAGGTGCAGACGAGAATTCGCCAGACGGCCAGGCTGACCCAGCTGTGCAACGGTAAGTTGACGGGCAGCAAAGAGATCACCAGCTGATGCTGGCAGCATCGCTGGATTCTCATCCGTCGCTCGCTCCAGCGGTGATGATAGCCGCCTGCCGCACAGACCGTATTCCTGTTGGGACACCATCGACCACAACAGGCCCAAAGCCCCCAACAGCTTTCCTTCGCAGTGTCGCACAGTCCCGTGCGAGTCAGGTCGATTTGCGAAAGGCAGAGTGCACCCGATTCGATCAATATTGATTATTTCTCGGGAAGGATATCCACCGGGAATACCTGCCGGGTGCGTTTGGTATGAGGAAGCTTCGCAAAGTCATGGGTGTGAATGCCAGCCGCGTCGATGTTGTGAATGGAACCGGCGATCGGCTCAAAACCGGCGCGAAAATGAGCGGACGACTTGACACAAATGTACTTCATTTTTGAACAGTCGATGCCCAGCCAGCGGGCAAATGCCTGGTCAAATGGCTGCTCTCGGGTACACACGACGACGACCGACACACCGGCAATCCGAATCCAGGCGGACGTTCCCATCGTACCTTTGAGACCGGCATACATGGGAACGTGCCGGACTGCAGTCTGCAGTTGTGTGCTGGCTTCCAGACGTTCGATAATCGCATCCAGCATGCTGTCCGCTTTGGTTCTGAATGTTTTGCAGCTGTTCGGTTGTAAGGTGAGTCATGAGCGTAGCGATAGCACTGGAACAACAGGTCGTTGCATCGGTTAAGGGACCGCAATTGGCTGTTTGCATTTGGGAGATTTCACTGTCCGTCCGGACAACCTTGGCTTAGCCGTAAGGTTGGCCCCGCGCATACATTTGATCTTCAGTTCTTGCAGACTGACCTTTACGGCCACTGGCGGAGACGCGGAAGGTGGATCACCGCCAACAATATCGCGGCCGCAGTGTTTACAGACGATTGCCTCTTCGAGAATCAACTCGGCGCAAAACGGACATTTGCGTTCCTTAGGACGTGCTGAACTGGCTTGCTGTGTTGCGGACTGAAGCAGCATTTGGGTTTCCGAGTGCTTCTTATCGTCACGCATCGTCCACGCAATTAGGAGCCCAATTGGACCAAGGGCAAATCCCAGAAGGAATCCTATTCCCCCCTTGTTGTAGTTGCTCAGGATCGCAATGCCGCAGAGTACCCAAACGGCTAAAATGACTAATTCAATGACGTGAATTCCAAATGATTGGTTTTGTCAAATAACGGCCGCGTTCACGTCTGATCAGGTTAGCGAGTGGTTTGGCCCCTGGCGAGGATTTGTTGTTCCACTGCGCATGTGGTCACGATATTCCTGCGGGCCGACCTCGGCTACGACTGCTTGCCGGCGGCGCCTGTAAGAACCGAGGTTCAGGAGATTCTGAGGGCCTTCCGGCGGAAAGATGAACTGGGAGCCAGTCAGGCTTCCCGGAGGCGTTTAGATTTCTCTAATCCCGCCTCTGGTGAATCCTGTTTTGGTAGAAACTGATTCACAAAATGCAGTACAGGCACGGGGCGGTATAGCGGGCAGTTCTTCCAGCAGGGAAGGGGGTATGGGCTTCCAGTGCAATCACTCAATGAAAACGGGTGACCATCTGGCCGCCCATGATGAACTGTGTGGTGGTGAGTTTCCTGTGCCTCAGGCAGCGGCCGATGTTAGCCGGCGACGTCTGCCGTAGCCGAACAGACCCAGCGCACCGATGCCAAACATCGCCAGAGACGAGGGCTCGGGGACGGGGACGGCGGTAATTTGCAGGAAAGTGTCATCATCATAATTGATGACCCATATGTTGTCGGTAACGGGGTCTATTGACAATCCCCATACTTGCTCTCCTTCTGTAGCGGCAATATCATCAAATGGTCTTTGTCTGCGTATTCCGGACTCAGCGAGCAGCCGAAATGGCGACATCTAATCAAACAAATCGACGGCAGGTACTGCGGGCCGGGTTGACCGGTTTCACGACTCTGACTCTGTCTGGTTTGTACCGGGCTCGTGCCGCTTTGACTGCGACAACCCAAAACTCAGAAACTGCGATAATCCTGGTCTGGCTTCGCGGCGGACAAAGTCATCTCGACACATTCGACATGAAACCGCTGGCCCCATCGGAGTATCGCGGGCCATTCAGCCCAATAGATACGAACGTGCCCGGCATTCAGATCACGGAACTCTACCCTAGGCTGTCGCAGTGTGCCGATCGATATGCATTGCTCCGTTCGGTGGCTCACAACGCGGGCGGACATCCGGCGGGCTCACTGCGAGTGCTGGGAGGCGATCCCGCTTCCGCCGACAAAAAGAAGCCTGCGTACCCGGACTGGATGTCGATCGCGAGCTATCTGCGTCACAATCCGGCGCAAGAGCTTCCCAACTACATCACCGTCAATCCTGTCGATAACTACGATTCGTTTCAAATCGCCGGTCCGGCGTATCTGGGGCCGTCATACGAACCGTTCAAAGTGACAGGCAATCCCGACAAACCCGAATTTGCGGTGCCAAACGTTGGGCTGAACGACCAGGACACGACGCGCCGTCTCAACGAACGCAGCGAACTGCGGCGCAGCATCGATCGCATGCGCCGGGACATTGACCAGACCGGGCTGATGCGGGCCCTGGATAGTTTTGACGCACAGGCACTGCGTCTGCTGGCAAGTCCCCAGGGAGCCCGAGCGTTCGACCTTTCTCTGGAATCCGACAAACTCCGCGACCGATACGGACGAAACCGGTGGGGACAGCAGTGTCTGATGGCGCGGCGACTCGTTGAAGCAGGCGTCGATATTGTGTCCACGGAATTCGACGGCCCGTTGTGTGGACGTGTTGCGAACTGGGACGACCATGCCGTGAACCAACACGTTTTCGACGCAAATTTGTACCGTGCTCCGTTCTTCGACCAGGCAATTTCTGCGCTGATTGAAGACATTTACCACCGAGGTCTCGACAAGCGAGTGATGGTCGTCGTCACGGGCGAGTTTGGGCGCACGCCGCGCATCTCACATGTCGCAAGCAGCGGTGGCGGAGTGGCCAGTGCTCCGAAGGGAACGGTTCAGCCTGGGCGCGATCACTGGCCGCGGGCCAACACGATGCTGTTTGCCGGTGGCGGCATTCGGACCGGCCAGGTGATTGGCGCCACGGACGCACGCGGCGAGGACCCCATTTCTCGCCGCGTTACACCATACGATTTCCTGATGACGATTTTTTGTCACCTTGGATTCGATCCTGTTCAACTCGGACTCCGGGACTTCGCTGGACGGAGGAATCCCATCTTCTCCAAAGGCGATCCGATTACGGAACTCACGCGTACGGCATAACCGAGTTGCAGGCGCACGCGAGCGCCGTGCGTATTCAAATTGACAAATCCTCGTCGCGGCCCGGTAATTGTGTGCGTTATATTTTTGAAGATAGCTTATGAAAACGTTCGTTAAAAAACTCCTGAAAACGCTTTATGTAAGGTCCAGGCTCAAGCCCAGATGGCCTGTTCCACATTATGATGGACAAAATCAACCGCATTTATTTTTTCTTATTACCCCCCCCAATTCTGGTTCAACAGCAATAGCACAAATATTAGATACAAGCCCCCGAACAATGCTTCTCTCAAGGTATGGAGAAGGCCAATGGTTAGTGCCTGGCTTATGCGAAGGGGATCGATGGAATCCAGAGAAAGTAGTAGATTATAAGTCTGTAAAAGCGGTATGGCTTAACAAGTTTCAGAATGAAAAAAAGAGAAATCCGCATATTGATGTTGTCGTAGAAAAGAGCCCTCCTAACATGATGAGGATTAATAAACTGTCATCACTATTTGACGATTACTCATTTTTGGCCAACAACAGAGATCCGTATGCGAACTGCGCAAGCATTCTATATCATAAAAATAATCTGGAAAACATGAGCTCAATGCAGCGCAAGGAAGTGCTGGAGAAATTAGCTCAAAACTGGCTGATGAGAAGCCGGAAATTAAAAGAGATTGTCATAAAAATGGATGTTGCACTATTGACTTACGAACAGTTTTGCCAAAACCCGGCTTCAATATTTGATGTGTTGGAGTTTCCTGAAGGTGTATCTGATTCCATCGATGTCAATGAAAAAGTAAAAGTAAAGGACTATAAGGTTCAATCCATCTCCAATCAAAATGAACGACAGATATCGAACTTAACAAATGGCGAGATAGAGTGTATTGGTCGCACATTGAAACCTGATAGTACTCTATTGGAATTTTTTGGCTATGGAGTTATGTGATAAAAAACAGAACCAAGCGCTGCACCGGACTGCAATTCCGCTACGCTCCATTGTCGCGGATGAGCTTGATCGTTAGGCGAGCATCCGAATACCCCAATAAGGCATTGGGCGAACGTGAAATCGAGGTGCGAGTCCTAGTCGGAGAAGATTTGAGGGTCCGCCATCAGGGCGGGCCTTTCACACTCAGGTTGTACAGCTTCGCACCCGGAGCGGAGAGCCGGCCTCGTGGCCGGTCGTCACTCCTGTCTGGCGAAAGCCTGTGTCCCACCCTGGTCGGCGCCGAGGAGGAATCGGCTCTCCGCGGTCCGAACCGTGCGGTTCGGATCGTCTTGCGTGGGTTGACCGTTCCATCGGCCGTCGCGTCCTGGATATAGCGGTGGCGGAGTGGCCAGTGCTCCGAAGGGAACGGTTCAGCCTGGGCGCGATCACTGGCCGCGGGCCAACACGATGCTGTTTGCCGGTGGCGGCATTCGGACCGGCCAGGTGATTGGCGCCACGGACGCACGCGGCGAGGACCCCATTTCTCGCCGCGTTACACCATACGATTTCCTGATGACGATTTTTTGTCACCTTGGATTCGATCCTGTTCAACTCGGACTCCGGGACTTCGCTGGACGGAGGAATCCCATCTTCTCCAAAGGCGATCCGATTACGGAACTCACGCGTACGGCATAACCGAGTTGCAGGCGCACGCGAGCGCCGCACGCGAGCGCCGTGCGCGAAAGGTCAAAATATTCGGCCGACTGTCAAACGCCACCAGTAATTCAGTTTGTGGCGAGTGTCGAGTCCAGATCTCAGCCGACTTTGTGATTTCGTCCCCGGCAAGCATGCGTCTGTGAAGGCCTAGGAACGTGAATTCCCACAACACGCGCAGCGGCGAGCGCGGTCATCGCTTCCTGTTATGCCGCGCATTGATCCTTCAGACTGCTCGGTGATAGTACTTCAGTATGCCGCCGAGTCGTTCGCGACACTCGAGCATTCCAGCAATTGAACCGACTTGGTTTTCAGGTTCGATGAGTTGATTGCCCAGGCCCTGATGATTGCGCTCAGTGTGGTAGTGAGCGACATACTCGCTGACGGTTCTTTCCAGTGATCTGTGACCAAAAAATCATACGATCGAGGTATTCTGACTTCAGACTCCTGAACCAGCGTTCCATGTGTGAGTTCAGATTCGGACTCTTTGACGGAAGCAGCACAATGTCGGTATTCGTGTTCTGATCAACATAGTCTCGCAGTGCCAGAAAACAGGCATCGCGATCGACGATCAGGTGAGTAGCATCCTTCAGGAAGCCATTTTTACAGTCGGTCAGGTTTCGGCAGATCTGTTTCATCCACGTGGTGGGTGGGCTGGCTGTGATCTCTGCAATGTGGACACGTCGTGTCTTCAAATGCATGACAGCCATTACGTAAAACGTGATCAGGCCGTGGCGTGACCAGATTTCCACAGTTGTGAAGTCCGTGGCGAAGATCGAATCCCAGTGAGCCTTCAGAAACGTGTTCCACGATTCTGATGGCTGCCTGCTGGTTCAATGCTGTGTGCTTTCAGCACGTTGGCCACAGTCGAATCACAAATGTGGAAGCCGACATTGGCCAGGGCACCCTGGATGCGATCGTAGCCTCAGGCGGGATTTTCCTTTGCAAATCCCAGGATCGAATCGACGATGACCTGACGGATGCGTGGGCGTCCGATTGTCTTTCGTTTCTCGCTGTGGTCCCACTTCTTCACCACCAGCTCACGGTGCCAGCGAAGAATCGTATCGGGCGTAAATAAAACACGGACCTCTTCAAGCATTTTGCGGCCCAGGAACTTTCCTTTGACCGCCAGGCGTCACCGCTGATCATCATTCAGCAGAATGCGTTTCCTGCTGAGCTTTTCCTTCAGGACCTGATTCTCGGTTCACAGGTACTCGATCACCAACTGCTGTTGTCGATTGACCCAGCCAGCAAGGATCAGGAAGTAAAGCTGCCAGGGATAGAGCGTGAAGGCCATAGGGGCTCCGGATGCTGAACTCCGAAAGCTCCGCAGCATTCCCGACAAGCCGCGTGAAGTCAACCGGGGGAGATTGGCTGTCACGTCGAGGCTGTTGAGAACTCGCGCTCAGGAGTCCAGAATGTTGTGAGAAACAGCACGGCGAGTTCACGCAACCAAATCTGCGCAACAGTTTTTAAAAAAACTCCACGCGGCGTCTAAAATCAGGGCCAGCGGAGATTAAAAGTTCTATCAGTGAGAACACGACAACTTGCTGAAGCTGTTTCCTGGACGGTTTGCCTCGGCAATTTGCGAAACCGATACTTTTCGGGAGTTCTGGCCTGATGGAGAGCCGCTTTGGACGATTGCTGGTATCTGCTGGACTGCGAACTCGGAACACGGAGCTGAACGACCAAAGGAAGCTCCAATCTATCCCTGCGAAGAGGATTTCGACGAAGGAGCGATGGTGTTGAGGTCACATCTGATTCGTGAACGCAACACATCCGTTGTGTGTAGGGCAAAGGAGCTTTGGCGTACTGCCGCCGATCCACTCTTACGATGCGACGTTAGTGGGTTCAGCTTCTCGGAGGCGTACGGCGAGCATGGTGACGGATACATCGAGGCGCATCACATAAAACCGATCGGCACATTGAAGGCGGGATCGAAGACCCGAGTGGACGATTTGGCCAAGGTTTGTGCGAACTGTCACCGCATGTTGCACGTTGACAATCAATGTCTTTCGATTGAAGAGGTAAGAGCCAAGTTTCAGACGACCGTATAGACACAACATTGTCACTGAGTATCACTGCGTTTATAAGCATGATGGATCGAGGGGAAGTGACAAAGCATATGGCAGTCTATCACCTGACCAACGACCGACTGGACGAAACTCCTGTCACTTCATTCAGCTCAGCAGGCATTCGAGAGAGAGATGATCTCCAGCGGCTACAACAAATACTTTGAGCCCCCACTGACGGAAAATGAGAGGAACGTCGCTGACCTTGAAGGCTGGATTCCGGGGATCATGTGATGTCGAATCGGAATTCAAACATCACCGGCAACTACCGCATCACATCAATGGAAATGTGGGGCCAAGACTTCGTCGATGCTGAAGTCCCTGGATACATAGAGATTGCCAAAGACGGCGTCGGAAGATTTCACATCGGCTACGTTCAATGTGACATCGATTGGCAAAAGACTGAAAGAGATGGCAATCCTGCCGCTGAGTTCACCTTCGAAGACATGGACGAAATGGAGCCAACTTCAGGTCGTGGCTGGGTTGTCATCAAAGACGGCACTCTTTAGGGAAAATTTATGTTCCATCAGGGCGATGAATCAGGGTTCATTGCAGAAAGGCGAAAGTGAGTCTGTCTGCATTCAAAATGAACGGCCAAAGTGAATGATCCGTTCGCTGGATTTCTTCGTTTGCTTCGTCTGAAACAACAGCAACCAGTCGAACAATGCATCACAAATGACGGATCAAATCAATGACCTGCTTAGCGCTATCGCCAGCGTACTTGTTCGTTGTTGGATCTTCGGTTTCATCCTCCTGTTCATCTGGCTTGGTTCAATCCTGCTTATGGGTGAGTTCATCCACGAACTCCACGGGCCAATGTTTGGATTGAGTTCGCACGAGCTCGATCTGATCTTCTAATGCGGCATGGGGTTGCTCAAACTCTGCATCCTGACGTTCTTTTTCATCCCGTGGCTTTCGATCAAGCTGGTGATGAGCAACTAGGTTACGACACAAGATTCGGTATGATTGTCAACTTCAAAAGCCCGAGTAATGGGAAATGAACGTTCTTGCCAGCACACTCAACGAGCACCACTCGGAGAGTCAAATCCCCACACGTCCTTGACGCAGTCCGGAATTGACGAAATCGACGTTTCAGTCGTGACAGCAACAAGCCAACATTTTTCAGGAGAGAGACCATGACGACAGGACAGAACGACAATCTTGTGCAAACTAAGTTGACCCTCGCCGCCAAGTATGGAAGACTCGCCACGACGGCGAAAAGTAATCCCAAGCGGAAGAGGTTCATTTATCAGGCCGAAAGGTATCGCCGTCAGGCACAGGAGATTTCCCGGAGGTGAAGCGTTCCGTGGCTGCGCTCCGAACTGGACGATGTGGTCAGTGCAGAGCTATGTCGAACAGGGCAGAGTAGATTCCATCGGGCACAGGAGATAATAGACCCCAGGAGCCACAGCATGGCAAAGAAGATACCATCAAGGAAATTCCCGACTGCCAAGAAGAAGATTCCTTCGAAAAATTTCCCGAAGTCCAAAACCAAACTCCCGTCAAGGAAAGTCGCAAAGAAGACCGCCAAGATTGCGGCCCGGAAATCTGCCAAAGAACCCGCAGCGGTAACAAAGAAGCCAGAAGCCCCGGCACTCCCTGATCGCCCGACCGATGAAGAAACCCGTCAAGATCGCATCAAAACCCTGAAGGGCAAATTAAAGTCGTTGGGCGAATCGAAATGAACCACAATGACGAGGCTTGATCGAGAATGAATTCGAGAAACAGCCTGGAGAAGTCGATCAGCTTCGCATCGGAGTAATACTTGTGGAGGCAGACCATCATTTCCGGGCCGAGCGCCTTCGCTATCGTGCCCACGGTGTCCATGCTGGAAGCGACGATGGGGATTCCTTTCCATGTCGCACTGCTGTTGAGGAACCTGTGTTTCCGCTCAAGGATGATGGATGATCGGCTGGGAGCTTCGGACGAATCAGCACATCGTCGAAGTCAAGCTATAGGTCGTTGTCAACACGCATATCGGACTGCCTCCAGCAGCGGAGAGAGGTTGAAGTTCTAGCGACGACTCTACCGGCTTTCTTGACCCAAAAGCTGCTCAAGCTCGTCGATCAGACTCGCCTGTGCCGAATTGATCTTCTTTCTAGCCCCATCGAGATCAAAGTATTCCGCCCGGTCGAGCTCGGGAAACTCCTTCTGCTGACCTGACCGTGGTGGCCACTCCATCGTAAACGTGTTGCTGACAATAGCGGTTGGATCGCAGTCGCCCTCGAACGCCCATGCGTGAACGACCTTGCCTCCCTTTTGCGTTATCGGCTTCAAAGCAACGAAGGGACCGGTTGGCACGACACCGGTTTCCTCCTCGAACTCCCGCTGAGCAGCTACAAGCAAGCCTTCGTCCGTTTCAGGTTCGCCTTTGGGAATTGACCATGCTCCTTCGTCCTCGTTCTGGAAGAATGGACCTCCGGGGTGCGCAAGAAGAATCTGCAAGTTGCCATCATCAATGCGATACATGAGTAGGCCAGCACTGACACGGGACATGCTTACTCCGATCTGCGAATCACGCAGAACCATGCAAACGGCCCGCCCGCGCTGAACTGGATGTCCGTCAAGTCAGATCGGGTCTCGAACCGAGCCTGCTGGATCGACTCAACTTCCCAGGCTTCGATAAACGCATCATGGATTTCATCCTGTGACACTCGGCGAGGTCCGTCACCCGGCGGTTCTTGGTCGCTGAAACAGAGCAGAAACAGTCTGCCGCCCGGCTTGACGACGCTCGCTAGTCCTTCGACGTAGCGTGCCCGGTCCTCGTCCGAAAAGACGTGAAACAGGCCGCAGTCGATCACCGAGTCACAGACTTCGGGGATGTCATTCAAATGGCGCGCATCCATCACCAGGAAGGTCGCTGGCAGGCCCCGTTCCTGCGCCTTTCGCTTCGCTTCGGCAATGGGATGTTCAAGAAAGTCGATACCGGCGGTCTGATGACCACGCTGGGCGAAGAAGAGGGCGTTCTCGCCCGTCCCCCATCCCGCATCGAGGAGCGAGCCGGCAATATGCTCGGCAGCCTCGACAAAAACTGGCTGTGGTTTGCCGATGTCCCACGGAGCCTTGCCGTCGCAGGCTTGTTGAAAGTGCTCTTTGCGGGGAATGTTGTCCGTCATCGGGCGAATCCTTTCTCGAATTGAAGCGTCACTTTGAAAGGAACCGCACGAGCCACAAGATGCCTGTCAGCAACAGGCTGATCACGATGCAGGTGACAATCGGGAAGTAGAACTTAAAGTTCTCCTGTTCCACGCTGATGTCGCCCGGCAGCTTACCCAGCCAAGGGATCGATGGAGTGATCAGCCAGACGACGCCAACTCCAGCGATCAGCAGCCCCGCAACAATCAGTAGCCAGCCCGGATGTTGCGTCATTTCTTCCTGCCGGTTGGCTTCTTCACGGGCGTCTTCTGCTTCTGCATCTTCTTTCTCAGGTTGGCGAACTTCGTTGCCGGTTTTCGTGGCGTTTGGCGTTGGATTTTGGACATGGGTATGATCCTCTCCGACATTCGATTCTACCGACCCCGAAACAACGTCGATAGAATGATGTTTTCTGGTGACTGCAAACGAGGAGGGTTCAATGACACTGAAGAACGCTGCCACCATTTTCGTTCCCATCTGGGGTATTTGGATGGGAATCGCTGCTGCCAATAGTCAGGACAAGACGACCGGTTCTGCCGAGAAGCAGCAAATG
>CAUZPL010000121.1:0-16743 GCA_963581585.1 Planctomycetota bacterium
GAGTCCCTGACTTTCAGGTAATGGCGTCGTGCCACCTTCTCGGTGTTGCCGAGCCATTTACAAACGACATGCAACGAAAACTCCTCTTCCAGTTCTGTCTGGCGTGAGCTTCGGCAATTCCTATAGAAGCTGGGGATCGTGTCAGAGATGCCAGCACGCTTCAGCGTCCGTATCAATTCCGTCCGCAGGTTGCTGTCGCCATCGATACCAGGAAAGACCTTTTCTTGCCCTTCAGGAGCCATTTCGTAAGCGTCCAGAAGGAACGGGAGCAGTTCCCGAAAAATGGGTGCAATACGTGACGGCTTGCCCTGCTTCTGTGTTTTCGGCGAAAGGATCAGGAATCTGCCTTTGTCCCAGTAGAAATGGGACCAGCACATCCCTGCTAATTCCGATGGACACCTCAGCCCACCATAGCGAGCCAAGGCGATAATCAATCGATACCTTGGATTGGCTGCCGTCAGGATTCGCTCTGTCAGCTCCCGAGTGATTTCGTAGTCGTCTTCGTCGCTTATCTGTTCCGGAGCGTACAGCCCCGCTATCGGATTTTCGTCCAGTAGATTATCAGCGACGGCTGCAGCGAATGCCTGCCGCATCGTCTTGACCATCTTGCTGACGTAATTCGGAGCCAGCGTTCCGTTCCCCCGTTTCTTCGGCTGAACCTTCAGCCAACGGAGGAAACGGTCAGCGTCGCCTTTGGTAACTGTTTTTGCGTCCGCCTCATGCGTAAAGAAGTCAATCAGCGGTCGCAAGTGCTTTCGGTAATCGATAAGCGTCCGTGGAGTGACCGTTAAATCTTTCAGATATCGCTCAACAAGATTGCCGATCGTCAGCTTCTCCCGCTCAGCCTGTGCTTCAACCAACCTTAGTTCCTCTAAGCGTCGCCGGACCTGTGGTTTTGTCTGAGCCACCCACTTCGCTGTGGCCGGTGGAATCGAATGACCGCCAACGTGAGCGCTCTCGATATGCTCTATGTGGACACGATACGATTCTGCCGCCTTGGCCCCGACCTTCCCGATACCGATGGCGCGACGCAAACCGTCAGCCAGTACAACCTAGATTGCTTTGGAACCTGTTGGCTTTGTTCGTATGCTTGCCATCACTTGCCCTTTCGCTTCTTCTTGAGCTGCACTTCATATCCGAGGTGACTCAGCAGCCGCTCTGCCGCTTCGAAGCTGAGTCCAGCTGTCCCCGCCCTGACTTTTCCGAGCTGGCTTTGTCCGATTCCAGTCGCCTTCGAGATGGCATACAGGGATTGCCCTGATGATTCGATTGCTTCTCGCACCTGTCCCAGTAACTCAGTCATGGTATCATAGTATGATAGTATCGATTGCGACGTCAATTGGTCTGAGAACGTTTTGTCGCAATTCATCGCGCGGGACCATGTTTAGGATCTTTCGTCCGATTGGCTTCTGTTTCGTCCGGCCACGGAAAAACCTCCGCAGCCCAGTTGATATTTTCCAGATGCGATCGCGACGCTTCGATTGTCTCGGCCACTTGCTCAGGATCGTTCGTGTCAACTGCAGCCGCAATCCGCTTGTCTATGTCGTCGGAATGTCGCAGGTCCACCGCTGCCCAGGGAGCATGTGCGAACAGCCATCTTCCAAAGTCGTCCAACTGCTGTGCGATGTTGTTGCTGTCGGCTGCAGCCTGCTGTGCAGCAACTTCCTCCGCTGCTTCCGGTGCGACGGCCACAAACGGCAGCAGGCTCACCTGATGTGTGCTGATGGCCTCCGCCAGTTCAGGCGGACAATCTCCCTCAACCCGAATACTGTCGGCTGTCCGGAAGAGCCTCAGGCCCTTCTCGTTGATTGCGGAAACGACCGTACTGAGATCAATCATTTTGAGATTCTTCTTTTGAAGTTCCCAGTGTTTCTGTTTTGGGGACTTGATGTTGTGTTCAGTTGTGTCTGCGAGACAGCGACACGGAGTGCGATGCAGTGCGAACTACTGCGACAGAATTGACCTCCCCAGAATCAACTCCCCAGAATACAGAGACACATCCTCTCATCCTGCGATTGGCATCTCGATCACGAGCTTTGGCGGTGGGAACCACCACCAGATTCTTCCATCAAACTTCGGAAGGTCGTCAACGGGGATTCCGGTTTGTTCACTGATCTGTGCTTCGGTTCCGGCTTTTGGCTTGATCGACTTGATGGAAAGATGCTCCCGTGCCCGTCCCTCAGTCCCTTTAGAGATGTTTTCCAGTTTCAGTCCTTCCTTCATCACTGTTGCCGGAGTCGGCTCAGTGAGATTGTCGTGCAACCACTTAACGGCCCGCTCGAATTCGTCATTCGGCCTCCCTGGGCCGCAGCCTTCCCCGATGGCTGCATCTCGGACTTCGTTCAATGTTTTGCCGGACGCTTCGAGCCAATCGATGGCAGGAACCGGAACTTCCCGGCCTTCCATTGGAACCATCACCTCCCTGAATCCGAATCGCCAGCTGAGGTCCTCAGCATCTCTGTTTGCGTTATTCAGCTTACCGGGCAGGAACAACCTCAGTCTGTCGTCGGCAGGATCTTCCAGGACGTGCCAGATGGCCCTGGCTGTCCGTACCAGCCCGGCCCCAAGAATGGCGTTGTCCGGATTGCCCCGCTGAAACCCGCTGCGAGCATGATGCTCTATACACAGCATTGTGAGATTCAGTTCTACAGCGATTCTGGCCAGAGGTTGAGCAATCTGCTTCTGGTTCGTGTTACTCTTGTGTTCGGTTTGCAGACTGACACTTTGGAAAGTGTCCCAGACGCACAGTCGATAATCGCCCCGGTTCTTCAACTGTTCATAGACCTGAGGGAGGTGCTGCTGCAGATCGATGGCGAGTGCGTCGTCGGGATCGTCCCCGGCGTGGCCAAGTCCATCGACAATATCAATGAAGTCCAGGTCTGCAGCGGCTGCCGTCAACCGAGGAACCACCGTTGTTGATGCATCTTCCTCAGCCGAACAGTACAAGACCCGTCCCCGAGGCGGATACGTTCCATCAGGCCAGCTGCCACCTCGTGAAACGCGCGCCGCACAATCGGCAGCCAACAGACTTTTGCCCATGCCTTCCGGCCCGCCGATGATGCTGATGGCTTTTGCCTGAAGACGCTTTGGCCAGAGCCACTCAACGGGCTGAGGTTTCACCGTTGATGCTGCTCGCACGAGCAACTGCATACCCGTTTTCGGCTTTGGCTGACCATTCCGGGTTGGCGTTCCCTTTAATTCAGCGGTCTGAAGGCTGACCGACTTCAGCTTCGGTGCATCCTGTTCTTTGCCCCAGATATGCTGTGCTGGCTTGAGTACAAGTGCTGCCGATTTCGGAGGCTTACATCGTTCATTCCATGCTTCAACCAGAGGCTTTAGTTCCTCCCAGTCAGCGCGAGGATGGTCGGCCAGCCATTTTCCAACCAGCACCACCAGCAAACCATTTCGAAGACCTTCACTGGCTCCCGGGTGAGTCTCAAGCGAATGGCCTTCAGTATCCGCTACGGCGGACAGTGATTTCCCATCCTTGCCGGATTTTGCCTGGCCCGGTTCTCTCAACTGGTCCAGCAGATCGGCAGGACACTGTGGCAGCTCATCGAACTCTTCAAGACCGACAATCCATTCATAGCGACCGGCTGGCGTTTCCGATGGTGGACTCAGGCAATAGCCTCCGTTGGCTCTGGTGTCGATGCTGAGACCCCCGATGTGAGCCTTGGTGCAGATGCCGACATCGTCGTCTTTCGGATATCGAAACCAAAGCTGCTGACCACCGGATGGCGTTGAATACCGTGGAGCCTGGATGTCCTCCACCGGATACCCGAGAAACGCCTCCAGTTCCACAAACCCGTTGCTGTCTGCTTTGACGTCAATGTCCAGCACCAGTAGCCCGGATGTTTCCCCAGTGACGATGCCGATGTTGGCAGACGGCCACATATGCCACCATCGTTCGATCTGCACCGGGTCGGCGTTCGATCCTTTTGTCCAGCCCGCTACCATCGGTTTCTTCTGGTCATTGCAGGGAATGACTCTGAATCCCTGTGCAGCGTATTCGGTAGCGGCCTCTAGTTTGGCACTCACGCTTGTTGCTGATTTGTTATCATCCATGTTGCTGACTCCGTTGTTCTGGGGTGAAAGCAAAGGCCAGCCTGAGTTACCGCTCAGGCTGGCCGCTTTTGATGGCTACTGATGAGGCAGGAAGGCGTCGACATAGGTGGCTCCGCTCTCGCTCTCAACGACGACAATCAGCCCTTTCATACCCCGATATGACCGAAGATCGATTTCTTCACCTGCAGTGATTTCGTTGCCCTTCATTGCCTTTACAAACTTGTGCAGCTTGGTTTTCGCTGACAGCTTCTGAGAACACACTGCTGGCGGTTCAGCTCCTGCGTACTTGCCTTCAATCACTTTCCATTTGAGTCGTACTGCTAGACCGTAGTCGTTTTTGAGTTCTTCGAAGCCAATAAACTCAGCCGAATAGTTACCGGCAGGAATGCCTTCGCTGGCTGTCATAGTAAATTTCATATCAGGTACTCTTTAACACGAATGATTTGAGATGACGCCACCGACATTGGTGACGCCAGACGCGACCAATGCCTACTCGCTGTCCGCCGACGTAATGGCTTGCTGATCAGCGATGTACTGATCCAGAGCGCGAGGGTCGTAGCCGACACAGTTGCCAATGCGGACAGACGGGATTTCTCCCCGGGGGCGAGTTTTCGCCCAAAGCTGGCGTTCGCTGATGTTGAGGCAGATTGCCGCCTCGCGTGGCTTCAAAAGCAATTTTTCAGGAACACATAGATTGTTCATGACCTACTCCATCAATAGGGTTGTGCGTCGGGCCAGTCCCGACATCGATACCCTTGTGGAGTTGGGCAAATTGTCGCTGAGATTCGCACTGCCCAGCGCGCAGCGGCAGTGTTTTGCCTTCTCTCGTCTACCTGGGCAAATCCTACTCCTGGGCAAATTTGTGTGAAATTTTGCCCAGGTCGGCCTGCCCATCAGGTTCTCCGTGGAGCCGGGGAACTTGCCCTGTCGTTAGCTCTGCATAACATTCATTGCAGACGAAAAACTTGAAGTCTGCATGCCAGCTGCCGGTTTCTCCACACTTCCCGCACGGGCCACCGTCGTTCTGCGACTGCGCTACCATGAGCGAAGCTTTCAGTTCTTCACTAACGAGTTCATCCGACACGGATTCCTTGCCAAATCTCTGAATCCACCTCTTCAGCATCTCTGGAGATTTGCAGTACGTTACGTATTTCTTGTACCCCGATACTCGCTGGCCAGTACGATGCGGCAGAAGGTGCTTTTCGAAAGCTATTCTGATTTGCCGGCGATTGTCCTTCTTCTTCTGCCCAGCTTGATGCAATCGCCGATTCAATTCATTTATTGAGAGTGGCTCCACTGCACCTTCACCTGCGATAGGGTCTGCGTTGGCCAAGTGCTCTTCGCGGAGAATCGCCATGATTTGCGGGCACAGCTTCTCAGGAACCGACTGCCTCGGACTACCGACTGAGGCAATCGTTTTTTTTGTTGCCGAACGCGACGTAGGATCAAGCTGCTGGATTCCGTCGCCTTGGGATTTCTTGCGGTGATTGAACTTTTGATCTGCCGGTGTCTTTACTGGCCTTCCGTCCAAGCCGAGCAACCAGTAGTTGCCGCTAAGGCGTCGTGTAATCAGATTCCCAATCGCCGTTGCGCTCGCTGCAGCGACGTTGTCGATCCATTCGAGTTGATTACGCAAACCAATGCGGAGCTCATCTCCCATGTTCAATCCGTGAACACGCTTGAACCAGTACATGAATGTCGCCCATCGACATTTTCCAGGCTGAGCCCGGCGGATCGACTCCAGGAAGTCCTGCCGCGACACCCCAAAATTCGGTAGATGTTCCAACAGATATCCAGCGCGAGAGAATAAGTCATTCAATTCTGCGACGAGCAAGCGATCCTCAACAGGGTGATGGGGGAATTTGCCCGGCCCGTGGCCGTCGACTGGGTAATACAACGGAAGGTCGAGCATTTCGTCTAGGTGATCACGCAGGAAACACCCGCGTATTTCCGCAAATTTTTCTTTACTCAAATCCCTGCGCAGTATCTCAAGCTGCTGCAACAATTGTTCCGTCGTCACATTTTCGTGTGGCGAATCGCCTCCTGAACTCATGGACATCTTCTCCATTTGACCGCCGATTACGTTGCTAACTCAGTCGACCGGAATGCCATCGTTTCTTCCTGTGACAACCTGCGGCTGCGGTGCGCGCGTGTGGTACAATCCGTACTAAATCTCTCGCAAAAACAAGTGGGATCAGGAGTTAGTCTCCAGACACTTTGACTTCTGAATTCAGTATGGAGGTGCCTCTCATGGCAACCACACCCATGGAAGAAGAGATTCGCCTCTGCTCAAGTTGTTCCGATCTCAAGCCGGTGACCTGTTTTCGGCGGCGATATCGAGACCGACCGGACCGCATGCACATGTGCAATTCCTGCCATGCCGGTCGCGAGAGAACTCGGCGGAACAGGAAGCTGCAACAGCAGGATCGGCTCGACATCCAGAAGTTTGCCACGGCTTACCGCAGCACCCGTGACCACTACCGTCGCCACCTGATCGGCAATCTGGGCATCAAAGCCGCGGGCGGATTCGAACGCTTCCTGAAAAAATGGCTCGCTGCCATCGAAGATCTGACGACCCGCAGACAGTCCTCCCCGCGCCTGTTGCGGCTGTTTGAACTTCTCTGGGAGCTACAGCTTGAGCAGGACTTCAGACGCCGTGCGGCCCTGAAGAATGCCTCAGTTGAGGATCTAGGGGACGTTGTCGAAAGTAAGTTGGCGGACTGGATTGAACGTGATCCTGAAATGGTGGTGATGGCAGCCAGTAAGGTGGGCTGGACGCTGATTCCACCAGAGGGTGCAAAACTGATCAGTGAGGCCGCACTTGCAGGCTGATCCATTCATTTCTGTTCGAGTTCTGCAGCCCGTCTCAAAACGCGCCCTCGCGGACCTGCCCCAGCTTCAGTCCTTTGCGGTATACGACGACATTGTCGGGCGTCACGATGACCGAATTTCCCATTCTGACGGAACCACTGCAGCTGCTGGAAATAGAGCGGATCACAGGACTGGGTCCTAAGGCGGCTCGGAAATGGTGTACGGTTGCCGGGGGAAGAAAGGCGGGAAGTCTTTGGCAGCTATGGGTTCAAGCTGCTGGTCTACCAGGTACCAAGGTCCGGGCGATGGAGCATCCGGTCCTTCCATGCCCGCGGCTGGCGAATCATCAATCTCCGCCGGCGAAGCACCTGGAATCAGGCCATCTCCAACCTCCTGGCGAAGCAGGCCCAGCGGTGGACCCGTCTCCCTGGGGACCCGGAGCTCCCTCCCCCGACGGAGATCCCGCCGGCGGCCTTGCTCAGTCAGCTCGAGTATCTGGCGCAGCAGACCGCGCACGAAGACCACGATCTCCGCGATGTCCCGCATCTGCGGCTGGGCTATGAGCAGGACCTTCAGGGGGCAACCTATTGGCCGGCCTGCCTTGCCAAGGCCTGCGACTACCTCGGCCTTCCATCAGCCCCTCTGCCTCGGGAACCTGGCATCATACGGATGTACGACGATCCCCCTGAGGTGCTGATCCCGAACCACCAAGAGCTGGTGGACGCCGTGGCTCGGTCTCCCTACTCCCACCTCCTCGAGCATGTCTGAGACGAGGCGGTCCCGGCGCCCCGCTCAGTGGGCCTAGGCACCGTCCCGCTCGTAGCACAACCGCACCAGCGCCGCCCCGTGGTGTCCCTCGAACTCCTGCGCAAGGTCCCGGTCGAAGACCTCAAGCCACTGCCCGGAGCACACCGGAACTGACGTGCCTGGGCTGGTTGACCTGCTCCGAGAACAGGCTTTTCTGCCACGCGATTTGACAGAGCCGGTCCAGCCGTCCCTCCGGGTGGCCGAGGAACTCAAAGATCCGGCGGAACAGGACCAGGTCCGTGTCCCGGATCAGGTCCTCGTAAATGATTGGAAATTTGATTTCCGCGAGCAACAAGCACGCGGCCCTGGCTGAAAAGCCTGAGTGGCGTTCTGAGTAGTGTTGTTCCCTGGCTCCTGGCCATGCAACGGAATCATTTGTGTCGCAAGCAGGCAAGTGATAATGATCAGTCTGAATAACACTCGTTATCGTTCAATGAACCAAGCCTCGAATCACCCGCGGTTATTCCTGCTCCCTCGTTACTGGTCTGGTTTCAGGTATATCGCGGCTAGCCAGCGTTTCTGTGTGATTAATGCACGGGTGCTGTGGTAGCTTGACTTCCAGGAGTAGGTCATCCATCCACAGTCACCAGTGTAAACGTCTTTCTTCATCGGTCGGCCGCGATTGTTTACGTTGTAGTACCACTCACCAACTTTGACGTTAAATTGTTTCGTCTCGAGCCAATGTATCGTTTGGTCATACTTGTTCAAATATTCAATCTCACCCGTCAGATCGTACATGGTCGACAAGCCGTTCAGAGCCTCAAAATTTGTCCAAATGTTGGCTACCTTATGAACGACCTTGCCGCTAATCGGGTTCCCCGAATAGAACCATTTTCCTCGAACCGAATCGAATGCCGATCCGCAAACTCTTTGGCCCAGTTTCACCACTCTGTTGACAAGCTCCGGTTCTCTGTCCCGGCCGAGTAAGCTCGCCGCCAACATTATCAGGAAGACCACTTCAATCTCATGTCCGTAATCGACTTCCCAATTGTCGACTACAGACCAGTCCCGGTCGTAGCCCCGGGAAGCAAAGTAATGGCCATCCTGATTCACAATACCTTTCATGTACACGAGAGATAGTTGCTTATTCAGTATGTTCTCTACTTCGCCGGCGTCTGGGTGCTCATACAAACGACATGCCTCCAGCAGGTAACTTATTGCCTCTAGGAGATGCATCTGAGTATTGATTTCCTTCGCATCATTACACCAATGTCCAGGATAGATATTTTCATCGAAACCATCAGTGTGATCGAACGACGCCTGGATGATATTAAAAAACACTTGCGCAGCCATTCGAAGTGCTTCGCGGCCATCAGGAGAGTCCGGAAAAGCCAAGGCATAATTCGCCAAAGAGAAAATCCCGAATGCAAAGTGATAGAGATGGACATCCGCAGCCACAGGTTCACCACTTGCTGAGACTACGCCATGGAAGCCTGAACGTTCCGGCACGAAGAAGCAATCCCGGACAAACTTGAATTGATGGTCACAGATGGCCTTGATCTCATCGGAATCTTCCTCAAAGCGATAGATCTCAGAAAAGGTCCAAAGGTGTCGGACCTGTTGCATCATGTCTTTATTGGCATCCGGCCCGGGACGTCCGCTGTAGTCCACCAACCCGAAGAATCCACCCTGATTCCAGTCGACAGTTGATTTCCAGAAGTCAGTTGAATAACCGAGCAGGGCGCCCAGGCGAGCATGACGTTCAGCGAACGCACTTGGTGTGTCCAGTGGGGATGCGGCTCTTCTTCGTCGTAGCCACCTCATTCAGGAATTCTCCAGATATCGGTGATGCATGAACCCTGCCCCCTTGGACCGGCTTCTTCGATCAGCCTGGGCAGCGGGATCTCAAGCCAATTGGTCAGAATTCGAGTTTTCACCGTTGGGTGTTCTCGTGATGAGCTTGAGCCAAATCACGTTTCCAGAAACGGCTCGGCCTTTGCTTTTTTCTGATCAGTCAGGGCGAGTGAGTAGCACTCCTGAAGATCAAATTAGAACTAGATCGATTCCAACGCAGCAGTCACTTAATTTGTTTGCTAGGTTGTGTATTTAATATAATATAGTGAAAGACTTGGTGTCGATCTTTTTCAGATGGGCCCGAATTTCCAGTACATCTTCGGCTGACACTTCAGCTTTGTATTCAATCACATGGCGAACATCTGCCCAGCCATACCTGCGCAATTCGTCACCTGGAAAATGATCCGCCGCACCAACACCTCTCACGGGACATTGATGAGAGCCGGTGGGTATTCAACGAATTTGTCCGTGAGCTTTAAGATCTTCATGGCAAGTGATGGCTGATGGCTTTTGTCGACCGAAATTCGAAACACATTCTAAACCGCCTGTTGATGTTTACAGTGGACATTTACGTACTGCTGCGCCATAAGAAAACGGTGAAACTCGTTGAGTCCCTGGATACATTTACTCAAAAGCGCAGCTAGAAAAACCCTGAGCATCATCGTGCGCTTTGCGCTGGTGAGGGCGGTCCTTTTAGCCTGGTACAAGCTGTCCCTGAAAGGGCTTGCCTTGATCGTCAGGGGCAAAAAATCCCGTCAGGTCAAATTCATTTATACCAGGCACCAGAACTGGATTCTGGGGAGCAGCGATATCGACCTGATTATTCTCTACAGCGATCACGACCCGGGCCGGGACAAGATTTTTTTTGTCTCTTTTTGGCGCCGCTACATCGCTTTGAGGTTCCTTTTCCCGATGTTATGCGAGGTATCCGAGATTCGCTGGATCTCCCTGGCGCGCCTGGGTGGACACCCGTTGCATTCCCAATCAGAGGCCCATTTGCTGATCAACCCTGAGCAATGGATATGTATTTTTGACCGTGGGGAAGAAACAGCCATGCAAGCCCCGGTTTTCAACCCTCCTCAGAAAAGTCATCTGCCGTTAACGATGTTTCTCGAGTTCAATCTGTATGGCTACATTCAGCGACAGCTATTCTCGAACGAACATCATCCGGAACTGCGAATCGACAGGATGGCAAAGTGTGCAGTGAAGATCCTGCAACATCTGCATTATTTGCAGGCCGGTGAATACGTGGATGTCCGGCGGTTTCAGGAAAAGCTGCATGATGAAAGCGCAGGGAAGCCTTGGCAAATTTACGCCACCATGATGCAGGGCCTGCTTTCCAGTAAGGAGGACAGGGAGCTTGCAAGATCGATATTCGAGATTCTGGTAGTTCTTAGCCGCGCCCACGAAACCATCACGGATTGCGAGCCGGCCGGCTCGGAACCCCGGCATGCGGTACCCGGAGACTGGCAGGGAACCGGATTGGGGGACTTCTTGGCTGATGTGGAACAGGAATTTGCGGACAGGGTATCCCTGGTAGCGTTCAGATCGCCCTACAAGCAGTATCACACCAGGCTGTTTTTTGTGGTGAGCGGGGAAACCTCTTTTGAGGACTTTTACAGCTTTGTAAGGTTTTCACGGAAATACCACGATGTGTTTCAGGCGGAAAAAATATTGTTGAACGCGACCACTTCAACCCTTTTGACATCGCAGTTTTACAGTTTGTGGGGCCACGTGGCACTTGAGGCTTATATTCTTCAGGCACAGGAGGTTTATGCACCGCGTGGTGGCCTCAGAATACTGCCGCCAAAAGAGGCCTGGACCTTGCAGAAAATCAGGGAATCGGTGGCAGTCTTCGAGGAATTCTATCTGCCGTTCATGATGTCGCCGTTGGCAAAAGGTGAAGGAATAGATTTCTGCAAGATCTATGAACGGGCTGAAACCGAAATACTGTTTCATTATTATTGTTATTTGAAAGACAAGGATGGCTACTTGGAGTTGATCAGGGACTCCGGCAGCTCAGCTGACGAAGTGATCGCATACGGTTGTGCGAATTACGGAAATGAAATAGGAATTCACAACTGGCATCCTATTCGTTTCATCGACTCCTATCCGTATCTGAAGACCATGATCAGGTTGGTTGATGAAATGGCCTTGAAACGATTGGAGTCGGTGAAATCAGAAACTCAATACTCTACCTGACCAGCAATTTCCCCAGACCCCTGGATGGCGGCGGCAAAATACGGGATTTTCACCTGATTAAATGGCTGTCACGAAACAATAACGTGACCGTAGTTGGTTTCAGGGATCCGGAGCTCAGGGAGCAGGATACATTCTTGGAGTGCGTTCCAAGGGACAGGTGCCACGTGGTATCTGAACCTCAAACCATGAAATTCAAGGATTTCTTCGAGTTAAGATTCCTCCCGCGCTGGTGCATGTCTTATCTGTCACGGGAATTACAGAAACTCATCGATAGCCTGCTGCAATCCGGAAATTTCGACCGTGTCCACATTTCACACAGCTACATGGCCTGGTACCTGCTCAAGCACAAAGATGACATTCCCTGCGTTGTCGACCACCATAATGTGAAGTCGCTGTTTTTTCATAATGCTGCCCAGTCCACAAAAAGCTGGAAGATGAAGATCGCTTACCGTGCTGAAAAAGTGCGCTGGCTCCACTATGAAAGGGAAGTCATCCCCTTGTTCGATGAACATATTTGCTGTTCCGAGGAAGAGCAGGTATTGGTCAGGGGCATGACGAGTGGGAAAGTACACCTCCTTCCTTCCGGGGTCGATACAGAAAGCTTCAGAAAAAAGGTCGAACCGTTCATCGGGGCCAACCTGCTGTTTACCGGAAGCCTGGACTATTTTCCCAATACCCAGGCGGTCACCCATTTCTGCGAGTCCTGCCTGCTGGTGATTCGGGAGGCCATCCCCCAGGTCAGGCTTCAGGTGGTCGGTAAGAACCCCACCCTGCAGATCGAACGACTCCTGGAGCGCACAGGCAATACTTGGTATTCCTACAACGTCAGGGATATCCGGCCTTTCTATTACCAGTCATCGGTATTTGTCGTTCCCCTGCTGACCGGTGCGGGTACACGATTGAAAATCCTTGAAGCCATGGCCGTCGGATTGCCCGTAGTCAGTACCAGCAAAGGCTGCGAAGGCCTGGGTTTGCAAAACGGGCAAGGTATCCTGATAGAGGACAACCCGGAAGCCATGGCGGCAGGAATCATTCACTTGCTGAACGATAGTGATTTTCGCAATTCAATGAGCCGCACCGCATTTGAAATCTGCAACGAGAGATTTTCATGGAACGGTATTTTCCGCCGGGCGGACCCGGACCTGTTCGCCTGATGTGGCGGTCAGTCTGTCTGCCCTCGCATGATCTCCATGCAGGCCCACATCCATGGCAACGGTCACGTAGCCTTTTTCGGACAGCACCGCCGTGAAACCTTTATAAATGGACGTTTTATCGTGGACGGCGTACCGGTCGCCTTCGTGACCGTGAATGCTGACGACAGCTGGCCTGTGACCAACGTCCCGAAGCAGGCGTTTGTCCTGTAGAGGTTTCTAAGGACGTGTCCAAAAAACGAAACCTCAGGATGGGTAAGAGTAACCGTCCTGCAAAACAGGAAACTGATTTTCGACAGGTGCTAAGGAACCAGGACTGCCCGGCCGGTCAGGCGGCCTTCGATCAGGTCGTGCATGGCTTCATTGACCTGGTCAAGTCTGTACGTCGTTGTGGCCAGCTTAACCTGTTTCCTGGCGGCAAGAATCATGAGTTCGAACAGTTCATTGTAGTTGCCGACCAGAGTGCCCACGATATTGAGTTCGTCAAAAATCATGTCGATCGTGGGAATGCGCACCATGCCGCCGTACCCGACAACGTAGTACGTGCCGCCTTTTCGCAGCATCGCCATACACTGCTCGGGTGTTCCTTTTTCGCCGACGAAATCGATGACGGCGTCAGCGCCTTCCTGACACAACTGACGTAGATTCGCAGCGGCAGTGTCTCCGCCAGGCAGGCAGTGTGCGAAACCGCACTCACGAGCTAAATTCAATGCCTGTTCGGACGTGTCCAGAATAATGATTCGCGCGGCGCACAGATTTCGAAGAACCTGTGCAGCAATATGTCCCAATCCTCCAAAACCGATGATCGCGACACTCATGCCCGGCTTCATTGTTTCTGCCGCTTTCCGGGCAGCTCGGTAAGCCGTGAGGCCGGCGTCGGCATAGGGAGCCACATCTTTTGGGTCCAGTGCAGAATCCAGTTTGATGACAGCACGCTGTTTAGTGAGCAGAAATTCCGCAAAACCGCCGTCGTGGGTGATTCCAGAAAAACGACCGTTCAGGCAATACATGTCTTCTCCACGGCGGCATTCCGGACAGATGCCGTCGGTAATCAACGGATGAACAATCACAGGATCACCTGGTTTCACGTTTTTTACAGCGTCACCCACATCATGCACCCAGCCTGCATTTTCATGGCCCAGAATGTAAGGAAGTGGACGTTCGACTTTCTTACTCCAAATACCTTCGATGATATGCAGATCAGTTCGACAAAGTCCGGCACCACCGATTCGTACAATCACGTCTTCGTGGTCTTGAATCACTGGTTCAGGAACGTCATCGATTTCGACCAGATTTTTCCTTTTCAGGCTTTCATCGAACTGGTGCAGTCTCACAGCTTTCATCTTGGCGATCTCCCGATTACAGAACTGTCTCCGGAAAGTCCGGCCAATTGCCGGCCGATGGGATCCTGACGCAGACGGTCCTGGCAAGCGGCGGTGTCAATCCCGTACAGGGCGGGCTGCTGCACTGCATTCCCGAATATTATGATTTTGAATCCGTGGCAAAGTGGCTCGTAGAACACGGTATCACTCAGACTCCACAGGTTGTGACCACTGGTGATGTCACTTCTTGTGCGTTTGAGCAACCGGCTGCTGACGAACCGGCCGTGGCGAAGCAGGTGCTGTTCTCGGCTGTCGGGGCACTGGCCAACCTGCAGACAACGCGCGCAGTGAAAGCAGAACTGAAAAGACGGGTGGAGAGGAATTGAGTGGAGTGGGTCCTTTGTCAGCCTGATTCCCTGCCCCCCCCCCCCGCTGCTTTGTCTGACCAATCTTTACGCATCTTTTAAAGCACTCATTTGACTTAATGTCATCAGTCTTTCTAGGACTCCTGTCTTCCCGGAGGCGTGCGTCCCCGTCGGGGCGGGTTCTCTCTTAGATCTTCCTTTCCCTAATGGAGACTGATCCAATGCTGTCACGAATTGTCCTGGTGCCATCCCTCCTGATGGCTCTGCTTCCGACAGCATCTGCAGGTGTATACCAATGGACCTACAGTAACGCCGGCAATACAGTGGTCGGCACTTTTGAGACTTCTGTAACATCGGGCACCATTGATGAAAACGATGTCACGTCACACAGTTACGTGGTTAATGATAGTGCCGGTGATACTTGGACATTTGATTTAGTCGCGGGCACAGTCACCGATTCGACGGGTGCGAATCTGACTGTCACCGACGCCGTCCACGATTTTGAGTATGTGATTGGCAGTGATAGTTTTGTAGAGTTAAACTCCTCCATGGTTGACAGTGACTTTCCAACCGATTTCGGCATAGAAGTGGACGGCAGTTGGGTCGGTCTTTATTGGGACATTGATGACGACTTTTGGGGGCTGGAGGCCGTGAACTGGCCATTTATCCCAGACGTCTCTTCAGTAGGATGGGCCTCCGGACCAGCCATTACCGCCGTCCCTGAGCCCTCGTCTCTCGTCCTTGGTGCCATCGGTGCACTGGGTCTGTTCGGCTACGGCAGACGTCGCCGGCAAAAATCGGCCGCTGCCTGAGGCACAGGACACACAGCGCATCACGGGCGGCCATCTGGTCCGCCCGTTTTTTGTGCGCTGACATGTGCATCCGCAGGTTGTGACCACTGGTGATGTACTGTTCGCATTTGAGCAACTGGCTGCTGACGAACCGGCCGAGGCGCATCAGGTGCTTACTCCACTGCCGCCCGTTCGGCCGCTTCGAGAATGCGAGCGACCTGATGGCTAGGGCCGTGGGGCGGAGGCGAGGAAATCTTCCGGAGTTTCCGATTTTGCCTATTGCCCCCCTCCCTCGCCTGGTAAAGTAGCCGTTTGGTAGTGGACGCCAGCCAGTGCTGGATGGGCAGGGGGCCAAACTTTCCAGACCTACAACACGGGAGAAGCTAGATGATGCGGGCGATTCAACTAGCGGTGGCGTGCGTGGCGGTGCTGATCGCTACGGCGGGACAGTTGCATGCGGGGTTGATTGTTGAGTTTTCAGAATTGGGCGGTGACACCACCATGGGCTATTCAGGGAGTTTAGATTTCACCGGTTTGGCTTTTTCCACCGCTAGCGTCGGGCCGAGTACAGGCGTGAGTATTTATTCTTCTTCTGAATCTGATGAGGACGGCAGCGGAGTGCTTTGGAATACGGACATTGCTGTTCGGGAGTACCCTAGCCCTTGGAGTTCGTCCCCCGACTTCACCGCAGGTCCCGACTTCCAGGATGTCGGCACGCCGACCTTTACGCAGCAGTTTGTTCTTTTCTCCGATTTAGTGCTGCTTGACCCGAACGACTTTGTTGGCGACGTTTGGTCGGGATCCGGTGTATCCACATTCTCCGGCGTACCTCTCGCCAGTCTTGTGAATGTTGATACTCCCGTTGTTTGGACGCTCGACAATTCTGCAGCCGATACCGTTACTTGGCAAAAAGCTTCGACAGCCGCCGTCCCCGAGCCCTCATCAATTGCCATGTTTGGCATTGGTGCGGTGGGTCTGTTCGGCTACAGCAGACGTCGCCGGCAAACATCGGCCGCCGTCTGAGGTACTGGACACTCAGCACACAGCTCAGCACGGGCGGCCAGCGGGTCGCCCGTTTTTCCTTTCCACACCGTTTACAGTGAAACGATGTGCTGATCATTCCACCTCCCACATTAGCGCGGAATACTGCGCCGCATTGGTTGCACTTGGCTGAAAACGTGTGGCCCATGTTGTCCCTTTCTGTACGAGTTCACAGCCATGTCGCCCTCCTGCTTGCCGCACAATCCTGAATAGAAAAGCAAACGCGGAGGGTAGTGTTCGGTCGGTCGATGTATCCGCGCAAACAGCAATTGTCACAAATTCTGATGCGGTTTCCAGACGAGTTGCTGCCAATTCAGACTCCGGATTTCTCTGGATCACTCCTGACCGTCCGGCCATGATCCCCCGTTCGTCGGTTGCCGACAGGTTCCGTTGC
>CAUZPL010000122.1:0-16337 GCA_963581585.1 Planctomycetota bacterium
TGGCCTATTCGCTGTTACTGAAGCAGGTTGCCATTTTGGACATCATGATGGTGGCAAGTGGCTACGTTCTGCGGGCGGTCGCGGGAGCTTTTGCGATCATAGTCAAAGTATCACCATGGCTGGTCATCTGCAGCCTGATGCTGGCGCTGTTCGTTGCCTGTGGCAAACGGCGCCACGACCTGCAGCTGTTGAGGAATCAACCGACCGGGCAACGGTGGAATCGTCCTGAGTACACGTCCGAACTGCTCGATCTAATGATGGCCATCACAGGTTGTGCAGGTGTGATGACGTATGTGCTTTATACCCTCTCGCCGTGGGCGTACGCGCGACATGGGTCTTACTCATTGGTGCTGACAGTCCCTACCGTGCTCTACGGTGTCTTCCGTTTCCTGTATCTCGTGCATCGCAACAACGCCGGAGGCGAGCCCAGTCGTTTGTTCGTGATGGATAAAGGAATGCTGATCAATGCGATAATTTGGCTCGCAGTGACATGTTTTGCGGTATACGCGCCACCTGAACTGTTGCCGTGGTGGCGAATTGAACTGTAAGCGTCCCGCCACGCTGCTAGGTCAGCACGTCATGCAACACGTGACCGGACACATCGGTGAGCCGGAAATCACGGCCCTGGAACCGATAGGTTAACTGTTCGTGATCGATTCCGAGCAGATGCAGCAGTGTCGCATGCAGATCGTTGACATGTACCGTGTCTCTAACTGCTTCGTAGCCCAGTTCGTCTGTCGCACCGTGTGTGATGCCCCCTTTGATACCGCCTCCTGCCAGAAACATCGAAAAGCCCATGATATGGTGATCACGGCCGGATCCCTGGGCCATCGGTGTACGACCGAATTCTCCACCCCAGATGATCAACGTCTCTTCCAGCATACCGCGCTGCTTCAGGTCTCGAATTAATGCCGTCGTACCCTGGTCAACCAAACCAGCGGTAATCTTTGCCCCCTTCGCGACGCCGCCGTGATGGTCCCAGCCGCGATGGTACAGCTGAATAAATCTGACACCACGTTCTGCCAGCCGACGTGCGAGCAAACAGTTCGAAGCGAACGAACCGTCGCCACCTTTTGTTCCATACAACTGCAGAATATGTTCCGGTTCGCCTGAGACATCCATGAGTTTGGGTACTGACGACTGCATACGGAATGCCAGTTCATACTGACTGATGCGAGTTTCAATTTCCGTGTCTTCAAATTTTTGGTTGCCGATCTGATTTATTTGCTGCACAGCGGATATCACTTCTCGCTGATTATCGAGTCCTACTCCATTCGGACTCTTCACGTACAGAACCGGATCGCCTTTGGACCGGAATTCGACGCCTTGAAATTTTCCGGGCAGGAAACCGCTGTGCCATTGTCGAGCGGCAATCGGCTGAGACTGGCCTCCACCGACCGATGTGAGCACGACATACCCGGGCAGTTCGTCGGATTCGCTGCCCAGGCCGTACAGCACCCACGAACCCATCGACGGTCGTCCCGGAATACTGGTTCCGGTGTTCATGACCGTATGAGCCGGATCGTGATTGATCTGGTCGGTCTGCATAGAATTAATAATGCAGATTTCGTCCGCAACCGTACTGATGTGAGGAAACACATCGCTCAGCATCTGGCCGGATTCGCCATGAGGTCGGAAAGCGTGTTGAGGACCGAGACATCTGAGTTCTCTTCCCTGCAACTGAGCGATCTGACGACCTTTCGTGAACGACTCCGGCATTGGCTGACCATTCATTGCCGCCAGCTTTGGCTTATGATCCAGCGTTTCCAGATGTGAAGGTCCGCCCGCCATGTACAGATGAATGACCCGTCGAACTCTGGGTTTGCTGTGCAGTGGCTGAACCACACCGTTCCAGTGCGGAACAGTGACATCTGGCCTGTCAGCGGCGGCTGCGCCGCGGGGCATGATTGAGCTGAGAGCGATGGCACCGACACCTGCAGCACCCTGAAGAAGAAACGTTCGGCGGCAGGCATCAGTCTGGATTGCTTCGATTCGATTCATGAATAAACCCGTCGTAGGAGTTGGACAGGACGAACCATCACTGCATTCTGAGTCTAGTTTCGTGTAATGAATTCATGCGCATTGAAGATTGTACGGGTCACGGCCGTCCATGCGGCGAGGTCCACCGCGTTCAGGTCGTTCGGAACCGGAGACAGACCCACTGACACCACCTGCTCGGCATCTGCAGGGTGATTTGCATAATGCTGACGTTGAGAGTTCAGCAATGACTGCAGAACACGGGCTTCATTATCCTGGGTGGCTCGTGACAGCGAATGTTCCATTATCCAGTCGATGCGATCCCTGTCCGACTTACCACCCTTGCGAACTGCCTGTTCCGCGAAAACACGCGCTGCTTCCACGTACGACGGATCATTCAGCAGCACGAGAGCTGCCAGCGGTGTGTTAGAACGCGGTCTTTCGGCCGTGCATTCTTCACGTGACGGAGCATCAAATAATTTCATTGCCGGATGTAGGAACTGTCGCTGCCAGTGAGTGTAGACACCGCGCCGGTACTGATTTGAATCGCTGTCATGCTGGTACGTGCGTGCAGGGAAATTCAGGTGACGGTACAGACCGACCGGCTGATAAGGTTTCACACTACGCCCGCCGAGTTCGTGCACCAGGAGTCCGCTCACGCTGAGCGCGTTGTCACGTACAAATTCAGCATCCAGTCGAAAGCGAGACTGACGCGCCAGCAATCTGTTGGATGGGTCTTGATCCCGCAGGTCGTTCCGCATCAGCGACGACTGGCGATAGGTGGCAGATGTCAGCATGAGTCGAATCATGTGCTTAACATCCCATCCGCTTTCCAGGAATTCAACGGCCAGTGTGTCCAGCAGTTTCGGGTGTACCGGGGGTTCTCCCTGAGATCCCATGTCGTCCAGCACTCTTGAAATACCACTGCCGAAGAACAGTTTCCACAGCCGATTGACGAAGACACGTGCCGTAAGCGGATTCCATTCTGATACCAGCCAGTCGGCCAGGTCCAGACGACTGGCACGGGTTTCCGATTCAATCTGTGGCAGAAACCCGGGCACACCAGGCTGCACGATCTCGCCGCTCGTGTCCATCCAGTTGCCTCGCGGAAGGACTCGCATTACTCGAGGTTCGACTGAGACCGTAATCAGGCTCGTGCGTGTGTGTTCGGCTGTAAGACTCTTCTTTTGGTCTCTGAGCTGCTTCAACTCATCGCGGATCGGCGTCAGCAGCGGAGTGATACTGCGGTAGTATTCAGCCAGACGCTGCTGGTGTTCGGTCGAGCGCACCAATCCATCGATGAGCAGAATATCGCGGAGATCCGAAGGCACCGTCAAAATGGGATCAACGTGCAGCGGGTGGCTGGCGGATGTCAGCCACAGACGAAACCGCCCGATGCTGTAACTGGAGGACTGGTGATTGTGCTGCAGCCGAATTGTGAATTCTGTGGCTGACACAGGTTGTGCCAATTCCACGATAAGATCGTGTGAACGCCCAACTTGAGGTGCCACCGACCAGCCCCACTGCCGACCGTTTTCGTCTCCATCAATGACACCCGCAGCTGTCCAGGCCCTGTACGGATTCTCCTTTGCGTCTGTCACCTGTTCGAAATCAGCCTGAGCGTTTCGCAGGGTGACCGGTTGTCCGTCAGCTTCAACAGTCAGTTCGGTGAGGGCAAAATTGCCGTCATCGGAACGTCCAGGTCCCTGATTGCTGAACGATTCGTGAGGGAGTACCTCCAGTCGCAGGCCGGTGACTTCGTCAAGTGACGTCATCAGGCCGACCGTATACATGTTGAATTGACCGTCCGGTCCGGACACGAGAACCGATCCGTCTTGCTGAATCGCCAGCTGGCTGCCATTCTGCGCTTCAGCAGAGACAGTGATTACGGGCTGCCAGTCTGTTTGTTGGCTGAGAGTTGCTGTTTCCCATTCCAGCTGGGCTGCCGTCAATTCCGGTGTTTGTGTCACCAGAGCGGTCTGAAGTTCTGCGATGTGACTGGTGATCGGCTGCAGGAGCTCCGGCAACGCAGAGCTCTGCACTTCTACAGTCGGCCCCCACTGGCCGCCGTTATAGACTCCACGCTCCTGGATGTCTGCAAAAAAGGTTGCGAATCGATAAAAGTCTTTTGTCGTGAACGGGTCGAATTTGTGATCATGACATTCAGCGCAGGCAATAGTTGAACCCAGCCAAACAGAACCAGTTGTGCGGACTCGATCAGCAGTGTACTTGGCCAAATATTCTTTGGCCTGCGCGCCACCTTCTGCCGACATCATTCCCAGCTTGTTGTATCCGGAAGCCACCAATTGATTGTTCGTCGGTTCCGGCAGCAGGTCGCCGCCGAGTTGCTCCCGTGTGAACTGATCAAATGGCATATTGGAATTGAATGCATTGATCACGTAGTCACGATATGGAGACACACTGGTATCCTGATCGCCGTGGTACCCCACAGAGTCCGCATATCGCACGAGGTCCAGCCAGTAGATTGCCATTCTTTCACCGAACCGTGGTGAGCGCAGTAATTCGTCAACCAGACTCTGCCATGCATTTTCACTGTTGTCGTTCAGGAACTTTGCAACCTGATCCGATGTTGGTGGCAGTCCCAGCACGTCAAAACAAATTCTGCGTATCAAAATACGTCGGTCCGCTTCGGGTGACGCTTCGATCTCTTCCTGCTCCAGTCTGGCGCGAATGAACTGGTCGATCCAGTTTGTATTGTCTGTTGAACTGTTGAGGGAGGGAGGTTTGAAACGCTGAGGAGCTGACCACGTCCACTGGTCCGACCACGCAGCACCCTGACGGACCCACTCGACCAGCAGCTGCTTCTGTTCATTGGTCAGTCTTTTACGATATGTTGCCGGTGGCATCATTTCGTCTTCGTCGTTCGACAGGATCCGGCGAACCAATTCACTTTCCTGTGGTTTGCCGGAGACCAGAGCGAAGCGACCATCGATCTCTGCCATGGCTCCGTTGCGCGTGTCAAGCCGCAGTTCGCTTTGTCGAGCCTGTTTGTCCGGTCCGTGACAGGCGTAACAGTTGTCCGAGAGAATCGGACGGATTTCACGATCGAACTGGACGCGTCTCCCGTCGGGCCGAGCAACACCGGAGGTTACCGCAAATACAACAGCAAACAGGCAGAAATACTGAGTAGTCCGTTGACGCATAGTGTTTGAATTCCCCACCGTGAATTGCTGATTCAGTCAGTGAAGTATGAGGATATCCACTGATGAGAATGCCATTTCGCTAGTTGTCTGACCGAGAACCCGCAGGATCGCGGCAGGACGACTCGTTATGACAACCTATGCGTCCAAACCAGTCAAGGAATCCAGTTGGAATGTATTGCTTTTTGAGCAGCATACATCGTCAACCTCCAGAGACAGCACAGCTCAGCGAAGCACTGAGTCCGGTGGAAATGCATATATAGTATGCCTTTTGGATTTGGATGATGGATGCCGTCAGGACACTTTCGCGGCCCGTTTGTAGTCCGCAGCTCCACTGTCGATCCAGCTTCCAGCATTCGTCATCAGGAAGCGGACTCCCAATTCCACGAAACTGGCCACGTTATCGTTATTGGTCAGTGTTCCGGCCACTCGACCACTCGCGGAAATCCTCTGCAAAGCACTGTGCCAGGTAGACTGGACTTCGGGATGGTCCAGTTGGCCGATTAGACCCATTGAGGAAGCCAGGTCCGATGGAGCGACAAAAAAGACGTCGATGTGATCGACAGTGAGAATCTCGTCGAGATTGTTGACCGCCACGATATCTTCGATCAAGATCATTAAGATCGTGTGATCATTCGCGTTGTCAAAGTATTTCTCGACCCCGTATCCTTGGCGGCTTGTAAACAGGCCGCGTTCACCGATGGGTGAGAATTTGCCTCCCGCCACAACGTTTTCGGCCTCCACCTTCGTGTTGACGTGTGGCACTACGATACCCTGCACTCCCCGATCCAGAGTTCGATAGATCACGGCCTGAACATTTTGATTGATTCGGGCAATCGAGGTCATGCCCCACAGATCACAGGCGCGGGTCAGGTCACCGATATCACCAAAATCTACCGGCCCGTGTTCACCTTCCAGCCAGACGGCGTCGAAACCGGCCGGGCCAAAACGGTCAATGTCCTCGGGCCCGGCCAGTCCCGACACACAGCAGACTGTCTCACTGGCGGCCAGTTTTTCCTTAACGCGATTCGGACGCAGATTCATCAGATTCTTTCGATTGGTTGTGGATGCTCCACTTGTCAGGAGATCAGCATAATATGTACCGCGACGGTTAAAGCCAGTCGCTGGAAATGTGGAGTGACGTTGACGGTTAAACGTGAATCCGAGGATCGGGTTGCCCACGTTCGTGAATCCTGCTGTCACGACAGAATTCGGATAGGTCGCTTGGGATTCAGTGGCGGGTCAGCTGTGTACCACGGCTGCCAGGAACGCCAAGCGTGTTCAGGGATGCGACGGAATGAATTTGAAGCACAGACTGTGCGGGCGGCTCAGGTGCTTCGAAAAACAGCAGGTGAGATGCTCCTTTTACCCAGGCAATCACAATTGATGATCGACCCGGGATGTACACGACCAGATCTGGTTTGGGCTTCCCGAGATCACCACAAAAAAAAGGCAGAGCCAGCAGTTGCGTGTGTATCGGCTCCGGTGTCTCATTCATGTTGTCACTGCGGACGTGATACCGGCAAGTGTGCGATGATTCAGGAACCGAATTCGAACTTCTCTGAATTGGACAGTGCCACTTAGGCCCAAATGGCAACAAGATGAGCACGAAGCGTGAGCGAAGTTGATTTTGTAGCCCATTCACTCACCTGCGCTTGGAGCTTGTATTTACAGGAAAGCGGCACTGTCCACCCTTATAAGCACAGTTCAGCCGGGTCAATTCAGCGTTATCAATAATGTTACCAGTGCATCACAAATCCGCCATCAACATTAATTGTCTGGCCGGTCACCTGGGCCGTTCGCGTGGAAGATAGAAACAGAATCATGTCGGCGATATCCTCCGGCTGCTGCCATGTTCCCAGTGGAATCATCTGCTGAATTTTTCTCTCACCCCATTCTTCGTAGCTGAGCTTTCCGTCCGGTGGCTGGCGCTCGTTCCATGACTTCCAGACGAGGCGGTTCAACGGAGTTTTGACCATCCCGGGGCAAACGGTGTTCACTCGAATACCACTGGAAGCGAGGTCTCTGGCCATCACCTGAGCGAAGTTGATATTGGCGGCTTTGGAAGCGCTGTATGGGGGATCCGTCGGCGAACCAATCTGTCCGGCCACCGAAGCCACAAAAACCATCGTACCACGCCCATGACGGACCATGTGAGGACTTAGCGAGTGGGCGACATTCACCATACCGGTAACGTTCACTTCCAGAATTCGGTTCCAGTCCTGAGGCTCCAGATTTGTAAAGGGGAAGCCGTATTTCCCAGAACCAATGGCCGCGGCATGAACAAGATGGTCGATGGAACCAACCAGCGACTCTGTCTCAATAATTGCTTTTTCCACGGCCGCCTGGTCAGAAATATCCAGCTGCATGGCAACGCACTGATCACGATCGCAGACAGGAGTATCCACTTCCTCAATATCCCAGATCACAACCCGGGTACCTTCGTCCAGAAATGCACGCACGCTCGCCTTTCCAATACCACTGGCGCCTCCCACAACGAGGGTGACAGAATTCTCGAGATAAAGTAACACTGTTGAAATACCTTGTTGAATTTGGAACGACCAGGCTCGGAAACTGGTCGCTTTGGTGCCGGTTCTGATGAATCCATACTGGATTTGATGTGGCTCACTTAAGTCATGACGTGGATCGCTGGACAGCGCGACAAACCGGACACCGCGACGAAGATAGGTGTAATTATCTCGGACAGTCGATGGTGATGTAAGCAACGGGCTCAGACCATGAATCCTGAGTTGTGTCTGCAATATTTGATAGTGAAAAACTGATGTTGGGAAGTCGATCATGGACTTGGCTGATCGACGGCTGACACTGACGGCCTCTGTGGGACTGGGCATGGGTGCTGACCTGTCCTCTTTAACCGTGACCGGTTCTTGAGTGTGTAACTCAGGATTTGGTCCCAGAGTAAGGAGGCCGGACATGCCACGTAAGCGATTTAAGACGGAAGAGATGATTCAGCAGCTTCGCGAACCAGAGGTTCTTCTGTCACAGGGCGGGAATGTGGCCGAAGCGGAGCCTGAGAAGGCAATTCTTTGCGAGGCAGCCTGGGGAAACTTCTGATTCCGGCGAAGCGTCGTCGAACCGCTGAGCATGTGCGTGATGCTCTGGGCCGGGATCGAATCCCGGAACGTCGTGCTCGTTCAACACCAGCTCTGATGTCCTTTTCGTTGCATACTTCGCGGGCGCAGAATTCAGTTGTCTGCTGGAGCTGGGTTGGAAATTTCCGGAACGTGTGCTTGATTTGTACGTCGAATTTCGTAACGAGACGAACGGCCGGAAACCACCCCGTGGAAACGGGCTCCTGGGAACGTGACGTGGAATGGATTGGATTTCATAGAAGCAATCGAGAAGGAATCGATGCAGGGTTTGGTGTTACAGGGTGGGCCTCACGACGCAACCGAACAGTCAGCACCGCTTGACTACGGTCAGACCGACGTTGACGCATTGGCTCCGAAGATTGATATCCACCGGGCTGTCATGCGAGGTCGCTGCATGAAGTCCGTAGCCGTTATGGAACGCAACGGCCTGCCTATTGACATAAACACGCTTGAGCAGCTCCGTGAACATTGGACCGACATCCAGAGCCGGTTGATTGACGCGGTTGATCAGGATTTTGGGGTGTTTGATGGCACAACCTTCAGGGACAACAAATGGGCCGCATACCTGTGGGAAAGAGACATCCTGTGGCCACGATCGGAATCGGGTAGTCTGGCATTGGATGCTGAAGCCTTTCGGCAAATGGCCCGCGGTTATCCTCAACAAATGGGACCGATTCAGGAGCTGCGGCACACACTCGGACAAATGCGGCTGAATGACTTGGTGGTCGGCAATGATGGTCGCAATCGTTGCCTCCTTTTGGTGTTCGGAAGTAGTTCCGAGCGAAAGACGCTCAGCAGCTCCAAATTCATTTTTGGGTCGAGTTGTTGGCTCGGATCTTTAATTAAGCCGGAACTCGATCGGGCTGTGGCTTACATCGACTGGTCGCAGCAAGAATTTGCTGTCGCCGCAGCATTGTCCGGGGACGTTGCCATGATGGAAGCCTATTGCAGCGGCGACCCGTATTTGGCATTTGCTAAACAGGCCGGAGCCGTTCCACCGGGTGCGACAAAACAGAGTCACCCGCAGGAACGTGGACGGTTCAAAGTGTGCGCTCTAGCCGTTCAATTGGGTATGGGTGAGACATCGTTGGCCGCCAGACTGGTCGAGCCTGAAATTTTTGGTCAGGAGTTGCTCTAGGATGCATCATCAAACCTTTCCACAGTACTGGAAATGGTCGCAAGGGGCGACAGATCATGCGATGCTGTTCCTCAAACTCCACAGCGTCTTCGGCTGGGCCCGGGGCGTGGGAGCTGACCCCAACTCACGGTCCTTGGCTAATTTCCCGTGCCAGGCGAACGGTGCCGAAATGTTGTGGCTGGTGTGCTGTTTGATCGTGGAACGACGTGTCCAGCTATTGGCTCCGGTTCACGATGCTGCCCTAATCGAGGCAGACATTGACTAGGTCGACGCTGCGGTACCGGAGACTCAGGAAGCCATGAGAGAAGCCGGGCATGTCGTACTGGGTGGCTTTGAGTTGCAGACCGACACAGATGTTGTGCGGTATCCCGGCCGGCATACTGACGAGCGTGGCACGCTCATGTGGGATCGTGTAACCGGGCTTCTCTCTGAACTGACAGGACCGAACCCCGGCCACGATGGCCTACCTGCCCCGGCCACGGAGGCCGCCCCGCCTAGTCTTATAGGGGTCTTTAATAATGGATAAAGAACTAGAGCGATTCCGGCTACTTGCCTACCATCAGCGTAAGCACCTACCTAAAACGTCAAGGAAACTCCAGCGACAGAACGGACCGTTCATTAGGGGCCCAATCCCGCTGTCTTGGCTGGATCCGGTGTTGGCGTTAGCTCTTCAATTCCAGGCTAAGCCGGAATGATCTGACAGGGTCCGTCTGACTGACAAGCTGCGACAGCGTTTCCGAATTCCTTCACGGTCTGCGCGTCGAGCGTTGTTACGCTTGGAGGAGACGGGACTCATCCGAGTAACGCGGAATACCGGCCAGTGCCATGTCGTATACCCAACCCAGCCCACGTCGCTCGCCAACGGAAAGGAATCGTCCAGCACTGATGTCATTCAGGAAGCGCCTCGCCCCGAAAGATCCATCACCAGAGCAGATCACAGCAATGTGAACTGATACAGCTTGAGTGGTCCGCAGAAGAAAGAGCAAAATATGGCGGCCAGCCGACACCCGAGCCACCGCCGTGATCAACTGTGAAAGCTCCATTTCCGGACGACTTCCCAGGGGGAGTAAAAGTTGCACGCTCTGATGTCCGGATACGCCCTCTAGCCCGCGCGTGTTTTTTTGTCGTTTTGAAAATGAAATGGATGCAACAGGATCCGAAACACCTGACCCAGGCTGTCAGACGGCTTTGGCTTGACCTTGCGGCCGGTCACGAACTCAGTCCGGCACAAAAAAAATCTGCAAGCTGCGTGCGAACTATGGCAGCGAAGTCAGGACGCTCGCAAGTGGATCGAAGCCGATGGCGCCATGATCCCGGACCGGTTCGGCGGCGTTCGGGAACACCGAAGAGAGGCGCCGACCAACGGACCGTCCGATCGCAGACAAGCGGACGGGGCGAATGAGTCAACGGGCGAAGATTTTTGGAATGACAGAACGCCCGCCAGATCGAACAAAGACTTCCGACTGACCGAGAAATGGACGAATCCGGCCAAGTCAGTTTTCAGTTCGATGTTCAAGGCAGAGTTGCCAGGTCAATGCACGCCGGGCATGTGCTGGAGTTGGCGGCCGAGTCTGCGACGGCGCGGCAAACTCATCTACGGACTTCTGCCAAACTGCGGGCCATGCCCGTACATGTGATCGACTTGCACAGTCTGGCCCCATCGAATGCTGTCTGGTGAAATACCAAGAGCGTCGGCCAATCTCTGACGCTGCTTCGGGCTCGTCGTGTATCGACCCATGACAATGGCTTCGACAACCTTTGGATCGAGGCCGGATGACTCAACGAGTTCCGTCATACTGATGCCTTGATCCGACATGCATTCGGAGATGGTTTTGAGCTTGTGCATGTGGTTGCTTTCACGCCCTGAATGGAGAGGCTAGCTGTCACAGCCCTTTGGCCGCCACATTGACATCCAGCCGGTTCGTTGCTGAACGGCAGTATCGCTGCCGCGACCAAGTGCTCGGTGCATTATCAGATATGAAGAACCGTGTTCCAATTAATGTTCCGTTCCTGTTGTCTACGTGCCGTCTATCCTTGTCAACGCAATCGGCAGTTCATCGATCTTTGCAGCGAGGATGAAGTCGTTTTCGCTGAGGCCACCGATGGCGTGGGTCCAAAGTTCAATCCAGACGTTTCGGAATCCTTCGATGTGAAGGTCCGGATGGTGACCATCGTTCTCAGCGACTTCGGCGACAAGATTGAAGAAATCCATCACGGCCATGAAATTCTTGGCGATCCAGTCCTTGCGAATCCGCTTGCCGTCATGCGTCAATCGCCAGCCAGCGAGTTGATCCAATTGCGCATTGGCGTCATGCAGAGTGCAAGGTTCGACACCTCCTTCGCATGGTTTGCACTTTTTCGCAACGAGTTGCCGGGGAGCTTGAATCTCCATGGAACCATCTTTCTACGACGGGTTTCGCCGAAATATTCCGGAACAGTTAAGCGGTTTGCCAAATGAGCGTTGTGCCGGGGAATGTGTTCTGCCATCTCCCGTCGACAACTGGAGCACTCGACCAGCGCAATTGTACTTCAATACAACTGTTGAATTCAAAACCAGTTTCAGGTGAATGCGATGCGGAAGCTCTGATCGAATAGGGACGGCGTCAGTGCTGACTTAACAGTCGATGTGACAACGAAATGGACGGTCTAAAATAGCAAAGAGAGGTCACCACGAAGTAGAATGCCGGCAATCACAAGGAGAACAGAGCCATGGCGGCGGAGTATGCGCATCCAGAGGTGCTTGTGACAACCGAATAGCTGAACAATCATCTTGAAGACCCGAATGCACGAATTTTCGCGTCGGATGAGGATGTTTTGCGGGCTGAAGTCACCGGCTCCTCCAATGGACAATAGCTGAACCTTATGACATCCCTGTCGACCGTCTTCGCCTATCACGAACGTACCAAGCATCACTTCGACAGGTATGCGCGTTCGCTGGGGTACATGGACTGGGCGAATCAGCCACATCCGTTTCGGTATTACCACGGTACGAATGAGACGCAATTCGAGCTGGACCGTGACCTGCCACCACTTGCGTACGACCGAATTTACGAGCCCAACGCCGCACAGCCTGCACCAGTTGACCTCGACAGCGTGGCAGACTTGTTTCGATCCAGTCTGGCATTGACGGCCTGGAAGCAGGCCGGGAAAGGCCGCTGGGCGTTACGCGTGAATCCGTCCAGTGGGAATCTGCATCCGACCGAGGCTTACGTGTTGCTTGAATCAACGGCATGCGAGGAGGAGTTTCCGACACTTTACCACTACGTGTCGGAGAAACACTGTTTGGAGCGCCGCGCGTCATTCTCTCAGGGGAATTGGAATTCCCTTATGCGCGACTTGCCGGCCGGATCATTCCTGGTGGGCCTCAGTTCCGTCATTTGGCGAGAAGCATGGAAATATGGCGAACGGGCATTTCGCTACTGCCAGCACGACATGGGGCACGCCGTCGCAGCGCTGCGGCTCTCCGCGGTGCTTTGTGGTTGGCAGCTCAAGCTGGTCTCGACCTGGTCGACGGATCACGTGGCTGCTTTGCTGGGCTTGGATCGACAGGAAGAATTCCTTGTCGAAGAGTGGGAGGAACCGGAGTTGCTCGCCGTGGTGATGCCCCACTCCACCGGTGTGAAAGTCGCAGGCAAGCTTTCTCCACCGCTCGACGAGACGATCGAAGAGATCCTCGCGGTACAGTGGTACGGGCAACCCAATCGCCTCAGTCGCGAACATGTTGCCTGGCCGGTCATCAACGAAGTCGCTGCCGCTACGCGGATTCCTCAGGAAGTGCTTCTGGACACGGCGTCGCGCGAACTGGTCAATCATGGGCAGCCGTCAGGATCGTCACGAGATGTCGATGCCCGCCAGATCATTCATCAACGGCGGAGTTGCCGGGCATTGGACGGCCGAAGCACTATCTCACGGGACGTGTTTCTGCGAATTATTGCTCGCACCTTGCCGGGACCTCACCCGCCCTGGGATGCACTTTATTGGCCGCCGACCAATCATCTGGCGTTGTTTGTTCACCGGGTTGACGACGTTGTGCCCGGGCTTTACCTGGTGGTCCGAGATCCAGCGAAGCAGGACTTACTCAAGCAATCGATGCGCGAAACATTTCTCTGGGAGACGCCTGCAGGAGTGCCGATTAGATTTCCTCTCTATCGGTTAGTTGAGGCGGATCTCCGTGACGTTTCGAGAACTATGAGTTGCCATCAGGACATCGCGGCAGATGGCTTTTTCAGCCTCGGCATGATTGCCGAGTTTTCCGAGTCAATTCGGCAACACGGTGCCTGGTTTTACCGCAACCTGTTCTGGGAGGCAGGCATGATCGGCCAGGTCCTGTATCTGGAAGCCGAAGCTGCCGGCGTCCGCTCCACCGGGATCGGCTGCTACTTTGATGACGCGGTTCATAAGGTCTTAGGGCTGGCCGACAACCAATTTCAAAGTCTCTACCATTTTACCGTGGGTGTCCCCGTCGAAGACCATCGCTTGCAGACCTGGCCGCCGTATTTTGACGCGGAATGATTAGACCATCTCGGCTTTGCAGTGTCCCGGTAAATTGCCCTCAGCATCAGTGGAAAACGCGAACCAGGAAAGTTGTCCCGCGGAAACACAGACGTGTGTGGGGGGGGCTCACATGGCAGGGGTTACCCGTTTCCATCCTTTCAAGTGTTTTTTTCGACTCTCTTCGGCGAGAACTCATCACCGTTGAGTCTTAACGTGTGCTGGTGCTTGGGATCCTTGCACCAACAGATTTGAAGGGCGTGGAATCACATTCTTAATCTGGCTTAACGTGATGCAGTGTCCGGGAGAAATGTTTTGATGATTACCGACAGAGGAATTCGGATCGTCAAAAAATGGCTCAAGTTGCTGCTCGCAGTCGCCCTTGCTAACCAAGAACAGGATGTTGTCCCGAATTGGGCGCAAGCTCCAGGAAAACGACTGATCGTTCACTCTGATTTCGCCGCAGTTGTCCAGACGGAAAACCATCATTCCCGCCGTTCGTCGTCGGTGTACACAAGTTTTTTATCCATTTTTGCGCCTTCGCTATTTTGAGTTTTCATGAGGCTAATTGGCTTTTGCCAACTGCAGAAAGTATCGTGGGGTTCCCGTGTATTGCACAGAAGCTCTTTGCTTAAGCGGTTTCCACTTTCCGTAATGCGCCTTCTAACGAACGGCCGCAGCAATGATTCAAGCATCACCACGTCAGCTTTTCTTTGCTCTGGCACTTGGAATCAAGTTAAGACAGTTCGACCAGCAATCAGTAAGCGGCATGCTGGATCGTCCGAAAGAAACAGTAGACGAAGCAAAAGTTCAACCGCTACAAAAAAATGGGACGCCATCTTGGACTTAATTTTCCCCGAAGTTACACGCGTGCGGATGCCTCACGTGAAATCTGGGGTGAGCTAGTTGAAGACGGCGCTGAGATCCCTGCCAACATTCAAAAGGAATGCTTCGGAAAAGTCGTATTCAGAACCAGGCAACCGCCCCTGATTCTGCGGCCTTTTTTCTTTTGGCCAGATGCTTGAAAAGGCGATCTATATCGTCGTGGTGTTTTTGGTTCTCCTGTTCGTCATGCTCCAGGTAGCACAGATGATGTGACTTTCGACACAGACGGTGTCCGTTTCCGCGGCTGCACCTCGGCCGGCACGAAATACCAGCGCTGTGCCCGCCGGCCGCACTTCGAGCAGCAGAGGTACCGGATATGCCCGCCGGCGGTGTCATAAAGTGAACGGGTTCGAAGCGTGCCGGCCTTGCAGGCCAGGCACTGCTGCCCGCTGATCAATTGCTGTCGCATTTCTTCCATCTGTCCGTTGCCAGGTGTCGGAGGTGCAAACGGGCGGCCATCTCAGCACAAACACAATGCAACAACAGCGCACTCCACTGGCCGAAATGACATGAAAGCTGGTGATCGCCTCACTTTCGGTGCGGAGAAATACGGCGATCGACGTCGTGCTCCCAAGCCGCCAGGGATTGACTGAGCTCATGCACCCTGTCGGGGTGATCGTAAAACAGCGTATGACGTTCTCCTGGATCGCTTTCCAGATCAAAGAGCATTTCCAGTTGCTCGATGCCGTCGAGTACGTATTTCCAGCGCCCTTTTCGCACAGCCTTCTGCACGATGCCCTGCTCCTTGATGCGCCAAAACAAAGTGCGTTCCTGCAGCGGTTCCTCCCCTTGAAGGATCGGAAGAACATCGGTCCCATCCAGCCTTCGCCCCTCAGGGGGTGTCATCTGCGTAGCGGCTAAAATACTGATTGTCAGATCCATGGTGATCACCGCCTGTTCAGAAGTTTTTCCGATCGGAAGCTGTCCCGGCCAGCGGAGCATACAAGGAACGCGAATTCCACCTTCCCACAGAGTGGCTTTGTGGTGAAAGAAAGGTGCGTTACGCGAGAATCGTTCGCCACCGTTGTCACTGGAAAAAATGACCAGAGTCTTTTCGGCCAGGCCCCGATCGGCTAGTGCCTTCAAGATGTGGCCTACACCTTCGTCCATACGTTCAACCATGCTCGCGTAGTCTTTGCGGGTTTCCTTCCAGCCGATTTTCGGGGCGGGCCTCCCACCGCCGGTCCGGTGGCTGAAAAGGCCAGTGGGGAGCGTTGTAGGAGACAAAGAGAAAGAATGGCTTGGTATGCTGTTGTTCGATGAAGGCGACTGAACGCTCGGTGATGAGATCGGTCATATAGCCTTCGCGCTCGATGGGATCGGTATCCTCAAACAAATCAGGAACCCCAAAATGAGGAACCACTTCCCGATGAGTATAAAAATCAATGTTGGGACCCAGGAAACCAAAAAACTTGTCGAAACCATGGACATTCGGTCCAAACTCGATAGTGCCACATGCCACATGCCACATGCCACATGCCACATGCCACATGCCACATGCCACATGCCACATGCCACATGCCACATGCCACATGCCACATGCCACATGCCGAAAATCGCTGTCGAATATCC
>CAUZPL010000123.1:0-16025 GCA_963581585.1 Planctomycetota bacterium
CTGGTTCTTGGACGGCACAGTGGCCGACGGGCCGTCGCGCATCGCCTGACATCGGTCGGCCTGATGTTGAGCGATGACGATGTGATGCAGGTTGTGGAGTTAATTAAGCAGCAGCCCAAAGGGACGGTTGTGGATGACCAGCTGCTGCGCCAGCTCGCCGAATCGATACGGGCAACGGCGTGACTTCCCATACAACTTACTTTGACAACGCGGCCACAGGCTTTCCGAAACCGGAAGTCGTTTATCAGGCTGTCGACTCTTACCAGCGAGAGGTTGGTGCAGCCTTCGGTCGGGGCACATATGGATCCAGCCATGCAGATTCCCTTGCAGCGCGCTGTCGTCATCAGCTGGCTCAACTCATCGGTGCGATTGATCATCGTTCTGTTTCATTTACATTCAATGCCACTGACGGATTGAATCTTTTACTCAGAGGTGTCCTGCGCCGCGGTGATCATGTCCTGACCACGACGCTGGAACACAATTCGGTATTGCGGCCCCTGGAACAGCTTCGAGAGCTGTTACCGATCACTGTGGACTTCGTGTCGTTCGATATCAACACGGGGCTCATTGACGGTCATCAGTTTGCACAGATGTGTCAGGCCCGATCACCTGGCCTGGTCGTCCTCAACATGGTCTCAAATGTCACTGGTGTCGTTCAGTCACTGTCTGAGCTGATTCCGATTGCCAGGGCAGCCGGAGCAATTGTTCTGGTCGATGCTTCACAGGCGGCAGGCCACGTGCCGGTGGATGTTTGCACATTGAACATTGACCTGCTGGCGGCCCCCGGTCACAAAGGTCTGGGCGGTCCGCTGGGCACAGGGTTTGTGTATGTCAGTCCGTCAATTCAGGCACGCATTATTTCCTATCGCTGTGGAGGAACGGGGACAGAGAGTGCATCTCTGCAGCAGCCGTCCCGGATGCCCAGCTTGCTGGAAAGTGGCAACCTCAACATGCCAGGAATTGCCGGCCTCAACGCGGCACTGACATGGCGAAACACCGAACAGTTTCAGAACTTGTACCGGCGGCATCAGCGTCACATTCAGGAGCTCATTCAGCGAATGAGTGAAATTTCTGGTGTCACAGTCTGTTGCCAGGGTTCGGCGGCCGGGAGAATCGGTGTGGTGTCCTTCTGCATCGCGGGTGCCGAGCCCCATGAAGTGGCACTCACGCTCAGCCATTCGTTCGGCATTCAGTGCCGGGCGGGCCTGCATTGTGCTCCGCTAACCCATCGCACGCTGGGGACAGAACCGATTGGAGGCACCGTCCGGCTGAGCCCCGGTCTGTTCACAACGGACGAGGAAATCAACCACGCCGTGCAGGCTGTCTCAGAAATCGCCATATTGTACTGATCTGGTCTCGAAGTGAAGCAGGACAGCCCACATCCGGCTCGGGGAATGCGGCTCTTTTCATGACTGCGATATTCATTGGGAGCGATTGTGAAAACCGGCTGGTCTGTTAGCCTGACACGTTTTCCCGCATTGAGCGGCTGGTCGTTCAGCTGCTCAATCAATGAGAGGACGGATGTCGAACTCTGCTTCATCCAGTGATGCTTTGCTGCAACAAAGTTCCGGGCACGACAAGCCAGACGTCGTCCTGGTGCTCGATTTTGGTGGACAAACGACTCAGCTGATCTCGCGGCGAGTTCGCGACCAGAACGTGTTTTGTCAAATTGTGCGCCATGACCTCAGTGCAAGTCGAATCAGGGAACTCAAGCCGAAGGGGCTCATCCTCTCCGGTGGTCCTTCAAGCGTATATGACGACGGCGCACCTGGAATCGATGCGGAAATTTTTGACTTGGGAGTTCCGATTCTGGGGATCTGTTATGGCATGCAGATCAGCTGTCAGGTGCTGGGCGGCAGGATCCGGCCAGCGAGGTCACGTGAATTTGGCCGTGCTCCATGTCATATCTGCTCAGACCATCCGCTGTTTGATTCTATACCTGAAACATTTATTGCATGGATGAGTCACGGTGATCAGGTCGGAGAACTGTCAGAGGGATTCGAATCAATCGCTACTACGGAGACCTGTTCCAATGCGGCCGTTCGACACGTCAGCCGTCCGGTCTATGGCCTGCAGTTTCATCCTGAAGTGACTCATACTGATTTTGGAGGGCAACTGCTCGGAAATTTTGTCCGGCGGATCTGCGGCTGTCGGCCTTCCTGGCACATCGGTTCTCTCATTGAACAGCAGTTGAACTTTATCCGTGAGCGTGTCGGTGACGATCGAGTGATTTGTGGTCTGTCGGGGGGCGTCGATTCATCAGTTGTGGCCGCACTGATTTCACAGTCCGTTGGCCATCAACTGTCCTGCATCTTTGTAGACAATGGCCTGCTGCGCAAAGGTGAACGAGATCAGGTCGTCACCGAGTTTACCCGTCACTTCAAGACGGACCTGCGCGTTGTCAATGCAGGTGAGCAATTCCTTTCGGCACTCTCTGGCGTGACCGACCCGCAAACAAAGCGGATGATTATTGGGCGCGTATTCATTGACTGTTTTCGGGATGCAGCGAAGTCTATTCCGAATGCGAAGTACCTTGCCCAGGGAACTCTTTATCCCGATGTCATTGAAAGTGGTGCCAGTCCTGATGGTCCGGCAGCCACAATCAAGACTCACCACAACGTGGGCGGTCTGCCGGACGAACTGGGCTTCGAGCTGATTGAACCGCTCCGGGATATGTTTAAGGACGAAGTTCGCCGCATGGGACTTGAACTGGGACTGCCGGATCATGTCATATGGCGTCACCCGTTTCCAGGACCGGGGCTGGCGGTCCGCTGTCTGGGGGAGATAACCAATGAACGGCTGGAGATGATTCGCGAGGCTGATGCAATTCTGATTGAGGAACTGCACGCAGCGAATTTGTACCGTGAGATACAGCAGGCATTTGTGGTACTGTTGCCTGTCCAGAGCGTGGGAATCATGGGAGACGGTCGCACCTACGAGAATACAGCAGCCGTCAGGGCTGTTCAGACGGATGACTTCATGACGGCTGATTGGTTTGATTTTCCTCGCGATTTTCTGCGGCGTGTGTCAACACGCATCATCAACTCGGTCCGAGGAATTAACCGTGTGGTATACGACATCAGTTCGAAGCCGCCTGCAACGATCGAGTGGGAATAGCTGAAGTCATCCGTTAAGGAGCGTGTTCGATGTCACCATATCGGGCTGAATTTATCGGCACGATGATACTGGTGCTGCTGGGGAATGGTGTTTGTGCCAACGTGAACCTAAGCAAGTCGCTCGGCAGGAATGCGGGCTGGATGGTGGTCACGACAGGCTGGGCACTGGCCGTGACGATCGCGGTGTATCTGGTCAATGCCCTCAGCGGTGCACACCTGAATCCGGCCGTCACCATTGCACTGGTATCAATTGGAAAGTTCGCCTGGACAGATGCGGGAGGATATCTCGGTGCCCAGTTGGGGGGAGCAATTGCCGGTGCAATTCTCGTTTGGCTCACCTATCTGCAGCACTGGGGAGAAACCGAAGACGAAGGCGCTATTCGAGGCAGCTTCTGTACGGGCCCCCCCATCCCCCACACGTTTAGCAATTTAATTACAGAAGCCATTGGAACATTCGTTTTGGTTTTGGGTGTGCTCGTCGTTCTCTCACCAGACAACCTGGTTCCCAACACTGGCTTCAGCGAAGGCCTCGGTCCTGCGCTGGTGGGTGTGATTGTCTGGTCAATCGGCTTGTCACTGGGCGGTTCCACCGGCTATGCCATCAATCCAGCGCGCGATCTCGGCCCACGGATAGCGCATGCAATTCTTCCCATCCCCGGTAAAGGTAGTTCTCACTGGGGATACGCCTGGATTCCAGTCTTCGGCCCGATCGCCGGCGGTGTGATCGCTGCATTCTTCTACCAGACACTTTGGCCTGCCACCTGACAGCAAAGCGAGTTGCTGGAAATTGCGACGACACCGGAACCGTTAAGGTGTGAACCATGAAATATATCCTTGCTTTGGATCAGGGAACGACCAGTTCGCGTGCCATCGTGTTCGACAAACGAGGAACGGTTATTGCCGTCACGAAGAAGGAGTTCACTCAACATTTTCCTCAGCCCGGCTGGGTCGAGCACAATCCGCTTGATATCTGGAAGAGCCAGCTGACGGTCGCCAAACGCGTTCTGCGGAAGGCAGGAATTTCTGCCGAAGCGGTGGCAGCAATTGGGATTACCAATCAACGGGAAACGACAGTTGTCTGGGACCGCAGGACCGGTAAGCCGATTGGCAATGCCATCGTTTGGCAGGATCGCCGTACCGCAGGCATTTGTGATGAGCTCCGTCGACAACGTGTGGATCGCACGATCCAAAAGAGAACGGGATTGATTCTCGACGCTTATTTTTCAGGAACCAAGATTCAGTGGATTCTCGACAATGTTCCAGGTGCACGAAAAAAAGCGGAAGCCGGAGATCTTGCGTTCGGCACGGTGGATTCGTGGCTCATCTGGAACCTGACCGATGGCCAGGTCCATGTCACTGATCCCGGTAATGCCTCACGCACAATGCTGTACAATATCCACACCGGAAAATGGGATAAGCAGTTGCTGAACACGTTCAACGTGCCGGAAAGTGTGCTCCCGCGCGTCGAGACATCCAGTGGATTTGTGGGAGAAACCAGTGTCTTTGGCGGAATGATTCCGATTACGGGGATTGCCGGCGACCAGCAGGCGGCATTGTTTGGTCAGTGTTGCCTAAAACCCGGGATGGTCAAGAATACCTACGGAACCGGGTGTTTTCTGTTGATGAACACGGGTACCAGTCCCGTCACTTCGAAAAAACAGCTGCTGACAACGGTGGCGTGGAAAATTGGGGACCGCACCGAGTATGCCCTGGAAGGCAGCGTCTTTATTGCCGGAGCGGTCGTGCAGTGGCTGAGAGACGGTCTGGGACTGATCAAGTCCTCCGCCGATGTTGAAAAACTGGCAGCATCGGTACCGAATACTGATGGAGTGTATCTGGTCCCGGCCTTCGCTGGTCTGGGAGCTCCTCACTGGGACGCGTATGCTCGCGGAACTCTGATCGGTCTGACGCGGGGGACAAATCGAGCCCATATTGCGCGGGCCGCTCTGGAAGGGATTGCATACCAGGTTGCCGATGTCGTCACGGCCATGGAATCGGATGCCGGTCTAAAACTGAAGCAGTTGCGAGTGGATGGCGGGGCGTCACTCAATGCGCTGCTGATGCAGTTCCAGTCGGATCTGTTACGAGTTCCTGTCATCCGCCCGCTTGTGGAAGAGACCACGGCGCTGGGCGCAGCGTACCTTGCGGGCCTTGCTGTCGGCTACTGGAAAAACAAAAAGGACATTCAGGCAAACTGGCAGGAAGCAGCACGCTTCAAAGCAAAGATGAAGTTGCAGGAAAGGGACAGGCTCATGACTGGCTGGTCACGAGCACTGGCACGGGCCGGCGATTGGGTGCAAAGATAAGTCGACCCGTAACATCTCAGATCGGAAGCAGTTCAAATATGATTGAGTATGCTGACAAGCACATCCTGCATCAGAAAACCGAGCAAAATAAAGATAAATTGCGGGCGTGGTATCTGACCGAATCGTTACGATAATCGACGTCTCGACAAGCATCAATTCCAGGTGAACTGCACAATTCGGGGACCAGTGATGTCAGAGTCCAGCAACGCCAGCATAATCTCGGCTACCAGTGAATCATTTCGTGCGGATGTTGTTGAAGCATCGATGCAGCTTCCGATTGTGGCAGATTTCTGGGCCGAATGGTGTGCCCCGTGCCGTCAGCTGATGCCGATTCTGGAAAAGCTGACCAACGAGTATGCCGGGCGGTTCCATCTGGTCAAAATCAACGTGGACGAGTGCCCGGAGATTGCCGGAGCAATGGGTGTCCAGTCGATACCATTCGTGCTGGCTTTTGTTGATGGGAAGCCGACTACACAATTGCCAGGCGCTCACGACGAAGCGGCTGTACGGAAGTGGCTGGACAGTTTTCTACCGTCTCCGGCGACGGAAGCTTATGATGCAGGCCAGGCGGCCGAAGCCGAAGCCCGACTGGATGATGCCGAGGCAAAATTTCGCACTGCAGTCGAACTTGGGCCTGACAACTCCGAATTCGCCATTGCCTTGGCCAGAGTTCTGCTGGCTCAGGATCGTAATCAGGAGTGTACCGAGGTCATTGAACGATTAGAGGCCCGTGGATTTCTGGAACCGGATGCCGAGGCACTGAAGGATCAGCTGGCTTTGAAGAGTGAGGTTCAAGACACTGGCGGGACGACACAGGCTCGTGAAGCACTGGCCGCCGATCCAGAGAACCGCGAGTTACAGCTGCGACTGGCCGAAGCGCTGGGAGTCGACAAGAAATTCGAAGAAGCCTGCGATCTGCTGCTGGAAATTGTGCGCAACGAGTTCGGTGAACTACGCGATCGGGCAAAAGAGACCATGGTTGCTATTCTGAACATGATGGGACCCAAATCTCGGCTCGCGTCCGACTACCGACACCAACTGGCAACCGCCTACTATTAGAGCGTGTCTTCTGACTGGGAGGGCGTTCTGCCGGGGACCGGCAATACTGCGTCAAAACCGGTTCGGCGGGAGCCTTACCCTTCCTTTGACGAACAGAAATCAGGTTTGAATGCACGCTCTTAGGTAAGTTGCTGACGTAATTCTGTGTCTCACGTGGGCCGACGGAATTTAAGTCGACGAGTCAAGTCCGCATCAAGGTGATACTTTGGCGGAAGGAAGCATAAATCCGTCGACGTGAGTGAAGAACACCATGTAAAACTCAGGATTTACAAAAGCACAGGCGGAATTCGAATGCCGCAGTTAAGGGATTGTCAGTTCCTCCTGCAAACACGACAGTTATCACTGGCCATTAAATAACTGTCGCCAGTCAAAGTTACTATCACGCTCCGCCGTGATGATTGCCGAACGAAACCGGACAGATATTGATTCGCCGACACTTGCCTCGCAACTGATCCGGACCCGATGCAGCAAACAGATTCATGTCAGACAATCAACGTCACTCAACCGGAATCAAACGACTCGACGACGCTCTTGGTGGAGGGCTCATTCCGGGCACGCTCACTGTGGTGATGGGCGCAACTGGAATTGGCAAGACACAGTTGGCACTGAGTTACTGTAATGCCGGGCAGGAGCAGGAAGGTCATCGCGGTATCATCTTCGATGTTACCACCCGTGGTGATTCACAGAATCAGGCGGAGTACGCTCAACGGATCCACAACTGGCCCATTCAGACGCATCGACTTGTCAATCATTTCGATCCCGGGATTGTCTGGAACGCCCACGAGGCTCGCAGCGACTATCTGCACGTGTTTAACCGCGGTGGCCGCCGAGTCACTATCGGTGACATGCAGCCGGAAGAATGGCAGGAGTTCAAAGCCGACCTCATGCGACGCCTTGACCAAACCATCGCGTTCTTTTATGGCAATTTTGTGCACGGTGTCCGCCGCGTGGTAGTCGATGGCGTGGAACCCACTGAAAGGGATTCAGATTCGTTTCAATTCCATTTGTTTGACTATGTGTACCACCAGATCCTGCGGAAGGAACACGACTGGCTGGCCAGAGATTTATTCCGAGTTCACTATCGGACACAGGAGGATTGCGTTCAGCGGCACTGCTACGACCACGGTCAGATTACCGGGATGCTTTCGTATACCAGCCATGAAATCATGCTGGACGATCTCATTGAACGACCGATTCAGTCAGGAGACGTACTCTCCAATGCCAACACAGTCATTTTGATTGGAAAATTTCGTTCCGGATGCAGGATCGGGAGGGCGCTCTACGTTGCCAAACATCGCGGCAGCGCATGCGAAGAATCGATCCTGCCTTTTGTAATCGATGAAGCTGGTATTTCTTTCGACGGCCAACGACATGATCTTATCTGACGCAGATTCTGCGGTTCACAACAGCCTGTTCATGAGGACGGTTCGCAGGGAGCCTGCTGAAGCGACGCCCGTATGGATCATGCGGCAGGCAGGACGTTACCTGCCGGAGTATATGGCTGTTCGCAATAAGGTAACATTCATGGAGTTGTGTACGACTCCGGAACTGGCCTGTGAAGTCACTGTTACGGCACGAAACGTTCTGGGTGTCGATGCGGCGGTTCTGTTTGCCGATCTGCTGCCTATGCTGCTGCCCATGGGAATGGACCTGGAGTATGTCCGGGGCGAGGGGCCTGTGATCCATAATCCGATTGCGCAACCTGCTGACTTGGTTCGGTTTAAAGCATTGGAGTCCGTGGAACCCCTGGGTTATGTCTTCGATGCTGTCCGGATGATTCGGCGTGAACTGCCGGCCGATATTCCATTACTTGGTTTTGCCGGGGCACCTTTCACGCTGGCGTCCTACTGCATCGAAGGTGGAAGTTCACGCAACTATGTGGCCACGAAGTCGCTCATGTATAATGACGAAGGCGCGTGGACCGTGCTCATGAACAGCCTGGTCGATTCGGTCATCATGTACCTGCGCGAACAGATTAGGAGTGGGTGCCAGGCCGTTCAGCTGTTCGACAGCTGGGCCGGTTGTCTGTCCCCGGCTGACTATCGCCGCTATGTGATGTGTCATACCAGGCGAGTCATCGACGCTGTGAGCCAGCACGCGCCTGTGATCAATTTTCTTACCGGGAATCCTGCATTGCTGTCGGCTCAAAGGGATGCCGGTGGTCAGGTGATGGGCGTCGACTGGCGGATCGGGCTGGATGAAGCTTGGAAAATCTTCGGCCCTGATGTTGCCGTCCAGGGAAACATGGACCCGGCGTTACTGTATACCGATCTGCCTGTGCTGAAGCAACGGGTGAAAGATGTGCTCGATAGTGTGTCTGGGCGTCACGGTCACATTTTCAATCTGGGTCACGGAGTAATGCCGGACATGAACCCTGATCACGTGAAGGCTCTGGTTGAGTACGTCCATGAACTGGGAGCCAGATGATGCCGGCTGAGGCCGAGTCTCAGGAACGCCATCGACGAGTAGCCGTCGTCGGTGCTGGAATCACCGGCCTCGCTGCAGCGTTCCGAATGACTCGTCGGCACGGCGATGTTCAGATCGAAATATTTGACACGTCATCGCGCGCGGGTGGAACGATTCGCACCGAACATCGCGATGGTTTCCTGATCGAACACGGAGCTGATGCTTTCATTACCAGCAAGCCAGGCGGATTGGAGTTGTGCCAGGATTTGGGAATTTCAGATCAGCTGATCGGAACAGATGATCAGCATCGACGTTCACTTGTGGTTTATCGAGGTCGCCCTGTTCCGATTCCCGAAGGATTCATGCTGATGGCTCCGGCTAAGCCAATGGCGATCCTGAAATCGCCCATTCTGTCGTTAAGCGGAAAGTTACGGCTGTTGTCCGAAGTAGTGCGTCCGAGAAAAGATACCGATGAGGACGAGAGTCTGGCGTCATTTGTACGCCGCCGATTCGGCACAGAAACATTTGAACGACTTGTGCAGCCGTTGGTGGGTGGAATCTACACGGCCGACCCCGAAAAACTGAGTCTCAAAGCGACGTTACCACGGTTTCCGGCTATGGAGCGAGAGCACGGCAGCGTGATTCGAGCAGCGCTTAAGGCGAGTGGGCCTGCCGAGAAACGCGAACGTCCGGCAGAAAGCGGGGCGCGTTACGGACTCTTTGTGACACATGCCAAAGGACTGTCAGCGCTTATTGAATCCATCGTTTCGACGCTTGAGTCCTCCGGTCGAGTGCAGCTGCATTTGGGAGCAACGGTCGATTGCATTGAGCCGTCAGCAAAAGTCAGTGGCAGATGGCAGATTAGAGCTGGCAGTGACGATGAAACGTCCTTCCATGGTGTGATTCTTGCGGCTCCATCCTGGGTTGCTGCAACACTGCTGGGCAGTGTCGATTCCCAGGTTGCAGCGGAGTTGAAGGCAATCGAATACGCATCTACTGTGGTCGTGGCGTCGACTCATCGTTTGAGTGACTTCAGGCATCCACTGGATGCGTTCGGACTGGTCGTGCCATCGGTGGAAAACCGTAAGATCCTAGCCGTGTCATTTTCCAGCCGTAAATTCGCAGGGCGAGCGCCGCACGGATCTGTTCTGCTGCGCACGTTCGTGGGAGGTGCCACCCAGCCGGAGCTGCTCAGGATGTCGGATGACAACATCCTGAAAACAGTCGTTGATGAACTCGGGGATCTGCTGGGCATGACAGAATCACCACTCTTTGCATCAGTCTGGCGACATGAGCAGGCGATGCCTCAGTACCACGTTGGTCACCTAGATCGAATTGATCGGATCGTACAGCGAATGTCGATCCACCACGGTCTTGAGCTGGCGGGGAACGCGTACACCGGTATAGGCGTGCCGGACTGCATTAGCAGCGGGTACGCGGCAGCAGACAGACTAGCCGAATCGGGGGCGTTTTAATCGTCCGCTAATGTCCCGTGTCTATTGTACGGGTTTGACAAACCGTAACTGCGGAACCGGTAATTCATCCATGCACGACAAGTGTGCCCGTCATTCTGTGCACGGTCGATCGACGATAAAATACGTGGACGCCCGAGTTTGGAGGGTTCGCGCACGCTCCGTCGTTGGCCTGGAACTCGCATATTTGAAGATCGATACAATTCCGTATACTTTGACAAAGTCTGGTCTGTGCGCCTGTTGTGCTGACTGCCTCGACTCTTGAGGCGCGAGCAGTCGAGCATGCCGTTGAGCACCACGGCACCAGTAATCCGGTTCCATCAATTTCGGAGCCGTGACTTCATGAGCTGCTCGCTTATGTCCTTGTCATCGATCCTGATCCGAATCGCCGTGTTGTTGACGTAACGCAGCAGGTCCACTGCGCAAACCTAGGGAGTGCTGCCGCATCTAAACTCGTGTTTCAGGTGATTCCAGCCAATCGGCTGTTGAAATAAACGACAACAATGGCCAGTCGCGCTCTGCAATCACTGAGCATTGATCCTGGCACCGCTCCCGATGAATCAGGCGGCCGGTTTTCCTCATGTCGCGTCAGCCGCGGATCAGCGGCCCTGAATGTCAGCTTCATTTGGCAGGACGACACGCATCTTCATGTCACACTCGATCAGCCGGTGAATCCAGGCGAGTCCGTGGTATTCAGGCAACCAACATGGAAGACAACTTGTTCCGGCTGAAGTCACTGGAACGGCGTTTTCCTGTCTCGGGTGAACTGGACTAAGAAATGGAGGACAACACGGTATCACTTCATTCCATGGACGAATTCTGTTTTAGCAGGCCGGTCGTTCCTGTGTTTTCAATCAGTCAAAGGGTGACATTGATCACGCGGTTAAAGATCGGCTGTACTTTGAAATTCCCGTCCTGAGCTTCGTCAAGAAACTGACCATCCGCACTGAGTACGGTTACTCGATGGTGAACGGAGTGAGTGCGTTCTGGTTTGGCTTGTACCCCGTCTCTAGAACTGCTCCATGCCTTCCGGCAGCATCCGAAATTCACTCTGCATATGCAGGAGCAGATTCCACCGGGTGAAGTGCTGATATTCGACAAGATACTGTCGACCTGAGCCGGCATTTGTGCAATGCTTTTCAGTACTCAGAGCAATGGCTAGGAGTAGTGATCTCGATGAGAGTTTGGAAATGATGACTTCCAGTGGACAGGTCGCTATTGTTACGGGTGCATCCGCTGGTATCGGCCGGACCGTCGCTCTTCGTCTGGCGGACAATGGATACAGAGTCGTACTGGCGGCACGGTCCAGGCAGCGGCTCGAACAGCTGCAAACAGAGATTGAGAATTCGAGCGGGGCCGCCATCGCAGTCGTTTGCGACGTATCGGACCCCAATGATCTCACGGAACTGACAAGGCAGACGCTCATCCAGTTCGGCCGCGTCGACGTGCTCGTCAACAATGCAGGAGTGGAATGCTTCGAGCGTTTTGAGACAATCGAATTCGAACGAATTCTGGAGACGATCGAGATCAACCTGACCGGAGCTATACTACTCAGTCGCCTAGTGGTTCCCATAATGCTCAAACAGAAATCCGGCTGCATCATCAACATGGCTTCGACAGCCGGTAAACACTGCCCGGCTTATGGAGCGGTCTATGGTGCGACGAAGTCGGCATTGATTGGATTCACGGAAGGGCTCCGAGGTGAATACCTGGGCCGTGGGATATCTTCGACGGCTGTCTGTCCCGGGTTCACGAAGGATAGCGGCATGTACGACCGCATGGTTGCTGCTGTCGGACGCGGTACTTCGGCCCTCGTGGGAAACACTACGGTGGCAGCCGTGGCAGATGCCGTGATGAAAGCGATTCACTCCGGCCCACCAGAAATCATCGTAAACTGGCCACCGATGCGCCCGGTTGTCCTGCTGAAGCAGTTGTTCCCCAGGCTCGGCGAGAAGCTGATCATGTCGGCTTCACGCAGATTCACCAAACGTGCTGCAGAAGTATCGAACGCTGTCTCCACCAAAGAATAGACGTTTCGGGACACACAATGAATTCGCCATCATTAACGGGTTGATAATCCTGTATACGATAGGTCAGCCTCAGAAATGACCCGACAGAAGCCGCACCGGGACGCTCCATCACGAATTGATTTTTTCTCAGCGTCGTACTCGTTCTGCTGACAACGAACCGCGTCTGTGCCGACGAACGGCAGTCGTTGATCGCACCAGGTGGCCGGGTCACGAAACTTGCCGGGGGCATGAAGTTCACCGAAGGTCCTGTTTGGTTGCACGACCGAAACACGCTTGTGTTTTCCGATATTTCCAACAGCAGGTTGATGCAGTGGCGGGAAGGGCGTGATCTCTCTGTGTTCCGGAAGAGTGACAAAGCGAATGGCAACATACTCGATACTAAAGGCCGTTTGATTTCCTGCCGGCATGGCGCTCGCAATCCGGTGCGGACGGAGGCCGACGGCAGCATCACGGTGCTGGCAGATCGGTTTGATGGCAAGAGATCAATTCCCCCAACGATGTGGCTGTGCGATCGGATGGAACACTTTGGTTCACGGATCCGTCATGGGGACTTACCGAACTGCCGGAAATTGCTGGTCACTGGGTCTTCATGCTCGATCTGAAAACCGGGGATGTGGAAGCGATCGTCAAAATCTTGTAATGCCCAACGGAATCGTCTTCTCACCGAATGAATCCCGACCGTACATCGCAGACACAGGCGGACATGCAAAACAGCCTGACCCTGAACTGCGTAAACTGCCGGACGCTGTCCACTGCTATGCTGTCGGCAAAGATGGTGAATTGGGTGCAAGACTCTTTAGTATCGACGAGGGCAGCGACGGCTTGGCCGTGGACATCAACGGACATCTCTATACGCCCCACGGCAGTCGGGTCAACATTCACGATGTGGATCGCAGAAAGCTCGAGCACATTGATGTTCCGGAAGATCCTGCCAATGTGTGTTTTGGAGGGAAGGATTTCAAGAATCTCTTCATCACGGCGCGCACCCCGCTCTACAGCATTCGCATGACGCTGTCCGGTGCAAAAATACCAGGTTCCAGGTGACATCAATTCTACCATTGCCGCTGGATGACAGATCACTGTTCAGAGTGCGATTTGCAGAACACGCAGCGTTGCCTAATCTGCTCATCGGGTAACATCGCCGGAACGGCATACGGAAACAGTGGATTTGCGACGGGTGAGATTTGATCCGCAAGATCCTAAAGTTCGTTGATTTACCCGTTCGATGTTTGTTCTGGGTCGGTGCTCCTGCGTACCGGCACATTATGCCGACTTTCCCTTGGCGGACAGATCGATGTATGAGGAACATTTTGGTTTTCGAGGTTTGCCTTTCTCCGCAAATCCTGTGGAATGGCAATTCTTCGAATCCGAATCTTCGACGGCCCTGATGCCAAAGGTGCTGCATGCGCTGCAATCGGCTGCAGGTGTTGCCGTAGTCACAGGGCCGGAAGGTGTTGGCAAGACTGTCCTGCTGTATCAACTGCAGGTGGCGCTGGCGAGCCAGGGCCAGACCATTATTCTTCCCGGTACATCTTTGCAGTCGACCGAAGATCTGTATCACTGCATTCGACATGGCGTGCAAACACGCGACGGTCAATCCATCTCTGATGCTGCCGGCCGGTGGGAGGTTGTGGAACAGCTCCAGCAGTCCGTGCAGTTCAGAGGGCCCGTTGAGCTGCTAGTGGACGACGCGCATCTGTTGCCGACCGTATTATTTACCGAATTCCAGTTTCTCATCGAACAACACTTCAGTGATCAGCCGTTGTGTCGACTTCTTCTGGCCGGTTCGCTCGCTCTGGAAGAGACGCTGGCCGAACCCGCAAAGGCCGGTTTTGCTCAACGGATTCGCAGCTATACGTTCCTTCAGCCGCTGCGTCCGACGGAATCCGTCGAATACCTTAATTGTCGCCTCAGTCACGCTGGAGGCGCTCTCAGCGACTGTTTCGATGCAGATGCCGTCGAAATCATAGTGGTAGCAGCAGACGGGAACCCACGTTGCCTGAATTTGCTGGCTGACGAATCACTCGTTCTGGCCTGTCAAAACCAGCAGGATCGTGTCACATATGACACAGTCCAGACGGCGCTGAATGGATTGCAGCACTTGCCGCACGTTTGGAACATTTCTGTCAGGGATCAGTCCGAGTCCGGGCTGGATGACACAACCACAAGTTACGCAGGGGGCCAGTCGTCTTCTGATGGTGTAATCGAAATTGGCACGGCGCCCCAATCCGTTGGTGTCGAACCCGATGATGTGGAACTCGGACGTCGTGCCGGGGTGCCGACGGAACTCGTTGACTGTTTGGAGTTGAATGTTTCTTCTGATGAATCAATCGTTGGCACGACAGATGAAATTCAGTCTGTTGACGAACTGCCGGTACTGGATGATCTGGCAGCGGATTCGTGGCCCGATGAGCTGTTAGAAACAGAGTTTCTTGCTCCACTCTTCGATGGTCCTCAAATCGGGGAGAGGAAGGAAAATTCCAACACCGGCTACCAGCTGGCCGAATTGGAACCGGTTGGGGATCCATCGATAGAAGTCGATGATGACCTCGAACTGCGATTGATGCACGCGACTGATGCAGCGGACAGTGAATTTGTGACAGTCATCGAGTCGTCGAGATTGACCAGTGAAATTCTTCCGAACTTCCAGCTCTGGCAGCCAGCAGGATCCTGGGATCTCGACAAAAGCATAATCCGTTACTGGGCTCAGCTGGAAACGCATGCGGGCCACCCGCACGACAAATCGCCCGTCTCAGATGGCAGCCATGATGTATCGATTCCGGTGCGAGCGTATGAAATCAATATTCCCGCCATCGATGAACCCGTCCCCGTATGGCCACCGCAGACGTTCGGCATCGGTGCAGTCCGTTCGATTCCGGAGACTGTCATGACGACCGCACCAGTCGGCGCAGCTGTTGCCGATTCAGGATCGACAGGCATGACCACGCACGCAGAAACGAAGGATGGACAACAACTGACTGCCATCAACTCAGAAGCAGAATCGAGTCCGCCGGAAGATGCTGGCGAAGTCGTTCCGTTGAGAATTACCGGACGGACGGACGAGTTCACTGAATCGCAGGACGATGCAGCTGAAAGCGACGGTGCCGATGACACCTCTCCGGTTGTAGAGCATATGGTTACTTTGCCGCTCACGAAGCAGAATGGTACTGGTGAATACACCTCTCTGGTAACCAAGTTTGGTATGCCGGAGCCGGAATCCGATGGATTTCAGTGCTCGGAAGGTAACAGCAATCTCTCGATGGAGGCAATTCATCGACCTGTGACAGCGTCAGCACCGTTTCCATCCGGCGGCGGGAATGCAGCTGAGCCGGAATCCGAAGATGTTGTCGAGGATACCGGTGAGGATATACAGAGGCTGATGCGGTCCAGATTGATCAGTCAGGCAGGGCGAATGCTGTCGAACGTCGATTCGGTGCAACAGCTCCGGATGGCTGCGGGTGCCGAGAACAGTGCTGTTTTCGCCGAAGTGCATACACCGATGTCAGTGGCGGTATGTGACGAGCATGCTGAGTCCGCGGCGGACGAATTCAAGGTGCTCGACCCAGGCGTGAACGGATTTCATAATCTGTTCACTCGTTTGCGCAGGCGGTACCAGTAGTTCGCGAGGTCCGACTT
>CAUZPL010000124.1:0-15946 GCA_963581585.1 Planctomycetota bacterium
TTCCAGAGAGCTGAGTTGTTCTCGTCTGTTCCCACCGACACGCCGTCGACGTACGTCAGACCGAACGCGGCACCGCCTGGTCCGCCGGAATTCGCCACAACGAAGGCCACGTGATGCCACGCGAGTGCCTCCTGGTCCACCGCGAGCGCGCCGACGGCGTCGGGGTTCCACCACATGGCAGGATATCCTGCCGATTGATAGCGCAGGTCCATACTATCGACGTTTCCCCCACCAAAGCCCTCCACTTGCCAACTTGCGTTCCCTTCCGATCCGTCCGGTAGTACGCGGGTGCTTATCAGGCGCCTGTGGGCTCCGTCCTGTTGTGCATCCGCGGCTTTCACCCAAAACATGAGCGTATAGGCGTCGCGATCGGGTCCCAAGTCGGTCGTAAAGGCGTCGGTGAACAGCGCGCTGTCGCCATTGAAATCCGCCGACTGGGCGCTGCCCATGGCGTTGGACGAAACATCGTTGGAGAAAGCGGAGTTGTATCGGCCGGTCAAGTTGTCGTTAAAATCGCCGGCCGGGTCGTCGAAGCGATCTTCTCCAACACCCTCGAAATCGTAATAGACGGTCAATACGGCGGCTTTCATGTCTGTTACGTCCAGCATCAGAACAGCCGCTACCAGACCTGTTAAGCACACTAATCGCTGCATCACTGTTTCCTTTCTGACTGTGAATGGCCCCGCCAGATGGCTCCACACCCGGCACGCTCGAAAAAATTCTGTCAATGACTGCTCAGAACCCACTCGCCCCTTGTGCCCAAACACCAACCACGTCTCCCCTCACTGTGTCCATGAAATTTGAGAAAAACAGCGGCAGGGGGCTCTGAGAGTATTAGGTACTGTGAGAGGAAAAATATCAATGAATCCGATCAATCCATATACACAGCTTAGAAATTGTGTGGCATTTGCATAGAATACAGTAAATGCAAGGACAAGAGAGCAGACTTGGGGTGCTTAAGTGATTTGAGTCGCGATGCCAGGCCGGTCATTAGGCACAGCGGTCTCGTGATACGACGCTCGGGGGACTGTATTCGGCTAGCTGGACAGAGCTTTGTGGATTGCCTGAACCGTCAGGTCCGCACGGAAGGCGATGATTTGTCTGCCACAGTTTTGTCAACAGCCAGTTGCTCAAATGCACAAGAAGTGACATCACCAGTGGTCACAACCTGCGGAGTCTGAGTGATACCGTGTTCTTCGAGCCACTTTGCCACGGATTCAAAATCATAATATTCGGGAATGCAGTGCAGCAGCCCACCCTGTTGATACCTGAGAATTTGAGGGGTGATACAGGTTGATAATCGTCTGTTAATTACCCAGAGACCTGCTTGATATCCACTCCTGTGGATCCTGGGTTTTTCTATTCAGACATCAGCGACGGACTCACTGGATGAAGAAACCCCCGGAATCTTGGTGAGGAAGTGATTGGGGCAGCCAGTACTCATTCCCCCTCATGTGAGGGTCAGGGAATCTGAGTTTTATTACCAAGTGCCTGCCCCCTTCGTTCGGATCGAATGATCCTCACTGCGGGGGCAATAAGACTGGAAAATTTCCACTACCTGATGGTGGTGAGTATTTCTACTCTCTGTTTTCTTGTCTTCCAGTAAGGAATTCAAATAGATCCGAGACCTGGTTCCCCCGCATGAGGGGAACCAGTGGAGACTTCAAATGAGTCGTCGACCACTTTACAGCACATTATGATCAGGCGGACTTGCTGTTCAAATTCCTGCCGCCGCCGGCGTCCGAGAGTGTAATGAGGATGCTCGCGTGCACGTCAAATGGATATGGAACTGAGGCATCTCCCAATTCTTTAACTCGTTCGAGTGGTTTGAGGCGTCGTGTGATACTGGTTTTAAAGATGCCTTTGCCCATGGTACCGATGTTTGACAACGATCGAGACAAATCATCCTGGTAGAATTCTTCATGTCCTTAGACAGACAAATATGCTTTGATTTTTACGGGTTTCAGGTCGCGGCCCGGTCCCGTCAAGCAGAACGCCTCCAAGACCTCAATATAGACTTCTCCTGGTTCAGAACCGAAGGAGTCGAAGCCGACCTCACCATCGAGATGAGGAGTTTTTCCGATCGTCCCGAGCTTCCTGCCCTACCAGCATCCCAACACTCGCCAAGGAACGTCGTATTCCGGAACGGGCAGACCTCGTATCTGGACTACTCTGGGCGTGCGCTTTCCGTCAGCTATGAGGACGGGAAGAGGTTTGAACTCTTCTGTGACGACCGGCACCTGACCCATGAGATAGCCTACCTGACCATCCTGTCCTACACAGGCAGCCACCTCGATCGGAGAGGACTGATTCGGGTTCACGGCCTTGGCCTCGAGGTAAATGGCAAGGCAGTCTTGGTCCTGCTTCCCATGAGCGGCGGCAAGACCACCATGGCGCTCAGCATGCTCCAGAACGAAGGCATCCGGTTGCTTTCCGAAGACTCGCCGCTGATCCGGTCCAACGGCCAGGTACTACCCTTTCCCCTTCGCATTGGCGTTCGCCCGGGTACTGTGCCGCCCGACGTGCCGCCAGACAAGACACTCTCCGTCGAGAGGATGGAGTTTGGACCCAAGACCCTCATCGATATCTCCGTATTCCACTCGCAACTGGCTCCCGAGTGTCCCGTCGGCGGCATTCTCCTCGGACAGCGCTGGCTAGCTGGCAACGCATCGATCACCCCGCTTCCCCGACGCGCGGCCCTTCTGCCCTTCATTTCCAATGCCGTGGTCGGGCTCGGTCTCTATCAGGGCGTCGAGTTCGTCCTGGAGAAATCCGTAGTAGAACTCCTGGGAAAATCCAGACTCGCGGCTCGCAGGCTGCGAGCCAGCCTGGCCGTAATCCGAAAAGCCCAAGTGTATCGGTTCGCGATGGGCCCGAGCATTGACGACACTGCCGCGACCCTGCTCCGATTCCTACGAGAGTTTTCGAACCGTCCCCCATAAGGTACCAGCCCAAACGTGTCAGAATCCGCACCACTCTCTACCCGATCTTTTCCCTCTGCTACCGGATCAGTCTTTGCACACTCGTTGCTTTCCTTCGCAGGAACCACGATGTCGAGGGAATCTACCTCGTCGGCGGCGCTGCCCGGCAAACGCTGCGACCTGGAGTCAGCGACATCGACTTTTTCGTGGTTACCGCTTCGGGCCCGGAGGAGGAACGCACCCGCGACAACATCGTCGTCCCGAGGACTCGGACCCATGAATCCTGGAGGCTGCCTGAGTTAGTGAGCCGATGGGGCCACGGAGTAACGACGGTGCGTTTGGCACAGGCGTTTCCGCATGACGAGGAGACCATCCACAAGAAGCCTGAGGGGATCAGCTATCACATAGCAGTCGCGAGCGGCCAAACCACAGCAAACTCCAACAAAGTTCTACCTCCTGAATGGTATTCAAGAGGTCGAGGGTTCGACTCCCTTCGGCTCCACCGACTGGAGACTGCCGTCCATCACCTCACCTCCTTTGTCCCATCGAGTTCGTAATTGACGTAGAACATGCGGTTGCGGAGCCCTTCTGCGAAAGAGACGTGAAGGAGGATCAGGTTGATTGCGAAGCGAAGGCCCGCGTATAAGAGCAGCCTTCTGAGTGACACTCGGGTTCTCGCAAAATCGCTCCAGAAGTAGACCAGCCCCGTGAATAGTGCAAAGGCGACAGCAAGCGGATGACCGAGTGACGCAACGACTCCCCAGAGGCCGACGTTCAGCAGAAGGAACGGCGACACGAAGATCACCGCCGTCAGCGGAATCGTCAGCTCACACAAGCAAACCTGACGATAGCGAGAGTCACCAACCAATCCGCGCATGAAGACCTCGAAACAGAGGTTTGCATACTTGTAAAAAACCCGGACCGTGTAGACGGCGATCCTGAACCACTGTTCGATCAGCTTTCGAAGAGGCAGGTTGGAGGTGTGAACCACCTTCGCCTTGGGATTGGAAAAGAGCTCGCCCTTCTGCACGAGACGAACTCCGACGTCCGTGTCTTCCCCGGACTGAAATCGCTCATCAAAGTACGCCAGCGGAACGAGCGCCTTTCTCCGATAGGCAACGTTGGCTCCTGGAAAAAACAGTGCGAGCCCGCGATGTCGGACCCGTGGCAGATAGCAAAAGGTATATACTTCAGGTTGGTTGGGAATGATCACGGTACCAAAGCCTCTCGTTGGTCGCTGTAGAAGCGCCCCCACGGAGTGGCATCCTCGGTCGAGAACGAGACATATCCACCCGCCGAAACCACTTCTTCGTCGTAGCGCAAAGGCAGCAAGAGCTGATAGAGCCATTCGGAATCGGCAACGCAATCGTCGTCAATGAAGGCGACTACATCCGACCGTTCCGATGACTCCAGCAGCGTACGATTTCGGGCGCATGCGATGCCGAGCCATTCTTCCTCGACGCGGCGTACGATCGGCCAGGACGATGTGTGGCGCACCACTGTTTCGGCCGTAGTGTCCGTCGAGGCGTTGTCGACCACGACAACTTCGTCGGGCGCCCGCCTCTGCCGGCGCAAACTCGAGAGCGTCCGATCCAGGAGCTCGCAGCGATTGCGGGTAACAATCAAGACGGAGCACCGGAGCGCCGCGCCCTCCGCGGTGCCAAGCTTCAGGAAACGGATGAGCTGGAGCCCGGCCTCCTCTACGCGCCCCGCAGCAACGGATTCCTGGATGGTCCGGACCGCACGCTCTGAATCGACAAGTTCGCCTCCTTCGGCGCACCTCCATGCCCCCAACACACGAACCGCTAGGCTTAGGTTCAAACTTCAGTCGATCCAGGACAAAATGGTTCATCTCGACAATGGGCCCGGTTCGGGCGGCTGCGATACTGATCTCATCGACGAGTCTCCGTTCCGCACACGCCCCGACCCTCTCGCCAGCCCGGTCCAGCGACCTCAGATACCCAAACGTCACTTCGTTCTGGCGCGGATCGAGCACATCGACGTCGGCCGACCGCAAGGGGTACAGGAACCCCGACAGCGCAAAGAAGTCAATCCGTCCTTCTTCATATACAGCAAGCAGAGATTCGGCGAGCCCTGAATGATCGAGGACGCCACCGGGGCAGTGGAGGCGGCAGGTCTCTACCGATCGGCTCTTGGAGAAACAAACCGTTGAGGGGCCAGGTCTCCAAAAGGAGTCGGTTCGGCAGTTCTATTTCGCGGGCCTTGCGGTGAGATTCACCTTGGGCTACCTCCGCAGCTTTCTCCCTCGTCTCCACATCGACGACTCCTCTCTTCAGCGCGAGGTGCCACTCGATCAGATCCACTACCGACAATCGTCTGCGCCGACTGTCCCGCCAGCTCGAACGCCCAAGCCTCGATTCGATCGCGTCGAACCGGTCGGCGACCCGTTGGACCAGGTAAGCACAATAGTCCCGATCGGAACGGTTGTCGAAAACGATCCGCAGCTTCTGCCAGAGAAACGAAAGCAGACAACTCTCGTGCTCCCGACAGTAGGCAAGACAAAACCGCTCTTCTTCACCTCGCCGGAACAGCAGTCGCGAGAAGCCCTGGATCGAAACCAGAAAGGGATGCCTGGAAAGTACGAACCTGCGGAACTCCTCGTATCCGAAGACAACTCGATGGGGCCGGCACTGATCATGGGAAAACAACGAGCCAACAGAGCGAGCTCAACGACGCAACGGTCGATGAATACGTCCCGAAGAGGCCCATCCTTTACGACCATAAGAACGTCCAGATCGCTGACGCCAACCCGCAGATCCCCCCGGCCACCGCTCCCCGTCAGCAGCACCGCCTCGACGTAGCGGTGGCTACGAGTCCACAGCCAGAGAGCCCGCAAGGCAATCGAGTAGTAGAACCGTCCTATCGCTCTGGCAGCCAGATAGTGCGGCCGAAGCGATTCGCAGGACAAGGCTACGCGCCGGGCGAACTGCCGTAGGGCACCAAACGGCTGTGTTACATTTTTCCAGACAGGAGATCCAATCCAGTACACGAACCCCCGGATAGCGACGATTCTAGCCGTACTCCTCCGACCTCAAGCTTCGACCGCCACCCTCGTGCAGAACTGTCATCCGAAAACGAGCTAATATCGCGTTCCGCATTGACTAACATGTCTCCCAAGCCCCACTGACTCCAGGCTCCCTTGCGTATGGCGTAGTCTTCGCCCTGTTGAATAATTCGCGCCCATATCAACTCAAATACGTTCCAGTCCCTATTATCCGTTGACTCCAGTCCGGCACTCTCTTCTATACAGCGCCCATCGCCTGGACCAAGCGCATCATCGAGCAAGTATTGCCCGACATTCCCTAACCCCTCAATTGTGCCCCGTCCTCCCCAGCCCCTGGCCTCAAGACGAATTTTTTGCCTGCCCAGGCGCTTCGATATATTCGGAACGGCCGAGTCGAACCTTCCCCCGCACCTCACCCACTATCCTTTGCACCTATACAACTCACCCGTGGATTTCCACAAAACAGGGTAGTCATGCAAGAAATAGTCATCAAGTGAGGTACTCCCCGTATAAGGCCAGATCCCATATTTCGAACAATATTGCTGCAACAGGTCACTCTTATCCACACAGATAATATTATGATCACAATACAGCCTAGCCTGAGCAACCAGATTTCGTACATCCCAGAGCAAAAGATACTGATTGCTCAGAAATCGTATTTCCTGCCTGTTAATCTGCATCAGAAAATATCGTTCCATATAAGATGGCGAAGGCTCCGAGAGTCCGAATGACGGATTTTTATTCCTAATAGTATAATATTCCCAGGGATAACAATAATATAGATACAGTTTCAGAATATTGGCTGTCATCATAACCAAACCCGGTTCCTTGCGCATCCGTTCCAACCCTGTCTCCATAGCATCCTCTGTAGGAGAGTTAAGGACAAGGTATTTCCTACGCGTGAAACTGGGGCAAAATAAAGAATGAATTTCCGAACCGCCTATTTCCCCCTCAAGTTTATCAGGTATTATTTCACCCAATCTATCACCCAGAATAAGGCATTGCTTGTAAATCCATTTTCTAAGATCATCAGACCTGCCAACAAAAAATGTGGAAAAAGCCCACCGTATTCTCCTCAATTCCTCAGATTCAGGATCCCACGACAAAAGCAGTTCAAGAATTTCGGTCTTTTTTAAATTGAGCCGATCGATTTTCCCGGTCAAATAATGACAAAGCATCGAAATCTCAAGTAACACATTGACAGAATTCTTTAGGTTCTTCGACCCGAATACCATGGGGAGGAAAAACAACAGCATCATCGAAATTTCATAGAGAATATCGTCCTCTGTTAATTCAAAATCAGGCAATTCAATGTCAACCCCGCACAAGGGCACTAGTTTTCCGTCTGATATAAACCTATAGTTTCGGTATGAGTATCTTCTCACGAGGTCCGGAAGGTTGTATACTCCTATTTCACCTAAAACGGGGATCCGCTTTTTGAGTCTTCTGTAGATTTTACTGAGCTCATAAACTAATTGCCTCTCCTCAAAAGCGTCATTAAACTCATCGATCAGAATAGTTAAGTCAATGTCGCTACGTCCGAACACTATGTCATCCTTGGCCAAGCCTCTTACGAGATACACCCCCCTGACACAGTCGAGCCTGGCAAATTCCTTCGCAACCCGGGCAGCAATAATTTTGTAGACTTTTGTCCCAAGTCGATTTATTGCAGCGCTCATTTTCTTTGCCTGCCGGGGTGTGGCATTCTTGCCATATTTAATCGCGGTGTTTCACATGACCAGTTTACGTCATGTCAGAACAGAAACTGCATGTTTCGTGAATGGCTGCCAATAATCGCGCATTGATTTTTAGTTCTACATCGTCTTTATGGCGCAAACAGATTTCCTGAGATTTTCTGCATACATCTAGTGCCTGGACAAACTTATTGTCTTCAATATATATCTGGGCTAGACTAAGACAGGCCTGCAAGGCCTCGACCGGTCTCGACAGCGACCGGCTTGCTTTCTCGAACTCTTTTGCGGCCAGGGTCCGCATTCCCCTCCCATAATAGTTGCATCCCAGAAACCAATGGGCCCGAGAGTCATTTGGGTTGATCGATATTTGCTTTTCAAGAAGCTCTTCATATTTGTTTTCCTGTGCATGAGATCTGTCGCCAGGAGGTCTTGGAAAATTGTGTATGATTACTTCGGTCACTTCACATGGCCTGTTTAATACTCTGATTGAGTTCGTGACATTTTCATGCACCAGATTCTCATAGTAAATGTCAGAAATATTTCTAAAAAAACTGAGCTTGTAATCTACGATCGTTTTTTTTTCTGACGGCTGAGTATGAGTTGGAAGAAAACGCTTGTAGTCCATGAGCTGCATTCTCTTCGCCAAGTAAATATGCAGCGGCAAAAAATAGCCGGCGCATTCACCAGTGCCCGCCAGGTTTCCAAGTGTTGGCAAGTCTTTTTGTTCGATTCTTTCATCAGCATCAAGTACCAGGATCCAGTCTCCGGAGGCAGCTCTCAGAGATAGATTTCTTGCCCTGCTAAAATCATCCGCCAGCTCATGCTCAATAACTTTGGCGCCAAAAGTCATGAGGATTTCCACCGTCTTGTCTGTGGATCCTGTGTCTACAACGACGATTTCGTCGACTATATCTCGGACACTTTCAATACACGGACCTATAGTCATTTCTTCATCTTTGGTTATCATGCAAAGGCTTATCATCTAATTGCTCTCACAATCTCGATTTGGGTTTGGTGGTGTCCTTTAAGTGATTTTTGTTAGATGAACTGATTGCGATTTCAGTCCATATTATCCGTTTGACCGAATCAAGAGCCTGTTTTTTTCTGAGATTTGGCCCTGTTGTCGGTCCATTTCTGTCACGTCATGGGAGTTCGGACAGACGCGACCTACGAAGCCGGTCCGTTGGGTTGCCCGGAAACGCTCCAGACACGAACACTGCATGGCAATCCGTACGACGGCCATACTCTGTTGGGTGCGTTATCACGAACCGAGTGATTAGCCGGTATGAACCTTGAAGACATCGAGTGTGATCAAAGTTACCGCGGTCACAACTATGATGTTGGATGGTGCAGGGGTATAGGAAGAAGCCTTGCGAGGAAGTGGAAGGCAAGATCGATTCATCGCGGTGTGCGGAAGCATATCTACGACAAGTCGATCTACGGGTCGTCCGAGTCGCTGCCTCTGGTGTTGCGAGAGTGCCTCGATCGGGGCTTGGCCGACCACCGCGGTGAAATTCCACTGCTCGTAGGTCATGACATCTATTTGGAGAGTGATCGCAATAAGAGAACATTTGGATACCACGAAGATCGTTTTGGATGGCCGATCTTCTACCAGACCGAGGATGATGTCTCATTTTACATTCCGCTTCGAGGCGTCAGCGAAGATACGGGGGGGGCGTTTGCTTGTCGACAGACACCCCGACCGCAACGACGTGAACGGAAACCGAAGCGAATGGATCAAACGATTTGCAGACTTTTGTAAAGAACAAGGCGCTGTGGACGGCAGGGGGTTGGTAACACGAAAATCAGTCGAGACCTCCAGCCGCCGCCGCGTGATCGCGAAAAAATACAACAAGATGTTGTTCCAGCGTGGCGTGACCGCTTCGCAGCCCGAACCGGAGGACATGATTCCGATCGATTCTTCGGCGGGGGAAGTCATCATCTTCAACAACAAGCGTTTTCATGATGTCGAACCGTGGAAACTCGATGTTCACAGAGCCATCTACATCGTGCGGTGTTTTCCCCTGTACGACTTAGGATTATCCCCGCCCTCAACCTTTCTGAATAATGTGGCCTGCAACCGGTTCACGATCGATAGCCGTCGGGGCACGCTCAATCCGACGGACATTGAAAAGGAATTGCCTCAATTTTTCCCCTTACCGAACTGAACGCATGTTTCGACGGCGGGTTTGCGGAGGTTCTACGTCCATGAAAGAAGTGTTCGCCGAGGCAGGTCAGCATAAAGATATCCATTACCTTCCCGTAGACATCATTAGTGCCTCTTCCATGTGAAAGGATGAGTTTGCCGAACGGTACGTGGGGCCGAGCACCCCTTGCATCATTGATGACTTGGTCAATGACTGGCCCGCCTACACCAAGTGGACCAAGTCATATTTCACGGGCGAATTGGGGCAGACGCCCATGCATTACCACGAGGTCGCCGATGCAGACTACAAGCCGGACTGGGAAGGGGGTATGCCCAAGATGACCCTAGGTGACTTTATCGACCGCATTGATCGCGGTGAACGGATCAAACACTTCGCCATTGCCCATCCTTACTACGACTTTGTCACGACTCACCTCACGCTTATGAGTGACGTCTGTCTTGAGTCATTCGAGTCGTTGTTGCCCGTCAGCCGTTTCTGGGGGCTTGATCGCTTGGACTTCCGTTTCTGGCCGTGGGTGCCGCCGTATCCACCCGAAATGTTCATCGCCGGACCGAGAACACTTTCGCCCGGACACTACACAGCCATACATTTCATTGGTGCGTCTGGGGCCGTAAAAATGTTTCCTTATGTGCCCGAGACGAGCATGCAATTGTGGGCGGTTAGCCATCTCGATTTTTCGAAGCCGTTCGATGCAGGGCAGCTCGAGGAGTTTCCCGCGCTGAAGAGTCTCAAAGGGTGGTCCGTCAGTCTGATGCCCGGTCAGATGCTTTTTCTCCCCAGCAGGACGTGGCACTTCTTTAAGTACGAAGAGACGAGCATGTCGTTTGTTGCCCGTTATCGCTCGTTGGCATCGGATAAGTGCGACCAGCACCGAACGAAGACTCAGACCCGCGAAAAACACTGCGTTTTTCAGCGGGTTGTTTTTTTGACTGAACCGTGTTTTCAGAAAGCGGACAAAGACGGACTGCCCCGCGTGTCCGGTCTGTGGCTTTTTAAGGCGTTTCTTTGCGGGCCAAATGTTTCCCCCGTTTTTTTGGATTCCGGCGACTCTCCGGCGACAGCTGCAGGTTTACACTTTGTGAACACCAAAACGATTTCAAAGAGAGCGCGAATGAAACGCCTCATCACCGCAGTGCTGATCCTGGCATGCAACACCCTGAGTGAGCACTCGGAGGCCCGGGAACTTCGGCCTGACCGGCGCTTTAACGAATGGGACCGTAACAAGGATGGCCAGCTCACTCGCGAAGAAGTGCCGGAACGCAACCGGAAACATTTCGAGCGCGTCGACACCAACAGCGATGGCGTCATCTCACTCGGGGAACACCTTGACTTCGTCCGTGAGATCGTCTCAGGCAACCGCACCCAACAGACCCCGGTGTTCCAGGACATTAAAATTGAGCGAGATCTCGCTTATGCGGACACCGACAACCCGTGTCAGACCCTCGACCTGGCGCTGCCTAAAACACGGACCAGTGAAGGACCTCTGCCGGTGATCGCCTACATCCACGGCGGCGGCTGGCATCAGGGCTCCAAGGAAGGCGGCCTCAATCGATTGACGACCTACCTGCGGACCGGTCGCTACGCGGGCGTTTCCATCGGCTATCGACTCAGCCAGGAAAAGAAATGGCCGGCTCAGCTTCATGACTGCAAAGCGGCAATCCGATGGATCAAGGCGAACTCGAAACACTATGGTCTCGACCCGGACCGAATCGCCGTCTACGGAACCTCCGCCGGTGGACACCTGGTGGCCATGCTCGGGCTGACAGGAAACAATCAGGAGCTTGAAGGAACTGTGGGGCCGCATAATCACCTTTCCGGCAGCGTGGCGGCAGTCCTCGATTATTTTGGCCCGACTCAGCTGCTGCTGATGAATTCGAAACCCGGCCGGCTGGATCATGACGCCCCTGACTCCCCTGAAAGCCAGCTGGTTGGCGGTGCCATCCAGACGAACAGACAGAAGGCCCTGCATGCTTCTCCCATGAGTTATCTCAGCAAACAGACCTGCCCCTTCCTGATCGTCCACGGCACGAAGGATATGGTGGTGCCCTGTCACCAGTCCGAGATCCTCGACCAGGCTCTTGACGATCTCGGGGTGGAATCAATCTTCGTCCGTGTGGCGAATGCCGGACACGGAGTGCGGGGGCTGTGGCTGGAACAAAAAGGCCTGGCCTTCCTCGACCGATGTTTCTGGAACCGGCAGGTCGATCTGACCGACGAGACTGTCCGGTACAGCGACGTCAGGACATTTCGCCGCAAGCCGGACACCAGACAAACTCCGTAACCGTCGATCAAAACCCGCAGTGCCCAAAGAGTCACCGGCCGGCAGCGTCTCTGTTCACAGGTACAAACCATGCCCGGCGCCGGACTTGCAAACAGTGTGCGGGTTTTCAGTTATTCGGTTTGAGACGGGATCCGGATCCGCGAATCCTGCTGAACATCGTTCGGTCCCTCACCAGACACCCTGGCAGAATAAAACCGCTGTCGCCGAACACTGATCCAGAAGAAGAAAACGATCCCCAGCAGGAACGGAATCGCGTACAGGGCGACTTCAAACCTCTGAGACACGTTGTCTTTGATCCCATCGAGGGTATGCAGCCAGGAGACCAGAAACATTGCGATATAGCTTGTCAGGAACAGCCGGCCGGGGCGGGAAACCGCTGGTCCGAACAGTCCGGACCCCGAACACAGGAACGTCCGGTACGCAACGAAACAACCAATCGTGGTCAGAACGATAAACAAGCAGACACCAACACCGTCCATGAACGCCGTTTTTTCCATGCCGAAATAACGGAAATAGTGCTGGGATTCTTTGGTGGTCACCATATAGAACGACACCAGCAGCGGCAGCCACAGACCGACCAGTCGTTCCGCCGCAACAACCCAGCCGCGCAATGACCCGCTCTGCTGATCGACAGGGAGACCATCCGGGACGCGCCGATTAAACAAACAAAAACACACACCCAGAGTGAGACCCCCTAACAGTCCACAGGAGCACTCCCAGTATTTCCACAAACTTCCGGTCGTGAACAGCGGCAGGTGCAGCCACTCAAACGCTGTAAACGCACAGCCAAACCCCACACCAGTGGTCAGAATAAAACCGGCTTTGTTCCAGTCTTTGCGGGAGACCTCAAACATCAGACCGCCCATATAGAACCCCAGCCACATCATTGATTCCGCAAGTGTGCGAACGGTACGTTCGCAGTCGGGACACGCACAATCGGGACACAACGGAAGATTGCTGTAGTCGACCTGGTCATACAGCGGCATGATCAGATCCGGACGCGCCAGCGTGAACGTGCGAAATACCCACGCCATACCAACGGCCAGGCCTGTCCGTACGCCCCACTGCCACACCGGCATCCGGGGCCGGAAGACCGACCAGACCAGCAGGATGCCCGCGACCCCTCCCCAGCCCCAGCCACACAGAAACACCCACCAGTAACCAAGCCATGGACTAATGGGGACCAGTTCACCGGCCTGATAATGGAGGTGGAACATCCCCTGCACCCACGAATGAAACTGGCCGTAGCCATGGTGACCGCCCAGGTAAAAACCCACGACCGATGCCAGCACAAACCACCCACTGGCATACGGACGCTGGCTGCGACCCCGGGGCGCCGCGCTGAGATAGTACCAGGCGAGTCCCCAGATAAGCCCGTTTGTCCAGCCACACCCCTCACTGGACATCCGAACGCCGGCCCAGTAACTGCCGCCCACCATTCCCAGAAAAGCGGCCGGCAGGACCAGTGAATCAAACAGATTACGACGCGTGTCCATCAACTCGTCCTCTGAGCCGGTACCGTCCCGGGTCTCACGCAGCGTCCTGAGTCACGAAACAACAAGCCCGCCGCTGAGGAACACGATTTTTGGGGGTCCGATTGACTTCCGAAATATATCGATCCCCACCAGCCTATCCGGTCCGGGTCTGGTCCACCAACCAACAGAAACATGCGAGTCCCTGACCGAACACACAGAGTGCAGGCAACTGCTGTGTTTTGACAATGCAATCAACAGCCGACAACCAACTGCGTACAGCTCTCACATCGAACTCAAAAGACCGGGCCCCCCGAAAAACATCGAGGCTTCCAGCGTGTGTGTGTTTTTTTGCCGCTCTTTGGACTGCACCATCACACCGACCATTGTGGTCACGCTGAAAAAAAGAATATTCCACTGCGTTGACCAGGCGACGACTGCGACCGGTGGCAACGACTTCCACATCCGCCGGCTGAAGGACGACAAATCGAACAGAGCCGACGCGTTGTCCGGACAACGAAAAATCCCCGCCATTTTTCGTGCGCGGCATTCCGGAGCAGCGAAGCAAAGGAACACACCTGGCGGTATACTGATTATAATCTGCCGGACGAACGTAAAAAAAATGGACATGATTGACTGCTCCTACCAGCGACACCCCGATGGTCGGCGGAAAGCCGGTGATCTCAGACGGGCGCATCGCGTGGAACTGATCGGTTCATGGCGGGAAAATGCAGACAGCCACAAGCACCGTTTTACGCCATTCCGGCCTGACAGCAGAGGCCATCGGACAGACGATAATTCAGCCGGGAGTCCAGTATGAAAGACAAATGCGGTAAAGACCCGGTACGTGCGGACTATGCTGTGAGCGGTGAGTCCACAAAAACCGAGGGTCATGTCTGTGATAGTAATGACGTTCTGCCCGCAATTCGCCAATGGCTGAATGACAGTAAGATCTGCTTTCGGGAAATCGAGCACACGCCGACACACACGTCCGAAGAGTCCGCGAAAGCACGCGGAGAACCACTGCACGCTGGTGCGAAAGCACTGGTCCTCAAGATTGACAGTGATTTTCGACTGCTGGTGCTGCCGGCAGACCGCAGACTGGACTCGAACGCCGTGAAGCGTCATTTCCACGCGAAAAAAGTGCGATTCGCAACGACCGAAGAGCTGAAACAGCTGACGAACCTTTCACCTGGCGCCGTGCCACCGTTCGGCAGTCCCATACTGCCACTTGAACTGTTCGCAGATGAATCGATTGGAGACCACGAGGACAAAGTTGCCTTTAACGCCGGGTCTTTGACACATTCGGTCGTCATGCGTGCATCCGACTGGATTGCAGCCGCCAGACCAAAGCAGTTCCGGTTTTCAAAATGACAGACTGCATGATGAGCCCTGCCATTTATTTTCGCCCGGAGTCGGTATACAACAGCAGCTGCTGCTGACACACATATTACACGACCGCTCTCAGTGCAAAGAGGATTGAATTTATGTCCGGGACACTCACGACTCGACGAACATTTCTCCAGACAACCGCGACGGCGGCAGCCACCGCCACACTGGCTGCTCCGCTCAAAGCGGCTCGGAAACGAGTCCCTGTGATCGATGCTCACATGCATGTCTGGTCGGACAATAAAGATCCGTTTCCTTACGCCAATCCTTATAACAAAGATGCCGGAGCCGCAAACAATGCAGCCACCCCCGATATCCTGATCGAAGATATGGACAATCACGGTGTCACTCACAGTATCCTAGTGCAGACCATTTGCCACGGCTGGGATAACCATTACACCAGCCACTGCCTGCGACGTTTCCCCGACCGCTTTCGGGCCCATGGCCTAATTGACCCCACTGACCCGAACGTCGCCGACAAACTCGATTACTGGATGAGTGAACATGGTTTCTCCGGCATGCGATTCAGTGCGCTGTACTATCTGGGAGACAGCAATGGGGGCGATGCCTGGCTGACCAGTGCAGCCCATCGGCGTTTATGGCGCCGGGCCGAACAGCTGAAAGCCGTGTTCAACATGTTTATCTCGTCAACTCAGCTGCCCCGTCTGGCAACCATGATCGAACAGTATCCGGATGCCCGGATTATCATCGATCACATGAGCCAGATCGATTTTGGGCAGGACCATGCTCAACGGGAACTCGATAAGCTGCTGAAGCTGGGACAATATCCCAACGTGTGGGTGAAAATTTCCGAACTGTCTTCGACGGCGCCGACAAAAGTTTATCCTTTCAAAGATGCGCTGCCGTGGATGACACAAATTTTTGAGGCCTTCGGCCCCAATCGGATCCTGTGGGGCACGGGATATCCTGGAATATGCCGAATGGACTACAATCGGCCGTCTCTGGAAGCCGAACTGGCGCTGGTGCGCGAGCACT
>CAUZPL010000125.1:0-15924 GCA_963581585.1 Planctomycetota bacterium
GGGATTTGTCCTGCGAACGGTTATCGGCCTGCGAGCTTCGCTCAGGGGACTCACCGCCCGCAGCGCAACGGGATGGGCTGCTGCTGCCTGTCTCGCTGTAATGGCATCGATCAGCATGCGTCTGCTGTCCGACATCCCTGTGGGGTTCACATCGGGGACGCAGGCCATTGGAGCTGCTTTGCTGCTGGCCCCGCTGGTCGACATCCTGGGAGCACGTAACCCTGGTCATCGTGTCTGGCCGTGGTTTGTCACTGTGCCGATGATTTTTGTGCTGCAGTGGCCAACCGCCTTTCATTTGCTTTCAGAAGGTCCCGACAGCCCCGTCGCAATATCGCTGCCGGCAACTGGAGGCTTCCTGCTGGTGCTGGTCATGGGAACGGGCAACCACTTGGCTACATCCAATCATTTTGCATGTCTGATTGGCGCAGCAGGAATTTTGCTGTTCATACTTCCTGTCACAGAATGGGGCGCATGGCCGGGAGACACTTATTGTCTTGCAGCCAGCATCTGTCTGGCGATTGCGGTGCTCCTGATCGAAGGCCGAATCAAGGCCACAGGCGATGCAACCGGTCACGAACAGCTCTGGGTTGATTTTCGGGACATCTATGGACTCGTGTGGGCACGACGCGTCATGGACAGAATCAATCAGTTTGCAGAACGCGAAAAGTGGAGTGTCGTGATGACGCTGGACGGGTTTCGATCACGCAGTGAATCAGAAGAGGTATCAGACAATACTGACCGCCCCGAAGAAGTCCTGCGCTGGGCATTGCGACGTTTCGCGGACGATGAGTTTTTGGACCGTTATCTGATCGCTAACCCACGATGACAGAGATGACCGACCGTTGATCCGGGACCAGGCAAAAGTGTGTGACCCTAAAATGCCTGTCGTCTAAAATAAACAGGGCAGCTGCGAAGCCAACATATTAACTTGAGAGCGCATCAGCAACATCGGTGCGATATGCTGTCGTGGCCGGCAGAATTCCAACCAATACGGCCAGTGCCAATAACACCGGGAACAGTATAAATTCCATCGAATCAATGGCCCATGGATCCAGAAGGAGACCTGTTTGAGCCGTCACATAGGGAGCCGCTGCGACCGCCAAACCGTGACCAAACAGCCATCCCAAAAGACCGCCGCCAACACACAACACAACCGACTCTGCCAGCACGATCCCAAAAACGCTCCCGCGTCGAGCTCCGAGTGCTCGCATGATACCAATTTCCCGGCGCCGGTCAGCCATACTGTTGTAGATGCTCACGAAGATACTTACACCGGAAACCAGGATGATCATCCCGGTCAACACAATCAATCCCTTCTTCACATTTCCCAGCACGTCGTTCATCAGTTTGCGGATTGGTTTCATGGGATTGACCGCCATGGCCTGATAGCCCTCTTTCAATTCGGAACTGAGGTAGATCGCGTCGAAGGGAAACTCTGTGAGAGGTCGAGTGCGAATCAGAACGGCCGTAACCTCCTTTGCTGCGTCCGGTATTTCGTGGTGGTGATGTGCATCGTGTCCCGCAGCAGCCTCGGTCTCTTCCAGAGTCTTTGCTGCCGTGATCTGGTCCAGAGCAATTTTCAGACGTGCGGGATCACTCGCATAGAAGTTCTTTAGTCGCGCCTCCACTTCATTCAGCGGCGTTTCATGTCCCGCAATCGCATAGAACCCCTCAATATTCACAAACACAGTCCGATCATTGGGGGTGCCGGTCTGCTGAATCACAGCCACCACGGTGAACATTTCATTGTGGACATGCGTTGATTCGGCACCGCCGTGCTGAATCTGGAACTGACTGCCAAGGTCCCAGTCGTTTCGGCGAGCGACTTCCGAGCCGATGATTGCATCGAAATAGCCGTTGATCCGTTTCCCGCGAATTCGGAATTTCTCGCCGGGAGTGTAATCATTTTCAAAATACTCTGACGTCGTTCCCACCAGTGGAAAGAAGCCCTTCTCAGTCACATCTCCAAAGGCGAATGGTACGGCGGACACAACCCGCCGGTCCTCTTTCAACTGTTTGTAATAAAGGTACGGCAGATTCTCACTTGCCGGCTGCACCCGATAAACCGCGCTCAACACCAGCGGTAACTCACCGCCTCGCTGGTGACCCACGATCAGGTCATAGGCGATTGTCCGCTGGCTGAAGGCCGCATTAACCGCTCCGGAAATCACCAGGACCACTACCATCAGCATCACTCCCAGGGTCACGCTGAGTGCGGTGAGCGTACTGGCCAGTCCGCGTTCTCGAATGCTCTTCCAGGCGATCGAAAACAGACTCATGCTGTCACCTCCCGCACTGCTGACTCTGGATGATTAAAATCCTGCAGCCGATCCACTCGATCGAATGTCTCAGCAACCTCCACGGCGTGCGTCACCATCAGCAGTGTTACTTTGTGCTCACCGCATGTGTGGCGAATCAGGTTCAGAATCAATTCCTGATTCGCAGGATCCACGTTAGCCGTGGGTTCATCAGCCAGTAGTAGAGCTGGGCGATTTGCCAGCGAGCGGGCCACTGAGACACGCTGCTGTTCCCCAACGGACATTCGGGCTGGACGATGGTGTCGTCTGTCTTTCAGTCCGACTCGTTCCAGCAATGATTCCGCGAACGTTCGGTCCGTCCGTCCTCTTGAAAATGTCATCCCGAGCAACACATTTTCCAGTGCAGTGAAACCAGGCAGCAGGTTGAATGTCTGAAAAATGAACCCAATCTTCTCGGCTCGAAACCGATCACGAACCACCTCCGGCAGCTGTGCGATGTCGGTACCACTTACTTCGACCTGCCCCGTATCCGGCAACAGAATACCCGAGATCACATTCAGCAGCGTCGTTTTGCCGCAGCCGCTTGATCCGATCAGAGCAGCCTGCTCTCCCTGAGACAACTGATAGTGTTCTATTCCCAGCACTGGAAGTGCCCTGCCATCCGGTTCCCGGTAGCACTTTCGAACATAGTGCAGTTGTAATGACATATGTACTGCTTTCTCGCGGTATAGGTCTGTCAGCCCGTTGTGACTTATACACCGCCACTGTGATGGTAACCTACCGGCCGGACTTGAACCGGAACAGCTGACCGAATGGAGTCGTGAAGTAGAGATCACCGGCCTGATCTTCGCCGAAAGACATGACCGGCTGATTCTTCCCGGTGAGGGCATAATTACTCTTCACTTCACCGCTCTCTTCGTCAATGTCCAAAGCCCACAATAGTCCGCTCACGTAGTCAGCGTAGATGTACTTGCCAACCAGCTCGGGGACACGGCTGCCCCGATAGACGGTACCACCAGTAATTGACTTGCCGATGTCGTGGTGGTATTCCCAGATGGGATCGATCAGATCGTCCCGTTCATCTTTGCCATCCGGCCGGAACCAGTGCTTTGATTCACGCACATTCCAGCCATAGTTTCCGCCGGCCTGCACAATGTTGATTTCTTCCCACAGGTTTTGACCAACGTCGGCCGCCCACAGCGTTCCCGTCTTTCGGTCGAATGACAAACGCCACACGTTTCGGAATCCGTAAGCATAAATCTCGGATGCTGCAGGAACTTTCTTGTCTCCGTCTCGGCCAACAGGAACCATCCTGCCGACAAACGGATTGTCCTTCGGAATCGCGTAGTTCTTTCCATCCTCCTGACGGTTGACATCGATCCTAAGTATGGAGCCCAGCAGGGTTGTCAGATTTTGAGCATTGGTATGAGGATCGTTGCCGCTGCCACCATCACCGAGAGCAATGTAGAGCAATCCGTCCGGACCGAACGCCAAAGTCCCGCCATTGTGGTTCCAGTACGGCTGTTGGATCCGCATGAGTTCCACTTCGGACTCAGGATCGGCTCGATTTGGATCATCCTCTGACACATGAAACTGCGTGACAATGGACGTCAGATCTGCATCAGAGGTCGTGTAGTACAGGAAAAACTGACCGTTCTTACTGTAGTCGGGGTGGAACGCGAATCCTAACAGACCTTCTTCATTCTTGTTGTCGCGATAAACCACATGATCTTTGATGTCCAGGAAAATATCAGCTTCTTCGGTCTCCTGATCATTAGGAAAGACCTTGATGATCCCTTCCTGCTCTGCCACGAACAATCGATCTGACCCGTCGTTGGCATGCGTCACAATCAACGGACGTTCGAAATTCATTTCCGGAAAAGCACGCTCCACGCCGACGTTCAAAGCCTCCTGCCTGATGTCCGCTGACATGCTGACGGAACCAACCAGCAGACAAATAATTATGGATAACGGTTTCACGAGCTTCTCCAGAGGGTTGAATTTGAGTCGCTGGAACGGACCCGCTCCTGCGCACACAGACTCTATTGATGCCGTGCTTACGCAGAATTTGGATTCGATCGCGAATGAAGAATGAGTGTTTCAAAGTAGTTTGCGTCAACAAATTGAGCGTAGTTGGCAGCATGGGTAATTACAAATGGCGCGTTCACCAATCGAACAGAATGAGGACGAACACACGGCTAGCTATATGGGTGCCTCGAGGCTGCGGCAGGCCTGATCATGCAGGAGGTGTACCTCAACCGACTCCCACAAAGTCGACCGGTGAATCGATCCGTTCTACAAGTATGGAACTGTCCCACAAAACGGTGTTCGGCACTGCCACGGACGGGGGTCGAACGGTTGAGGATGTCAGGAAGCAGCTTCTCTACATCCGCCTGCACTTTCCGGAGTTGCTCGGCTTGGTGGTGTACCAGGCCCACCGTGACTCGGCCGAGTTGGTCGAGCCAACAGACAATCTCTTTAATGACTACTTTGTGGCACTGGTGATATTCTGCCAGCCTCAACTCTGGTACCCCGGCCGGGTGCAGATCAAGAATTGCGGCGGACAGACGGCATGAAACATCCGGATGAAACTGATTGCCGAGAATCAGACCTGATACTTGGCGAGGTGACGCTGGAGATTTATCCCGGCGAGACACACCAGATCAACTGGGAAAAAGAGACCGCCGTCTTGCGTTCGGACTGCCACCGGATCCGGCTCGTGGTACCCGAATACTAAACATTATTAAATGACCGACCGGTGGAAATGTCTTTACCAGATTCGACTAACACGGAAGAGAAAGGGAAATGAGCGACTTGAGCTTTTCAGGTGGTTGCTGACCCCGAGTCTGCTGTACGCGCGAATCCGCGACCGACGAAGATGATGGCCAACGATTTTCCGCGGAAACTCCCGAAGTATCAATTCAGTTCAATCCTCTCAGGAATTCTATTGCCGTCCGAGCCCCGCTGTTGAGGGGTTCACGATAGACCTTGACGGAACGGAAGCCCTCATAGCTGACCTCATCCAGGGTGCGCAGGATTTCACGGAAATCGATATGTCCGGTACCGAAGTGAGCACCGTTATTCTCACACAAATGGACGTGGCGAAGTTCGGAACCACAATCACGGATCGGCTGTGTCAGGGACGCTTCTTCAATATTCAAGTGCACCGTGTCAACCATGGGTCGGATGGCGGGTGACCCGATTCTCTCGATGAGGTGTCGGACTTCGGCTACCGAATTGTTGAATCCGACCTGCAGATGATTGACAGGTTCGATTACAAACTCAACGTTCTTTTGCTCCGCCACGTCTCCCACGCGTCGCAGACAGTCGACAATACGGTGATTCGCCACATCTGCGTCGGGTTCGTCGCTGCGCAAACCCTGCATGAGACCGACAACCAGAATTGCGTTGAATTCCGCGGCTGTATCGAGACTTGCGATCAGCCGTTCCATGGCTTTCTGTCGAACCAACTCATCTCGAGAACACAGGCAAAGGCCGTCGTTGTAGGCTTCGCCTGTGAGAAACGCCGGAATGACCAGGCCGACTTCGTCGATCCATTTGTGCAGATCTGAATGACTGACGCCAGGCGGATCGGTGAGATTCAACTCGACTCCCTCATAGCCACACTCCTTCAGAAACGCGAACGTGCGCTGAATGTCAGCGCCAGAGGCAAACGACGAGAGTCGATCGATGACGATGTAGCTGAATCTGGTCATGGTTTGACGTTCATTTCCATGTGTACTGACCCTGGACGGTCAAGCTTCATTGTCTGCCCCCGCCGCCCGCCAGGACACACTCAAGTCAGGGCCCGCAAAAACGAACATAGCCGGATTCCTCCAAGACATCCTGGATTCGGCACGCGGGAGTCACTGCTCAGACTCAGAGTTAAGTCAATAGCTCTGCCGATAGGAAATGCATAGGTTCATCTGCCTTGCGGGCAGCCGATGATCAATGCCTGCTCAACGCGGTTTCTGCAGAGAAGACTACCTTACCAAACAGATCCGGCTCAAAGAAGCTTCTGTTCGCTGACAGGGTGGGCGCCCACTGGCTGTATTGCGTCCTCTCATTCGGCGTATAGCCATGGCGATTCGGGTTGAGTTTCCAGACGTCGTTTGGCGAGGGTGGAATCCGGGTCGATGCGTCTGAGAAAGTCTCAAACGGTACCGCGATCTCGGTGGACCAGGAACGGTCCGTGTCGTCATGGATGTTGAGCGTGCCGTCAATTGTCACTGCGACTTTCACTCCCTCGGAATCCCACGATGCCTTTCTCCCCGTCAGTGGCGGCTTACCGGAATTTTTCTTGCGGAACCTCTTTCCGTTTGCGTCAAATTTTTCATCGTACAATGCGCCGCGCACGTTAGTATAGAAAGCATAGTGGCGAGTGGGATTCCTGATATTTGGTGTAATGTAGACTTCCACGCTGTCGTCTTCGGGAATCCGCCCGTCACGATCCGTATGAAGGCCCAGGAGATGCGTGTCTTCACATACGTATGAGAAGTAAAGGTATTGATCGTCCCAGAGCATTTTGCAAACAGTCTGTTCTTTCTTTGGCATGCCTTCTTTCCACCACTCGAACACGAAAGCACCGACGCTCTTTGCCTGTTTCCAGTCCTCCTCGTCGATGCGGCCATCAATCGTGATCTTTGAATTTACACGTTGAATGACGTATGTGGGCAATTTTGTGGCAGCGGGATTGTCGTTCGTTGCGGCATCATCGGCACGTGACTCTTTGACCTCCGGAATGCACAGAACACACAGCAGGCAAATGTGACGACAGGGTAGGTGTTGCATCAAAACTCCTTCATCAAGGGGCGATTCGCCCAAACAGTCCGGTCTTCAGTTCAGATTTCGCAGCTTGGTTGTCTGATGGTCAGGCCAAAGTGCGGAGCTGGATGCTTCGCTCCCGCCGAGCGGCACCGGGACACAGGCGAGTGTACCAGAGGGCTGTAGGCGGCGAAATCAACCAAACGCTATCGTGTCAGTCGGCTCTTCTGTTTCCGAATCTATCAGGCTGGTCTTTCACATGTCACCTGAAGCGTGAGAGTCGTGACGAAACGTGCTCCGTTGCAAATCGACCCGAAACATGCACAGTATGCGCCACGAAGAGACTCTTTTGAAAGTAACCATTCTGAGGAACACGACATGACGGGTTTCAGTCGCAGGAATCTGTTGAAAATGGTCGCCGCAGTTCCTCCATTGGTTGTCGGGTCGCACGCAGGCTGCTGATTCGAATCGAACGACTTCTGCGGCGCCGTCGGGACAGCAGCACTATGGCACGGCGGGAAGCCGAGTTGGATTCCGGCGATATTGGAATGACTGGCAGACCAACCGGTTTGAGCACCATGATTTTCCGAGCTTTCATCGCCTCACGACCAGCCTCGATGCTCTCTACTCCCGTGGTCAGCAACCGATTACGACACTGGACGCACGGCCCGTATATCTGCTTGTTAAACTGTTATGCACGGGCGAGGTGGGTCGCACACTGTTTATGCTGGGGTTGAAGAGCCAAACTCACGGAAACTGGGGGTTCAGCCTGGGGGGCTCGCCACTGCACGGGATGGCAGATTCTTGTCAATGCAGCCAATCCCTGGGATGAGCGGGCTCCTGTGGCCGGTCTGGATCACCGGGACTGGCACACATTTGTTTTGAAGATTCCCGGTGCCAGGGGGCCGGCTCAGGTCTACTGTGACGGTGACCATGCGATGGATTTGCACCAGGCGATTACCGTGGCCCAACGCAGCAAATCTGATAAAGATCAGAATGGGCGGCATGGATCAATTCAACAACTGGTCCCCGAGACGTCTGGTAAGGAAGACTACGTATTCATCGAAAGCCGCCATCCCAATCAGGTGATCGACATTGACCGTTTTGAGATTTCGCAGGAACACATGACCACCAGGCGAAGATCGCTGCCAGTGCTCATGGATTTGGACTGGGAGCTTTCCGGTACGCAAAAGGTCGAAAATACTCTGACTCGGTTTGAACATAATCCTGTGTTGAACAAGACGGACGTCCCGGATCCTTCCGGGCAGAATTCCGGTGGATCTCACGTCAATGTGATGCGAGATGAACACGGGTTTCACATGTTTTTTACGGGCGTGAACGAAATGAGTGCGGCTATTGGCCGCACGACACTGGCCATTTATCACGCATTTTCACGGAACGGTACGGATTGGAAGATTGTTCCGCGTAACCCCGTGCTTACTCCCGGCGAATCCGGAACCTGGGATGCAGGCAGCCTCGGCCAAAAGGTCGTGCGAAAGGAACAGGGGCGGTTCAGAATGTGGTACGGAGGCTATGTCTTACGGTTGCAGCAGGGAAGGGCCGGTTACGCTGAGTCAGTTGACGGCATCCATTGGGAGAAGCCGAACCTGGGCCTCATTCCTTTTCAGGGCAGAACGAGTAATATCTGCTACGCCCTTGAGCCGGGACTGAATTCAAACGAATACCAGTTGCCGGTGGACATCGTACGGGACGAAGAGGCACCACCCGAGCGTCGGTATGTGATGTTCTTGCATACTCAGGGCCCGCATGGTTTTATTGTGGATGTTGCCACTTCCCCGGACGGACTGAAGTTCGTTCGAGCACCTCACAACGCCCGGCACTATGCCTTTGACGACGTGCCTCGCAACAGCACGCTGCACGGCGCGGCTGTAGTGTTCCACGAACCCGACTACTGGTGGGCGTTCGTCGGTCATCATGAAGCAGACAACAAAGGTTATCGCATGCGATTTACCGGCTGGGTGGTCGAACCGGGTGAGACGGAAAATATCAGCTTTGGTCTGTGGAACTCCAAGCGTATTCATCTGGAACCCGACCCTCGATCGTGGGACAACGGCAACACACACATCACCAGCTTTCTGGAAGTGGGAAACGAGTGGTGGGTCTACTATTCGTGTGAAGGCAATATTGGACAGGCCCGGGTGGGACGCCATCGAATGTACGCAGTGCAGCTCGAGCCCGGTGTGCAAACAGGCATAGTGACTACGATTGGGCTGGAGCTGCCTGCGGGAGGCTGGTCGCAGCACCAGATCGCCGTCAATGTGAGCGGGCTTTCCGCTGGCAGCCGCGTTGTGGCTGAGCTGCTTTCCGGACCAGAGGAGACTCCGGTCGACGGATTTACGCTGGCAGAGGCTGCTGCAATTCAGGAAGACGGTTACGACATTCCTCTGGTATGGAACAACCAGGGAACACGGCTCCCGGATACCGGTTTCCCGCTTCGAGTCCGCTTCGAATTGACCCGTGGGAAGGACACTCCTCAGCTTCATGCAGTTTATATCCGAGAGCATTGTTCCTGAGGACAGTGGTGTTCTCCGGTCGAAACAGGGGATTCCGCATCGTGGAACGACAATCCATCCCGCCTGCTGCGCACCATGTGCCACACCACACTGCGGGAGTGAAGAGTTTCTGCAGCGAGTGGCCTATAACCCTGGCTCATATTTCTCCAATGGTGGGCATTGGAGCCAGGTCGCGCCGGTCTTTTCCACCCTGGTTCGTTGGTGGGACTACCGTCGCTCACTGAGCTGGTCGGACATCCGCAGTTGGCTTCGCAATGACGGCACACATTGTTGTTTGTTGCCAGACCTTGCTGTTCTGACAGCACTTGACGTTTGATGGTGCAGCGATCGAGCCGGCTCGGAAACAAATTGTGGAAACTCTAATTATACAGAACAGCTGATGGGACGAGACAACGGACCCAATGGATTGTCCCAGAGAGCTTGGCGCGGCCACTGGCCTAAACCAAACCTGCCCCAAATTCGGCTGCGGCAGTACCTCGCCAGGCTTTTGTGTGGCTGAATTTGGGCATTGCCATTCGTTCCGTCATAGCTAGTGTCTGTCCGTCAATCAGTTTGAGTTGAGAAATAGCAGCTCAAATTGTGAATAGGCTCCACGAAGATGAGGTGGAAAACGGTCTTGTTGTTTGAAGAGGCAGCAAAACGGATTTTCTTCACTCAATCTTCGAGGAGCCACGGATGCGAAAATCGTACTCGAGTCAACTGCGACTGGACAGCCTGCCCATCGATCAGGTGCCGCTGAATTTCAACTGTCGCGACCGCATCGTGCCGGTGTTGCGAGCTCTGCAGCATGTATACTCGAAGCCCGACGTTGCCGGCAAAATCATGAGCCTCATTGGTCGGGACGTCAACGGCAACACATGCACGAACTGCGGTCGCGAAGGAATGGATTACTGGCAAATTCTTGTGCTGGCCAGTGTTCGTCTGGGCTGCGATTACACGTACGACCATCTGCAGGAGCTGTCCGAAAACCACATCAAACTTCGAGCCATGATGGGCATCGGTTCGTGGGACGAAGACACCGAATTCAAGTGGCGAAGAATTCGCGAGAACGTGTGTCTGTTGAAGCCACAGACCATCGACCTGATCAGTCAGATGATCGTCGCCGAAGGACACGACATCGTTCCCGAAGCCATCGAAAAACTGCGTGCCGATTCGTTCGTGATGGAAACGAACATTCATTATCCCACGGAGAGTTCGCTGATCCGCGACGGTCTGCGGAAGATCCTTTCGATGTGCTCAGAAATGGCAGTGGGCAACGATGTGGCGGGCTGGAGGCAGCATGAACATCTGTGGAAAAAAGTGAAGCAGCTGGCTCGAAAGATTGACCGCATCGCCGGCAAAAAGGGGCCGAATTATGTGGCACGCATGAAGCAGCCGTACTGCAAACTTCTGCAGAAATCCCTGCAAATTACCGAGCGGGCACGTGAACTGTGCGTGAAGCTGTTGCTGCCAAACGCGACTGAAGACGACATCTTCGGACCGCATACGCTGCAGGCGTTCATCGCTCGCATCGAACGCGTGATGGACACTGCCCGGCGACGCGTCCTGCTTGGCGAAACAGTTCCCAACAGCGACAAACTGTTCAGCGTGTTCGAACCTCATACGCAGCTTTACAAGCGTGGCAAAGTGGGCGAGCCGATTCAGTTTGGACGACAGGTTCTGGTGTTTGAAGATGCGGCCGGATTCATCGTTCATGGCAGTTTGATGAAACGTGATCAGTGCGATTCGGAAGTCGCCGTGGCAGCAACGAAGACCGTGCAGCGACGCTTTGCCAACCGGGTTCAGCGACTGTCATTCGATCGCGGATTTCATTCGCCGGAGAATCAGGATCAACTGTCAGATCTGGTTGCGAATTTGTGTCTTCCGAAGCCCGGAGCAAAGCAGTCCGTGAAACAACTTTTGGATGCCGACGAAGACTTTCTGGCGGCTCAGCAGAATCATCCAGGAGTGGAATCAGTGATCGGAGCTTTGCAGAACGGCAACGGCCTGGAACGTTGTCGTGATCATTCTGAAATTGGTTTTGAACGTTACATGTCGTTGGCCATTCTCGGTCGCAACCTGCACACGCTCGGACGGATGTTGATTGCTGCTGCGGATCAGGAAAGCGAGGCGGCAGTCAGTCGCCGCAAAGCGGGCTGACAGTCGGAGCGACCTGCGCCATCGACGAACTCTGAGACTCCAACGGGGTCAGGGTCCGCGCAGAATCCGCGAAAAGCGGGCAAAATCCGTGTTCAGGTGACGTGGCGCGCATTTCCGATCGGGGTCGCGTGGCATAAAACGAATTCTTCACACGCTGGGTGAAGCCGCTCGGCTGGCCAAACCCATGCCAACCTCGTTTCATGACAGACACTAGCTACGATCCGGAACTCTGCACGAGGACTATCAGTCCGAAAAAGCATAGCCGCGTGCAGAGACACAGAGGGAGGTGCACGAGGTTCCCGCTACTGTTTGTACCCACCGGTGTAATTCGCTTTTACCGCATTTGTCACCGGACACGATGAATCCCGAACAACCAAAACAGCTGACGTGACGAGTCAATGAACGTACAGAATTGCCACAGAGAATATGTGCGCAGCACGCAAACTTTGACTGCCGGCAACACAGAGCAATCCAGCCAATGCCCCTGTGAACACGGTGTGTTCCGTGGCAAAAAAAGAGGTGGTTGAACTGGGAGACTCCTGCTGAGCGGTGCACGCTGTACATTACGGCTTGGCAGGACGTTTTTCCAATTCGCAGCCAGTCATCCTTGACGTTTTGACCTGTCAGTGTCGATGACACTTCGAGATTCTGTTACCTCGGTCGGATGACGGATACCTGGTGTTTTGGAGACCAGGCCACTGTATTCAGCCAGGCACTTTTTGTCAGGCCGAGGCGATGGGGCTTGCCTCCTTCAGCGGGTACCGTGTAGACGCAGAATGCGCCGCTGGGGTCCATGTCGGATGAGAACGCAAGTGTCTTTCCGTCCGGCGACCACGCCAGGGACGTGAAGGTCCTGACCACGCAGCTCGGCAGGGCACTGCCGTGAGTGTACCAGGTCATCAGGCCGTGGCGCCTCGCGCCGCCAAGCCGCGGACCTTGCGGAACGGCTTCCATCAGTTTCAGTTGCTTCTCCTTGCGATTACCTCGGAACACGAACACACCCGAGCGCTCCGTTTCACTGGGGGTTCGGTAAGTCCCTGCCAGTCGCGTCCCGTCGGGCGACCAGACCAGGTTTGCCGGAACAGCCGATATGTTATTCTGCGTTCACGCTCATCATCGACGATCACCAGGCTGCCCCGGTACCCGCCGTACCCACGCTGAACCGCGGCAATTCGCTTTCCGTCCGGTGACCAGGCCGGATCCGTCAGGTAGTGGAACTCATCAGGGAAGGTTCTCTCAATGTCTTCTCCGAGAACCGGGGTGTCGGTTGCCCATAGATAGGCAGACCGGTATTTCAGTGACTTGCTCTGAGGATCGATCGGTGGACGGCTGCTGCTGCCGTCGGCATTCATCACGAAGACGTCCCAGTCTCCTCCACGGTCGGAGAGGAACGCGATCTTCGTTTCGTCGGGAGACCAGATGAGCGAACGGTCGCAGAAGCCGTTGCTGCTGACGTTGACGACATTTGAACCGTCCTCGTGCATCACGTGGATCTGACCTCGGCCGGCCGTGTCGTGGACGAAGGCAATCCTCTGGCCGTCCGGCGAGTACCTAGGAGACCAGAGATGTTCGCGCAGTTGCCGAAGACGCTGCCCGCTTACACCGTTAGCGTCCACAGTATGAATGCCGTTGCCGATCGTCAAGCCTCCTTCGGCGCCTCGGAACCCCAATGGGTACGGTCGCGGTGAACACGATGCGCCCGGACACTTGGTCGGATGCATCCGCAAGATCTGAAATCGCCGTGTCTGCCCCAGCAGGGCCGGTGACAACATTGATCGGCTTCCAGATGCCACCTGCCAGTCCGGAGTTGCGGACGCGCAGAGCCAGATGGTGCCTGCTGCCCGTGAGCTTGCCGGTCACGTCGATTGCGAAGGGTTTATCCCATCCCCGTTTGGCTCGCGGTCGTAGTTGCCGGCGTACATGCCGTCGATCCAGAGCACCAAATGCTCATCCACCGCGCCGAAATGCAGGTAGACGCGCTGGTCGGCCGTAAGTGCGGGAACCTCAATGTCCCGATGATACCAGCCGGCGCGGGCCACGCGGCGGAAATGCTCGCGTGGCAGCTCGCCGATCCAGTAGCCGACGGTGTGATCAATGCGGGCATAGTTCCACTGCCTCCACATGAACACGATCTTCTTTTGTTTCCACCACGGTGTGTCCTTGGCGGGAGCCTGCTCCGCAGTATGTCCGTCTATTGATATGGCCGCCAGTGCCAACAGGATCCTCAGCACACGAACCCCGGTCAGGATGCAGTTCACTCTGGAATTCATTGATTGGTTCCGGATGGGCCGAGTCGGATTGGTTGCATCTGCATCCCCTGTGTACATAGCAACACTTCGGCGCAAAGGTTCAGTGAATTGTAACCCAAAATGTGAGCAGGAGATGACTCGTTGAGAACTCGCTCGTTGATACTGGAATGACAATCGGACAATAAAGCGGCGCTGTCGAACAAACGGGACACTGCCATGAGCTGCCGCTGCACAAATGTCGTGATGCAGAATGACCGTGAACTGGAGCACCTGTTTCATCTGACAGAGGCTGATAATGCAGGAGTCCCAGGCTGTTGCGGCCCGCGACCTGGTGTGAGATGAAGAGCTGACAGAAGAGGCTGCAGTAGAATTCACCACACGCAGGCCATAAGCTGCGACGCTACCGTCGGTCAGTATTCGGCGACGACTGCTGTCATTTTGTCTTTACATATCAACCTGATAATCGTTCCGGACCCGTTCCATGAAAATTGTCATTTCTGATCCGCTAGGCTTTGAAGATGAACACATGTCGATGCTTCGCGATGCGGCTGGCGACGGCACCATCGTTGTACCTAATGAAGACGATCTTGTCGCCGAAATGGCGGACGCCGAGGTCTTCATCGGTTATCACTCGCCGGAGATTTTCTCCTCAGCACCGAAACTGAAGTGGATTCAAACCACCGCGGCAGGGCTCGACATGATGCTTACGCCGGACGTCATCGAATGTGGGTTGATTGTCACGAACGCCAGTGGACTGCACGCTGCTCCAGTCGTCGAAACCGCCTGGGCGCTGACACTGGCCGTCGCTCGGTACCTCAAAACCTTCCAGCGACAGCAGAACGAGCATGACTGGACTCAGTTCATTCCCCATGATCTCGACGGTCGTACTGTCGGCATTGTCGGCTTGGGCGGGATTGGCCGCAGGTATGCTCGAATTGCAGCTGCATTCGGGATGCGCGTCATTGCTGTCGATCGGCATTCTCCACCGAAGCCCGACGAAGTGGAATCGCTTCACGGACTGCATCGGCTGAACGATCTGGTCGCCGAGGCGGACGTTCTGTTGGTTTCGTGCCCGGCCACCGCCGAGACTCAAGGATTGATCGGAGCCGAACAGATCTCACTTTTGAAGTCCACGGCAATTCTGGTGAATATCGCCCGCGGAGGTATTGTCGACGAACCGGCGCTGATCGAGTGTCTCACTGAAGGCCGCATTGCTGGTGCCGGGCTGGACGTGACTGCAGTCGAGCCGCTGCCAAAAAATGATCCGCTTTGGGATACACCCCGCCTGGTCATCACGCCGCACATCGCGGGATGGTCGGGTGACCGGTCACGGCGTCTAGTCGAATTCTTTTGCGAGAATCTGCGTCGATATAGGTCCGGAGAGCCGCTCAAGAACCTCGTCGACCAGTCCCGAGGATATCCGGTTCCAGGAACCTGATCGAACCGTGCAATTCAGGATTCAGGCAAGTGGGTGAATATCAACTATCAAAGTGTCCGCGACGAACTCAGCAGATTGTGGTTCCGTCGCTGCTCATGCTTCGGACGACGATATCCGGGTTGAAGCCTGATCCGGAAGCAGTGGGCAATTGATAACTTTGGCAACTCACAGTTACCATCATGCTTGGTCGTGATGATTGTCGAACCAATCCGGACTGTTGTTGATTGGTCGATGTTGATCAAAAATTCAGGATGCGCATGGAGTCGTAAACCAGAATCTGCAATGGAGGCAGCAATGAGTCGAATAAGTTGGAGCGTGCATGTTCTGCTGTCATCGCTCATCCTGTTTTCAGGTTCCGCTTTGGGCCGCGAGACGAACGGTGCGCAAGCGTCCGTCGACAACCGTTGGCTCGATGTGCGCGACTTCGGCGCCGTCGGGGATGGCCACCACGACGATACCGAGCCTGTTACGCGTGCTGTCTTTGCAGGAATAGAGACCGGCCGGACTGTCTATTTTCCAAAAGGCACGTACGCAATCAGCAG
>CAUZPL010000126.1:0-15436 GCA_963581585.1 Planctomycetota bacterium
ATCGGTTCGGTACCTGGAGTGACGATTCAGGAGTCCGGCGGCTCGACCGACATCGCCGAAAGCGGTGCGACCGACACCTATACCGTCGTGCTCGATACCGAGCCTGCCGCGGACGTGACCGTCACCGGCGACAGCCAGGTGAATGGTTCTCCCGCTTCATCAATCTTCACGCCTAATAGTTGCGACACCGCCCAAACCGTCATCGTCTCGACTCAGGACGATAGTATCGTCGACGTGAGCGTTGACGATACTTATAGTCCTCCATCGAACTCAAAAGCGTATGCCGACACAACGTCCGCGAACAGAGAGTCTGAACAGGCACACGTAGTGCATATGCAGTCGATTGTCGGTGAATCGACTTTACACGACGTGTATAAATTTAATAGTCCTCCACTGGAAAGACGCAAGCCCCATAGCGTCCATGCGGTAAACGACGAAACAGATTGGGAAAACGAGATGATTGTGTTGGAATTCGATAACAACAAGAACATGGTCTCGGATCGAACCCAACTCATGGACTCAATGGACCGTAGACACGGTATGGGCGGCAACGTCGGTCTTGTCAACGGGGTGTTCAAATACTTCTTTGAATGGATCGACTTTGAATAGATCGACATGGCCTGAACACGTTCGATGTCAACTTTATGGAATACTAATCCTGAGTCATAGTACTTCCGACTCGTACGGCTTGAAGCGACAGGCCTGACACAACTGGTTTAGTTGTGTCTTCGAGCTCTCGGTCTCCCTTCAGTGCATCCTTCGGTAAGTTCGGACACTGTTACGGATACCAACTCATTGACCCCGGAGCGGATTCTTTCCCAATTACGACGCCGCCGTCCCTGCACAGATCTCCGGCCACGTCCTGCTGCTACTTCCTGTCCGTGGCAACCTCGAACACGTATCGCAGCCACAAAATCCGGTTCAGGAAACACCGTCGGTTACAACGCCAGTCGCGCCATCTGTCGAACCGACAGAGCAACCAACCGCTGAGGTTCACGGGCAAAGTGATCAAGGTCATCGACGGTGACACGATTGATGTCTTGGCTGACGACCAAGAAACAATTCGCATCCGGCTTCACGGCATCGACTGTCCGGAACGCGGCCAGCCATTCGATAACAATGCAACCCAGGCATTACAGCCGCCGATTTTATGAAGCAGTAAAATCCCCGTGGCCGACCTTCGCAGACGATGTGGATACCGCAATTGCTGTGATTCATGTTTCCCATCGTATAACCAGAACCCTGTCCGGACCGCTGCACGCCGAATTGATTTACAGTAAAGAACATCAAAAGGCCGACGGCAGTATCGAACACCATATGCGTCAAGCTCTTGCGGCCCTGAGCCCGACGGACATCAAAAAAGGGACGATTGTTGATGCGGCGATTCGTCAGATTGTGGAAGATACAATAGCCGCCCTCGGAGTCTCAGATCCTAAAAACGCATTTGCAGATCCTGCGAATCATCCAGTGATGACGACAAAGGACGGGACCCGAGAAATCCCGACTCACAAAGTGCGGATCAACTCGTGGGAAAAGCCGTGAGCGGTAGGTACGGAGCCTCGCCGCCGGTATGTCGCATCTGGTAAAGATTCAAATTTTGCGTCTATGATTTATGCCGTTGCTGATGAGAATGGCCATGAAGTCAAATGGGAGCCTAAAGTCATCACATGCCTGGAGGCTTACGAGCGTCTCAATCGAAATCGAAAACTGGCAGGGGAGTGCATTCTGATTCCCGCCGCTTATGACTTTGACGACGAAAAGGTGAGGGTTTTCAAATTCGCCCTGTGCAAAAATGACGCACTGCTACTGCAGGCGAAGGACGGGGAACATGTGCTGTATCGGGTCCAGAAGCTGAGCCGGGGTGAAATTCAGTTGTGTCCCGATTTATCGGCGACCATCCAACGCACGTCGCAAACAAAATGGAACCGAATCAACCAGGTCGACAACCTTCGCAAATGGAATTGCCGACCTGTCTTCGTGTCCGCTACAGGCCGTATTCGGAAAATCTAAACAGGGCCGTGTGCTAAACCTTCCGCCACGTTTGCCGGCAGCCCTTCGAATGCGGCGAACGTGTAGCTGCAGGCGTCAGCCTGCAGACGCAGGGTCGGCCGTACGCACAAATCGCGAAACGGCGTCAGCAGCCATTGATTGGCTGCCGTAAAGAGTACACAGGCGAGCCGCCTGTGCTGCGAAACGGCGGAACCTTTCAGTTGGCTCGCACGACAGCAGGCCGTGGCTTGATGAGGTACTCACCGCCGTCGGTCAGCCAGTCCCGAAAATTGCTCTCCCGCCACGTGTATCTCAGCTGATATCCCAGCATGCGTGTCGCTTTTTCGTGTGACACGAGCGATGCATGGCATTCCAGAGGTCCTCTACACGCCACGTTCGGATAATGGCGAGCGATGAGCTCATTAGTCTCAATTGTGGAACACGTGTCATCACCGTTGATCAGGAAGACTTCGTGTAAAATATCATCGCTCTGGACGGCCAGTCGGAATGCCTGCGCCGCGTCTCTGGCGTCCGTGACGGCCCAGAGAATGTTCTTCGAGGAGGGCGGTCCTTGTACGGGCCAGTCTGTGCCCTCTGTGTCCTCGATGACTTTGCGGTACCTTTCCGTCCACAGCCGGTTCACAGTGAACTCTCTGGCCCATCCTGAACGAGCGACGATCTCAGCGCCTCCCCGATCGATGTACCAGTTGTGGTTGATACGCAGGGGAATGGTCCGGATGCCCCAGGCGTCGAAGTATCTCTTACATGTTAGTTCACCCAGCACCTTGCTCAGTCCGTATTCTTCGTGCGGCTCACACGGATGTTGCTCATCAATCGGAAAATACTGTCGGACAATCTCACGCCTCTGAAAGGAAAAGCCGGTTGCAGCACCGGAAGAAGCAAATACGACTTTGCTGACACCCGCCGAAACGGCAGCTTCCAGGACGTGGACTGTGCCGATGACATTGACAGACATCAATTGCTCCGGCGTGGCTCTTCCCCCTCCTGGCACGGCGGCCACGTGGATGATGGCATGACGTCCCGGGCATGCCTCCCGGAGCTGCTCCAGGCGGGTGATATCACCGTCAACAAACTCCACGCCCTCCACCAGCGATGGCGAACGACTGTAGCTTGACACGATGTGTCCGGCGCGGAGCAGTTCCCGGAGCACATAGCCTCCAATCGTGCCGCTGCTTCCGGTCACGAGAATATTCATGTGTACGTTCAGCCTTTCATGGCCTCGCAAATTGAAGCCTCAATGCCATCCAGAGCAGCGTCGATATCCTGCTCCGAATGTGCTGCGGAGAAGGCATGGTGCCACGAGTGCATCAGATAGATGCTGTACTGGTAGGCCGCCTTGTAAAAGCGAAATGCCGGTTCTGCATCAATCCTGAGCTGCTGGTCCCGCCCCATTTTTCCGACTCTGTTGATCCAAAAATGGTTCGAGACAACAGGAAACATGGCGGAACCATTGCCGACATGAAACCATTTTGTTTCGACGCGCCGCGGCCATTTTTCTTCGAGTGACACTCACTGTCTTGACCGCACTTTTGGAAACTGCCTCACTGGCAAATAGGTCGATCGGCGATGAAAATCAAATCACGATTGCCGACCTGGAAGTGGCTGGCGGGCCGAACATTGCCCGGTGCGATGAGCACCTCAGTTACAAAATTCGCTAATGGCGAAACGAACGGCGATCAGCAAAGTGTTAAGAGTATGGTTTTCACATTCCGGAAAGGGAGCATCCCATGATTCGCAGACAGTTATCAGGGCACGTTGGTCGTCGCGAACTGCTGGCAGGCTTTGGCGCGGCAGCCGCCGGTGCCGCGGTCGTGCATCAGGCGGTTGGCCAGGACAAGAACCCGGCGGCGCAGGTCGTTGATCGTTCATCGAGCATCCGTATCACGGGTGTGAAAACGTACTGGGTCGGTCCGATCGTCTATGTGAAGATCGAGACGAACCACGGAATCAGTGGCTGGGGCGATTTGAAGGGTGTCGATCCACGGCCTGCCAGGGTGCTCGTACAGTCGCTGTTCGAGTTGATCGACGGCGAGAATCCGACACGGATTGAGCACATCTGGCAAAAGCTGTATCGGGCACATCGCAACATGCGAGGCGGTGCGCTGATGGTGCACACGATCGCCGCGATCGACATTGCTCTGTGGGATCTGGCAGGCAAGCTTTGGAACGTTCCGGTCTATCGGCTGCTGGGCGGGCCAACGCGCGATCGCATCCGCGTCTATCACACGCCGAAGGCTGAGAAGGTGCCTCCGCACGGGATCTACGATCATTCCGGTACTCCGGCAGACATCGCCCGAATGGTAAAAGCAATCGCTCGTGCCCGTGAAAATGTGGGAGCTGACGGCGCGGTGATGTTCGACGCGCATTCGGCCGTTCCACCGGCCACATTGATTCAGCTGGCCGCAGCCATCAAGCCGTACGACGTGATGTTCATCGAAGAGCCCGCCGTACCAGGAAACATCGAGGTCTTCAAACGGATCAAGGAAAAAATCTCGATTCCACTGGCCACAGGAGAGCGCGACCGCACGATATGGGGCGTGCTCCCGTATCTGTCTGAACGCTGTATCGACATCCTGCAACCCGACTGCAACCACACCGGCGGCATCAGCCAAATGAAGAAGATCGCCACGCTGGCCGAGGCCTATTTCGTTCCGCTGGCCCCGCACTGTACGGCGACCTTCCTGGGCATCGCGGCGAGCCTGCACGTGGCTTCTTCGATTCCGTTCCTGTTGATCCACGAGTTCTACCCTCAGAACGCCGGCTTCAACCCGCCCGGTGTCACACGAATGGCGTATGAACTCGACAAGGATGGCTACATCGGCCTGCCGCCTGGGCCTGGCCTGGGCGTCGAGGTGGACGAGAAACGTCTCCAAGAAGAATCCCGCAAACCACAAAACTACAATTGGCCCGGAGCTACGCTAAAAGACGGGTCGGTGGCGGACTATTGAGAAAGGTTCTCCAGGTTCGATTGCACCCGGGGAATTGTGGATCACGACGATCCGGACCGGCTTCCTAAAACCGACTGAGCAATCGGAAAGCCGAAATTCATTTTCTGAAAACAGGAGACAAATCCCGCGGACGACAATGCACGTCATCAAAACACGCATCCTGTGGCGTAAACCGGAATTAGACGCCTTGATTTGTGGGGTACGCATGACTGCCGTTTCCTCTGCCGCAAACGTCGTCGTCGTTCAGGATGGCCAGGCTCGAGCGGCGATCTTTGTGGCCGAGCGGCTCATGGACGATGCGGCCAGGAATCCCGAGCCCGTCGCTCCGGCAGGAGTCTGGCGGACAGTGGATCCCGAGGCAAACCGGCGGCGGCTGAGGAAATCAGTGAAGGATCCGGTCGTAATCTGCAATTCTGGCAGCGATGGTACTGATGTCACGACGTACGGATTATTGCCACGTTGTGAAGCCGCCATCGACGACCAGGTTGTGCCCGGTGACATAATCCGATGCAGCAGTTGCCAGGAACAGCACTGCGCCACGCAGATCAATCCCGTCACGACCCATTCGCCCCAGGGGCGTACGATCGGCGTAGTCACGGACAAAACCCTCGGGAAGGTTGCGATTAAATCCACCCGGGGATATTGCGTTGACGTGTATTCCCATTGGAGTCAGCAGGCCCGCCAGGTCGCTGGTCATGCCGATCACACCTGCTTTTGCTGCGGCATAATCAATCGGCTGCCCGGCCATGCCATGGCGGTCGTACATGCGCCGGTCACGGCCAATGAGTCCGGCGATCGACGCGATATTGATGATCTTGCCATGACCTTGATTGGCCATGATCCTGCCCACGGCGCGGCAGCAGTACAAGCAGCCATTGAGGTTGACCGCCAGAAGTCGGTCGGCATCTTCGGTCGATCGCTCGAACAGGTGCCCGGAACCTTGGCCAGATCCACCTCCTGCGTTGTTGACCAGCACATCGATCTGTCCCTTCCATTCGCGGGCCCGATGTGCCACATCCGACACCGCCGCGGCATCGGTCACTTCCAGTTCCAGCGGCAGCACATCCACGCCGAGTTTCTCATGCAGGATCCCGGCGGTCTTTTCGGCGTTGGCCAGTGAGCGTGAAGTGATGATCAGGCTACTCCCTGCGCCGCCGAGCACCTCGGCGATCTCAACGCCAAAGTCTCGAGCCCCACCGGTGATCAGGGTCACCTGGTCGGATAAGTTGAACATGGAAGCGATCTCGTCACGCATGTAATCTTCTCCATTTTCTGTTTCTGACGTTTCCGGTCTGGGGCCAATTTTTACCGATAACGCTTCGTCTGATTTAATGGCTGCGGGTCCTGGCGCACCACGCGAAGGGAGTGGCAATCTAGTCGTCCGGGCAGTCCCTGTTCGTCAAATAGCTTTGCAAAGTCGATGGACACTCCGGCCGGGGCATTGGGCCGAGCCGCGACCGTGTCGTTTGTTTGCACTTTAATGCGATACTGGTTGTCACCAACCCAGTGTCAGGTCAAATCAGCATGGGCGAGGCCCGTCGGGGTCAGGAGAAGGATTGAAAGAAGGGCAGAAATTCTGTTCGTCATGGTTGGCTCCGTGACGGGACAATATTGTGATTGCCAAGTGTTGCATTGCGAAACCAAATGATATTAATCCACGGGTAACAGGGGGCTTGGCAGGTAATGCCATGGGCGCTGGCGGTGTAGATCACAGGAGTCATCTGGCGATTTGGATGCGGACAAGACTATTGGGGGAATTCCGGATTGCAATCGACAGGGATCAAACGGTCGCCGCACAGCATGCGGAAGGAAACGGCCTAAAATCTGGCTCCCCTGTTTTCTGAAGCATCTCAAAAACTCCGGGTGCGCGACGAGTTGGTCAGATAGATCGCCGAAAGATGCGCAACTCAAAGCCGTCCAGCATGGTGGATCGTTTCATCATTCACTGCCGAACCCAATAGGGGCCGGATTCGGTTTCTTTCCAGGTTTTCGCAAATTCGGCGGTGTCATCCGCTTCCCAAAAATCACCGACCACAGAGTTTCGATAGCCTGGCACGGGACCGGGGACATCCACACGTGACAGAGATCGCAATCGGTACAGCTCGCCGGGCGATTCGGGATTGTGGCGATAGAAAATCGTCAGGCCGGTTTTGTACTTGACGCGGACCAACAGTCGAACGGGCGCAGGCCTGGGCGTCTTCTTGTATTTTTCGAGCTTCTCACGGTCGAGCGTCACTCCCAGTCCAGGCCCTTTCGGCACTGCAATGCTGCCGCCCACCACGGAGAACCGTTCGGTCGTCACGTCATCCTTCCACAAGTTGTCGAGATTGACGTGATCAAGGAGTGCCATTTTGAATGCGGCTACTTCGTGTGCGAGAAAGGCCTGGTTGATAGTGCCACCCCCCTGCTGCAGCATGAACGGTGTGTTGGTTGCTTCCGCAACAGCCGCGGCTTTGGCAGCCACACCGATGGCAGCGTGACCGGCCATGTAGCCGTCACAGAGGTGATCCACCATGACTTCAGTGGGACCGTGGTGAATCAGGATGGGTAATTGCGATTTTTCACGCAGCAGACGATAACCCTCGTGATCTTTGGAAGGCATCGGATCTTCGACCCGGCCGGCAATGGGAAATCGCTGCAACTCCCTGATCACCGGAAGGATGGCTTCCACGTTGGAATTGGCGTTGAAATCATAGTGGACCTTAAATCCAGGCGGTGCGACTTTCTGCATCGCCTCGGTCTGGTCCACGACGTCCTGGATTTCGTTGAGGTGAAACTTCAGCCAGTTGTAACCGCGACGCGAGACCTGTCGCACTTCTTCGGCCATGGCGTCGGGAGCCTGAGGTTCAGTCCATGCGGCGACCGGAATCCATGATCTCACTTTGGGACCAATGAGCTTCCACACCGGGACGCCGAGATACTTGCCCATGAGATCGTAAAAAGCCATGTTGAGTGGCAAATTGGCGGTATCGCCAATCCAGTCGAACGGAGATGTTCCAATGAACTGTTTCAGCTGGTCGGATGGAAGCCATGACGAACCCAGACCTTCGCCGTAGCCTTCCAAACCATTTTCTGTTTTGACAACGAAGATCGTGCGGGACATGATCTCCGATCCTTGGCACCGATAGAGCGCCGTGCTGTGATAATCATTCAACGGCAGGAGAACTACGTGACGCTCGATGTCGGTGATGCAAAGAGAAGCCAGGGAGTCTGAAGAAACCCCGCCCCAACAGGTCTCCGGACGGAACCAACCCCCAAATCCAGTCGCACCGACAGCTGCCGCCGTTCGAAGGAATGCACGACGGTTCGATTCTGGTAACATACGACCACTTCCCCGATTGAAACACTCGCGTCTTATCCACCGGTGCGTCCGGCGCTGGTAATGTAACTGAGGATTTCCATGATCTCGTCATAAGTAAACCTGTCCAGCAGCGCTTTGGGCATCATTGAATTCGTTGAAGAAATGATCTCGTCGATGTCGTCCCGGCGAATTACGCTGGGCTTTGGAACCTCAGGTGTAAACGGCGGTGAGAAAGTGTGGCGCCTGGCGGGCGAATAGTGCAGCGCTCTGGTTGAAAGGGATCCTCGCTGGAACGTGGCTGGCAGCTCGCGGCGAGGCGTTTGAGGCTTTCTCTGCCCTCTGTGAGTTACTTCGTCTTTGTCACGGATTTGCTTGAGCGTGACGTTCGTTTTCGTCGTTGTGCGTCCTGAAGTCGGTAGCTTTCGCCGGAGGCTTCGAGGATGTGACAGCGATGGGTGAGGCGATCCAAAGTTGCCCCGGTGAGCCGCTCGCTGCTGAGGACTTCGGTCCAGTTTTCGAACGGTAGATTCGTGGTCACGATCAGGCTCTGCCGCTCATAGGCGGTGCTGATCACGTCGAACAGCAACTCTGATCCGATCTTGCTGGCAGGCACGTAACCCAGTTCATCCAGAATCAGCAGGTCGAGTTTTGACAGCTGCTTGCGGACTCGCAGCAGATCCCGTTCCTCGCGAGCTTCCATCAGCTGGGTAATGAGTTCTGTGATGCGATAAAACCGAACTCGTCTGCCCTGAGCACACGCTGCGATTCCCAGAGCCGTGGCAACGTGTGTTTTTCCGGTTCCCGAATTTCCAACCAGCAGCACGTTTTCCTTCTTATCGATGTATTCTCCTCGAATCAGTTCTGTCATCAGAACCTTGTTCAGCGATGGCTGCGATTTGAAGTCGAACGTGTCGAGCGTCTTGTAGTTTGGGAACTTCGCCGCCTTGAGTCTGCGGTCGGACGCACGTCGTTCCCTGTCCAGCAGTTCCAGTTCGATCAGCTGCAGCAGAAAGGCAAGATGATCGACGTTGTCCGCTGCACATCGAGCGGCCACCTTTTCACATTCCGCCAGAATGGTGGGAAGCCGGAGGCACTTGAGATGATGAGCCAGCAGGACGGTACTCTTCGTTTCGGTCTTCTTCATAAGGTTGCTCCTTCCATGAGCAGGGACTGGTAAACAGAAACATTCGTCTGAGCGACACGCACAAGTTTCAGGTGTGGGCGACCGTCCAGACTGAACAACGCGATGGGTTCCTCCTGTTGGTATTCAAGAATCAATCGAATGGCGTCGCAGCTGATCGCGTCGATCTCAAGGCCGTGCTGAACAGCGTGCTTCAGTTGCTTCACGGAATGCGTTTCCAGCAGCCTGAGTACCTTGATGAATTCGCGTGTCCCCCCACTGTCGGAATCTGCTTCCTGCCGACGTCTCAAAATGCCGAAGCAGACAGGCAACTCCCAGTCCTCCAGCGGACGAGCGTGATCGAAGCCACCGGGCTTGCGTTCCAGCAGAGCCAGATAATGCACGGGATTGAACAGTGATTGCTGTTTCTTCCAGCACCGCCGATGTCGGGCGATCAGCCGATCTTCAAAGATGATTCGCACTTCATCCACCGTCGCCACCACAGTGATCGGACGGTGTGCGTATTGTGTCGGCACGGAATAGTCATTGTTGTCGAACCGAACCAGAGACAGGGAGCTGGCATGTCCCGGAACAACGCGATGAGACTCAAAGGCCTGAACGGGGAGCGGACGCAGAAAGTGCTGACGTTCCTCATTCAGCAGTTCCTTTTTTGCAGCAGCCTTGCCCCGAAGCTGGCGATCCAGATCCGTTCGGCAGCATGCCGCCAGCTGGTCATTCAGTTTCTTGAGAGAATCAACACGTGGTACCGGCACCAGAAAGTTACGACGAGCATAATCCAGCAGACGTTCCACATGCCCCTTCTCCTGAGGACGACGGACCAGACAGAAATGCTCCTTGAACAGAAAATGACTCTGCAGTCGCAGAAACTCGCGAGTCACCGTTCGTTCCCTTGATCCCGTGATGCGACCAACGGCAATTTTCGAATTGTCATAACTGATGCGAACCGGGACGCCGCCGAAGAACTCGAATGCTCGCCGATGACCGTCCAGAAATGATTCCGTACATTCCCGAGGGAATGCCTGCATGAAAACCGCGTCGGAATACGGCAGCGTCATAACGAACAGAGCAACCTTTGTCTGTTCGCCTTCCAGCCACACGTCGGCAAAACCGAAGTCCACCTGAGCTTCACCAGGCGGATGAGACAGCGGCAGAAACACCTCCTGATGTTGTTGCCGCCAGGCACGGACGGCGTCCTTCACGAGCGTCCAACCACCGTCGTAGTCATGCTCATCCCGCAGGCGTTCCAGGATCCGCTTTGTGGTATGCCGCTGTTTGCGATGCACCTTCCGATCGCTCGAGAGGATCTCGTCAATAACCGGCAGAAACGGGGCCAGCTTCGACGGCCGCGACTTCTTCAGCCGATATCCCGGTGGCTCGGCGTGCTGCAGCATCTTCTCCAGCGTCTGCCAGTGAATCCCATACTCACGGCACGCCGCTCGTTTACTCAGTTCCTGCGTCAGCACGCGGCGACGAACTTCAGTCCAAAGTTCCATGTCGGTGATCACCCGGCACACCTGCTTCCCCCGGATTCACCGGAAATACGCCACAATGACGCTTTTCCGGGCCAAATCCGGAGTCAACAACTGTACATGTGAGCGCTGCACGATCTTACCGCCAGCCACTCTCCGCCAGGCGCCACACTTTCTCGCCGCCGTTTACAAACGTGGCCAGCCATTCGGTAACAATGCAACCCAGGCATTGAAAGATTCCGTCCTGGGCAATGTTGTGAAAGTCGTCTCACACGGTCAGGACAGATATGACCGTACGATCGGTGAAATTCATCACGACGGCACTCAGATTAACGGTTCACTTGTCGCTGGAGGTCTGGCCTGGCACTATGTGAGGTACGCGCCGGATGACATCACACTGGCGGATGCTGAGACACAGGCGCGCCGGCTGAAAAAAGGACTGTGGTCGGGCAGTCATAAGATCATTGCACCATGGGACTGGCGAAAGATGAGTAAGGATGAACGGGACCTGTATCGGTGAGCTAAGACCACCATTTTCAGCTGTACAGGATCTTTTAAGACTGACACAAAGGAAGTATGGCCTGCTTGGATCTTCGACCAGGGAAGTGACCGCTTTGCTCATTTGATCGAGAGGCTACCGTAACATGGCCAATCCATTCTTTATCAGACGCAGTGGCAAAGTCACCGGTCCCGTCTCATATAAGGCCGTCAAGAAGGGGATCGGTAACGGCAAGCTCAGGGAAACGGATGAAATCAGTGAAGCTGCTGCGGGCCCCTGGATGCCGATTGGTGATATTCCGCAATTGAAAGAATCCATTCCAGTACTGAAGAACCCTCCAATCCGTGTGCAAGTCCAGCCGACGCAGGATGCGCATACGAACATTGTTGAAGAGGCGGGTACGGGAAACACGGGCCTTTGGATTGCGCTACTCGCGGCATCTGCAGCACTGAACTTGATTTTGTTGGGCCTGATCTTTCTCAAACCATCACCGAAGCCGCTAGTACCTGTGAGCGAGTACGCGGACTACATGGCCGACAAAGCTCGGCTGCGGCAGCTCGGAGTGTCGCTCGCGGTGAAAGAAGAACTGGTCGAAGTGAGAGAGGTAGCGGCTCGGGCAGCCGAATCAGAACCAAAGCTGCCGAACGGCTTCATGAGCAGGACGCCCGACGGAGGGGCAGACTCGCTCGGTACATCAACTCCATCATCCACAATCCCTGCAGACGTTACTTACACCGTCATCGACGAAACCAAGGTGCCCGGCATAAAACGCGGCGTCGAAATTCGCCTGAATAAGCACGTGTCAGAAGACACGTTGACCGCAATTGCTAAAGAAGTAAAAGCGTCCGACAACAGTACCTACGAACGTACACTTATTGCCTACTACCTCCCCGACATGCAGGTTGGTGCCGGCTGTTGGGCCACCACTTTTTACGACCCAGACCTCGATGTTCGGATACTTGGCTTGTCTGCCGATGCCGCCGCAAAATTGTCCGCGACACCTGAAACGGCAGACCGCGATGAGATTGGTCGCTGGCTCAATGAAACGCCGTTTCTCGGCAGACGAATTGTGATATTTCGCGACAAGGACAAACTGTTTATGGAATCAACCTACGAAGATGGCAGCAGTGGAACCAGTGAAATTGTCGAAAGCCAATCACCTCTCGGTCGCCGGTTCAACAATCCGGGCGGCTCCACCTATGGCGATCACTACGTTCTTGATTCCAATGGCGACCTTCAGCTGCGCGATGACGACGGGCTTATCTCCACTGCCAAAAAGCTTCAATTTACGATTGGTGCGATGCCCGACGCCGCCCAATCAGAACGAAAGCAGCAGACCGACGCCGGATCGGGAGACGTGCGGATCACGCCTGCCCCGAATCGTCCGCCTGTACCAATGCCCACCGCCGAATCGGGAAACGTACACGGGGCTTGGGCGTACACACAACTTTTTGTCGAAAAGAGATTAAAATCTCCGAGCACGGCAAAATTTAGATTTGGCGGTTCCCGCGATGTCACTGACTTGGGCGGCGGCCTCTATAGCGTCGATTCGTACGTTGATTCCCAGAATTCATTCGGTGCTACGATTCGCACTCACTTCTCGGGGAAGATCAGGGAGAGTGGCAGCACGTGGATTATGGAATCCCTTGACTTTGATCAATGACGGCAAGGGGGAAGACGGCTACGTCAACTATGTCGACGGAGCCAACATCGCCGGCTTCGTCAAAGTCGCCGACGCGATGCTGGCTTACGGTGTTGTGTGATCCAGTTCTGATCCAACACGTCTCGCTCGAATGGGATGGCGAGGCTCCCGCCGAGCCGTACGCGGAACCGGCTCAGCAGGAGCTTCGCCCTCCCGAAATGCTCAATTCGAAAATCAAGCTGCGAAGTCAACTCACACCGCGAAGGACTCCCCATGAAAGCATCTGACCTGTTCGTAAAATGCCTGGAAGAAGAAGGCATTGAGCTGATCTTCGGCGTCCCCGGCGAAGAAAACGCCGACTTCATGATCTCCCTCGAAGACTCAGACAAGATCCGCTTCATCCTGACTCGCCACGAGCAGGGCGCCGCGTTCATGGCGGAGATTTACGGCCGGCTCACCGGCAAGCCGGCCGCCTGCCTGGGAACGCTCGGTCCCGGAGCGACAAACCTCATCACGGGCGTCGCCGATGCCAACATGGACCGGTCCCCGATGCTGGTGCTCACCGGTCAGGGTTCGTCCGAACGGCTTCACAAAGAGTCTCATCAGGTCATGGACGTTGTGGGCATGTTCAAGCCCGTGACCAAGTGGGCTCAGATGATCTACCACGCGGACAACATTCCGGAAATCATCCGCAAAGCCGTCCGCATCGCGACGACAGAAAAGCCGGGAGCCTGCCTGATCGAGCTTCCCGAGGACATCGCCGAACACACAACGAACGTCAGTCCGATCGAGCCTCGCCAGTTCCGCCGACCGGTGGCGGACGACAAGATCGTCAACCAGGCCTGGGACGCAATCAAGTCCTCGAAGCGACCGATCATTCTCGCTGGAAACGGCTGCATCCGGCGTCGAGCCAGTAACCAGCTGCGGAAGTTTGTCGACTCCACCGGCATCTTCGTGCTCAACACGATGATGGCGAAGGGTGCCCTCGACATGGACGACCCGCACTGCGGTTACACGATCGGCCTGGGAGGCAAAGACGTCCCGGCCGTCGCGATCGAACAGGCGGACCTGGTCATCTCGCTCGGCTACGACATGGTCGAGTACCACCCGAAGCTGTGGAACCCGGGTGGAAAGAAACAGATCGTGCACTGCGACTTCATCCCGTCGGAAGTCGACGAGAACTACCGCATCGATGTCGAGGTTGTTGGCGACCTGGCTCACACGCTGTGGATGTTCAACGAGCGGATCGCTCGCGACGGGACGGACGATCTCGACTTCGATCACTCTCACGGCGAAGTCTGCCGAGTGAAGATGACGGAGGAGTTTGCGGCTGACAAAGACGACGACGCGGCAGGAGTGATCAAACCGCAAAAGGCGCTGTGGGACGCTCGTCAGGTGCTCGGTCCGAAAGACCTGCTGTTGTCTGACGTCGGCGCCCACAAGATGTGGATCGCCCGCTACTACCAGTGCCACGAGCCGAATACCTGCCTCATCCCGAACGGCTTCTGCTCGATGGGCTTCGCTCTGCCAGGTGCCATCGCGGCATCCTTCGTCGGCCAGAATGAACGCATCCTCGGCGTTTGCGGCGACGCGGGATTCCTGATGAATGTGCAGGAGATGGAAACCGCAAAGCGGTACAACTGCAACATCACCATAATGATCTGGGAAGACCACGCGTACGGCCTGATCGCCTGGAAGCAGTTCAACACCTTCGGCAAGCACACCGATCTGGCCTTCGGCAACCCGGACTTCGTGACCCTCGCCGAGGCCTTCGGGTGGAACGGCTACCGTTGCGAAGACAGTTCGAAACTGCGGGAGACCCTCGAAGCCTCCTTCCAGGCCGAAGGCCCGAGCCTGGTCGTCATCCCGATCGACTACGAGGAGAACAACAAACTGACGCAGCGGATGGGCGAGCTCACTGCGTCGATTTAGAGTCTTTCATTGAGTCAAGCGCCATTCGCGCGCATGTTGAAAGTAGCAGGCACACGGAGTGTGCCTGCTACTTTGGTTGCAGCTTCGCCGCGTCAGGATTCGTCTGGAATTAAGTTACCGGATCAAAACGTAGCGGCAGGGCGCAAGCCCTCCGGTTTTACGACACCGGACGGCTTGCGCCGTTCCGCTAAGGCGAGCGGCCAGTTCAGGTTTTCCGTAGCCGCACTCGCCAGAGTGCGGGGATCACGAGCGGCCCGCGTTCTGGCGAACACGGCTACTGGTAAGTTATTGAGAATCAGACGGTGCGCGGTAGGTTTCGAGTTGACGTCCTCCCCTAAACTTGTTCCAGCCGCAGTGAGAGAATCCTTTTCGGGCCGCAGGCCCGGAAAGGATTCTTTCAGATGAGTCAGAAACGACACTCAGTGGATCAGATCATAGCGAAGTTGCGTCGTGCTGACGTACTTCTCGGCAAGGACACGAAGGTGCCCGAGATC
>CAUZPL010000127.1:0-15408 GCA_963581585.1 Planctomycetota bacterium
GCCCCCCCGCCCCCCCCCCCCCCCCCCCCCCGCACAGTCCACTAGGTCACAAAACACGGGGGTTTTATACGGCAGGTGTCTTTAGTTCCCGTGGTTTCCGGCCCCGTTGTCGTCAAAGACCCCTTTTGATTCTGTCGACAGGAATCTGGTACTTGAGACGACCCTCGCCATAAAAGGCCGCCTTGTCGACGTCCAGAATCAGGTATTGAGTTTTTGGAGGTGGAATATTGAACACTAAAACGTGCCTTTGGACCCGGCCGGGAAGAATGTCGGCATTGCCGTCTATCGCACCCGTTAGTTTAGTCATGAAACCAAAGTTGATCCCACGAATCTGATTGTTTACGTCATCGTAAAGCCGGAAATGACTTATAAACAAGTTCTCTGCAAATCGGAGGATTTTTCGATCATGCGTATTTTTGACCACAAGTGTTAAAATTAAATACTCGTCATCAGAGTAACCCTCCGTGTCTGTAGATTTCGATTCCAGTTCCACACGACTTATGCGCGCCTCGGAAACGCCGACGGAAAATTCTTGATCAACTATCGTGACGCCCATTGGCGCTGGCGTCTGTTCTCTGAATTCTTCATCTTTTTCGGGATCATTGCCGAATGCCTCGCCGACGCCTTCCATCATTCTTTCTACCGCTTTGGACATGGCGGACCGCATCTCGTACTTGAGGTGCTCGCGGCCTATGAAGTAGCCAAGAGCTATGGAAGGTATTGTGGCAGCGAGGAAAACCGTCAGTGAGAAACTGCTCTGGCGTCTACGCTGTGAAGGTAAGCGAACGTCGTGATGGACGTCGATTTGTGGAGCAATCTCTTCTGCTCGCGAAGTGATAGGCTGTATGGGAGGCGGTTCGACCGCTGCGGTCAAAGAGGCACCATGTTTTGGGCACTTAGCTTGACGCCCGATGTGCTCTTTTTTTGCCTTCAGCAGCTTAGAACAACTAGGGCATTTGAAAGTGATACTCATCGCTCCGGTATGACGATGTAATATCACTTTTCACAACAACTGCAGCGGAAACTGTGAACCCAGAGTTCTGAGGCCGGTTGTCGTCAGTCAGGACATCAATGGTGTCACCATCGACGACTTGGATCACTTTGGCCGTGAATTCACCGGGAACCTCCGTGGCCGTGAAGCCAAAGCCTCAGTTGAGTATTCAGTACGTTTGTCGCGCTGTGCCAAACAACGGTCCTTGAGACAGTATCCAGGCATCGTCAGTTTTTCTTTTGGACCTGGATACTTCCCGTCTTGCTTCTGGGTGGTCCCTTTTCTCGTTTACTCACCGCACCCGTCTCCGGTTGTCGAAGCGGATTTGCTCAACGCCTTGGGGAACACGACCGGCATCGGCGATCCGCTGGCAAAGCAGTTTCGACATCCGCTCGGCCACCTTAGCGTGCTCGGGACGGGTGGCCTGGTTGATCATCTCGTGCGGGTCGGACTCGTGGTCATAGAGTTCAGTTCCGTCGTTACCATCCTCGCCCCATTCCGTGTACCGGTAGCGCGAGGTCCGAAGACTGTAGCCGCTGGCATATTGAGTCAGCGCTGACTGCCGAGGTATCGCCGTCGGGTCTTTCAGCACGGGTGCCAGACTCACGCCGGACAGAGACTCGGGTGCGGTCAGTCCACACAGTTCCGCCAGCGTGGGATAGATGTCGACCATCTCGGCGGGTGTTTTCGCGATTTGACCGGTGGCCTTCGTACCAAGCTTGGCGATGAATCAGTGGAACGCGGGCGGCGTTCTCGAACAGTGTCGTTTTCTGCCAGTGCCCGTGTTCACCCATGTGATAGCCGTGATCGGACGTGAACACGACGATCGTATCGTCTGCCAATCCTGTCTCGTGCAGGCATCGAGCACCTTCCCCACCTGGGCATCGGCAAACGTGATCGACGCATAGTAAGCCTGAATCACTTGGCGGGCCAGGTTGTCGGAGAGGTTGAGCTGCTCCGGTTTTCGCGTCACCGACTGTCGGGCCGGTTTCGGTAAGGTGTCGAGATAGCCATCCGGAACATGCGGCACAACGCACTTCTCCCGCCCATACATGTCGAAGTATTTCTTCGGGGCGACGTACGGCGTATGGGGCCGAAACAGACCGACTGCCAGGAAGAATCGGTGATTCTGTGCTGCATATTGCCTCAGCAGGCGACCCGCCTCCGTCGCCGCAATGCCGTCGGTCTGTTCCTCATCGGTTCCGTCCGCGGCCAGCCAACTCAACGTGCCGCCGAAACTGCCAGGCCGCAGGCTGATAATCAGGTCTTCGTTCTCCTTGTCCCGACCGCGTGGATTGATCGTGTAGTCCCACGAGTACGGATCGTCGTGACCGCTCGTGCCAATATGGTTTGGCACGCTGTAATGGTAGATCTTTCCGATCCGAGTGGCCGAGTACCCATTGTTGCGAAACATCTGCGACATGGTCTGGACATTGGGAACGTGTTCGCGGATGTAAACGGCATTTCGATGGACGAGCGTCTGATCCGGATACAGCCCCGTCATGAATGACGCGCGGCTCGGACCGCACAGCGGATACTGGCAATAGGCATTTTCAAACCGAATGCCGCGCTTCGCCAACCGATCGATGTTCGGTGATTTGACCATCGGATGACCGTAACAACCGAGGTCGCAGTTCAAGTCGTCACAAATCAGGAACAGGACATTCCATTTAGTGGTGTCGACGTCATCACTAAGGCCGACGTTGCAATGCAAAGCGGCCGGCAAGGTGAGGATCAGGACGAGATGTAAGCGCATGGTATCAGTCTCTCCGTTAGTCACGGTGTAAGGCGGTTACGGCAGTTCTCCGCACGGAATTCAGATCCAAGGTAATCCACCAGGTCTGTCAGCGATTTTCCGGCCCTGATTTATTTGACTCTTCCGAGACGCTCAACAGAAGTGAAAGTCGAGCTCGTAACCATATAACCAGGGAATTTCGGGAGCAACGTTTTCTTCGGCAAGCCGGGTGGGCAGATCTTCGTAGTATTGTCTGCAACTGATTCGCATTCGGCGCATTGTAAAAGGTCACGAGCACGGTATCGCCGCGGAGACGCACATCACCTTCCCGACCGAAAAACACATCCTTCACCGGATGATCGACATCCCATTGCTTGTACGGTTCTCCCGGACTGAAGGCGGCAGCTGCCAGTGGCGAAGACGAGAAGATAATGAATGAACTCACAACGACGATACATTGTCTGCACAAACAAGTGCGGCCAGTCTTGTTCAGGCACATGTGGCCTGCCATGGACCGATTACTTGTGCAGCTCTTCGGAGTGCACAAGCTCCCAATTTGCCAATCTGGATGAACGAAGACGGCTTCGTGATGATTGGCTCACTCGCCTGTCCGTACCAGTGTTGTATCGGATTTCTGTTCCTAACGTCGCTTCCTCCCCACGGTCGGTTATCCTTGCGCAGTCGCGGGTCTCCGATACTTTTCCAGCCGAGAGGCAGTCATCAAGCTTGTGGCTGCCTCTTCCCACTTCTCCTTCGAAAACTTGACTCCACAATCCGGGCACGACGAAATGGCTACGCGGTGAATATTTGTTCGATAGTTGGACATTTCCTCATACTGCTTCGGTGTCCGTCACCGACGCGTCCCCTGCACCTCGTCGTCAGTCACATCGCAGATGGACAGGCGGACCAGGTGAGACAATCTTGGTGTGACCGCGCGCTCAGGGTGTCGCCGACAGCGGTGGTTTATTGACGTGTTTCACGCGCGACGAAATGTTGGGACTCTCTGTCGAGAACTCGTTGCGACCTGCGTGAATCATTTGGAAAAGTGTAATACCATGTCACTCGGTATTGGTCACCGTCAAAACAGGACCGCAGCTACATGAATTCGCGAAACCTACTGCTTGTTCCGGCCGTGGTTTGCTGCGTGCTGCTGCAAATTGAATTTGCTGCAGCTGCCGACTGGTCCGCATGGCTGGGCGAACATCGCAATGGTTCGACAACCGAGCAATCCGGCTGGCCGCACGGTTGGCCGCCGCAAAAGCTCTGGCAGCAGGACACAGGCCATGGCACCAGTTCACCAATCGTCGTAGGCGACCGCGTCTATGTCATGGGGTGGGCGAACGGGCACGACAGCGTGCAGTGCTATGACGCACGCGATGGCCAACTTGTCTGGTCGGAGTCATACGAGTCTCCGGAACATGCCCGAGACTACAAAGGCAGCAGAAATCACTACAGCGGACCCAGTTCCACACCAAACCTTGATCGATCCACCGGACTGCTGTACACACTTGGATCAGATGGTGATCTGCATTGTCGGGACACGCGAAAGAATGGAAAACTGTCCTGGCAACGAAACCTGTACGACGACTACGATCCGCCGACAAGACCGGGCAGCTACAGCTGTGGGTTCATGACGTCCCCGCTGATTCACCGTAACTGGTTGATTCTGGAAGTCGGTGGCGAAAGCGGTACGGTGGTCGCCTTCGAAAAGGACACGGGCAAGCAGGTCTGGGCCTCCCAGTGCCGTGACTGTCAGGGCCAGAGCAGCGGTCCGTCCGCTGTTTTTACAGTATCAGGCAAGCCGTGCCTCGCAACGTTTACTGAAGAACATTTGGTCGTCATGCGGATCGACGGCGACCAGCCGGGCCGGACCGTTGGCGAGTACGACTGGAAAACGGAGCACAGCTGCAATATTGCAACGCCGATAGTGCTCGACGATCGGGTCTTCATCACGTCGGCCTACAACCAGAATCGCTGCGCCCTGCTGAAGGTACAACTCGCCGGGCTGAGCGAGGAATTCAGCACACGGATGATCGGCAGCCGGGTTTCCAGCCCGGCTGTCTGGCAGGGCTGTATTTACGCCATCGACACAACCTTGAAGTGTCTCGACCCGGCAACACCAGCCAAGACGCTGTGGAAGGGCGGACGTTTCGGCTTCGGCTCCGTGATCGCCACGGCTGACGGCAAGCTGGTCACCTTTGGATTGGGACGACTGGAGCTGTTTGACGCCACAACCGGCCGGTATGACCAGCTGTATCGATCGGATCAGCTCGAAGGTATCGGACATCGGGAGGACGATTCGTACCCGCACATCGCACTGGGCAACGGGTTTCTCGTCATCAAGGACAAGCAGGGTCACATGCAGGTGTTCTCCGTTTCGATGAAAAAATCCCACCGCTGACCGACCTGCTTCGGTACTTTAGTATCGAGCCGGCAATTTGGGAGCGCAACTCCACTGTCGTGATGAAATTACGGCATCTGCAGGAAGATGTGGCATCAAGGTCGTTTGTCGGCATTCTCAAGAACCTCGGCCGCCTGACGAGTTGATGACACAAGCTCAAAGGGAAAGCTACTCAACGGTGGACGTGCATGTACTTCATTCCGATGGGTCGGTCAGTCAGGAATGCTCAAGTTTCCCGGCAAGTGTTTTTTCATCACCTTCGACAAGGCGGCCAGATTGAACGGAGGCCCAACGGGACCTGCGCGGTGTCACAGGTGAATCTCTGGCGACAGCACTATAGACACACAACGGGCGGCCTGGCTGGCCGCGTTCGGGACAGTCTGTGCCGTGAAACCGGATGCAAACTGTTTCGTTGTCGTCGGTCAGGACATCGATCGGGTCGCCATTATCGACGTGATCACTTTGCCCGTGCACTCGGCAAGTGCATCAACGGCTGACGGTTCAACAACCTGACTCTGTGACTGCGTCTCCAGCGCAGGTGCGCCACAATCGAACAGCACGAGCAAGGCAGTTAACGGAAGTTGTGTTTTCTTGGAGTGAGGGTAGCAGAGAAACGCGGGTGGTGCGGACGAGGAGTTCGGAGTCCAGTTGATCGTCTTGCGGAAGCATGTCCTGTTGGCATCTTCAGCAGGTTTGTGACGCTGTGCCAAATTACGGTGGTTTTTCGGCAATCCCAAATCTCCGGCTGCCCCACAATGAAGAGTCGATGACACGGTCGGCCAGCCGACTGCTAGACTTAGCGGTCTCTACGTTTCCACTGCCTTGGCAGTCGATTCACCCGGCCCATTGTTCATCTCGTGCCAGTCAGATCGGAATCAGGATACGACATCCCTGTGCTGGACGCGGTCCCATCCTAAATGCTCTTCAGGCATGAGCCCGAGTCTGTGTTCCACCAAGGCAGGGTCGACGCCGCTGGCGCGCATGTTTCTGCGCCATCGTGTGAGAATCTCCCGAACTGTCTTTTGAACGGCAGTCTGATTTGCGACCCGAAGGGCTTGTGTAATCTCGTTTTTCCGCTCAAACAGTCGCTGCCAGAAAACGCGACGAGGAGCTTGAATTCCGACGCCGGCCGCGTTCAGGTAACGGCTGACGGTCGACCACGCTATGTCGTAGCCTTTACCATTCATCTGCTGAAAGTTCCTCGTCAGGACCGTGTGGCCGAAGTCGCCTTCAAAATGTTCCTTCCAGAATTGGTAGAGGCTCATACACTGCTCGAAAACGACAATACCAAATCCGCGGGCCAGCGGATGGCTCCAGTGAAGTTTGGGATGGTTAGCCAGACATCTCGGCATCTGTAGGTGCCAATCTCGCAGCAGCTCGGGCACGACTTCAGAACCGCCACGGTTCACGAGGCTTTTCAGCGCCGGAAGTGGCGGCACTTCCTGTCCGGCGGCAATCCGTTTGAGTCGGTCTGGCGTAAAGCTGAAACGACGGTCCTGAGCGTCGTGCAACAGTCGCGACAATGGGACGTATCCACCGAGCCGTTCTTTCAGCAGTGTAACCGCTTCAACCACCGTTTGGGGGGCACTGGTCAGACGCACAAGTTCCTTCCGTGCTTCGTCAACCATCCGCCGCGGCCGCTGCTGCGTGAGCCTGATCAGTCGCTTCTGTGTTGCAGCGAGGATCTGCTGAACGCCTCGTTCGATGAGGAGCAGCTCGTCCTTATTTTCGCCCGATAATTCCGCAAGTTGTTCGACTGTGACGCCACACAGGATTCGCTGTTTGCGGATCATTGACCCCAGTGCAGCACTCCCCTTTTGACGAAGTTGACGGTCTACACCTTCCAGAAAGAGGCGTTCCAGATACTCAATTTGCGTCTCGCCGGACTCATTGATACCGCCGTCGTCCGCCGCAATCAGTTCGATCGCCGCTTTCGCCGGTACTTGGGCAGAAAACGAATTACCCTGACACATTCGCCGCACTTCCGCTGCCGGACGATAGGGTTCCGAACGAGCCGTTCTTCTTTTTGACTTCGCAGATTCATCCCGAAGTTCCGGTGCACGAACGCGCAGCAGTTTGGCAATCATGTGATTGTTCCAGCCATTTGTTGTACAGATAAGCCGAAACACCGTCGCGAATTCCTCATGGTCCGGGTGCTGTGCGGATTTCCACGCTCGCGCGAACGAGTGTCGTTCGCGTTTCGGAATTACCGACCGGGTTACCGGCTGAATCTCGGTGTACGGAATCATTCGGCCATTCCTGATTGCCTGGGCAGCACCCAAACTCACACCGGTGTGTTTTCTGATCGATGCGGCCGTCATCTTCAGGCTGACATGCATCTGCTGCAGCGCTACCGTCAGCCTCACTAACGGTGCGGCGACACCGCGATCCACAAGCTGTTGCGTTTTTTGCTTCGACCAGATTTCGGCCGCTTTTTTGATATCCTGTTCCAGAGCCTGAGCGATGACTCGCACCTCATAAAAGTCCGGCACCATTTGAACTTCGTGGCGTTGCCACAGCGTGCCATACGTCAAAGGCTTGCGCTGACGATTGGTCCGCATCGACGCCTTTCCAAACGCATCACGACCGACCTGATACGTCCACTTCCAGTAAAGTCCCTCCACCGTACTTCGAAGGGCCCGTTCGTAGTCGTCGTTGATGGGAACAAGAATATCCAGAAACTTCACCGCTGCTTCAGCGAGCAGTTTTCGCGTTCTCGTGGCTCGGGGCGCATGAGGACCGTCGCTATTCGTGAGGCAGTACCACGTGCGGTAAATGCGTGACAGCGATTCATGTTGCGGGTGCGAACCTGGTGTTTCGACGTTCTTCACGGCGTGAAAGTGCATGTTTGCCAGTTGGCCAAACTCATAACGCCCCATGCGTAGAACCAGCACGCGCGTTTCTGCAACAAGCAGTGCCAGCGACTGTTGAGGGTTTTGCCCGGATTTCGCCACTAAGCGCCGTGTGTTGCGGAGCGTGTCGTTCAGTTTCTGAACTCGGCGAAGCGCATGTCCTTTCAGGTTCCCGGTGGGCAGTTCGGTTGTGCGAATGACGTTGGAGTTGGGCATTTGTCGGCACTCAATTTGATTTCTGCATCCCACCAGAAGCCAAACCGCAGAATCAATACTGTTGAGTCGGTCAGTCACCTACAAGCTCTGACCTGCGTTTGCAGGCAGACCCGGCCATTCAGGATCATGGTTGCGATGGGAAGAGGATTTGATCTTTCGCTCAACGTGAAGCAGTTGTAACTCATTTATCAGCAGCAGCTCCTGGTTCCGGGACGAATCTTTGTTGTGGTAGACGGATTGGGAAACCTGATCAGTGGGACGAGTGGATTCGTGTGCGCGATCATTCTAAGAGATCAAATCAATTGCGAAAGGCTGAAGTCTCTTGTTATGAAGCGTGCCTGCGAGCATAGAATTCTCAAGTATTGTGTGGTTCGAGATGATGGTTGTTTATACTTAACTAACGACCAGTGAAGCTTGAGTGATTTCGGCGACGGTCATCTCGCCATCCCTCCTTCCGCCTGCACAATCAAATGTCCGCTCGGATCCGTAACTCATCGTGCAATGCTGCGCACCCGAAAAAGACGGAGTCGCTGCGCGCCCCACACCCGAACCTGATCAACATTCTCAATCGAACAGGCTCCGGGACGACTCAGGCCTTCGCCTCACTGTACCGGGGAAAAGTTTCGTTTCTGAATGATGTCTTTAAGCCGGAAGACAACGACCATGCCGTGTATCCTCCGTCAACAGCTGCCGAATTTGTACGTGAACGGTTTTCGCTCGCGCCCGAGTTCCATCGAGCGCTGACTGGAGAACTCTGGACGCTCATCCGCGAGCTTGATCAAAGTGATAATTTGGTGACCGGAAAACGACTCTACGACCATCAACTCGCACACTTGATCTGGGTCGCCGCATCCGTGACAGATGGTCGCAAATCGCCGACCTCTTTTTTTATTGAAGGGGCACCGGGTACCGGGAAGACACTAACCCTCGGAATACTTATGCAGGCTCTTGTTCACCTGCAGATGCGAGGACTTCTGGATGGAAAAATTGCCTATTGCACTGCAAAACCGTACCACTTGTCAGACAAAGTCCATGGGCAAGGCATGGGAAAACGACGGGTGTTGCGGGCACCACCGTATGTCGCTACCGACAAGGACATCAATCGGCGTCGACTGGCACTGCGGCGAATCAATCCCGAATTCATGGACAGATTGTTTCCGAAAAAAGCATGGATGACGTTGTTTGCCGAACGACCCGCGACTGGAGAAAAGGCGAGGCAGCTGGTCGACCAGTACGTTGCAGATCACGACCTGCATCCGGGACAAGCGGACGAATCAATGCTGGCCGGAATAGCGCACATCCTTGCGTCGCAGGCGACCACGGTCCGCGGTCCGGATCGAACGACCGAACTGCTGACACTACAACCTCCTCCGGACAACCATTCGCAGATGGAAGCCCACACGGGCGACGCGGCGTTTGCAATCCCGCTAAAATACCCGGTGTACGCGCGCGAAAACATCGGCATCTCGACAGCGACGCGCTCTGCCGCCCGGGTTGTTCTGGAACCGGCGCTTGTTTTTACCAGTGCTCGACAGGTCGAAAAAACGCGAGAAGAACTACATCGACATGTACGAGTGGTCATGTGCGATGAGGCGCAGCGGCGCCAGCCTTTAACGTTTCAGGAGCCCGTGGTCGACGCCGGCGCTGCAGAACCGCCGTTGGTATTCGCGGCCGGGTCGCGCTGGTACGACAAAGCCTGGGAGCGACGATCGCCGTCACACAGTTTCCCAGAGTCCATTCGACGTGGAATTCTGCCGGATCTGGGAGTTCGTCTGTTTCCCTCTGCCGAAGCACCACACTTTCCTGCGGAAACCGAGCAGGCGCTTAAACAACTGATCACGACGTTTTTCCAGCCGGTGCGATGTTTTGATCAGTTTCAATTGCCCCAGGCAAGTGATGTCAACACGCTGTTTGTCGTCCATGGTCGTCTGGTCGATCTGGCTGTCAATAAACTGCGAAAAATCTACGCGAAGCACAATTCAGCGGCAGAAGTGCGACCGTTCCATGGAAACGAAGAGGATCGCGAAGTTCTGCAGCTTTGGTTCGACACGGAACGTGACGGACCAAACGTGCTCGTCTCGTCGCCAGGCATCGTGAAGGAGTCTCTCGATCTGGGCACTATTCGGCACCTGGTGATCGGGACAAGGGTCACGGCGGACATGATATATCACCTGACTGGTCGTCTGGCGCACAGTCGGGCCATGATTAACAAGAACGACCGTGTGTTACTGACTTTGCAGCAGCTGGCCAACAGTAACCTGCGAGCCACGCCTTTTGTTGCATTGGATCACGGCAGGGAGTTTTCCGAGGAGGGGTTCACGTGGATTAACGGGCACGCGCTGATGAGCGACAAAGCGTTTCGCCGTGACCAAAGACAGGTAAAAGTAATCAGCCAGCGTGACGATATGGTCAAGGTCCCTGCCACATGCCGCACAAAACACGGCGTGTCGCCGCCGATAAAACTGGAGTGTGGCACGTCGCTGCTGCCGGGCCACTATGGCCAAATGATTAATGCGGTCACTGAATTCCGCGGCCGTCATTCGATCAGCCCGCTGGCGAGGGTTCCTGTCGTCCAGGAAATGTACGATCCCATAGCCGGACCGCCCTCTCGGGCACTGGCACGTCAGTGGGCGGCGGAGTGCGACGGTAACGCGATCTTCGACACTTACCCCTCCATCATGCTGGCCGTTGCAGAAGCGCATCAGGCCCGAAAGAGTCCGCGGCAGGCCCTGGAGCAAAAAATAGCGAGCCTCCGAGAGCGGAATAGCAGGCAGAACAGCCACTACTAATTGTCGAATCGGGTCACAGAGGGCATTTAGCCGCGCTCATCAGAAGCTGTGGATTCCACCGGCGGGTAGTACTTTGGTAAGGCATTAAAGTTCCGCGGACTCGTAACGAGCTGGCAGTCAAACCTGATATGGTGCCCAACTTCGACGATTGGTCGGATTGGCACGTCGCCGATGCTTATTTGGCCGCTGTGACGATTTCAGAGTCGGGACAGATCTCAGAGCGGCTCGGACAGTGGGTTCGCTCCTGCTGCATTGTGTTTGCAGGGAGATGGCCGGTCGCCTGCGCTTGCGACACACGCAGGCGTCGTTAATGCTGGCCGCGGGTGTCCCTATGCAGGTCGTCCAGGAGCGACTGAGGTACAGCAATTTTCACGTCACGGCCAATACCTACAGCGGTCTGCCACAAGACGCACAGGCGGACGCGGCGGAACGGGTGGATCGGCTGTTCGAAGATGTACCAAGCTGAACCCCTCAAGGTGCATTTTTGACGGACACAACAGCGAACCAGAGACGGCTGACAGCCATTATCACCAATAAAGAACCACATGGGGCCGGAGGGACTCGAACGGTTGGCCTGAATCCCTGCTCAAACGCAGATCCGGCGGATTCTGATGCACATGTGATGCAGTCCAGCGGGAATGGCGTCAGCTGGAGCGAACTTCGGCAACTGATTTCTGAGTTGTGATGAGCTCTCCTGCGAGGCGCGTGAGAAAGTGATTACTGATAACTCATAGGAAATTAGATCCCTCGCGGGCCGGCGTCAAGCCCCTGGGGTGGGCGGTTACAAACGTTCCAGTTCGACGACCTGAAGGCCCATAGGCGCAAGCTTGACTTTTCGCGCCCTTTGCCGTGCCGGTGTGACGGTGATCGTCACCTCCTCGGGCTGCATTTCCGGCTCGTCACCGAAGAGGAGCAACAGCCCTTTTCCATCCCGCTTCAACAGGACCATGTCGGCCGGGGCCGGCTGCACCTGGACCAGCGCCTCGAACTGCTTGCCGGCAAAGAGCGGCTCGGGCTTGACAAAGTACGGCTCCCACTGCGCCAGTAGCCGGGTGGCCGCCGCGGTGCCGTAGGGCATGCCCGGGCATTGGGGCTCGACCTCGGTGTAGAGACAGACTCCGCCCCCGTGGGTGGCGATAACACGTTTGACGATGTTGTTGCGCCACTCCTGCCAGTGGAAGGGCCGGCCGCGATGCAGCGCCTGAATCTCCGCTTGAAGAATTCCGAGGAAGCGCATGTCGGGGTCGATCTTCAGGCCTTTGCTGATCTGCTTGTATTCAACAGCCACCGAGCGAATCTGGCCGGGGATGTTCTGCCCGATACCCCAGGAACTGATAATGTCGCAGTTGCCGCGATCGAACGGCACACCATAGCCGTAATAGACGTGGAAGCTCAGGTCAAGCGGCTTCAGCACCCGTTCGTAGGTCCGCTGGATCACCTGCCGGCAGGCCCATTTGCTGAAGTTCTGCCATTGGCCGGAATATTTCTGCTGGACGGTCTGCCAGTCAGGCGTGTGCGTCAGCTTGGCGTAATTGGCGAAATGTTCCAGCGTCAGCCGGTCGATCTTCCCGGCATAATAGCCCACATGGAACTCATAGTCCCAAACGTAGGCGCCTACGTTTAAGGTGGTTGCCTTCTCCATTTCGGCGGTGTGCATCCGGTACTCTTCGCGCAGTGCCTTCCAATACTCGCGGGAAGTATCGGAGAGCAACCAGGCGTACGACACGTGCATACCGGTGATGAATTCCTTTCCCTGTAAAGTCTCCTTTCGGTATTTGACCACGGCGCCCGGGGATTGATCGGCAATCGCAAACCCTCGGCCCACGGGCCAGGGGTATGGCCGGGGCTGCCCCGGCTTGTAGGTCTTGAACGGGAAGTTGTGGTAGACCGGCATGAGCTGTACCCCCCGCTCACGCAACAATCCAGTCCACCTGGGGCCATAGTCGGGGTTGAGCAGGTACTTGTCCACCCCCGTCGGCCAGCCGCTGTGGGTCATGCCGGAGCGCAGACAGGTCTGGACGATCTTGTCCACCGCCTTGATGTTCAACTGAGCGTTGGGCGGGTTGCCGACCACATACGGGTTGGTCCACAGGTCGTGGATCATCACCTGCTTGGGCCGGGTTCCGTCGAGCTTGACCCGCACAAGATCGATGGCTAGCGGCAGGTCCACGGCGTTACCATTCGCCACCCGGGTGAGGAAAAGCTTGCCTTCGACCGTCTCGGAGGCGCCGGTGTGCTCCAAGAGAACCATCGAGATGCGCGAACCTGGTCCGCGGTAGGCCCCCGCCACCCCGGTGATGTCGCGGGAGTTGTACGTGGCCAGGAAGCGGCGGTACTTCTTGCCGCCGTGCACGGCGCCGCGTGGGTCTTGCTCGACTGTCTCGGGTGCCCGCAGGTACGTGCCGCTGGCGCTGTACGGCAGCAGCCGATACTCGGGCGGCACGTCAACGAGGAGTTGGAAGGCCGCGATCTTGGTTGGCAGCGGCGGGGCCAGCGCGATGTTCATCCAATCGGCTCGCCCCACATCAAAGGGTAACTCGGCGACCTGAGGCACCAGGTATGGCGTGGTGTTCCAGAGGATCACCCGCCGTAACCATACTGGGCCCTTGACCGCCACGGCCAGGGCCCTTCCGTCCGGCGAAAGCGGCGCCGCCTTCCACGTGGAATCGTCATAGTCGACGTTGTTTACGTCCTGGGCGGGGGACTCGGCGGTCATCTTCCAAAAGCCATCGGGACCCACGAACCCGCCCTCGGCGAATTTGAGACCGCCGCTTACCTGCACGGCCCGATGGCGCTGCCGCGGTATGACCTTGATTGTCAGCACCGTGGGGCCAGTAATTCCCGCCGATGCCTCGGCCAGCGGCTGGTCCCCCAGCGTGACCGCCAGTGTGCCGCCGGTGGCCGTGAACTCGCCTGTGAAGGAATTGCGAGGCTTCTCGGAGAAGGGGAACACGGCCGTATCGCGCAGGATTTGGACGTCGTCTATGGCGATCTCGCTGCCTCTGGCGGTGGTGAAATATAAGTATCGACCGCGGGCGTCGGGGTTGTAGGATCTCGACGTGAGTTCGATCTTCGTCCATTGGTCGCTGGCGGGGAGTTGTTCCTTTAGCGTCTCTCCAACGGAAACTGCACCTTTGCGCAGCGGCAGGCCAACAGCGTCCAGATCAACGCTGTATACGGCCAGATCGCCCCGGCCGCGGACCCAGAAGTGTACCCGCAACACCACGCCGGCCTTCGCCTCCAGCGGCGGTGTATCCACGCCGCTCGCTGCCATCAACAGCAGGCTGCGTTTGCCGGTGTGCCCCTGGTCTCCAACAATGCGGGCTCCGCCGTGGCGGAGGTGCCAACCGGGCGGCAGCAAGTCGGCTTCGCCCAGCGTCTCAAAGGAGGGGGTCTCGATCAGGTTCGATAAATTCGGGTTCCACGTCTGGTCGATCGGCGCCAGCAGCTCGGGCGGCTCGGTCCCCAGGATATAGAACCGAATGTTGTCGTACAAACGGCCCGTGCCCATGCTGTAGAAGTAAAGCATGTCCTTGTCTTGGCTGGGGAATCGCAGGGTGTGGCTGATGCGTCTCCAGTTTTTCGGCTCGGGCGAGTTGGTGCCGGCGATCCACTGAAACGCCTTTGTCTCCAACTCTTGAAGCCCAAGGTCGAAGCCGCCGCCAAGCGTGTCCATGTAGACCTTCACCCACTTGCCACGGAGCTTTTCGTAGAAGGGGCGGTTTGCCTTCGACAGGTTCACGCCAAAGACCGGATGGCCACCCTGGGCGCGCACTGCGTCGGAGCCGTCCCAGCTTCCGCCGGTAACCCGTTCGCCGGCCAGCCACATCCACTCTTCTTTAAACAGGTTGTTCGGATCGCTCTTGGGTTCGCGTTTCGAGGTTGGCGCATCCGACGGCGGATCCGTAGCCGGCGCAACAGGGGACACCGACAACAGGATCAACAGTCCAATCGTGCACCACATTGTGAGAATTATGCGTTTCACGTGAACTCCTCATTTGTATTATCCTTGATTTCCCAGATGGGCGCATTGATTTTATCTGGCGCCGACGGATTCACCCTGTAGCATAGGGCCCATTCTCACGTTGAATCCTCAGATAAGGGCAGACCCCAATGGGTGAAGCAGGCAGGGACGCTTTGCGGTTCGGTTTCGACCGCGCCATCAGGCTGGAGTTTCATGGGGCAAAAGTCAGTTCGGACGCTGGTCTTTTCCCCTACCGTGACCTGGACGACGGATCAGGACTGACCCAATCCGGGGCCGCGAACCTGTTCGATTTCCGCACCGGCGGCAACATCCACTGATAGGAATTTTGATTTTCGCCAGTCTACGAGTAAAAATCCCTCATTCAAGTGTTGCCATTTCTGGCGATGGTGAGCAGATGGGGGCCTGCCGGAGCACAAAATACCGGCCCATCGGCGCAAAA
>CAUZPL010000128.1:0-15376 GCA_963581585.1 Planctomycetota bacterium
GCTGGGCATGAATTCGTCCAATTCCTCGCTGCCGCCGTCGAGTGATCGGCCCGAGGCTCAGGGTACCAATTCCACCGGTGACCACTGCGCTCCGCCACCCCAAAATGGGTCTTCGATTTCCCTGAGGTCTGGGTGCGCCTGTAGCTTTGCGTGGTCCCCTTTCCGGGTTAGCATAGAACTGGTTCTAATCTATTTCTCTCTTTTCAACTTTCGAACGAGCTCGTGGCCACATCTAAAGATGCCGACAGCAGTGGCACCGATCCCTCCGTAGCTGAGGCGGCCGACGACCCCAACCGCACAACCAGCGAAGTTGAGTCCAGCGGCCCCGACGCCGCCGATTCGGAGGGCGCTCCTGAAGTGTCGGGGGACGTCGAACAGGAGGAGCTTCCGGAATGGGAGGCGCTCACTCCCGAGCTTGTTGAAGATGAGGCGATACGAGGCGATTTCATGTTACGGTGGTCGGTGGTACTGCTGGCCCTGTTGCTCGCTTTCGCCGAAATGACTGAAACTTCGACACTGGTCCATGTGAAGACCGGCCAGTACATCGCTTCACATGGTTGGTGGCCGCCAGCGACGGACGTTTTTTCCTATACGGCCAACGACCGGCCCTGGATCAACCTTTCGTGGAAGTTTGACTTGTTGTTGGCGGGGATTTTCGCCATCGCGGGAGCAACCGGGTTGTCGCTGTTGAAAGCCCTTCTGGCCGCCCTTGCGTTCGGGTTGATCGTCCACACCAACAAGCCGGGCGTTTCGACGTGGTGGGGTTCGATTTGCGCCGCGTTGGCGGTTGTCGTCTCCTATCCGCAGTTCACTGCGCGGCCGGAATTGGTGACCATTCTCGGCATTGCCGCCACGTTGTGGTTGCTGGTTCGCTGGCAGGAACGCGGGCCCTCCAATATTCTGTGGGGGCTTCCGGCGCTGTTTTTTGTCTGGAGCAATCTCGATCCGCGAATGTTCTTAGGGATGGCCCTTGTGTTGCTGTTCGCGGCAGGGCTGTGGGTGGACTCGATGCGCGGTAACAGCGGTCGCATCGAGAGAGAACGCTTGAAACAAATCGGAATCGTGGCAGCCCTTTGCTTGCTGGCATCGCTGTTGAATCCTTTCGGATACCATTCCTTGACGTCGGGGATTTCTCTGTACGGAACAGAATACCCGGCATTTCGGCAGTACTACGTCGTCACCGCCAAAGCCCCGCCTCCCACGGGTCACTGGCAATCGTCCTTGCAGTTCTATCCAATGACTTCAAAAGTCATCTGGAAGTGGCTGAACCATCACTCGATTGCGGGGCTGATGCTCATTGTTACGACCGCAGTCATCTTTGTGTTGAACCGAAGCCGTCTCAATTGTGCGCACGTCTTTGTGGGTTTGGGGTTCCTGGGATTTGCGCTTGCCGGCAGCCACGAGTTGGCGGCCGCCAGCGTTGTTTTCAGCGTGCTAGTAACGCTAAACGCCCAGGAATGGTACCGGACGAATTTCCGCCGAAGCTATTCGGTGGAGACAAGCAAATTGATCTTTTCGCGGGGTGGGCGGGCATTGACCGTGCTGGCGTTGCTCGGCCTGACGTATCTTGCGATCAGCGGACGCATTAGCGCCGGACAGAATCGGCGCACCGGCATCGGTTTCCACAGCTCCCTCAACTCCGCCATTGAAAGCTTGAAGGACGACCTGGCCGATTCATTGGATGGCCGACCCTTTAACTTCGCTCTGAATCAGGGCGACCTGTTTATCTGGAGCGATCAGAAGGTGTTTGTCGACAATCGTGTCGCGCTTTTCGCGGGGACGGGTGCCTCAGATGTGCTGGGTCGACACGACCGGACGCGGCACGCCCTCAGGCGTCCGAAAGACGACCTGTCGCTCGAAGACGGCGCGGATATCTGGAAGCCGACTTTCGATGAGTTCAACGTCACCCATGTACTGCCGCACATGTTCGGCGCGAACCCGGACTACATCACCTACGAAGACCTGTTGGCGTCGAGTGATTGGCAGTTGACGCGGCTTGGGGCGGCCGCTGCCGTATTTTATCGCACAGACACCGATGATCCAGCGCTCAAGAAGTACCTGGATGACCATCAAACGCGCTTCTCGAAACTTGCCTTTCCTGCAGACGCGCCCAAGCTGATTGTAAGACCAGATGAATGGGCCCGACCCCGCTCGATCTACGAGAAATACCTTTCGTTACCGAGCCAGGCCGATCCGAATGCGATTCAGCAGGCCCGACACTATCGAAGACATCTGGCCGCCGGTTACCTGGGTAAGTTGGAGCTGTCGGTCGATGAGCTGGTGCCGCTTGCACATCTGGTGATTCGCACGGCAAATGAAGGGCTTGTCGACAATCCACAAAGTGCCACCGGACACCGCATTCTGGGTAGCGCCTACGAAATCCTGGGACGCCTGGAAACTGAGATCGCCGGGACCTTTGGTGGCGTGGCTCCGGAGACTCGACGTTTCTACCAGGCAATCAGTGCCTACTCTCAAGCGCTCGTTATCGAACCGAACGACCCAGGCTCGCTTCTCAGGCTGATTGACCTGTATTCCAGAAAGAATAAGCCGGACCTGGCGTTGCGTGCAGTGGAAGATTATCGGCAGTTGATGGACCAGAATACCGATGTTCGCGGCGCAGCCACCCAGCTGGAGCAGGGTTTCGAGGAGCCTTCATCGACGTTGATTCAGACGGTTGACGGCGCCAGCCAGCAAGTCGATAGCTTGCTGCAGACCGATCAGGACCGCCTGCAGATTGCGCTTGTCGCCTACCACCAATTTGGTTGTGTGCTCAAGGCGTTGGAAGTTTTGCAAAGCGCAGAGGGCGCGATTGGCCAAAGCGCGGAGGTCCAAAAATTGCAGGCTCTATTTTTGTTAGAAGCCGGCCGTCCGCAAGACGCGTTCGAGGTGATCACCAGGCTGACAAAAACCGGATATGCCCAATGGCGCACTCCCGCGGCTTTTACAAGCCTGGCCAAAGCCGACTACGCGCGGGCCGTCTCCCTTTGGTCGACCGCGGCTGATGAGATGCAAACGGGGCGCATAACGCAAGTCCAACCCGCTCTATCCGCCAATACCTCGATGCGCACCGAAGTGGCAATCATGCTGTTCAACGTGGCGTTGTGCCACCTCGAAACCGGTGAGACCGAGCTGGCGGTTAAAGCGTTGCATCAAACCCTCAATGTCATGCCGGAGACTGAATTTCGACCGCTGATTGGGTTCTATCTCGCCGCCTTGACCGGGGAAACCATCGATCTGATTCCGCCCTCGGATCGAATTCCCATTGAACCGGATATGTTCGCGACCGAAGAAGAAGCCAAACCGGCCGAATAGAATTACAGCGCTAAGTCGCTACTTCTAAGGCGCTGAGACCTCGAAATGTCCAAGCACGGCTCACCTTCTTAACGGCTTGAATTGAATCGGCTACTGTCGATCGGAAAATTCACCCAGTCGCTCCTGCCGCTCGGCTTCGTAGGCTTGGTAGTTGCCTTCGCACCAAATACATCTGTGCTGGCTGTAACGATCCCCGCCGGACGTCCACCGCCTCTCCGCCAGGGAAGATTCTTCTCGGCTTGGACCATGTGCGGCCATCATTCCGTGAGCGAAACCAGTGGGAGGCCGGCCGGGTGATGAAACCGATACTCCCGTCCGGCAGATAGCCCCCCGTCGACTCGGTTGAGTCAAAATCGTTATTACCGGCGACGGAGAGCGTTTCCCACGAGGTGCCCTTATCGCGCGAGCGGGCCACGGCGGTCAGCCAGCGAGTATGGAAGGCCAGATTGGCGGGCTTGGGCCAGCCGGGGCCACCTGAAATCGGAGAAACGTTGTAAATGGCCAGCACTGAACCGTTGGGCGCTTCGCAGAAGCTGTATACAGCTCACGCGTCGGGTTACTGTCAGAGCGCCCTCTAGTAATCCGCAACCGAGCCGTCCGGCAGCTTCGCCCCCGGCCAGCGCCATTTGTAGTTGGGGTCTGCGGCGACGCTGGCCATCTTGTCGCGATCGATCGTGATGCCCAGGCCCGGACCTTCGGGCAATGTGGCGTAGGCGGTTGCATCGTCGACGGTCCAGGGCCGGTTCATAAACTGCTCGCCCCATCGGAGGGGTCCCGGCGCCGTTTCGTGGATCAACAAGAACGGGATGGACGCGCCCACACTCAGACTTGCGGTCGCGCCCAGCGGCGACGTCGTGCAGTGAGGGGCCAGCGGCACGTGATAGGCCTCCGCCAAGACGGCTATCTTTTTCATCTGCGTGATGCCGCCGCAGTGGGCCACGTCGGGCTGGAGCACGTCGATACAGCGCTGGTGAAGATACGGCATGAACTCCCAGATCGTCCGGTCCCGCTCGCCGGTGGCGAGCGGGATGTCGATGGCCGCTTTCAATCGCTTGAACACTTCGATATTGCCCGGCACGGCCACCTCTTCGATGAACAGCACGTCGTACGCCTTGATCGCCGCCGCAAGCTGGATCAACGCCGCGGGCGGTATCGCGCAGTGAGCGTCGAACATCACGATGCCATCCGGGCCGACACGCTCGCGGTCGCGCTTGATCTGGTTGACCATCCGCTCGATTTCCGACGGCGTGACGGCGTGTTCGTAAACGCCTGCCGGCGGCGCTTTGTGCGATTTCGACGTGGGATAGACCTTGACCTTGTCGCGGCATGGCCCGCCCAGCAGACGATGCACGGGCACGCCCCACAGTTTTCCGGTAATGTCCCACAAAGCCATGTCGATGCCGGCAATCGTGTGGCACATGAACGGCCCACCGCGCATGTCGCGATGCGCGCGGAACAGCTTTTGCCACAGGTATTCGATGCGAGTCGGGTTTTCTCCGTCGAGCAGATCGAACATCCGCTTGGCCAGTGCTTCGGCTGCGGAGGGAACCAACGCACTTACTTCACCCCAACCGGTTACGTCCCGGCTGGTCCCAATCTCAACGTAGACTTTATTCTGAACAAGATGCGTGCGCATGCCTGTAATCTTCACACCCGATGCGCGATCAGCGACTTGCGCCGCGGGGTTGTTCTGCTCAGCCACCGCGTGATTCAATGCAAACACGCCTCCCAGGGCCGCTCCAAGTGATCCAAGCATGCCGCGGCGCGTCAGATGTTCCGGTTTCTTTGCAGGTGTCATGGGGATGCTCCAGTTCTTGCGAGAAGTAGTGGAAAGAAGACCAGTTCGGCGGTAGCCGGTGTCGTGCGACTTCGGTCGCCAACCAACTTACCGCGCAGATTCCCCGAATTCTCACGAATTCGGCTACACGAAAGCGCCAGCGCACTCGGCCAAAGCGTGGTCAATCTGAAAGGCGCCCACTGGCACGGTGACGGGACTTGCTCGATAAGGAAGTATCGTTCCGTTCCCTCTTGCATGATAGGGAACGGGGAACGCCTCGTGTTCCACCAGTCAGGCTGGGCAACACCAGCGACGAATGGCGCATGTTGAGCTGCGCCTGCCCGGTCAATCAGGCACAGGCGGCAGCATTCGGACAAGGTCTGCGCCGTGTGGTGGGGATGTTTTGGCATCACGGGCTGCGTGAACGTACCTGGATGAGGCCGGATTCCCGTGAGTCCGGCACCTCGTGGACATCTTCTGGGGGTCGAACGCGATCATCGCGAGACCACGATCGCCAGGCCCCTGTCGATCGTGGTCGGCACGAGAAGCTTCAGCAGTCGCGCCAAGTCCTGGCAGGGACCGTCACGACCGGGAAACGCTTCCGCGAGGGACAGTGGAAAGTTGACAATCTCAATAACTGGCACGAGACGGCCACGTGCGACTTTCCAGAATGGCGTCCGTGGAAGGTGTTCGCGCCAGAACACCTGTCAGCGAGCCAGGGTTCGTCGATCGGCGCCAATAAGCTTTGCGAGTTCGCCGACGTGGCGTGCTGTGGGCCCCTGCTGCATTGCGGCGACCAGGATGACCACCGCACCGAGATAAACCTTGCGCCCAAGGAAACGCACCGATGGCGACGTCTTTCTCGTCCGGCAGCCGTCGCGATCGCAGCAGAAGCTCAGTCTGTAGCACTACTGCTCCGGGAGATCGTCAGGGCAGCCTCGCGGCCTTCGGGGGTAATTGGCACAGTGCAGGCGACCTCCACAAGGGCAGCCCCGCTGGCGTGTGTTTTCGGCAAGATCCTGATCGATCGAAAGAAGAAACGACCAGAAGCTGGCGCCACGAGGTGATTGATACCACATCATCGCGTTCTCCCAGGGAGTGTGTGAAATCGACACAATACACGACCCATCGAGTCCTCACACTGATCAAACTGACCGAAGACAATGATGTCCAGAGTCCCTCCGAAACCTGGATCTACGGATCCGGCTTTCTGAGGGGATTTTTTTAGCGTCCTCAAAGAAGTTGATCAGAAGCTGCCGATTTCCCGGCGATTTTCGTGACCACGCTCACTTCCAATGCTAAGAAAAACCTGCGTGTCCGGCATTTTGCGCGACCAGACGACCACTCGTTTCGTGGGTATCTCCCTCGGGCTTCGGATTCTCCGATCCTTGACGAACGCAGGGATCAACAGGTCTCTCCGCGCAGTCTGTCACCAACAACATATGGAAGGTCACGGAATTGCTATGCGGAACTACAGAAAACAAAACACTGGATTCACACTGATCGAGCTGTTGGTTGTGATTGCGATCATCGCGATCCTGATTGCGCTGCTGCTGCCGGCGCTGCTGCTGCCGGCGGTGCAGCAGGTCCGTGAGGCTGCCCGCCGCACGCAGTGCAGGAATAACCTCAAACAACTCGGCCTCGCACTGCACAATTACCACAACGTTTACCAGGTGCTGCCGCCTGGAATGCGGTTTAAGCCACAATCGTCGACAGATTCAATTGGTACAGGAAATGTGTCGTTGCTGCCCTATCTTGAGCAGGCAAACCTGCAGAACCTCATCGACCCTGAAATCCCCTGGTACCTCCTGCCACCTGACATTGTTCAGACGAACGTCTCGGTTTTCATCTGCCCATCGGATACAGCGGCGAACCCCAGTGTCTATCCATTCGTCGCTGCGCTTGGTGTCCCTGTCGGTGACACGTTCCACAATTCGTCATACGGCTACAGTGTCGGATACAACGACGCTGTGTGTTTCACTCCGTCGTGGGGCACGCGACCGTTCCATCCTGGCAACGGAGTGTTTGCAATTCATTCGAAAACGAGATTCCGTGACATCACCGACGGGATGAGCAACACGTTCGCGATTGGTGAAGCAGCGTGCGGATTTGAGATGTGCAGTGGCATTGGCTGCGAGGATCCGAATCCCGACAACGCTCAATCGAAACACGGATGGCTGGTCGGTGGCCAGAACCTGGAGGGCTTGTATGCCGCTGGACTCCGATACAGCGGATTCTGGGGAAGCACGGTTGAACCCCTCAATAAATCGCCCGTGACCGATTCGCTGTTCAGGTCGACAACGGCCATAAATGATTGTCGGCCCAGCTTTGAGGGAGGACCGCACTGGCTTCCCAATTTTCGCAGTTTTCATGTTGGTGGCGGCCACTTCCTGTTTACTGACGGCAGCGTGCAGTTTCTCAGTGAGAACATCGACATGGCAACCTATCGCGCTCTTTCGACAATCCACGGCGGAGCGGTCGTGGGAAGCTTTTAAATGTGGCGTTGTCTGATTCGAGCTGGGCCGAAGGTTTTTTGTCCGTGGTGTTGCCATCAAACGCGGAAATGGAAGGCGGCCGGCGCCGGTTGTTAACCGCTGAAGCAAAGTTCGTGGAGAGTTCGTTACCTCCAAGCCACCGTAAAGGACTCGAACTTTTGTAAATCAGTTTACCGTCACGACTTCGGGAATCGGGTCGCGCGCGAGTCGTTACGAAGGGAGTTTGGAAAGGGGAGCTTTGCTACTGCGAACAGCAGCGCAATCATCCGCAATCCCGCTAAAAACATTGGGTTTTAGCGGGATTGATTTCTTGACGGATCGCCTGTTCGCCCTATTTCGCGTGTCTTAGTTGCCACCACGGCACGCTGAAAGTGTTCGTCAGTGACCTGCAGGTAGTGTTTCCGTGCCACGGCCTCACTGTTGCCGATCCCGTACGGTCAAAAAAGTGAGCCGAATGTCGAACAGCACCAGTAATTGAGTCTCCGGTGTGTTCGGAGTACAGATCTCAACTGACTTTGTGATCTCGTCCCCGGCAACCAGGCGTCTGTGATGACCTCGGAACGTGAATTCCCACAACACGCGCAGCAGCGAGCGCGGTCATCGCTTCCTGTTATGCCCAGCATTGATCCTTCAGGCTACTCGATGATAGTACTTCAGCATGCCACGGAGACGTTCCCGGCACTCGATCTTTCCAGCGATTGATCCGACTTGATTTTCAGGTTCGATGAGTTGATTGCCCACGCCCTGATGGTTTCGTTCGGTGTGGCAGTTTGTGGCAACTGCCGGTCGAGAGAATGCCATGGGGGTATCATCAGTCGCGCGGCCAATTCCAGCAGATTTGTCCCGATTCCGGCCAATAATTTCGATTCAGAATTAGTCCGTGACGACAGCGAATCTGGCGATACTCTTACCGTCATGACAGCATTTTTGACTGAACGTGATGCTGCCGTTCGCCTGCGTGTAACGCTGAACGATGTGAATGCACTCCTGGAAAACGGGGAGCTGCCATATTCACTCATCAGTGGTGAGATTCGAATAACGGATGATGACATTCGTGACCGGGTTCGCCGGATGCGAGCACAGGAATCAGCACTGCCGCGAAGGAGCGACAACGAATGCAAACTTTGAATATGGTGGCCGACGCCGCACTGGAATTGAATCTCGATGAGTGGCAGATCCAGAGAGCTATCGCCAGAGGCATCCTGCAGGCAGAGACTGTCAGCGCCGGTGAATATCGTATCACTGACGAAGCCATTCAGGCGGCCATGTTATCCGGTGATCTGGATGGCCCTCCCCGGTATCGAGACTGGCTGGATGACCGAGCGGAGGCGTTTCACGGCAGCAAGTTCTCCAGTGGAGTCAGAGAGATCCTCCGAGAGAAACGTCCAGCTGCTATACCGGCGCGAGATCAACCGATGCCATACACAGGCGCGATCCGCGCACTCGGAACCAAGCAGCCGGAACCTTTGCTGGTAGCTGTCGAAGGCAACCGCGAGTTACCCTATGACTCATTGGCGGAATGCTATTGTGTGGCTCAGCTCAGGCGGAATGCAAGATGGGCAATTGAGCGATTGACCCCTGGGAAGATAGATCTCAAGCTGAGAATCCGGGGACCGCTGAGCTGGCTGTATCGCAGCCGCGATGATTTTTGATCCATCACGGATGCAGCATGGCAACGTTTCCAGGACGGAACCATCACGGTCGAGAAAGCATGGCCGGATCCAGGAAGACCCGGCCAACCGCTCCGGCGACACTTCTCACTACAGCACAGCTCGATTGACGGATTAGTCCAGAGCCACATGATCCGGTTGGCATTCTGATCATGACTCACTTTCTGACCGCAGGGGTCTGCACGGTGATACTCATATGCCGTGCGGGTCCGCGGGTCCGCGGGTCCTTTTTAACTGCCAAACTTCACAACCGCATACCCCCCACTGTTCTCTGGAAAAAAATTGACTGCGAACATCGAGCCACCTTCATTATCCGCGACAGAATGTCGGCAGCTGACACTGGAAGCTATTTCGCTGCGGATTCAATGGTTGCGCTTGTTCGCGCCGCAATGGCGGGCGGATCGGCGCGGAATGATTGATCGATATGGGTTCGCGCTATTCAGGAAAATTGAAAATGTGCACCTCGGCTGCCGTCTTAAATTCACGAACATCTATGGCAGTCCACCGGACACTGACGGTGAGAGAATGTTGTTCAACAGGGACATAGAGCATTTGGCGCGGCCCGGTGAACTGATCGTTCAATATGTGGATCGTTTTCGATTTGGCCGGCCGTCACAAATGACATCAGTCTCCGTTTGAATCCGGTCGCTGCTGATGCAATGATGTAGGTTCAAAAGCCTTCGGGCATGATAAATTCAAAACCAATGATGAAACCAGAATCCCGGCTTCGGGATCCATGGCTGTACGGCAGGAAACAACCGTACGGGCGGCATTATCACCGCCTTGAAAGCCTAAAGACCTCGAAGTCGGGATTTTGCTTGCGCTCGAGAGAGTCATGGCAAAATTCCGACGGAGCCGGGATTTCACACCATGGATATGATCATGACCGACTCCAGAATCAACGTTTGTGTGGTGAAACGCAAAGGCAGGAATCTGTACCTGCGATATACGGACCCGGTCGACGGCAAGCGACATGAGCGCAACAGCGGCACCAAAAGCATGAAGGCCGCGCAGAGGGCGGCCGGAGAGTGGCAGGCGGAGATCAACGCGGGTGGACTGACTGCACCAAAATCGATGACATGGTCAGAGTTTCGCCAGCTCTTCGACGAGGGGCATCTGGCACATTACAGCGTGGGGTATCAGGTCGATCTCAGCAGCACGCTCAACATCGTCGAGCAGCTGATGTCGCCCGACAAGCTGACGCGGATCAATGAGCGCTGGCTTGCAAGGCTCTATAGCCTGCTGAAGTATCGAAAAGCCCAAGGGACTGAGAGAGTGATCAGTCCTCGTACACTGATAAAGCACTTCAAGTACCTGCGAGTGGCGCTGAGCTTTGCCGTCGAGCACGGGTTCATCAAGGATCTGCCGAAGTTCCCCAAAGTCGACAAAGTGCGAGGCGGCCGATTGATGAAAGGGCGCCCGATCACTGGAGAAGAATTCGAGCGGATGCTGGCCGCAGTCGACAAGACAATCGTTCTGGCAGCGACTGCGACGCGGCAGCAGCTACAGGAACATTCCGAGGCTGCAGCATCGCTCAGACATCTGCTAACCGGGCTGTGGCTGTCGGGACTCAGACTGGGCGAAGCCCTGAAATTGACCTGGGATCAGTGGGGCGACGGGATCCGCGTCCGCGTGGACTCGGATGGCGATGTGTGTTTATTAATTGATGCAGAGGATCAGAAGAACCGCCAGACGATGGTTTATCCGGTCATCGATGAGTTCGCCCGGTTTTTGCTGGAGACGCCACCAGAAGAGCGGACGGGCTTTGTCTTCAATCCGAGAGGCAGCAGGGGATCCTCTCGGAAGGTCAAGCCCGTGTCGAGCTGGATCTCGGCGATCGGTCGAAAGGCGCGCGTCAAAGTCAACACTCGCGACGGTGTGAACAAATACGCCAGCGCTCATGATCTCAGACGGGCGTTTGGAACACGCTGGGCAATGATTGTTCCGGCGCTGCTACTGCAGAAACTCATGCGCCACGCGTCCCTGGACACGACGTTGAATTATTACGTGGAGCTGGAAGCCAAAGCCACGATTACCGAGATTCGGCACCACCTCCAAAGACACCAAGGTGACTCTGGAGGTGACAACGGCGATCATCGCCGACCTGCTCCATCTGTTTTTCGTTGATTTTTCGGGGAAAACAACGAACGGCCGAAAGAAGGCACCATACCATCAGTCCGTCTGACAGCACAAACTCAGTTGCCGATCATTAAACACCGTACAACGGTACTCGCAGCAGTCCGATTCTCGTGCTTTCTCTGAGCTGGTACTGGAGCACTTCGCATGTCGTGCGAGTACTTGGCGGACGTATCCGGCTGCCTCTCGCAGTCGGTCTACGACAACATGATTGCCTCGTGAGAAGCCGCAGACGAAGAAACTGTGTTTTAACCGTCGATCACAGTCCATATTGCGGGCGAGGATTTGAAAACTCTGGACGACTTTGACAGCGGTACAGGTATGGATTTCTCGGTGGAAACGCTTTGGTCTGACTCTCGCAGAGTCATCACATCGTCCAGGGTAGTCCGAAAGATGCTGTGGATATACACATTGAAGCGATCCTTTACTGCCCGAAAGACCAGACTTTGGGGCGCAGTTGCCACACAAGCCGGAATTCAGAGTTTGGGACGATTGTGCGGTGCAGGTTGTCTTATCAAGCCCGGCAGAACATCGGCATCGAGCCGGGCTGTATTCCCATTCCTCAAATGTTCCCAGGCGATGGCTGCCATGGCAGCGTTGTCTGTACAGAGTTCCATGGATGCGATCGCGATTTCGACACCGGTGTCGACACCCATTTCGATCAGGCGTTGCCGAAATTTCCGATTGGCTGCGACGCCGCCACCAACACACAGTCTTTCATGTCCGGTGCTGTCAAGTGCGCGTTGCGCTTTTGTGACGAGGACATCAATTGCTGCTTCCTGGAATGATGCTGCCAGATCGGCAATTCGGTCCGGTGGTGTTGTCTCCAGCTGATTCGGTCCTGGGACCCCTCGAGCTGCATACAGTACAGCCGTTTTCAGTCCACTGAAGCTAAAATTAAGTCCTGGGGTTTTGAGCATCGGCCGAGGCATTTTCCATGCGCCGGGATCGCCTGATTCAGCGGCCTCCTGAATCGAGGGACCACCCGGATAGGGCAAGCCGAGGATTCGAGCGACTTTGTCAAAGGCTTCTCCGACAGCATCGTCTGTCGTACCACCAATCATTGCGAATTCGGTGGGCGACCGGCAGTCATAAAGATGTGTGTGCCCGCCACTGACCACCAGCCCAACACACGGAAACACTGATGCTGCGCGGCCCATTCCACACGCGTAGATGTGTGCATCGAGGTGATTGACGGTCACCAGAGGGATCTCAAGACTCATGGCAATCGTTTTGGCGGCAGTAAGTCCCACAAGTAACGATCCAACGAGGCCCGGCTGGGTCATGACCGCGACGGCCGAGAGGTCAGTCGTTTTAGTGCGGGACTCCTCAAGCGCCGCTCGGATTGTCGGCAGAATCTGCCCCACATGCGCGCGCGAAGCGATCTCCGGCACGACGCCTCCAAAATCCTGATGCAGTTCGTGTTGTGACGCAACCACATTAGAAAGCACGCTTCCCTGTTCTGAAATGACCGCTGACGCAGTTTCATCACACGAAGATTCGATCGCAAGAAGTTTGCGGTCGTTCATTGTCGTTAGCTCCAGTCAGGTACTCCTGATGTGTTCCATTTGGACACAGCATGCTCACACAATGAGGCTTTGGAGAGTGCAAAAACAGGAAGATTTCAGTAAGGAGTATGACCGCAGCGGGGTGCAAACGGAACACAAAGGAACGCCCCCAAAAATAAGACAAGGCAAACTCGGAACGCGTCGCGGACATGCTGGTCCAATGCCGGCACTCCCGGACTACCTGGTACCTGAGGGGGCTGCGTGTACTGGACACTCTGCAGGTCGGAAGGTACTGTCTTTTTGTTGGTCGTTGTAGACAGTGCTTCGGATGATTCGGAAACACAGGATGAACATCGCACAACTTGCGGTTGATGGGATCGCAGAATTCGGGGAATACGAGTCGTGGCACTGTGATGGCCGTTGGTACACCAATCGTGAACTCGTTGAGAGTGGCTGTCGACTCGCGACTGTGTTGGCAGAAAAGGATGTTCGGCCTGGCGACCGTGTTGTTGTCATGATGATGTCCTGCATGGAGGTTCCTCAGGCATTTCACGCGATTGCTCGTCTGGGTGCCGTGGCAGTCCCCATCATGCCTCAGTTGATTCCTCGAGAAATCAACTACATTGTGGAAAATTCTGGTGCTGAGACGGTGATCACAGTTCCACAGTTGTGCGGAAATGTCAGTCAGGCGACGGAGAGTATCGATGGTTTTCGGCAAATTCTTGTCTTCGGTGAAACTGATGTGAGGGGAGCGGAGGATGTTTCGGTGACTGTGGAATCAGCGTTACCGATTGACAGGATGTACAATATCGGCGATGAAGATCTGGCAGTCATTATTTACACTTCAGGAACTACCGGGCATCCGAAGGGAGTGATGTTGTCTCATGGAAATCTTGTGAGCAATATTCGTGCGACTGCGACTCTGTTTTCACCACAGGCGCGAGCACGATCGTTGATGGTGCTGCCGATGAGTCATGTCTATGGCATGATGTTGATGAATATCGGCGTGGTTCTGAGGGGACAGGATGTGCTGCTCCGCCACTTTGACCCGGAAGAAGTGCTTCGGGCAATCCAGGAATTCAGGATCGAACGCTGTTCACTGGTTCCGGCAATGCAGGTGGCTCTGATTCACCATCCTGCACGTGAGAAGTACGATGTGTCCAGCCTGACAACCGTCATCGCTGGATCCGCTCCTCTGACGGAGAAAGTGCGGAGTACGTTTTCGCGACTTTACGACTGTCGCGTCATTGATGGCTACGGCCAGTCAGAGGCAACCTGTGTTGTTTCGGGCTACCGGGATGGAGAAGAACCGGTGCCTGGGTCCGCCGGACGATCATTACCAGGTGTGGAAGTTTGCGTACAGGACAACAACAACAATCGGCTGGGGCACAATGTCACCGGGGAAATCTGCGTACGGGGCCCAAATGTCATGCTGGGTTACTGGAAGAATGAACAAGCGACGGCGTCAACGGTGATTGACAATTGGCTGCATTCCGGTGATGTCGGCTATCTTGATGACGATGGCTACATCTTCATCACTGACCGCAAGAAAGACATGATCATCAAGGGGGGCGAGAATATTTCGCCGCGCGAGATTGAGGAGGCCATCGCAGCCATGCCGGAGGTAGCCGAGGCATCCGTGTATGCTGTCCCTGATGAGAGGTTTCAGGAAGAGATTGCCGTGTCCGTGGTGGCCATGGCCGGGACCGATCTGCATGAGGATCAGATTCGGGAAGCGGCGGCCAGTCATGTCAACAAATTTAAGATCCCAAGGTACGTGCAGTTCGTCGATGCACTGCCGCGCAACGCCACTGGAAAAGTCCTGAAGCGAACCCTCCGGGAACAATGGCTCGGGAACACGGCCGCGGTGAAATAGCAGGAATCGTGTAGCCGGCTTACGGTCATGACTGTCGCAACCGGCGTGTCGACTGGAAAAAAGAATGAATAACCGCAGAATTGTGCTCGCCAAACGGCCCGTGGGCGTGCCGAAAATTACTGACTTTCGGCTTGAAGAATCAGCCGTTCCTGAGGCGAGGGAAGGGCAGTTTGTCGTCAGGGCCGAATTTCTGTCGGTCGACCCTTACATGAGAGGCCGTATGAATGACGTGGCGTCGTATGCGGATCCTGTTCAGCTGGGTGATGTCATGGTTGGTGAAACCGTGGGCAAGGTCATTCAGACACGGCATGGAAGGTTTGCGGAAGGTCAATATGTTTCGGGCCGGTTTGGTTGGCAGGAATTCGCTGTCAGCAACGGCGAAAGTGTCCGTCGAATCGATGCTGGTCATGCACCCGTGTCAACTGCGCTGCATGTGCTGGGAATGCCAGGACTGACCGCTTACTTCGGTCTGCACGAGGTGTGCCAGGTGAAAAAAGGAGACACGGTTGCCGTCTCGGCAGCGGCCGGAGCCGTGGGGTCTGTTGTCGGACAACTGGCCCGTATTCAAGGCTGTCGTGTCGTGGGTGTGGCGGGGTCAGATG
>CAUZPL010000129.1:0-14767 GCA_963581585.1 Planctomycetota bacterium
ACGGAACCGGTCCGTCTCTGGACGGTCAGACCGAAAGTGTGACACCAAACAACGAAACTGGCGGCACGCTGCACACGCTGGCCGTTGGTGCTTTGGAACGGGATCCGACCGACTCGACCAGCCAAACTTTGAGTTCTGTCAGTCGAGGACGGAGTGCAGAAAATTCAACGGATACTCCGAACCAGCTTGCCTCGACCGTAATCAGTGCTCACGTGAACGTAAACGGCAGCATGAATCGTTCGGGAATCAGCGACCTGACATTCAATTATTCAGAAGCCGTCACGGTGAGTTCCGTATCTGCATTGAATCTGTTCAACCACACCACGGGACAGAGTATCGACCTCAGCACGGCCATACTGATTAACAACGGCACGTCGTCTGTGACCTGGGATCTGACTGGCGTGACACTGGCAGATGGACGATATACGGCCGAACTTCCAGCCACAGCGGCATCTCCTGGTCTCGCACGGACGCACACATTTGAACTCTTCCAGCTGACTGGTGATGCCAACGGTGACGGCGCGGTCAGTTTCAGCGATTACGCGACGGTGAATGCAAACTTTGGAAATGTGGTCAGTGCGTTCGGAGAAGGCGATGTCACCGGTGACGGAGTGGTGAGCTTCAGCGACTACCTAGCGGTGTACGGTAATTTCGGCAGTGTGCTGGATGCTCTTGAATTTGACTTCGGCGATGTGCCCCAGTCGTCTGATTTTCCCACCACACTGGCCAGTGACGGCGCACGGCATGTTATTACGGGCAACAGTCTGTTTTTAGGGGCCTCCCGCGACGCAGAGCTGGATGGCCAGCCCTCGGCGGACGCAATGGGCGATGGTCTCGATGAAAACGGCATCGTATTTGGCGATCTCGAGGCGGGTGCCGGTGCCAGCGTCACTGTGACAGCGAATGTGCCGTCGACTGCGTTCCTCAACGCCTGGTTTGATTTCAATAACGATGGTGACTGGGAGGACGCTGACGAACAGGTGTTCGTTGACGAGCCCATTATTCATGGCAGTAATGAATTCACCATCGCTGTTCCCGCGGGAGCAACTTTGGGGATGACGTACTCCCGATTCCGTCTCAGCGAATCTGCAGGCTATTCCTGGTCTGGTCTCGCTGCAAACGGTGAAAATGAAGACTATCAGGTGCCGATCATGGGTGCGGGCGTCCCCCGCATTGTGCTGGGTCCCTCCGACAACATTGCGCTCGACCAGCCGCGCGTGGCAGTAATTCTGACAGAGGACACTATTGCTTCGGCGGTCGATGATTTTGAAAGCGGAGGTTTCAGCGGTGGGTGGGATCAGTGGCAGGCCGGAACGTGGACAGTAGCGGGCGACACGTCGATTCAGACTGACGCACCGCACGGCGGCAGCTTTTATGCCCGGCTGCGTACCCCTGGCAGTCTGCACCGCAGCGTCGACACGACTGGTTTATCGGGAGTGAGGCTGCAGTTCTGGTCTCAGATTTCGGCGTTTGAAAGTTCCGATCAGGCCCGTGTTGAAGTCAGTAGTGACGGCACAAACTGGATCACACTGAAAACATTCGGCGAGGTTCACAATGACAATCGGTACCATATGTTTGACCTCGCCGTCCCGGACCCTGGGGACACACTGTTCATCCGCTTCGACTGCGACACAAGCAGTGCCGGAGCCACCTGGTCTCTTGACGATATCAGCGTAGTGGACCACCCGATTTTTCTGGGTAACGATCAGGTTGGTCCCTTCATCTTCAATGAGTTTTTACTCGATACCGGAGCCAACAGCATCTTGGTCATGGCGGCAGCGGTTTCCGAGATGGTGGATGGGTCCGTCGTCTACCAGACTGAAGGAGAGTTCTTTGAGCAGGGAGTCGCCGGTATCTCACTATTCGACATCGGGGCCCCGTACAATTTTTACTTTGCGGCCAATGGAAACGGCTATGAGCCGCAGGCACCACTGGCTAACACTCGCGTGCTCTCCAATGACACCGGCGATTTCAGTCCCTTTGGTCCGTGGGGAATTGCCGGCATGCCACTCATGGAAGGGTACGTCACAACGCTCGATTTCAGTGGATGGTCTGGTGGTCTTAACGACAACCTTGACAATCTGCTCATGGTGACGACTTTTTCTGACACGGTTCCGCAGGGGCAGAATCGTTATACTGTACCGGTCGACAACCGGTTGTCGTTCGACCCGGAAGACGGAATCCTCCAGGGAGACCATCCCCCGGTCTGGTCTGATATTCCCATGATGTCTGCGATACTGGCAGTCAACGGTAACGAGCAGGTTGGTAATTTTCTGCTGGATACAGGGGCCCAGCTGGGTATTCTCTCTTCGGAAGTCGGATTCAATCTTGGTCTCGACAGCAATGGCGATGGAGTACTTGATCCCGACGACGACAATTATGTCGACACTTTCGCAGTAGGCGGCATCGGCGGAATCATCGATGCACACATGTTCTTCATCGAGGAAGTCCGGCTGCCGACCCAAGAGGGTGTCGAACTGGTCTGGACTGATATTGGATGGCTGATTGTTGACATCGAGACACCCGAGGGACAGCCGTCACTGGACGGTGTGATTGGGTCAGATTTGCTCACCAGCGGCTGGTTCAACGCGGTCTTTGCAGAAGGACCGGATGGACATATTCAACAGTCACATTTCGACTTCCGAGACTGGTCGTCGGGATCGGGAACGATCTACTTCGACATCACGTCGACAGCATCTGCTGCGAAACCGACCGGAGCAGCCTTCCTGCCAGCAACTCCGTCGCAGCTGTCGAACTCACGTTCACTGGTACAACAGCTTTCTTTGGAATTCGCAGGCTCGCTCAGTTCAGATTCCCCGGGAATTTCCTTCACCGACCAGTCCGTGGTTCCAGGTGAGAACTCCGGCGAACCGGATTCCGACAGGGGACTTCGGCTATCGGTCGGTACTTCCAACAGATCATCTGGCGGTCGGAACAGCACAACTATGACTTCGACGTTCTCACGAACAGTATCCGACAGGAAAATTGCCACCCAGGCTTCGGGTGCGGACGTTGAGGTCTGGAAAACAAACAGACCGGCTGTCATCCCGCAGACGCAGTCCGCAGCAGTGGTTGACTCCCTGGTACAGCGGACCGACACCGAGACTGGTTCACTGAACGATTTTGTATGGCTGAGGAAATTCTCTGAATGGACGACCGGAACACTGATATCCGAATTTTATCCCGAAGGAGCCGGGTGGTCCTCTGACGTTCATCTCGGAACTCAGGTGGCTGAATTCTTTGACCACGAATTTAGTTATTCCGAGCGTCGGGACGCAGTTCCGCACCCCCACAGCCGGAAGTAACATGATTGTTTCGTTCACCACGTTCCAGCTCATTGTGGAGCGGTCGACGTGCAGGTCAAAGCTGACACGTCCAGATGACAGCGGCGTGTTGCAACTGAAAACTGCGTCCGCCTTTTCCGTCCGTGGATGAACGTGCTGATTTTTCAGTTGTGATGAGCTGAATTCCTGGAGGTCATATTGCGGGTTCGGTTTTCAGGTCTCTGACTCTATAACGATCGGTGGGCAGCAGAATGGCCTCGAGGATTTCTTTGTCTTCGATGAAGGTACAGATCTGGCTGCGTTTTTTTCTCTGACAGTGCCATGGATTCTGGCTGTCATCTGTCCTGTAGTCCCGGATTGTGAGTATCATTGTAAAGGACGTTTGGGTGTTTCAGGTATCGGGGATATTATTGTTGCCGTTAAAATCAAAGCGGTGATTTCTGATTAATATGGTCCGACAGAACCTCAGAACCGGTTTGTGTGTTCTCCGCTGCTCGGTGCTGTTAAAATACATTGACCACATTTTGGATATCCTGTGATGATGCATTTATCAGCCAGCTCGTCCTGTCCAGATCGAATCTGCAGTGGTTTATCCCGCAGGGCGTGGCTGCAAAACGCTTCCAGCGGGTTTGGCTGGATTGCACTTAGCGGACTGCTGTCCGATCGGTCGTTTGCTGGAGTGGCAGCTCCCGCCCGTTCACAGGCTGTTCGTGCGAAAAACGTCATTTTTTGCTTCATGGACGGTGGTCCCAGTCATGTGGATACATTTGATCCGAAGCCACTGCTGGCAAAGTATCAGGGACAGGAGATCGGTGCAGACGCCGTTTCCAGACGCTCGCAGTCGTCGGCGAATCGAGTCTGGCTGGGAAGCCCGTGGAGATTCCGACCGCGTGGTGAAAGCGGACTTTGGGTCAGCAGTCTGTTTCCTCATATCTCAGAGATCGCTGACGAGATCTGTGTTATCCGGTCTATGCGGGGTGAACTGCCGCTGCACGGGCAGCAGAACCTGTTAATGCACACGGGGAGAATCAACGGTCACGCACCCAGTTTTGGCGCCTGGATTTCATATGGCCTCGGCAGTGAAAACCAAAACCTGCCCGGTTATGTCGTGCTGAACAATGACTGGGTCCCCAACGGAGGACTGGAGAATTTCAGCTGCTCCTATTTGCCCGCGTCTCATCAGGGCACGATGCTGCGACCAACCGGCATGCCAGTCGACAACATTGTTCCCTCCGACACGTTGAGCGTTCAGCGACGTAAACTTGCGCTCCTGGTCCGGCAGGATCAGGAGTTTGCTCAGCAGTCATCCATCCCGCAGTCGATCGAAGGGGCAATTGCCAACTACGAAACCGCATTTCGGATGCAGAGTACGATTCCGCAAATTGCCGACATCAGCGGAGAACCGGCGTATATCCGAGATCTTTATGGAATCAATTCTTCTGACGAGCATCAACAGCTGTATGCGCTGCAGGCACTGCGAGCCAGACGTCTGGTGGAAGCCGGAGTTCGCTTTGTGGAAATCACATGTCCCAGTTTTGATGGGAATAATTCTCCATGGGACCAGCACGGTCTCCTGAAACAGAACCACGAGAAGAACGCTCGAATTACCGAGCAGTCCGTCGCAGCACTCGTTATGGATCTCAGGCAACGTGGTCTGCTGGATGAAACGATTGTGATCTGGGCGGGAGAAATGGGTCGAACACCGCATACTCCGAAAGTGAAAGACGGTTGTGGTCGCGACCACCACGTCAACGGGTATTCAATATTTCTGGCGGGTGGGGGATTTTGTCGGGGAACCGCTTACGGCGAGACAGATGACTTTGGCAATTCGGTTGTGGAAAACCTGGTGGATATCCACGACATTCACGCAACAGTACTGCATCAGCTGGGAGTTGACCATGAACGACTCACTTTCCGCCACGGCGGTCGGGACCAGAGACTGACCGATGTGCACGGCCGAATCATTCAGCAGATTCTCATTTAATTCAGCAGGTGTTCGCCCGCAGCCCGGAGACAGATCGGGGTGACTCGGACTGTTTGTTTCTCTTCACTTTGTCCGAGTGGAATGCTGCTGGATACGTGCTTCGTTGTCCATGTTCAGCTCACCGGGAGTCTGCAGGCAGTGCTGTCCCTGAATTCAACCGGGTTTGCCAGAATCACCTGCCCACCAGCATCGTTTGCATCACGTTGTTGGCGCATGTTGTCATACGCATGCGCATTCGAGATGTAATCGTAGTGGGCCAACGGAAGACCGCGACATCCATGGATGCGGATCAGCAGGAAGCAGCATTCATGGAAGGTTCGAAGACGAGCTCACAGTCAAATCGTTTACTGCGTTCGAACGGGTTTTCTGTTTTGTGGCTCGTTTTTCGGAATACACGTCTCACGCCTGGATAGTCGCGACGGAATTTCGGAGCATGACTGAAGTCCGGATTGAACCTGTTTCCAGCGAGCTAAAGCCATGCCAGGCCCGGGAACCCGATTTCGCGCCGCATTGGCGGCTGAGTCACCTTTACAATGCGTTGGCGCCATTAATGCATGTTACGCTCTGCTGGCACAGTCCAGCGGGTTCCAGGCCCTGTACCTGTCCGGTGGCGGCGTTGCGGCCGGATCGTGTGGAATTCCGGATCTCGGCATCACGACCATGGAGGACGTGCTGATCGACCTGCGCCGGATGGTTGACGTTACGCCGTTACCGATTCTTGTCGATATCGATACCGGTTGGGGTGGAGCTTTTAACATCGCCCGCACGGTACGCATTATGGATCGCACGGGTGCAGCAGGTGTCCACATTGAGGATCAGGAACAGCAAAAACGCTGCGGACACAGACCTAATAAGATCATCGTTTCTCAGGACGAGATGGTTGATCGAATCAAAGCTGCCGTTGATGCCAGACTGAACGAAGATTTCGTCATCATGGCCCGGATTGATTCGTATGCCCGCGACGGCATCGATTCGACCATGGAACGTGCGGTGGCCTGTGTGGAGGCCGGGGCCGACATGATCTTTCCAGAGGCCATGTCATCGCTGGAGGAGTATCAACGATTCGCTTCAGCCGTGGCCGTCCCCGTGCTCGCCAACATCACGGAGTTCGGGATGACGCCTCTGTTTACGCGCGACCAACTGGCCGAAGCGGGTATCGACATTGCACTGTATCCTCTGTCTGCATTTCGCGCGGCAAACGCAGCTGCACTGAATGTGTATCAATCGATCAGGCAGCAGGGGACACAACTTCCTGCAGTCCACACTATGCAGACCCGAGAAGAATTATACGAACTGCTGGGCTATCATGACTACGAACAGAAACTGGATGACTTGTTTGCCACTGACCCGCATCATCCGGAGTAGACGATCAAGGAAAGCTTGCTGATGACGAACTCAGATCAACCGGTCCCTAAACCCAAGAAATCGGTTGCGCTCTCCGGAGTTGTGGCCGGTAATACCGCGATTTGTTCGGTTGGCCACGCCGGTAATGACCTGCATTATCGCGGTTACAATATCCTCGATTTTGCTCGTAGCGCGGAATTCGAGGAAATTGCTTATCTGCTCATCTATGGTTCGCTGCCGGATGCAACACAGCTGACTGAGTATAAATCCAGACTCAGGTCGATTCGGGAACTTCCTGATGCGGTGAAAAACGTACTGGAATTCATCCCGGAGTCTGCTCATCCCATGGATGTATTGCGTACCGGATGTTCAATGATGGGACATTGCTATCCGGAAACAGAAGAGCGTTCCGCGGCGGAAGCGCGGGCCCTGATAGATCGCCTGATGGCCACCTTCCCGTCCATACTTTTGTATTGGTATCACTTCTGTCGTGACGGCAGACGAATCGACGTCGTGACGGATGCAGATTCCATTGGCGGGCACTTTCTGGAACTGCTGCATCAAAAGAAACCGTGTGAATCCTGGATTCGAGCGATGCATACTTCATTAATCCTGTATGCGGAACACGAGCTAAATGCATCCACTTTTACCTCGCGAGTCATCGCCGGTACGGCGTCCGACCTGTACTCGTCCATCACCGGTGCGATTGGTGCCTTACGAGGCCCAAAGCATGGCGGCGCCAACGAAGTCGCGTTTCATATTCAGAGTCGTTCTGATAACCCAGACCAGGCTGAAGCTGATATCCGCGAGCGAGTTGCTCGCAAGGAAATCATCATTGGATTTGGCCATCCGGTCTACACCACCGGCGATCCTCGCAACGAAGTGATTCGATCGGTTGCAGAAAAACTTTCGGATGAATCAGGTGATCGAAAGATGTTTGACATTGCTGCTCGACTGGAAACAGTGATGTGGGACAGCAAAAAGATGTTCCCCAACCTCGACTGGTTTTCCGCTGTATCCTACAACCAAATGGGTGTACCGACGGACATGTTTACCCCGCTGTTCGTGATGTCCCGTATTTCCGGATGGGGAGCTCATGTGATTGAACAACGTGAAGATGGAAGAATCATTCGACCAGGTGCCAATTACACGGGACCAGAGAACCGAACCTGGATACCAATCGAACAACGTTGAGTCCTCGGTCGGGTAATTGCCGCGGTGAGGACTGCCCGACAGAATTTCTGCGTCCATTGGTTCTGCAGAGAATCAGGCGTCCTTTTGCCGGATGGAGACAACATATTTAACCTGGCCGTCGTTAATTTCTGTTTTTTTCGGCCGTGGCACGTCATTTGGTTCCTGAGGTCCCATGCCATCCAGCGAATCCGACAGGCAGCTCGTCGCACGCATCCGTCAGGGAGAATCGAATGCCTGGCAGGAATGTATTGATTTATATGAAGGCCGACTGATTGCTTTTGCCCGCAGTCGGATGGCAGACCAGTCACTGGCGGAGGACATTATCCAGGAAACCTTTATGGGATTTCTGAAGGCACTGCCCAACTATGACGAGGATACTCCACTGGAGTCATGGCTGTTTGCGATCGCTGCACACAAGCTGATTGATGCCATGCGACGCCTCGGCCGTCGTCCGACAATCCCTTTGATTTTTCCGCAGACGTCCGGAGGATCCGTCCGTGACCCAACGGGTCGAGGTCGAGCCGCCTCCAGCCTGCTGCGAAGTCGTGAACAGTGCGGTGCAGAAGCCACGGTTGTGGCAGACTGTCTGCGGGGCCTGATCATGGGTTTCAAGAGCAGCGGTTCGTGGGAGCGGCTGCAGTGCGTGGAACTGATTTTCGTGCTGGGATGGGCGAATAAGGATGTAGCCCGGAGGATGAATCTGACGGAGCAGGCCGTGGCGAACCACAAATTCTTTGTGGTGTTGAAGCTTAAAGAAGCGGTAAAACAATCGCGAATCAAAAATTTCAACCTCAGTGACCTGAACATCGGATAGCTGAGTCTGTTCGTTTGATTCGCGGCTGTTCGCACGTTGCCTGGATGGAATAACTGCTTACAGAGAAGATCTTGCGGAAAAGATTTCTTCAAACGTTAATGACCGTTGGAAGGCGTTGCCAAGACTGTCCTGGGCCATATAATTCCCGGCCACGCCGGAGTGGTGGAATTGGCAGACACGTCGGATTCAAAATCCGGTGGGCGTAAAAGCCCGTGCGGGTTCAAGTCCCGCCTCCGGTAATATTTTTACTGGATTTCATGTGATGCGTCACTCTGGCGCATTGTCTGAAATCACTGACTTCCGGTGAAAGTTCCGGTTGTTATTGCCTTCCGATTGCTTGAGTTCGTCGAAGACCTGCCAGACACTGTCCGCAACCTCGTCAGCGTCCTCATCTGCGTAATAGCCGAGAGTGGTCTGGAGGTTCTCGTGCCGCATCAGGTCCTTCAGAACCTTTGGCCTCGCTCTGGAAGCCCATACCCGGTGTGTTTGTAGTGACGCGGCTGCTGATACCGCTTCCGGCCCGTACCGCATTTTGTGGACCAGTTTTCTGCCAAAGAACCGGTGGAAGATGAATCTTATTGGCTCTGGTTGTGAAGACGCTCAACGCCAATGGTGATTCGTTCCAGATAGTACATCACGGTTTTTATCAGTATGGCTGGCAGCAATGTTGCGACTACCCACAACGGCACCAGCAGGAACAACATGATGTATGTAGGACCCTCAAAATCGCCCCCGACTGCACTTGCTGCCTGGACTCCAGCTACAATCAATAGAACAGCACCAACTCCAGATTCGATTTCTTCGCTCGCTGCCAGATCGTCAGTGGGATGTTCCCGGCGCCCCTGGCGTCGTGCCAATTTGGCGATCGGTTGCCACACTAACCGCGCGCTAATGCTGAGAACGTTCAGCCTCGCCAGTCCCCTGAGTGCCGCGATATGCCGTGCTGCCACGAGATCTGGGCAATCCATGATCTGGGCTTCGCAACGCCGCTGCGTCAGTGGATGGAGAGAGATCATCGGGGACCGCCATGACGAGCACCTACCGAGTGTTCCACGTGTTTTCAAACTATATATCGGTTCGCGAAGTTGTCGCATCAGATGTCACGGTTTGCAGATAAGTCCTTCGACCCCTTCCGTTCTGCCGGTTCAAGCAGTCTATCCGAGGTCCCACCAAATTGGTCCTTTTAATAAATGATTTAATTTAAATCGAAATTAGCCCTTTGGATGCGGCCAGCTTTCGCTGCGGCCAACACCCGCGGCAGCATCACCGAAACCTCTGAATTACATTCGTACTGATCGAACGGCGAGCGATTACGGACGCATGGCTGACGAGCATCGACCGACGCATTCTCTTTCACCGTCCATTTGGTTTGAGCTACATTTCGTCAGGGCATCGCAGACATGCCATGGCATCTGCATTTGTCTATACTGATGATTCATTCCAGAGTTGGGTCATGGGAAATCGATTGGGTGAGGTCGCGAATATGAGTGCAAGAAGTCTTCGTTGTAGCGTTGCCCAGGCTTTTGTCTTGTTGGCCCTCGTATCGACCGCGTGGCACTCTGTTGCGATCTTGGGTGTTGCTGATGATTGGCCTCAGTGGCGTGGACCGCACAGCGATGGCATCTCTCGTGAAACGGGTTTGTTGATCGATTGGCGAGTAGAGAAGCCTCGCACAGTCTGGCAGCGTCCGTTGGGCGAGGGCTTTTCAGCGTTTGCCGTAGCGGGCGGCCGTCTCTACACGCTGGCACTTGTCGAGGATGTCGAATACGTCATTTGTCTCGACGCCGATACCGGAGAAATAATTTGGCAGGTCCCCACTGGAGGTGGTCGATACAAAGATCGTCAGGGAGGAGACGGACCGCGTGGGACGCCAACTGTTGACGACGATTTCGTTTACGCACTGGGAGCTGACGGTTCGCTACTCTGTTTGAACTCAGACAGTGGCGACATCCGTTGGCAACGGAACGTCTTGGACGGATTCCAAGCTGAGAATATCCGCTGGGGTGTCTCGACCTCACCCTATCTCGACGGCAATCGTTTGCTGGTCAACGTCGGCGGCAAAGGTGCGTCAATCGTCGCTTTCGATAAGAATTCGGGCAACACGCTGTGGCAAAACTTGGACGACATTTCCGGTTACGCTAGCCCCATCCGCATCGAGGTGGCTGGCCCGGATGGAGAAGTGGTCCCCGAGCTTGTAGTTTTCTGTGGCCGAGCGCTGGTTGGAGTGTCACCCGAGGACGGTAGCGAGCACTGGCGCTACGAATGGATCACGACCTCGGATATGAACATTGCAACGCCGATCTACGATCCGAAGACGCGTTTGCTATTCGTTTCGGCGGCTCGAAACACCGGACGCTGCTCCACGTATCGACTGACCGCCACCGCCGGTAGTGTCTCTTCAGAGCACGTCTATACCAACAAGCAGATGCGCAATCACTTCAACAGTTGTATTCTTTTGGACGGTTATATCTACGGTTTTGACGAGTCGATCCTGAAGTGCATCCAGCTTGAGACCGGCGAGCCGATGTGGTCGGATCGTTCGGTGGGCAAAGGATCGTTGATCGCGGCCCAAGGACACCTGCTGGTGTTAGGGGAAAGTGGCGAAATGGGTGTGGTTCAAGCAACCCCGCAAGAGTACCGCGAGCAGGGGCGATTCAAGGTGCTGCAGTCCAACCGCGCGTGGACTCCACCGGTGCTGGTCGACGGTCGGCTCTATGTTCGTGATCTGAAAAACGCGGCGTGCATTGATATCCGTGACCGTTGATGTCTCGTTTGCTAGCTGTTCCAAGGTCTCAATCGTAACAGGACCCGCGGACCCACGCGACGTGAGCAGCGCCGTGCAGGTCCCTGCGGATGCACGTGTGAGCGCACAAAAAACGGGCGACCCGCTTGGCCGCCCGTGGTGAGCTGTGTGGTGCTGAGTGTCCTGTGCCTCAGGCAGCGGCCGATGTTTGCCGGCGACGTCTGCTGTAGCCGAACAGACCCAGTGCACCGATGCCCAGCAGCGCCAGCGAACTCGGTTCAGGAACTACAGCAGCAGAGTCCATGCTGGCCATCCAGGCCTCAGTGTTTCCATCGGGGTTGTAGCCCTGGCCCACGATCGTTGTGCCATCAGCGGAAATAGCGGTAGCCTCAGACAATGTCCAACCCGTTAGACTGCTTCCCAGACCATAGTCGTCGGTCAGGATGTCCATCACAAGACCGCATTCCGTCGGCTGAAGTCCAGCGAAACGCCTCGGTGCTTGAGGCGTGCTCGCTATACCCCACAACAACCGCACCATCCGCCGAGACGCCTTTTGCCTGGCTATAGAAACTGCCACCGGGCAGATCGCCCAGACCGGTCATTCCGCTGGAGGTCCAGCGAAACGCCTCGTCGCCTGAGGCGGAACTGCTACTCCCCGCTACAACCGTACCATCAGCCGAGACGGCATATGCACGGCTATAGAAAATGCCACCGTCCAGATCGCCCAGACCGGTGAAAAGCGGAGCGGCTTGAGCCGTGACACTGCCATACAGAACCAGACACGTGCCCAGTAAGAATCGAGTGTGTCTCACAGCAAGCGATAACACTTGTGTAAGCATTGGTGAACTCCTGTGTGGTCACAGGACAGAGCAAGTTCAACCATCCATAGAAACGGTGACCGTCCGCTGGCGGTGGGCATAGGATGCGTGTTATAGAGAATGTGCAGCCTGTGCAGCGCTGAGTGTATGTGAACGGGATGAACCTGCAACTGAGCGTCCACGATCATAAGTGGCGGCTGACTCAATTCCTTTCCGCTCGTCTTTTCAGTTCTGCTTTCACTGCTCGCGTTGTCTGCAGGCTGGCCAGTGCCCCGACAACCGAGAACAGCACTTGATTCGCCACAGCCGGTTCGTCAGCAGCCAGTTGCTCAAACGCGGGCAAGAACATCATCACCGGCCTGCATGACGTGCCGGAGGGCAGCCTGCAGTTGTGTGCTGCCTTCCAGACGTTCGATGATCGCATCCAGCATGCTGTCCGCTTTGGCCTGAATGTTTTGCAGTTGTTCGGTTGTGAGGTAAGTCATGGATGCGCCACAGCGATTAAAAGTGCTCGATATCACAATTCGGCAATGCCTCCTTGAGTTTGGCGACTCCCGCGTCCGTGATTTGCGTGCCCCCGAGCCGGAGCCGCTCCAGACTGGTCAGCCCTACAAGATGCACCAGTCCCCTGTTGGTGATTTGGGTGGTGGCGAGGTCGAGTTCCTGCAGACTGGTCAGTCCCTCAAGATGCACCAGTCCTGCGTCGGTGATTTGGGTGTAGTTGAGGTGGAGCGTCTGCAGACTGGTCAGCCCCTCAAGGTGCACCAGCCCCGCGTCGCTGATTTGGGTCCCGTAGAGGTCGAGCTCCTGCAGACTGGTCAGTCCCGACAGATGTGCCAGTCCCGCGTCGGTGATTTGGGTGTAGTTGAGGTGGAGCTCCTGCAGACTGGTCAGTCCTGCAAGATGCGCCAGCCCCACGTCGGTGATTTGGGTGTGGTTGAGGTAGACCACCATAATCTCGAACTGTTGGTTGAGCTTGATGGTGGCTCCCAGGTCTTTGAGCTTTGAGTCCACACCGCCACCTTGCGTATCCGGATTTGATGGCTGTTGTGTGCGTGTCTCCTCGCGGGAGTCCGTAAGCCGAACCGACGGCTGTTCCCATTGGTAAACAACGATGCCCACAACCACAACGCCCAGAAGTAATCCCAGACCCAAACACACATGAATCACATTGCGATTGGCGTTCGATGGAGATTGATGTCTGTTGCGGCTTGGCGATATTCGCGGCGACACTGGCGCCGGTGGCGGAATATCACCAATCGGTTTCCAGGGGCCCGTAGCAGCTGTACTGATGTAATCCGTTGTCAGGAGCTTACCACTAAAGATCCCCTTCTTGATGGCATTGGACGAAACGGGACCTGTGACTTTACCGTTGCGACTGAGGAAGAATTGATCTGCCATGTTACGGTAGCCTCTCGATCAAAGGAGAAAGACGGTCACTTCCCTGGTCGAAGATCCAAGCAGGACATACTTCTTTTGTGTCAGTCTTAAAAGATCCTGTACAGCTGAAAATGGTGGTCTCAGGTCACCGATACAAGTCCCGTTCGTCCTTCGACATCTTCCGCCAGTCCCATGGTGCAATGATCTTGTGACTGCCCGACCACAGTCCCTTTTTCAGCCGGCGCGCCTGTGTCTCAGCATCCGCCAACGAGATGTCGTCCGGTGCATATTTCACATAGTGCCAGGCCAGACCTGCAGCGACAAGTGAACCGTTAATCTGAGTGCCGTCGTGATAAATTTCACCGATCGTACGGTCGTATCTGTCCTGACCGTGTGAGACGACTTTCACAACATTGCCCAGGATGGAAGCTTTCAATACCTGGGTAGCATTGTTACCGAATGGCTGTCCACGTTCCGGACAGTCGATTCCATGAAGCCGAATGCGAATTGTTTCTTTGTCGTCAGTCAGGACATCAATGGTGTCACCGTCGACAACCTTGATGACTTTGCCCGTGAACTCGCTGGCCGTTGTAACGGCTGACGGTTCAACAATCTGACTTTGTGACGGCTGTTCGGGCGCAGATGCACCTCAGCCGAACAGTTAGTGGAAGTTGTGTTTTCATAGCGCTAATTCGCTTTTGCAAACTGTAAGTTTGTCCGCTTAAATTGAACGGCTGCAGCGTAACGCATAATATGTGTCAGACGGCATCAGCGGCAGATGCGCCGCATTGACGCGCGACCCGGGAGCGCGAACAGACATTTCGATCTTCTGATTCCTGCGGAGCGACGATGACAAATCAGAATACTCGCATCACCTTCTGGATCCTGCTGCTGGCTGCGTCAGGGCTGGCTGTCATCTGCACGCTGTTTTCCGGAATATTCTCGTCTGATCCCGTAGTGGCCTCACAGCGTGAAGCAGCCGCTGCATTGTCTGCTGTGGCCGGGTGCGTGGTGCAAACGGATGAATCCGGACACGTGATCACCGTGCGCGCCCGCGGGCCAGCATTCACCGATGCGGTCGCAGCGCGACTTCAAGAGCTGCCGGACCTCCGCAGTCTCCAACTGCCCGATTGTGAGATTACGAACGAAGTGCTCGAGTTTATTGCTTCCCTCTCCCGGCTGGAAAGACTGCACCTGAACTCCACC
>CAUZPL010000130.1:0-14715 GCA_963581585.1 Planctomycetota bacterium
ACAGGCTCAACCGGCCGCTGTTCATTGTCGTTACGGCGGATGAAGAGACCACCGGTCAAGGAGCCCGACAGGTAGCCACAGAGTCACGCTTGTTCAACTCAGCTCGCCCGAAACATGGAGTCATCGCTGAACCGACTTGCCTGGTCCCGGTCTATGCCCATAAGGGCGGTGTACGAATCACTGTGACGGCTCACGGCAAGGCGGCACATACCAGCACTGATCGAGGTCTTTCGGCCAACTTTCTCATCGCCCCTTTCCTGGGCGAAATGGCCGAGTTGGCAGAGCTATTGAAGACCGATGAGTCGTTTATGAACCACGAATTTGACCCGCCTACGAACGGGTTTAACATGGTCCTGGACGACGGGGGCTGCAAACAGAATGTGTCGGCGGCCAAGACAGTCTGCACACTCGGTTTTCGACCGATGCCCGACGATCGGAGTGATGACCTAATCGCTATGGTGACGGAAAAGGCACAGAAGTATGGACTGAAAGTTTCCTCCGGGAAAAATTCACCGTTCTACATTTCCCCCGACGCAGAAATCGTACAGACCGGGTTGCAGATCACGGGCGCGGCGAAACCGGGAACCGTGCCGTTTGGCACAGATGCTCACGCATTCAAAGAGCACCTTCAATTGGTGATTCTCGGTCCGGGCAACATTGCCCAAGCTCATACTACCGGTGAGTGGATCGACCTTGCCCAACTACGGCAAGCCGTCGAAGTGTACCAGCGGATGACTCAGGCACTCTGCTACTTCAAAGAACCCGAAAATTCCAGCATGTCGGGGACTTCTTGAGCGGTCATGTTGCGCAGCAGGAGTTCGGGTATCAGGGATCGCCTCTAAGGTAATTGGAGTTCGACATCAGGGACTGCAATCCGCAACTTGGCGTCCAGTAGCCAAATTAGCTACACATTCCCGAGTTCCACTGATCCCGGTCTGCCAGCACTCCGCGACTTGGAGTCACCGCGCGGTGACTCTCGTCCAGCCATGGCTAACGACTCCCGACAGCGCCCTGTCCGACCCAGGGATCAGGTCAAGCTTCTGGACGGCTTCTGTTTCGAACTGAACTAGCCAGCGGCGGGTAACGGGTTGTAAGTTCTGGCCACCCGGAAACCGAGCCCGCTGCCCCAGGTGGCCGGTTGGGCGTCGTCACGGTTGGCGGATCGGACGTACGACGGTAGATCGCGGAACGCCTGGCCACGCACCACGCGGCAACTCAGTCAGGATGTGCATCAGGTGGCTAGCGAGTCAGTTCCCTTCCATCGCTTTGACAAAGAGCCTGGCCAATTGTTTCTCCTTGGGTGTGAAAGTCGTCTCACATGGACAGGACAGATACGACCGTACCATCGGTGAAATTTATCACGACGGTACTCAGATCAACGGTTCACTTGTGGCTGCAGGTCTGGCCTGGCACTATATGAAGTACGCGCCGGACAACACCGTACTGCGTGAAGCAGAACAGCAGGCACGTGAGATGAACAACGGGTTGTGGTCCAGCGCTCACGGAGCAATTCCACCATGCGACTGGCGGAAGATGAGTAAGGACGAACAGGACTTGTATCGGTCAGCTAAGACCACCATTTTCAGCTGTACAGGCGATCCAGAGGACCTCGCATGCTGAGATCGATCTTGGATCGGCCGGATTGATCAAGAACATTACGAGCCTTCTGCCTGAACTGAGCGACACAGTAGCATTCGGCCAGGGTGGCGTATGGCAGTTTTCGGTCTTCACCCACGAGCAGGGGTTCCGAAGCTCGATTCCCGAGTGTGCGGATGGCACCGGTGTACGCAATGACCTGATCGTTTGCCGGCATGGCCGCTGGCAGTTTGTCTCAAAGGATCTGCCTGACTCCGCCGGAAAATTTACCCCCTCGGAATGTTTCAGCTCGATCGTCGAGCCAATCACGAAACCGTGGCGGGCCATCCAGATCGCTGGACCGCATGCCCGCCTGAATGGCTTCGTCAGTGATACAATATTCACCGGCGCTGACAGTCTCTGCCTGCAGGATACCTCTAACGATCGCTCTGTTGATCTGCCACTGGTCCAGATTCAATTCCCGTGCGGCGTCGGCTGTGTTCAACAAAGTTTGCATTCGTGGTCGCTCCTTCGGGGCAGTGCGGATCCCTGTGTGCGTGTCCGGCGAACCAGGTCGCGAATATCATCATCTGTTATTCGAATCCCACCACTGCATGGCAGACACGAGTATCTCTTTTGTTAAACAACATCTACAAAACAAGATATAATAAAAAAGGCCTCGTACAAATCAGATACATGCCCAAACGGGAATTACCACATAGAAAACTATCTAAGAGTAAATATTTCCCGCGATTTTTTACGGCCGAGCGGTCACCAATAAGGAACTAAACTAAATCTAATGTTTTTACTTCCTAAAACACAAACAGGGGCTACAAAGCACAAATCGCAGAAAAGAGAATGGGAAGTCTCCCTTGTCATAGATACTCTGTCTAAATATCTTGATCGTTTTGTATCCAAACCAAAAATATTGGAATTTGGAAGTGGTAATGGTTTTCAAATTCCACCTTTATCAAAGGTAGGTTATGTTGATGCCTCAGATATATACGATGGCATTGATGCTCAGATTAAAAAAACAGATGATTTCAATTTCACATTGTGTAGTATTTACGATACTCCTTTTTCGGATCATAATTTCGACATTATTTTCTCAAATCAGGTAATTGAGCATATATATGAACTAGAAAGAGCCTTTAAGGAAATACAAAGAATTGCAAAACCGAGTAGCCTTTATGTATTTACGGTCCCAACTAATCATTGGCTTTTATTTTCAATTCCAGCAATATATTGGAGCAAATCAAAGCGTTATATTTTCCGTGCTTTTTCTAGAAATTCAAAAAATAAAGAAAATTTTTCTGAACCTGTAGATAGTCTTCGCCCTCCATCTAAAAAAAGAGGGCTTGGGGGTAAAATATGGAGAGGAATAACGCCTGGAGGGCATGGTGTTTATCCTGAGTTCTTAAAATGCTATAAAGAATTTAGAATAAGTGCTTGGTCAAAGTTGTTTACTGCACATGGTTTCGATATTCTTGAGACTAAACCACTTTTAGTTTATGCTCCTTCCTCATGGCCTATTGTTCCTACAACTAGTTTATTCACTAGGTTCAATATTTGTTCTAGTGTTTTGTTCATTATGGTAAAAAAATAAAACTTATTAACCTTTTTACCTGGCTGAGATTGTTAAACGCAAGTGAATACGGCAGTTCACCATTTTTCAGGAGTGCATTCAGATCATTCAATGTCACGCGCAGGCGTACAGCAGCATCGCGTTCGGTCAACAGCGGTATCATGCCCGTAAGAATATCACCGTCATCGCTGCCGTCACGGACTAATTCTGAATCGAAATTATCGGCCGGAATCGGTCGGAATTGGCACCCCGAGATTGGTGGTACGCCCAGGGCATCCTCTCGGCTGGCAGCTGCCGCACCGTATGCCGCCGACTGCATCACAAAATCTGCGAGCCGCTTTGGAACTCAGTCCCGTGATGCGCTCTGTTTCCAGCAGCTCAGTCAGAATGGGAAATTCGGTCATCGTGACGTCCACATGTCGTTCCATCTCAATGTGTCTGCGACCAGCCGCAGGTCGAACACGAACGCTTGCTGTACTCAAGTCCTTGATTGCCTATACCGGCCAGCCAGCTGGCCGTGTGCAGCTCCACTCCCTGATTAGATGCCCGGGCCACTACCAGCTTTTCGATATAGCCCTTGATCGAACCGGCTGCCGACTGCGACATTTTTCCCGGCCGAATACAGCGCGCCTTGCCGTTGTGATCCGTGAACCAAATTCCGCCAGCCGTCTGTCATTGTGAAAATCACAGAAACTCCAAATCAGGGTCCGGCTCACGGTCAGTTCGTAGCGCCCGGATGAACGAGAACTGTGCCTGTTGGGAAATATCCGTCACATGGAATCCCAATTGTTTCAGTCGGTGCCGGATGGCATCGTCGTCTGGCAGGCGGCTTGTCGCCTCACACACGATCAATCGTCCGTTGAATACCAACGTGCGTGCGGCTTCACGCAGATAATCACCCGTGTTCACTCCCATCAGCGACAGCAAAAACACAGCCACATCGAGCTCACCGTCGTCAAGCGGTACGCCTTCCCCGATGTCGCATATCACGACGTCGTCAGAAATCGGCACGTGATCAAACGAATGGACCTGATAACCCGCACTGCGCAGCTGTTGACCAAGCAGGTCTTCGCCGCAACCGAAGTCACCGACGACCCGGTTACTGGGAAGCTGAGAAATCCAGTCTGCAATTATCTTGAATGGCACTATCGTCCATGTCGCCCGTGCCCGCCGATACAACGTGTGGTAGTTTTCCCACTCCGTTGCGTCGTCACGCAGCCGCATGTGCAGCTTCGCCGACCCGGTCGCGTTCCATCGCTGATTCATGACGGAAAAATCACCATACCTTGCTGCACGCCGCTCAACTTCGATGGGTTCATCCGACAGTGGAACAACAATCCGTGGCCGCCGTATTTCCGTGACATAGCCAGCATCCAGTCGTTCCAGCCAGCCGAGAACATCCTGCAATGCCTGGGCCGGCGATCGCAGGTGCCCGGTGGGAACAACTCCGTCGACGGCAGTGTCCGCGATGCTTTTCTTGTAGTTGATGCGGTTGAGCCGGGACTGACACCACGACCATTCCTCACTGTCCACATTGGCAAACGTGATCGGAAAGACAACCTCCACGGGGCGCTGCTGACCCTGACGAACGAGGCGGCCAGGAAGGTGAGGATATTGTCGACCTGTGGTTTGAATTAGTGGATGCCGGATATACCGAAGACGAAGCCTTCAATCTGATTGAATTGGTGATGGTCACAGGACCCAACACTGTGCCCTCGTTTTCCCCTGTCATAGCGGATGATATGGTGCTCGAAGCGATGTCTCCGGATATTTCCATCGTCAACAGATTAGCGTCTTCGAAAACGTCTGAGGCGCTGACTCGAGCGAAAACCTCTGAGGCTGGTCAGCAATACGGTTTTACATCTGTGCCATATAATGAACACTTCGAAGAGGAAAGTGAAAATACCTTAACATCCTGGGACGGCAAACTTCCCATCGCCGAACCAGTACCTGTCAACGACACTCAACGAGGGTACATCAGTAACATCCGGAGTAAAAAGCGGACACATTGGATAGAGCCGCAGGGACATATCCTTTGGTGACGGGAATCCGGAATTACATCAGGTATCCCACCCAAGGCACAGCTTTAATTGTCCAGGATGAACTGAGCCGCTGCAGCTGCCGGACATTGAGCGTCTGCTGCATCAGGTTTCGGCAAATTCCTGAGCAATCTGCGCAATTTTGGGACGGTCCGCTGTGAGGACTTCAATGCCGGGAGGCCGTACACGGCCCCCGGCCCGGCCGAGGGTTTGCAATGCTGCTTTTACGCCGCTCACACCGTATCCAGGTTTGAGTTGGCGGATGCGGGCCATCGGTTTGATCCGCATCCTGAAGATGTCCTGCATTCGGTCAGTATCGCCGGACACGCCCCGTTGCCAGAACTCTCGACAGGCTGATGGCACGAACGTGCCCACGGCGGCTGTGTACGCTTTGGCTCCGGCGGGCAGCGCGAGCTGCGCATGATTGTCCCCTCTTGCGATCCACAAGAACTCGTCGTGTACCAGTTCGCCGAGTGCCCTGCCAACATCTAGCCCGCCACTGGAATCTTCAAACCCGATGACGTTTGATACGCTGCTCAACCGCCGGAGAACCTCAGGCCAGTAAGGTTCCAGATGAACCGCCTCTCGGTAGCCGTGAACATTACAGACCAAGACTCCAATGCGAACCGAGTTTGCCACGTCGCGAAAATATTGAAATGTACTGTCGACACTTCCTTTCCAGTAAGGAGCGGTAAACAATAATATTGCATCGGCGCCTGCCTGCTCGGCATTTCGAGCGGCACGAAACGCGGGCCCGTAACCACCCGCAACGCCTGCCACCACCGGCATTTTTCCGCGGGCGCCCTCGGCCGCCGCCTGAACCATCTCCTTGTGTTCGTGTACGTTGAGGCTAAAAAGTTCCCCCATCCCTCCGCCGACCACGATGGTGAGGTTTTCCGTCTGACGCTCTGCATGGTACGCAACGTTGTTACGCAAACCTGCTGAATCGAGTTCGTAGTTTGCCCCGAATGGCGTCGTCAGGAAAAGGTGGACTCCACGTAAAGCCTGACGCAAATCGGTCATGCTTCGGCGTTTGTGGTCCCCTTTAGCCGCTGGCGTGACCCTGGCTGAACCTGCGATAACGCCACCGGAAACCAAAGCTGTGTTCCCCACAAATGTTCGTCGGCTCATTTCGCTCACAGCACTTCTCCTGATGTATGGGCAACAGAGCTCCGGATCGACAATCAACGATTGATTCGCGCCAATCCAGTCTGTCCCTGTTATCACTTCAGCAATTCCAGGGCGGCCGAAGTCATAGCCTTGACCCCTGTCTTAATCGTGGGCTCCGGGTCGGGGGCATAGATACTTGAGTGCAACGACGGAAGTGGCTTGCCTCCTTCCCTGCGACTTTCGTCCATGTGTTTGGAGCTGACGGCACCCACCCAGAACATGCACAGAGGAATTTTGTGCTCTGTACGTCCATAATAGCCAAAATCTTCGCCGGCCATGACCGGATCAAGCTCCAGTACGTGATCCGATCGCAGTATTTTCTGCAGCGCGCCAAAGACACGTCCGGAGAGTTCCGGCTGATTGTAAACCGGAAAGACAGGCTCTGCTTCGGACACCTTCATAATTGGCGCGAGGTCGTCTGGAACGCCCGCGGCTGTGGCGATGCCTTTGGCAATCCGCTCAATACTTCTATGGATCTGCGCCCTGACCTCGTCGGAGTAGTACCGAACTGTGATTTCGAGCTTGACCTGTTCAGGGATGATGTTGTGTTTCGTGCCACCGTGGATGGACCCCACCGAAATAACGGCGGGGTCTATTGGCCGAAGTTCACGGCTGACAATGGTTTGCAGGGCCAGTACCGTTTGGGCAGCGAGCACAATAGGGTCCTTCGTGGTATGCGGATAGGCCCCATGGCCACCGACGCCCCGAATAGTTAAATCGACAGAGTCGACACCGGCAAGGGCATGTCCTTTAGAGAGTCCGACCTTGCCCGCCTCCATGCCTGCATCATCATGCATGGCCAGGGCAAAATCCGGGCGCGGGAACCGCACGAAAAGACCATCGGCCAGCATCGCTCTCGCACCGCCGCCGCGCTCCTCGGCGGGCTGTCCGATCACGACGAGCGTGCCCCGCCATTGGTTCTTCATTTGGCTGAGCAGTCGGGCAGTACCCATCACGCAGGTCATGTGAATATCATGACCGCAGGCGTGCATGACGCCTACGATGCGCCCACGGCCATCGGTCGCGCGCACACGGCTGGCATAATCCAGACCGGTCTCTTCGGTGACAGGCAGCGCATCCATGTCGGTCCGCAGCATGAGCGTTGGTCCCTCGCCGTTTTTCATGACACCCACGACGCCATGCCCGCCCACGCCTCCGGTGACATGAAAGCCGGTGGATTCGAGTTCCCGCTGGAGGCGGGCCGCGGTTTTCACTTCCTGATATGACAGCTCAGGGTTCGAATGAAGATGTCGATACAGCACAAACAGAGAATCATATTCCTCATTAACCAGAGCCCTAATTTTCCTGTAAACATCTTTCTGCGGTTCTTGCGGTGCCTCAGAGAAACATGGAATGTCCAGGAATAAAATAAGTACCAGCGCCAGCAACCCATTGCCTCGCAAGAAATAACACCGTCTCCTCAATTTGCAGACAGCAGATCTAACACGTTGCATCCTGATCCCTCTCATTGTCATTCGATCGACTCGCGTCCATGTCCGAAACGACGTTTCCGCTCGTGTCGTGGTGGGATCGCTGACTCCCGAGCCGCATGCGGACCTTATTGGGTGCGGAAGCATTGGACTCTTCGTTCTGGGCGTGCGCCGGTGCGATCGCGGATGCTCCCGCGACTCCTGCTCCCAGTGTGTGGACGAAAGATCTGCGGTCCATGAGGTGCCCTTTTCTACAAAGTGTCAGATGGCGTGTTGCGTATCCCTATCTTACCAGGTGATTTGCAGTCATGACGGCTGTAGATGATGCAAGTCATCAAATGGTTTGATGTCGAAGTGTTTGACTTCCGAAACGCCTGGTGAAGGTGAAGATCTGTTCCCATTGATACATCGGCCCATCAAACAGCCTTCGCCGACCTGAGCTTCCTGCATCGGTGTCCCCACCTGGTTCGCGCTCCTCTTCTTCTACGACTGACCCGCTACCCGCATCGCCAACCACTTGAGACGTCGCTCAAAGCCCTCTCTGTCATGATCAAACGCACCTGCAACGTCGACCTGAGTTCCAGCAAGATCGTTGACCACGCTACAGAGTTTTTTCTCGTTCATCGGAGCTTTGAACTTGTAGAAATACGTGCTCTCCGCAGTCGCTGTTGAACAGCATTCTCGGCGGCCGGCCAGTGGCCTTCCTGTCGGCGAGCGCCGAGGGGTATGCGGCGAACGGCAGCAGGGTGATCAGCAGCAGTGAAGGTCGGACGATGTTCATGGAGGATCCACAAGTCCTGGTGTGAAGTTTTTGGGAATGAAATGAGGGAACAAGCCTTAAGTCTCAAGACGTGCCGGACGGTTGTACAAAAAACAAGTTTGGGTAGCTCTGGTTATGAGTCAAGCCTGGCCTGTTGGTAACCGTTTGCGTGTGCAATGCGGGAGTGGCCATGGATCTGCCGTTCGTGGATTTTTCAGTCGAGGAATGGCAACGGCATATCGACATCAATCTGAATGGATATTTTCACGTCAGTCAGACCGTCGCCCGGCGGTGGATTGCGGAAAAACGGCGGGGAAAGCTCATCTTCATGGGTTCGTGGGTGCAGGACGTACCCTACCAGCTGATCGCGCCTTATTGTGTGTCCAAGGCCGGCGTCTGGATGCTGGCGCGTTGTATCGCGATCGAACTGGCGCCACACGGGACCACCGCCAATGTAGGGGCACCGGGGATTCTGGATGCCGGGTTGTCGAAACAGGAGATGGAAGAACACCCGGAATTTCGCGAGAAGTTGAGCAGGATCATACCCCTTGGCCGAATGCAGACCCCGGACGACGTGGCCAACGTCGTCACGTTTCTGGCCTCAACCGAAGCGGACTACCTGACCGGATCGTCAATCCTGTGCGACGGTGGTTGCCTGGCCGGGGTGCCCTCGATGAACATGAACGCGGACGGATCGTAGCGGCCAGCCACGACTGCTCTCAGACGAACCGCGAACGTGATATTTCGCTTCGGATGCTGACCGATCCAACCCGTTGTGTTTCAGGTTTGTCGCGGTCCGAATCCACTTCTGTCACACTGGTCTGCACGTTCGCCTGGTCTGTCCGGCGTTGCCTCCTGCCCATGCTCTTCGAGGTTCAACATGAAAGTGATCGCTGCTCTGACGTCTGCTGCCGTTTTTTCTTTTGGAGTGTCTGCGTCGTCTGCATCGGCAGATGTGACGATCTCAGTGAATTACGGTCCGGTGAACGGAGTCCTGTTCGAAACAGATGGTCACCGACTGGCAGTGTATGGCTGGACGCCCGGTGACGCCCCCGGTATCGATCATCTCCTGCTGGCACACGGGCGTCGGGATGTTGTCTGGAAAGCAATGCCACTGATCGAATCCGGCGCGAAGGTGATTGCACCGAACCGCGAACGCTTCGGACTGGAAAAACCGGCGGACTTCTGGAATGAATTCACGACTGGTCGATTTCACGATTACGGTCAGCAGTCAACCAAAATTCTTCCGGCCGGGATTCCTGTCGACCGATGGGTGAATGACGGTGACACGATCGAATGGCAGGGTATCGCTTTTCGTGCGGTTGAAACGCCTGGGTACACTCGGGGATCCGTTTCCTGGCTGACAGAAGTGGACGGCAGAACGATCGCATTTACGGGCGATCTGATTTATGGAGACGGGCAGATCCTGGATCTCTATAGTTTTCAGGATGCGATCGCGGATGCTCAAATTCGGGGCTATCACGGCTATGGATCGCGTCTGGCAGATCTGGTGGCCAGTTTGCGCAGGATCGCAGCCGAAAAGCCGGACCAGATCATTCCAGCTCGCGGACCAGTCATTAACGACCCTCAGAAAGCCATCGAGCGTCTGATTCACAGAGTCCAGGAGTTATATCGCAATTATCTTTCCACCAGCGCACTGCACTGGTACTTCAAGGAAGACCGCATGCGGTTGTGCGGTGAGCGTGTGCTGGGAAAAGGTGCGGACGTTGAGCTGATGCCGTATTCTCACCACGAGCAGACTCCGTCGTGGGTTTTCGAAAATGGGACCAGCCGGGTTCTGATCTCTGACAGTGGCAACGCATTTCTTCTGGACTGCGGTTATCAGCGAGTCATCGATGACGTGAAACAGCTGATCACTCAGGGAATCATTAAAAAAGTGGAAGGCATTTTCGTAACGCACTATCACGATGACCACACCGACATGGTCCAGGCCGCCGCAGAAGCCTTGCAGTGTCCCGTCTATGCCATGAGCGAATATGCGGACGTGTTGGCGAAACCGGAGGCGTATCATCTTCCGGCGATGACGGCCAATCCGATCAGGGATATCAAAATTCTGCAGGAAGGCCATCAGCTCAAATGGCACGAGTTCCAGTTCACCTTTCATTTCTACCCTGGCCAGACATGGTACCACGGCGCTCTGTTTGCCAAGAAAGCTGAACAGAAACCGATTTTTTTTATCGGAGATTCTTTCGCGCCTTCCGGGCTGGACGACTATTGCGTGCTCAATCGCAATCTAGTGCATGAAGATTCGGGATACCTGTTATGCCTGAAGAAACTGCGAGCCATTGACGAACCGTTCTGGCTCGTCAACGAACATATTCAGTTCGTGTTTTCATTCACTGGTGATGAACTGGACTTCCTGGAAAATCGATATCGTGAGCGCATCGCGATCTTGCGGGAATTGTTTCCCTGGGATGACCCGAATTACGGAATCGACGAGCAGTGGGCGGTGCTTTACCCACACGGTGTCACGATTGCTGCGCGAGAGACGCTGAACCTTGAAATGCGGATCACGAACCATTCTCCGGTTGAGCGAACGTTCACCGTGACTCCGCACGTGCCCGACGACTGGAAGCTGACTCAGCCCACATTCACGCTGCATCTGGCGCCGCGACTGTCGGGGGCCGTCAGTATTCCGGTTACGGCTTCATCGGCGAGCGGCCGGTTTGTGGTGACCGCTGACGTTGCCAGTGACGGCATGGAGTTTGTCGAGTGGGCAGAGGCAGTGATCGTGGTGCGGTGATGAATCTGCGAAATCACAGGGTATCACCGTTGTCACTGACACAGGAATTCCGGCACCGGCGAACGGCCGCGGTTCTAAGGTCCGTTGTGTTGATGTTTCTTGTCTCACGCAGCCCGTCATGCGCCTTCGCGGCCCATCCTGTGTCGGTCACTCGAACGCTCGTTTACGTGGCTCGCGACCGAGTTGATGTGACGATCGAGGTATTTCTGGAAGACCTGTATCTGTTTCATAATCTCAAGCCCGACGAAACCGACTATTTGGACGCTGCAACCATTCGACGAGGAATGGAACTGCATCGGGAGTTTGTCGCCACACGATTCCTGATTCAGGACGCGGAAGGATTGATACGGCAATCGGACAATCCTCCGAAAGTCACGGCCGACATTCCGGATGATGGAGTATCGCTGGCGGAACTGATGGCTCACAAGCTGACGTTTGAAATGCAGTACAGCTTCGAAGCGCCGCCGGAGTTCCTGACGTTTGAGCAAAGATTTACGGATGCAGACGGCGTGTTGCCGTCTGAAATGCAGCTGCAGGTCAGGCCGGAAAATGCAGACGAAACGATCAGTAAGGCTCTGGTCCCGCACTCGCCCGAAACAATTCGGTTCGACTGGACCAGTCCGCCGTTATCGAAGGATGCGTCTGAGCAGGAACGCGAGCGGTGGGCGAAACAACAACAGGAAGCAACACTCGGGATTACCAGTTACAGTTCGGTCTATTCGTTTCTGTACATCGAGGACCATGAGGTCCGCCATGAGATCCTGATTCCTTTGCTGACACTGGAAAAGAGCCTGCCGCTGAATCGCGAACAGACTGATTTTCTGACCGTGTCGGAACAGGACACTGTTCGACCGCTGATTGAGAAGTTCTTCGCATTGGGTAATCCGATCGAAGTCGACGGAGTGCGTCTGGCACCGATCGTCGAACGCTGCGATTTCTACGGTGTCAACTTCCTTGATTTCGCTCAATTGACGGAGCGAAAGCCGGTGGCGATGTCGAGCGCTCGTGTGGGCATCATCTTAACGTATCCACTCGCGGCGGCTCCCCGGAAGCTCAGACTGACATGGGATCGATTTCACAAATCGCTCTGGGCCATCGACATCGTTGTGTTTTCAGAGGACGCAGCTTTTCGAAAGACTTTGTCTCGAATCGGATCGAACAATGTCTTCGAATGGAGTTCACCGAATGACTCGCCTGTGACACGGGAACGGGCTCTGGCACCGGTCGTTGCAGGACTCCCCGAGCTCCCCACGATTCGTTTGCCCGTCTTAACGCTGGTCCTGCTGGCGACTGTTCTGGTGTCAGTGCTTCGAATGTATCGCCGTAAACTCAGCCAGACAGCGATGTGGATAACGATGTGCCTGATGTGTGTCGCGGCAGTAACATGGGTCTTTGATGCCGGCTCTTTCATAATGCGATGGGGATCACCGCAGGAGATTTCTGATGACGAGGCGCGTCGAGTGGTTACTCAGCTCCTGTCCAATGTCTACGATGCCTTTCGCTTTCGAGCTGAAGACGAGGTCTACGATGCTTTGGCCGTCAGCACCTCCGGCGATTTACTTCAGGATCTGTATCTGCAGATTCAGCAGAGTCTCAGGATGGCAGAGCAAGGCGGTGCGGTCGCGCGAGTGAAACAGGTCGACATCATCGAAACTGACAGGAAAGCTGCGATGTCGAAAGGCGACTCACAGCCATCAGACTATGCTTTCACCTGCCTTTGTCGCTGGAACATTTCCGGCACTGTCGAGCACTGGGGACACATCCATGAACGCATCAACCAGTTCCAGGCCAGCTTTCTGGCAGAACCCGTTCCCGTACAGCGAAAGGATGCAACTTCATCGAAGCACCACTGGAAGTTCACCGGGATCGACGTTGTCGACAGCAAGCGTGTGCACTTTGAAACGCGTCTCCGAAACCTGACATCGTCCCAATGACTCTGAAGGAAACCAAAAGGCGCCGCCCGTGATTTCCGTTGCAACTCTGACGATGAACGCGGCGACGCGCCGGCAGATTCCTGGTCGTCCGATTGAATTTTGTTTCTCGCTGTGGTCACATTTATCCGCGATGAGTCCGATTCGACGGAGAACCGGCAGCCCGCATTGCTCGAAGTGACTTCATTCCCTGGGTGTCGTGTTTGGAGAAGTGTTTCTGCCTTACGAGTTTGACCGTCGGAACAGGTACGACCACCGACTAGTTTCGGTGCTGCAGATAGTGCAGCAAATCAGCCACTTCCTGGTCTGACATATGGTCGAGCAGCCCCTCAGGCATCAGGGACTGACTGAGTTGCTGTCTGCTTTCGATGTCATCGAATTTCACCTGAAACGTTTCACCACGAGCGTCAGCATATGTCTGAACACTTCCGCGTTCCGTGATCAGCACACCCGTTCGTACCAGCCCGTCCGACATCTGGATTAACCAGGGAGTGTGTCGCGGGGCAATTTCTCTGCTGGGCATCAGCACAGATTCCAGCAGCCTCTCGTCTGGCATTCCGGAAAGATTCGACAGATCAGGTCCGGCAATTCCGCCCCGTCCGTCAATCTGATGGCATCGGGCACATTTTCCGAATCTTGGATTATAAAAGATCAGTCGGCCGCGTTCCGTATCGGCGGCAGCCCGTCTTTGTTCAATACCGTCGAGCCGGTTTGTTTTTCGCGTGACTGTCCGCTGTGACTGACGAAGCACCTCATCCGGATCCACGTCATGCTGACGCAGCTGTTCCAATTCCGCTTCACTGAATGCTGTATCAATCAGCGTTTGTCGCGCCACCAGCGAATATCCGTTTTTCTCACATACAATCTCCAGCAGCAGCTGCCGCTGCTGACTGTCGGCCGGATCCAGTGCGATAATGGCATCTTTTGCAGCACCGCCAAAATCCGTTTTTTTTCGGACGACCTCCATCAGTATTTGTCTCGACTCCGGTGAGCCAAAATCTCTCAGTGTGGCGACCACTTCGCGGACCACGGCGGTGCTGCTGTGACTTAACAGATCCTGCAGCAGTTCCATTTTCAGTCCGGGATGGTCACTGCTGAACGAGTCCCTCAGCTGTGCACTTTGCAGCTTTCGCAGAGCGATCACCAGCGTACCCGATCGGGTCTGTTTGTTACTCAAAATACCACTTAACAAATCGGTTTCACGCCGCTCGTATTCTGCACCGGGCCGATCACGGCCGAGCATATCAATGGCTGCCAGATAAGACTCGAACAGGCGGCCTGTCATGGAACGCGAGTGGAGTTCACGTTCCAGCTGCGGCAGAAACTCCGACAGCTTCTCCTCTCCAATCCACCGCAGAGCCACAAAGCGAACATTCGGATCTGTGTCCTTTAGTAACCGCCTGATCCGCGCCGCGACTTCGGGGCGCGAAGACAACTTCCGCATGATCATAGCCAGACCGG
>CAUZPL010000131.1:0-14548 GCA_963581585.1 Planctomycetota bacterium
CTGAGCATCAGTGTGCCGTCGGGTCTGACGGCCGGGAACGTGCTGGCCCGCTTCCGTCTGACCGAGACACCCGGTTATTCGTATACCGGCCTTGCCCCCAATGGTGAAGTCGAAGACCAGATGCTCAATGTCACACCCGTCTCGACACCGGCTTCCATCTGGATTGACGGCAATTTCGGTGACTGGGATGCGGCGCTGGCATACACCGATCCGGTGGATGATCAGCATGATACGGATCACGATCAGGCCGGGGACACGCCGGCCTACGTCGATCACCCCGATGTGGACCTGCTGACCTACAAGGTCTCTCACGATGAGGAGAACTTTTACTTCTACTTCCAGGCCACCGGGGAGATCGGACGCACGCAGCTTGAAGATGCGGCCAACAACCTCCGTGCCGGCCGGTACTACGTGATCGTGACCATCGATATCGATGACGACGACGTCACCGGCTATCCGCTGTACGAGGGGGGCTACTACACAGACACGACCGACACCACCGGCTACGATGCCAACGGGGAACTCGAGTTCTACAACGGCGCGTTCAACACGGGCCACTTCCTCCAACATGGGGCGCTCAACGAGACCGAATTGGAGCAGGCCTTCGCCGACCAGTCGAACGGACAGTACGTCTACGGCGGCCCCGAGACGCAGGGACCGTTCATGCCGGGCTTCGTCAATGTGCTGCCGGGCAGCTACGACTACTACACCCAATGGGTCTATATGGAGAACGATCCGGGTTTGTTCTTCAACGACTCGGTGACCTTCGTGCAGGACAAGGGGCCGATCGTGATCGGCAACATCAGCTATGCCCTCTCCACGGACGGTGACCAGCTGGAGGTGAAAGTCCCCTTCAAGGGCTTCCTGGAGGACGCCGAGGGGAATCCCATCCTCGAGATCGGTAAGACGGTCGACCTCTCCTTCTCGCTGGAAGCCAGCGGTGAGTTGAGCAACGAAGTCTCCGCCCAGAACCCCAACGGCCTGTGGGCCTCCGACACGGCCGAGCCGATCATCAGCTACTACCTCAGCCCCCTGCCGCAGAACCCCATCATCGACGACGGTGATGCGAGCTTCGCGTCGACCACCAGCAGGAGTCCGACACTTCTCACCGGGGCCCACCAGGACGACTCACTCAATGCCCCCTCCGATGACGGCTCGGCCTTGGGTTCGGTGCTCGTCAACCAGGAGGTGGGTCCGGATGACTTCGTCACCGACGGCTCTGACTGGGCGAACCTGATGACCGTCAGCATCAGCGGCACGGAACTCGTCGTCGAGTTGACCGACGACGCGGTGCTGATCCAGCCGGCCACCCCCTCCACGGCGCCCGACGCCCTGGCAGCGTATGTCAATGCCCCCGATACCTCCTACGATTACACCTCGCTTTCGTGGTTCACCAGGACCGGTTACACGGCCTATGCGCTCGACATGACCTCGCAGACCTTTCGGGAGGCCACCGAGGTGGACCAGCCGGTCTGGCAACATTCGGTGACGCTGTACGTGCCGGATACGCTCGCCTTCAAAACGGCCGTGCTGTTCGTCACCTCGACCGAGATGGTCACAGTACATCTGCGGACGGTGCCCAGCGAGCCGCTGACTTTCTCCGACGAGGGCTTCCCGCGGGGTGAGGACGAGATCTTCGCCTACACCTTCGACAAGTACCTGCAGACCGGCGGCGAATTCCGGCCGCTGTTCAGCAATCACTTCGGCTGCTTCCGGATCAACGGCCGCGAGTGGTAATAGGCTCGCCTGGCCAGCGAGGTCAATGTGGCTTCGGTTTCCTGTTGAAGTTTGATCAGCTGTTTAAGTGGATGGGTCGTTCACCTGGCTTTCTCCAGTTCGTCCTTCAATCACACTTGGTTGATTACAGGAGCTTTTCAAGATTACAGTGGTGTTCTGAGGCCTGTACCGACGCTGAAACCGTTCCACACCTGCCGCTCACCAGGGCATCGATTTCACAATTGCCTCGGACAAACACCTTGAATTCGCCAGCCGTCCTCTGCCCATGGCTGCCGAAAATTGTCAGTTCAGCGAGGCGGCAGAGCCTTGCGGGATGCTTTCGCTGCTCAACCAAGCTGCGGATAACAGCTTTCCCGAATTCAGCACCTGTCAGGCCGTCGGTCACTCGATGATTGAACGAGAACGACAGGTAGAAAATATCAGCATCGTGCACCTTGCTGACGACAGACGTCCGCCGATTCAATCTGCGAGGGCAACCAAGTCGGAAACCGGTTGATGGAACTTCGGCACATGAATTCCCCCTGGACCGAAAATGCTAACCAGCGCATACTGGTGTGGGTCGTGCGTTGAGTCAACTTGGACGTACGACTAATGTTTGTCAAAATAGACTCCACAGGCTGGTATGGTAATTGTGGGCTGCGGAGCGCAGCACAGTTACGTAAGGCGACGGTGTGACACCGGAATCACAATCATTCGTGCCACCAACCGCACAAATGGGTCGGCGGACATTTGTACAGATTGGAGCCCTGGGCCTGGGTCATTGGTCTCTGGCGGATCACCTGAGGTTACGTGCAACGAGCTCAGCACCGTTGCCAAGTGACACAGCTGTGATCCAGGTGTTTATGGGCGGCGGACCAAGTCACATCGACATGTACGACTTGAAGCCGCACGCTCCGAGTGAGATTCGCGGAGAGTTTTCGCCGATCGCATCGTCCGTCACTGGATACAAGTTCTGTGAACATTTGCCGCGGCAGGCAGCTGTCATGGACAAGTTGGCCATTGTCCGCTCGGTGCAGCATACGAATCCCAGCCACCTGCCGGCTTCGCACTGGATGATGACAGGTTACGAAGCGGCCGTGAGTGCCAAGTTGAATTTCAATCCATCGGTTGGCTCGGTTGTGTCCAAGCTACGAGGCTCGAATAGAACAGGGTTACCTGCCTACGTCGGCCTGCCAAAAAAACAGCTGATTGGCGGCTCTGCTTATCTGGGTTTGGCCTACAATCCCTTTACTCCCGATAGTGATCCGAGTCGCGAAGAGTTTGAAGTCAGAAATCTCTCTGCTGCCAGTAATATGAATGCCCTGCGAATGAATGACCGGCGACAGCTGCGCGCAGGCCTGGATCGTCTTGCTGGCCAGCTGGAACCCTCGGCGGATTTCAACAGCCTTGATGAGTTCTCAAAAACAGCATACGAGTTAGTCGCCGGAGGTCGGGCGGCAGACGCGTTCGATTTGTCTCAGGAAAGCCCGCAACTGCGTGAACAGTACGGCAGACACAGTGGCGGGCAGAGCTGTCTGTTGGCGCGTCGTCTGGTGGAGGCGGGAGTCACGTTTGTCACAATATTGTCAGGCGCCTCATGGGACACTCACAAAAACAATTTCCAGATCATGAGGAATAATTCTCTTCCCAAAATGGACTCCGCAATGTCAGCTCTCGTAACGGATCTGTACGACCGAGGTCTTGATAAACGAGTGCTGGTAATCGCCCACGGCGAATTCGGGCGCACTCCGCACATCAACAAAGACGCAGGACGCGATCACTGGCCTGGGACTGCCTGCGTATTGTTCTCCGGCGGCGGGGTTCGAGTCGGACAAATGATTGGTGAGACCGACCGGCAGGCAGCCTTTCCGGTAACTCATCCATATTCTCCCGGCGACGTTCTTTCAACCGTGTATCATTTCCTCGGGATCAATTACCACCACAACTTCCGTGATCAAAGCGGTCGAGTGTTTCCGGTACTCAACGAAGGCACACCAATCCGTGAATTGTACGGCTGAGTCACGGCAGTAACGACCGCGATATGCATAGCGCGGATTGCAGATTTTGCAAGTGAAGATCGAACCTTAGCGGGCTACTTCTTCACCAGCGGCGAGGTGACTTTGCGGAACGTTTCGTCGATGGAAGAACAGACCTCGACTACCGCTGGTTTGCCACAGTCGAGCGCCTGTTGCAAGGCCGGCGCCAGCTCATCGGGTGAGTGATGTCACTCTGTAGCCCTCGCACCCCATCGCCCGGGCCATCGCGGCATGATCGAAGTCCGCAAAATCACAGGCAATAGAGTGCTCGCCCTGCCCGTGCTTGACCCACCCGAGGGCCCAATTGTTCAGCATGACCGTGACGATCGGTATTTTCTCTTCGACGGCGGACATCAGGCCGTTCATGCCGATTGAGAACCCGCCGTCGCCAAAGACCGCAATAGCAGCACGTTCAGAGCGAACCAGCTTGGCGGCGAGTGCCGGCGGAATTGCGTAACCCATCGCGCCTATCCCGGCACATTGCAGGAAGGTGACCGTTCCTTTCGTCTGAAAATAATGCATCATGAACAAACGGTTCTCGCCGGCATCACAAGCGATCACGGCATTGTCCGGAACTGCTTCCCCGAATTGCCTGATGACACGCTGCGGCAGGACCGGTGTCGTGTCCGAGGTCAATTCCGGGGCATTGAAGTGGCCATGCTCCTGACGGTTGACTTGCAACCGTGCCGCACGCTGGTTACGTGATTCCACACCTATTCCGTCGGCCACGCGATCTGCCAGCGCATCGGTCACCGTTCCAGCATCGCCGAACAGCCCGATCTCTGCAGGGAAGGTCCAAGACAGGTGCATCGGTTCGATGTCCACTGAATGATCCGCTGGCGTTGCGGATCAATCAGTGCCGGGTTCTCGAATGCGGTGTCGGTCGCGCCCGGCTTCGAGCCGACGACCAGCAGGACGTCCGCCTGTGCGATAAGCGCGTTGACGAGCTCGGCAGCCTCTGCATCCACCGTGGGGCGTGGCACGGTCAGCAACCCGGGATCGGCGTACCACCTCGGTTTGCGGTGGGGAGCTACCGTGCCGGCCCAGCAGTCGGTGTGAAACAACACTGCGACCGGCCCCGGCTCGCCGGCGACTGAGTCCTTGAGCCCGATCTGCAAGCTGCGTACGGCGTGGCTCGGGCCATGGGCGACCAGTGTACGTTTGGTCATTCATTCGAATGCCCGGCAAGCATCCCAGTTGCCATAGTCTCCGGCCTCGGGCTGGTAGGGTGTGTACGGTGCAAAGTCCGTCAGGTCGGAGAGGATCAGCATGGGCGACGCAGCGAGGTGCGCTTCGATCGCACCGAAGTTGACATTCACCGTGAACGCCGCCCGGCCGACAACTACACCGGCCTTGGCTTGTTCACGTACCAGGACGGTACGGATGGAGTCGTGATGATCGTATAAGGGCCCTGTGAATCGGCAGTGTCTCGCCGCCGGGTATGCCGAAGACCATGTCGATACCGGCGTGCTCGAGGACCCACATCAACGCCTCGGCTGTCGAGACTTCGTCATCGACCAGCGACAGTCCGGTTTGCTGATTCGTGCGATGGTCTTCGGTCATTGTTCTCTTTCCGTTGTTTTGCCTGAATGGCTTTAGTATCGCGCATCGGGCCGCGCGCACGGGGACATGTGACCTCTCGACTGCTGGATTTGTCTATTCGACCCGACTGTCAAGTATCACTTCCCGACACTCCCGCGCAGAGAGTTCTATACCTCTGCACATCCGGAGGACCTTCTTGCCGTCCTCTGCCGTGAGTTTCGGTTGAGTCCCGGCCAGGACAGCGTCCACGAACTCGCTGCATCCAGCCTTAAAACTCTCCGACCAATCCGTCGCCATGTCGGAGTAGTTCGTGGTGACGCCATCGCGATACATGACAACCGGGGGCGAATCGAGCTGCAGTGGTTCACCCATATGAACCCGCAGCTGCCGGTTATTTCGAACCACTCATCTTCAGGGACATGCGTCGACTGCATCACTATGTCTTCGGAATGTACAACTTCGAAGATGCCGTATTTGTCCGCGCCCTTATATTTCTAGATCACCACAGCAGGGCTGTCGATTTTCCAACCATGCTGAATAGTTTTATAGCTGATCCATGAAAAGACTTTTTCCACATCACCTATGAAATAGAAGGCGAGCGCGAACACATGTGAACCGTAGTTGAGCATGACTCTGCCGCCGCCGCCCTTTTTCGGATCGAAGCGCGACGACCATCTTTCGTACGATACCTCCCAGCCGTCCTTCGTTCCCATGATCGTCTTCATCCGAATCGACAACGGCTCACCGATCGCGCCGGAATCCAATAGTGCCTTGGCTTTCATGACTGGCGGGAAATACTGAAAATTCTCGAACGTACGGAAGATTCGATCCGAGCGGTTTGCGGCAGCAATCAGCTCGTCACATTCCGCGATCGTCGTGGCCATCGGTTTTTGCATCGAGACGTGTTTGTCTGCTTCTAGGGCATCTACGCGCGTGCAAATGGTGCGGCGTGATAATCTCGACTGCATCGACATCCGCATCGGCCAGCAAATCGTGGTAGTCGACGTATGCCTTCGCTGCGCCCCATTCTTCCGCCCGTTGTTCCACGCGCTCGTGGTTCACGTCGCAGACGGCATGAATCTCAGCATTCGCAGCATGCATGTAGGCCAAGGCGTGTCGCTGCGCGATGTTGCCGACGCCAATCAGACCAATGCGTACTTTATCCATCTCACTCTTCATCCGACACTTTATCGATAAAGATCGGAATGAAGACAGGTGTTGGAAATACAATCACAAGTCCGCTGGAGCACATTCGCCATCACCCCGCCGTCCACGACCAGCGTGCTGCCTGTGATGTATTTTTGGTGTCACCTGAACAGTCACCTGAACAGTCACCTGAACTGGCGTGTGACTGTCGATTTCTACCAATCATAATGGTTTGCCAAGCAATGAAAACCGGCATTCCGCCACAATTCATACACCGTTTGCGCAGTCTCGTCACATTCGAAATATCTATCCGTAATCTCAGTATAACTATCCCGCTGAACCTTCACAGAATGACCGATCCATGCCGCTGCAACGTATACAGGATGCCGTTTATTCAGCCACTCGGTTTCACAGCTTGCTCGCATGTTCTGGAACAGCTTCGGCCAGGAACGCACGCTTCCCCTCGGTATCACGGGATCGTCCTTGATTGTACGATCGAGTCGGCGTGATTTGGCGGAGCCACAGGACTGGCCGTGGCGCGTGCTGAAAAGAGATCACGGCCCAGGGGGAAAAGACATGAAACAAGTAATCGGCCTGCTGCTGCTGGTGCCTGGATGTGGTATCAGGAATGCAGTTGACCACGCAAGGGCTAGTGCCATTGCACTTGAGGCGTTGTCGGATTGGCTGAAAAAATCCAACCGATGCGCATCAAATTGAAGGAGCAACCTTTGCCAGTATGTCCAGGGAAGGCAATGTTATTCACGTAACGCTCCAAAAAGATGTCAGTGCCCGAGATGAACACGGGAGAGCCTACCCGGAAGGCATGCATGTCTCCTATTTCCATGTATACCTGAGTTCTCAGTATGTAGTTGAAAAAGTAGTTCGTGGTCCTGATATGATATCATAACAACTGGCTCACACCGTCGCCCCGGGGTAGCACCATGACCTGTTGCTGGATGTCCTGCGGCAAGACCGGCTGGCGCACTGGCAGAAGACGGTGCATGGTCAATTCTTTCGTTCGCTCAACCGGGAAAAGGTGATTTAAGTCACCGCCACTCATCCCGTTCTGCCTTGGTCTTCTTCCATGAAATGGACCGCCAACCAGAATCACCGTGCACAACGTAGACACGATAGCGACTGAATTCGGCGTACACATCAAAGATCAACCGTGGGCACCTGAGGTCGCACTCACTGATCTCGATGGCAATCAACTCCGTATTGGCAAGTGAAAAGAATGAATCGACTCCCGGATCTGCTGTTCTTCGGCTTTTCAGTCTTCCTTCTCGTCGGCTGCACATCTCAACGCACGCAGGAACAACTAACTCAATCACAAACATCACCGATGCCATCCAAACCAATTCAACTCGTGTTTCTGACTCGCGACAGCTGCGCAAACACTCCCGTCTTGCTTGACAATCTGAAATCGGCCGCGGAATCATTTGATTCGAACATTGGATACAAAGTCATCAACCAGGGTAGTCTCGCGGCCACGGATGCCCGAACTGGTTATGCAACCCCAACAATCCTGTTCAACAATCGCGATCTCTTTGGTTTGCGTGAACCTCTGCCGCCGTTTTCGGCACCAGGCTGACGGCTATATCCGGGCGGAGTTCCGTCTTCCGATCAGGTTGCCGAACGAATTCGTGAATTCACAACGCAATAACTCGGCACAACAAAAACAGCTTTGATTTCGCGTGGCGGCAGAAATATAGCGGAGTGAAGTCACGGGGTGGGTGGTGATTAGTGGGAGACACCGAAGGGAACTGAAACAACCCTGCCGGTGGAGCGGGCAGGAAGAAGATGACTAACTTCGCTCGACTCCAAACGCTCGTCCGCGGCACCGTCCACACGAGCCGTCGGTGCCTGACGACAACCAGCTCTCTTTCATCGGATTTCATATTGCCTAAATGGGGTCTGCAGGCTGTCCCGCGGGTCATCTCCGCCACCGGATCTGCGCAGAATTTTTTGGGTGGTGTCCAGTTTTGACACGGTGATCCACGGTGTACTTTGATTTACGCATTAGTGAAATGGCTGCCGGCACTGCGAATTTCAACGCTGTGTACCGGAAAAACTTACCTTGGTGGTTTCAATCCGGTACATTTTCTAACAGTCGAGTTCCCGATTCCGCCTGAACTTCGGGCAGCAGATCGCTATACCTGCTTAGCCGTCCGCATCTGCAACTAACACGAAGCAGGCAGATGCGCATTGCTGAATCCACGGCCAGGGAATGCAATTCGCTGCAATTACAGTGTCGAAACTGTAAAATTCCGCCGGCTGACTTTTAAAACGAAGATTTTCGATTATTATTACTTTTCACTTCGCATTTTTGCGGGCCATTGCTCAGCCCTGTCGAAACATCCTTTTTCGACAGGGCTGTTTCGTTTCCAGTCAACAAAAAAATGGACTGCACTGTCTGTCAGGGGATGCGGACAGCTCGTCCTAAGTATTTCACGCTTACGTCACCACAGTCGATCATTTTGTCTGTTTTAGATGGGCTGTTTCACAGTGCGGTTATCAAACAACCTAAGACCTGTAAGCTCCGTCCGATCGTTCGGGCAGTGAAGTTTTCGCAACGTTTGATTAAGCGCCCGCGGTGGTTTTGTACGTGTGTATGAACCCGATATTACACGCGTACGCCGACCGGATACTGAACCGGCAGTCACCACGTATTCCTGGACAATGAAACTCTGGCTGGAATACGACGACAGAAATATTTATGACGGTCACACCAGTTCACGTAACGGTTTGATGCCGTCATCGACGAGGTACCTTGGAGTTCCGCTTTGGTCGAATATACGAACGGCTCCGGTATCGACGTGCGCACATTTGTAAAGGGTGGCAAAAATTTCCTGGAATTTGACCGGGCGTTCAACGGCGTATTCGCCGGAACGGTTCGTACGGCCAATCACCTGACCTGTCGACATTCCGCCTCCGGCAAGCATCGCGCAGGAAACCTGCGGCCAGTGATCACGGCTGTTGTCCTTGTTGATCCTTGGTGTGCGACCGAATTCACCCCAGACCACAACTGAAACATCCTTGTCAAGACCGCGCTCGTGCAGGTCGCTGACCAGCGCAGACAGCCCTTGATCAAGCAACGGAAACTCCTGACGCGACCGGGGAAAATTCAAACCATCAGGCCCGTGCCAGTCCCAGCGACTGTAGTTGAGCGACACGTACCGCACTCCGGCTTCGACAAGCCGTCGGGCGATACAGAAGTTTTCGATCATTTTCGGCGCGCCGTCACGCTGGAACGTTTCGTCGCTTCTCCCGTATCGTGCAACGATCGCCGGATCTTCCTTTGACAGGTCCAGGGCGTTTGCCAGATTCGCCGACGCCAGGATGCCCATCGCCTGCTGAGAGTAGACGTCCATGCTCTGCATAATGCCGGAGGAATCGGCAGCGCGTTTGAAACGATCTATCGAACGCACCAGATGATTCCGGTCACGGAGTCGTTCAAGCGTGATTCCCTGCAGGACCATCCTTTCGTTGCTGCTTCGTGCTTTAAGCCCAACCAGGTTGAACGGACTGTGTGAGACTCCAAGAAACCCACCGGTACCTGTCTCACCCCAGGTCCCGTTGCCTGTCCTGTACATCAGCGAGACGTTTGGAGGGACCGCTTTGTTCACCGGACCCTCCAACCGGGAAACCCATGACCCAACTGCTGGCCAGCCGAGCGGCGGCTGGCGATCGCTGCGTCGATGACCGGTCATACATTGGTATCCGTCATGTCGTCCGTCGGCATCCGATATGGAGCGGACGGGCACGAATTTGTCCATCATCTGCGCCATCCGCGGAAATAATTCACAGATCTCTATTCCCGGCACGTTGGTCGCAATGGGTCGGAAGTCCCCACGCACTTCCGCCGGGGCATCCGGTTTGAGGTCCCAGAGGTCAATGTGGGACGGACCACCAGGCAGGTAGATGTTGATAATGGCCTTATGAGACTGCCTCGCACCGGACTCCTCCTCCGCTCGCAGCACGTTGGGAAGGCCGATCCCTCCGAGGGCCATACCTCCGATGGTCAGGAAGCTGCGCCGAGAGGTCCCGTCACAAAGTCGTTGCGAACAACAATCTGTTCGACCGAGGATGGTCAACATAGCTGGACTCCAAACTGGAGAACTCATGGCACGATTCTACCAGAGTGTGCAAAAGAGTATGATACGAAAGGAGCGAACATATATTCAACGTCAGGTCGTACGAATGGGAACAGCTTGGATGATCGTATGCCCTTGGATAGTCAACAGGACTTAATGTCCCGTGCCCAGTCGCAGCGGTTCCGCTGTGGACCGGGAACCGGCAGGATCTGCAAGCCCCAAGCCGATCCGGAGGTTGTTCCAGTCCGGCGTGATTGAGCCCTTCCAAAATGCCGCCGGTTTTGGCCTGCGTGTGGTCGGTTGGGCTGAATTACCATAAGCCTCAGCTTGCACCGTCTGCATCATCCGCCCGCGTCGTTTCCGCTGTCGTTCCTTCAAATCAACGATGCCGTAAATCCAGCTCCCGGTGCGTCCAGTGCTGGTCAAAACTCATGCGGCGTTGCCAGATTGCCCAACCGCACGCTGTCTGCATCGATGCAGTATTTCTCTGTCGTCACCCGTTCATGCGTCATCAGTTCCTTCAGGATCATCGCTAATCTCTTCCGGAACCATCTTTGTGCATGTCGTCTGAGATCGTAAGCCAACGCATGACAGACCCTGTGACCTTTCCCGACTCATCAAAGATCAAAAGCGTCACGTACTGTCCCGATTTATCAACAGGGATACGCACGTGAGACACAATGCCTTAACAAGTCGCAGCTGCGACAGCCACAAACCTTTCAGCAGTGTCGTCAGGATGTTTTGATGCTTCTCTGAAAGACGGCCCTTTCGCATCCCGCATGCTGTCAAATTTCTCGCCGGTGACGCTGCAGCTCTTCATCAACTTCACTTTTGGTACTCGCTTTAGTGGCTTGAACTCCGACATCGCCAGCCCCTTTTTCCCTGCTACACTACTGGCTTCCGGTGGTGAGAACTGTGTCCTGTGCGACGCCGATTCATAACGTTGTGTGAGCCGCGAACATGCTGCTTCTAACAGGAATCCCCTTTCGTGAACGAGCAGGAAGCACTGGAGGCGTGTCGTGAAATGTTTTTAGTGGAGCTGGTCCTGCCGAGCTAAAGGGTGTTGAAAATGAACAAGCAGTTGTGATTGCGATATCCGAATCAGGAATCAGGAATCAGGCGAGAGAGGGGAATTTAAAGATGGCTCAAGATACAAGTTATATCGGCCAATCTATCCATGACATGGATACTCCGGCACTGTGGGTTGACCTGGAAGTGCTGGAGAGCAATATCTCAAAAATGGTCGCGCTGTGCGAAGAACATCAAGTCTTTTGGCGCCCCCACGTCAAAGCATGCAAATCACCGGACCTGGCACACCGGCTCCTGCGAAGCGGGGCCTGTGGTGTCACATGTGCCAAAGTCAGCGAGGCAGAGGTCATGCTGGCCGGGGGCATCAACGATATTCTGATAGCCAACGAGGTGGTCGGAGTTCAGAAGATATCCAAGCTGGTAGAAGTGGCTCGCGGTGCTCGCCTGGGGGTCGCCTGTGACGATGAATCGAATATCCGTGAGATCTCTCAAGTCGCATCAAAAGCTGGTGTGACCATCGACGTGCTGGTGGACATCGATGTGGGTGTTCATCGTTCTGGTGTCGCTCCTTCCCAAGCCGTCCCCCTGGCGCAGCTTGTGAGCGATCTTCCCGGAATTAGCCTGCGAGGGCTGATGGGCTATGAAGGTCACGTCATGCGAATGGGGGCCGTAGATAAAGAGATGGCTTCGGCAAAGGCAGCAGAGGTCCTCGCTGAAGCGTGCGGTCGCTTCAGAGAGGCTGGTTACCAACCAAAGATCATTTCGGGAGGTGGTAGTGGCAATTACTGGCATGCGGTCTCCCTGGGAATAATCAATGAATTACAAGCCGGGGGCGGGTCGCTGATGGATATTACCTACCGCGACAAAATGCATTTGCCGGGACACCAGTTCGCGTTATTCGTGAATGCGCAGGTGATTTCTATCGCCATTGCGGGACGAGCCACACTGGATTCGGGATGGAAAACCACGGGTTGTCAGAACGGGTTGCCTAGGATCGTATCCCATGAGGACATCCAGGTGCTGGAACTCCATGCGGAGCACGGTGTGGTGGTCTTGGGAAATGGCGTGAAATTAAGGCCAGCCGAGCGAGTCACGATGGTTCCCGATTACAGCGACTCCACGGTACTGCTGCACCGCAAGATGTATGCAGTTCGCGGGGGAACGATTGAAGACTGCTGGCCGATTACGGCCGCTGGGGCGCTCCAATAGACCTACTGGCCATGTTTGGGGCACGCTTGACCGTCCCGAACACGTGAACCGCTGTTTCCTGCGTCCTGCCTCGTTCAATTGGAGAATGCGGAGAAACCAAGACTGAATTGTTTTCCAAGAATCGATCGATTGAGCTGACTTCCATCAAAGAAAATTTTCATCTCCAGGCACCTGGCTGCGATGTCAGGAAATGGAGGGCGCAATACAATCCGAACGCTGACCGTTCTTGAACACCATCACAGGCACCAGCCGCTGGTTCGCCACCCGTTCCTGTTGTTTCACGTCTATTAGCCGGAAACTTCCGCTATCCAGCCGAAGAAGGGTGACATCTGCCTGTCGTCCCTGCTCCAGGCGACCGAAACGTTCTGACAACCGCATCGCCCTGGCCGGTTCGAATGTGGTGGCACGGATCACCTTCTCCAGGGGCAAGCCCAGGTGCAGGAATTTGCTCATCGTGGTAGTCAGGTCGAAGACCGGGCCATGAAGATTGAACTTGTGGATGTCCGTACTGATCGTGTCGGGCCAGAAGCCATGCCGCTGGCAGGCAGGTTCGGCAACGTTCCAGTCGAAAGCGCCTACTCCATGGCCCACATCAAAAATGATGCCGCGTTCACGGGCCTCCCGCATTATATCCAGAGGAGCACCGCCCTCGGCAGCGAAACCGTGGTCGTTGTAAGGATGGAATAAGTGCGTATAGATGTCTCCCGGGCGCATCTGACGCAGCACGTCGGCAAGCGGCACCTTTGACATGACATGGTGGACCATGCAGAACAGACCCGTTTTCCTCGCAGCCTCGAGTGCCCCGTACAGTGCTGCCAATTCGTTTTCGAGACGTTCTTCGGCCAGGTTCGAGGTGAGACGGACTTTGGTTCCCAGGATTCGCCCCGAAAACTTGCGGATACAATCGACCGCAGAAGGAACGTGGAGATATCGGATCTCGTGCAGGTCTCCCAGAAATGGTTCAATGTCCGGATGACCGCACACACCGATTTGAGAGATGTTTAACAGCGCAAAGATGTCTTCCTTCGACCGAGAAATGATGTAACGATGGAACACTGGGTAAGACAGTGCTCCGGCAGATCCGGTATCCAGCAGAGTAGTGACTCCTGTCCTGAGGCCAGCGTCGGAAAAATCGACGGAAAATAAACCCATCTCGCTGAAAACGTGGCTATGTAAGTCGATCAGACCGGGCGCTACAATGAGACCCGTCGCATCAATGACTTGGCCGCCGCCGGGCTTGAGTCCGGTCCCCACCTCCTGGATCAAAGAATTCTGGATTCGCAGATCCAGCGCCGACGGAGCGTCCCCGGAACCGTCGTACAACTGACCACCGCGAATGAGATAACTGCTAATGGTGATTCTCCCTGGATGTGTCCCATAATTTATCGGATCGCGATGACAACGTAATCAGGCTCGTCCATATGGAAGGACATGGGATAAAGAAAGCACACGCCGGGTGAACTTTCGTCTTCGGCCAGGATTACTTCCCGCGATAGTCGGCTCAAGGCAAGGCTCAAATCACGAACAGAAAGTCCTGCTGCCACCGAATTTTACGATTTCCTGAATCTTCTCCCGAATGATGGTCTGTTTTTCGTTGTTTTTCCCGCCCGCATTTCTTCTTTGAATTCCTTAAAGCGGCTCGCGTGGTTGTGACCTGCCCCCCTTAACCGGGACCAGTTCCAGAGTTGTAAACTCTGGCTTTGGTTCCAACACAGGAGGCAGGCTATGCCACGTAAGCGATTCAAGACCGAAGAGATCATTCAGAAGCTTCGTGAA
>CAUZPL010000132.1:0-14534 GCA_963581585.1 Planctomycetota bacterium
TGGGATATTCACGTCACTTCAGAAGGATGGGAGCATTGCGTGATTTGCTGTATTGGACAGATCGACGGGTGTTGCCGTAATGTGGCCATCCAGGACGTGGCTGATGTCACAATTCCCAGTAATGGCGCGACATCGAAAATCTGAGCTGTATTGCAAAATGGTCGTGTTATCGCCGGTTTGTTTGCATTCGAAGTCAACGGCATGAGAAAACAATCCCATGGGCGCGATGGCAATCTCACCGGGATGTTGGTCATCCGGGATGGCGGGAAAGTTGACATTCCAGAACTGGCCTTCGGGAAGTCGATATTCGTGGGAAATTAATTTGCCAACAATACGACGCACATGATTCGACAATTCCTGCCAGTTGATCAGGCCGTTCGGTTCGATGTAACGCGACACGGCCAGCGAAGGCACTCTCATGATGGCCGCTTCGCGAGCAGCCGCAGCTGTGCCGGAGTAATACAGGTCTACTCCAAGGTTGGCTCCCGGATTGATTCCGGCGATCACAAAGTCCGGTGGGTCCAGGTTCAGCCCGCGGAGTCCCAGCCGTACACAATCGGCCGGTGACGCATGGGCTATGTGGATTTCGCCGAAAGGTTCCATCGTTTGACGATCGACACGAATGCCGTTTCGGGTGTTCACCGCATGACCTTTGGCACTGTGGCACTCAGCAGGGGCAACGACGTCAATATCTCCAATCGTGCAGAGCGCAGAATAGAGTGCGGCTAATCCAGGGGCATCAAATCCGTCGTCATTGGTGATCAGAAATCTCATGGGGCTGTGTGTTTCGGGCTTGTCGAAAACGACTTCATGACACTGCAGTCTCACGGTGACCATACAGATATCGAATCCGACAGCCACTATCGTGAAGCGATCTCACAAGTTGTTATGGGGAAATGCTGAGCTGGGAGTATTCATCGGTGGAACGATAATATTCTTCAGCAGAGGCTGCGAACCAACCCGGATTCAGCAGCTTCAAACAATATACAAACGAATCCGACTGACTGAACGACGGATGTCAAGTTCGGTGGTACGGTGATTCATTACCACCAAACGCACCGTACTTTGACCATTGACGAGTGTCGTGGACAGCATCAGCTCACCGCTGGCCAAAGTTTCTTCCATCAACCTCGTGTCGCGAGCGGCTCGGTCCTCTTCGGACTCACCTGGATGCGGCCGGTGCCGGAAACCAACCACGGACAACGTGGGAGAGATCACCTCCAGCCGTTCATCTTCGGTCAGCAAATCAGCAGCGAATTTCGCCAGTCTCATATCTTCGCTGATCTGGTGGGCCAGCTGGGCGCGGCCGGCAGACCGAATCACCATCCAGACCGGCAGTACACGAGCTGGCCTGGAGAGTTCCGGGCCGTATTCAAAAAAATTGATTTCGTCTGTCGGCAGGTCCTTGAGATAGTCACCCGTGCAGGCAAAGGCTGATTTAAGTGCCTCATGGTCCCGAACCAGGACACAACCAACTCCCATCGGGCAATAGAGCCACTTATGCGGGTCCAGTGTCAGTGAGTCAGCCTGCTGCATTCCGGTCAGCAATTGACTGCCGGACGGTGTGAGTGCTGCAAAGCCGCCGTACGCAGCGTCGACATGAAACCACATGTCATGTTGTTGGCAGATCTCTGCCAGCTCCGGTAACGGATCGATGACGCCGAGATTCGTGGTGCCGGCATTAGCAACGACGCACAGTGGGGTGCGGCCGGCGACAATGTCTTCACGGACCATGGAGCGCAGAGCAGCCGTACTCATGCGGAATGATTCATCAGTCAACACGATGCGAACCGTATCCGCCGGAAAACCCAGAACAGAGACTGCGCGTGTGACAGACACATGTCCTTCGGATGAAACGTAGATTGAGACGGAACCATCGTGATGCGAATGCCTGGTACGGGCAGCGGCCAGTGCCGTAAGATTGGCCATGGATCCACCGCTCGTCAGCAGCCCCGCTGCCGACGGGTCGTAATCAAGCATCTCGGCGATCCAGCGGATGACCGTGACCTCCAGAGCACTGACGGTGGAACCTCCCAGCCCCGTTCCCACGAAAGGATTCGTCCCCGCCGCCAGCATTGCCCCCAAAGCTCCCGCGAAACTGGAAGGCCCTGGAATGTAAGCATGAAACCGAGGGTGATTGATGGATGTCAGGTCGGGCAGAATATGTTCGAAAAAAAACTCCAGACAGCCGGCATGGTCTCCGGGCGACTCCGGCAGAGACTCATCGACTAATGAACTGAAATCCGCATGACTGCCCCGCCTTGCGACCGGCTGCTCACGCAGCGTTGAGAGATGACTGACGAGTTCATCGACAAGCTGGTAGCCCAGCGCGCGCATGACGGACGGAGGAGGATCCAGTGGTTGTCGGCTTGTGGAAGAATCGGTCAGCGGTTCAGTCACACTGCCATGGATGGAAATGATTGACGGATGGCCGGGAATTCTGAGCGGCCGGCGCTGTCACTGCAACCGACACATCATTGGCTCTGGTTCCACCACCGTAAGGTCATGAAGCTGCAGATGCTGGCAAAAACCCAGCCCGAAATCAGAGATTAGAGTTTAGTCTGCGGCATGTCGAGCCGTCGCCTTCAGGATCGTCGTCAGATGATGCAATGTGTCTCGCGATTCGCCCATCAGTACGGTAAACTGATGCCCTCCAGACTATGATCGCTCCCAATCGCGATATTCGTGAAACGACGAGGAATCCAATGTTCAGAACAACTCTGGCAATTTCGCTGTTGGTGGCTGGTGTACAGGTCATCGTGTGTGCCGATGATGCGCCGGCGACACCGACTGAAGTTGAACTTGGAGCACTGACCCTGAAAATACCGAAAGACTGGAAACAGGATTCCGCCCGAAAGCCTTTGCGGCTGGCAACTTTTGAAATTCCGGCCGCAAAAGGGGACAAAGAAAAGGCCGAATTGGCTGTTTACAATTTTCCCGGTGGTGGAGGATCCGTGGAAGCGAACATCGGTCGCTGGGTCGGTCAGTTCGAAAGCAAGGGGCGCAAACACAGGGTCTCCATCGGCAAAGCAGGCGACAATCAATACTACGTCGTCGAGGTATCCGGAACATACAATAAGCCGGTGGGACCTCCAATTCGGCGGCAGACAAAGCCTGTAAAAGGTTCACGTATGCTGGCCGTGATTCTGCAGCTGGAGCAGGGTGTCTACTTTCTGAAAATGACGGGTGAGGATGAAACGGTCAAAGCGCAGGCAAAGGCCCTGCGTCAGTCGTTCGGCGGCAGTCTCAAGGATGAAAAAGAGCACAAGGCATAATCGATTTCGCACGCTGTCGGAGGACAAGGTTCCTGCCGAGCCGGAATACTGAGTGGCAGCGTGGCCCTTCGGATTCCGGAATAGCCGCGATTGAAGGTCCCGGGCGTGTATCACGGCAACCCGATGTCCCAGCGAGACAGCCGACACAAATCACTGCCCATCTCAAATCGCCGGCACGCTGAGGGTCGCTGTTCGTAGTGCAGACAGCGTCGAGTGTTCATATCAAACCAGACACAGGGAAGATCATCGAAATGCTGGTCGGCTGCAATGCGTTCATCGATCGGTGTTCGCTGGGAATCTGTCACATATCGCGCAATATCTTCCCCAGGTTCGAAAGGCGGTACAGGAGTCTTCATGCAGCAGGCACCACAATCGTCACACGACTCGATCACCGGAAGTTGACGTTGAGTCGACCTGTGATCATGTTTATCGGACTGCATCATTCACCTGTTCACAAAATGAGATCCGGTTGATGGATCATTCTCACCTGATCGAGTCCGAAACTGCCGACGAACTCAGGATCACTCGAGTTGCGACCGAACTGCGAGCAGAGTCGATTACGCTGCGGGTCCGCTGGTTCGGACTGTGCATCGGTTACATCCTCGTCAACATCGACGGACTGCTCAATCAATCGGAGACCCGAAGTCAGCCGGCTCTGAATGCAATCCTCACGCTGGGAGCGGTTTATGCTGTGATCGACACGTGGTGGAGCGCCAAAGGTAAGGTATTTTTGTCGGAATTTCGACTGGCCGTTTCGGCCATGGAAGCATTGTTCATCGGCCTGCTGTGTTTTTTTGACGACGGTGTGCCAAGCCCGTTTCGCTTCTACTATTTCCTGTCGCTGCTGGACTGCGGGATTCGGCATAGTCGTTCGCTAACGTTTTCAACGTTTGGCATGCACGCACTCAGTTACTGTGTACTGGGACTGACAGCAACGGAAAAGATGACTCACGAAAGTTTTGTTACTTTGACGCTTACAGTGCTGTTTCTTGGCTGGGGGTCCTGGGCCATCATTGCACTTACCGGCCTGCTCAAATCGGCTGGTAAACGACTCGAGACTCTGAACGTGGAGCTGCGAGACCATCAGACAACGCTGGAATCACGAATTGACGAACGAACTCACGCATTGCAGGAATCTCAGGCGCGAATGATTCAGCAGGAAAAACAGGCAGCATTCGGATTACTGGCTGCCGGCATTGCTCACGAAGTAGGAAATCCTCTGGCCTCAATCAGTTCCATCGTACAGATGCTTAATCGCCACAGTCAGGATGACTACACAGCCGGTCGTCTGCACATGGTGGACGCTCAGTTACGCCGTATTCAGAAAATCCTTCGTGAACTGGTCAGCTTCAGCAGGCCGGCGAGTCAGGATGTGACCGCCGTCGACGTGCATGAGGTGATCTTGGACGCGCTCAACATTGCCAAGTACTACAAGCGATGGAAGGGCAAGAAAGTTGAAACCCTGTTCAGCCCGGGCATGCCGGTGGTACACACCGTGTATGATCTGCTGGTTCAACTGGTGCTCAACCTTATTCTGAATGCCCTGGATGCCACCGAAGAAGGTGCCACAATCTCTGTTACCACGGACGTGCTCGCGGATGATGAGCAGATTGGCATCACGATTGCAGACGAAGGACACGGTATTCCCCTGGAAGTCCAGCGACAGATTTTCAATGCGTACTTCACGACGAAGAGCGCCGGTACCGGACTTGGACTGTTCGTGTGTCGTCAGCTGGCCGAAACGGAGCTCGGTGGCACCATTGAGCTGGTACGATCGGATTCTTCCGGAACAATCTTTCGAATCCGACTGCCTCTGTCATGAGCATGCCTGCCGGAGGTCGCGGAATGACAGCGACTCCTGAATATCTTCTGCTGGCCTGTGTGTCTCTGATCACCACAACAACCGCCGGCTGTGCTCAGCAACCCATCCCGGTATCTCAGGCCGTCGCTGAGACGGAGTCAGAGGAAACGGACTTGCCTGGGTCAGGTGTAACTACAGCAACTCACATTCAGTCTCCGGCCGCAGATAATGACTCGGTGGCAGAACCAGACACAGAAACGATCTCTGAACCCGAAGACAAGCCTGAGAAGCTGTTCCGGATTTCAGAGGAGCCGCTGGAAATTAATCGGCAACGTCTTGGAGGTGTTGGCATTCATGTACTTGAATCACGGAGACTGATTCTGCTCACAGACCTCGATCCTCAGTCTGTTCGAGAACTGCCGAACCTGGCAGACGATTGTTTTGATTACCTGGAACGTATTTGCGGGCCGTTACGGCCATCGCGCTCTGGCGCAGAGTTCCAGGCCGTCGGCTGCCTGATATCCGACTTCGAACTGTTTCAATTGATGGGTCTGGTACCCGGACCGGTTGTTGAAATGCAGCACGGACAGCAGTTCGGATATCAGTTTTGGATCCGTGACCAGCCGGAAGATTACTACCGTCGGCACTTGCTGTTGCATGAATTTGTACACGTTTACATGACCTGCGACACGGGCCTGAATGACATTCCCGATGGATGGTTCATGGAAGGGGCAGCTGAAGTCTTTGCGACTCACACGATAACCAGCAGCACAACAGTCTTTGGAGTCCTCCCGGCGCAGTTTGCCGGGTTTGAGGGTTGGGGGCGTATATCGACGATTCGCAGGCGACGACTGGATCGCATTCCCGCTGAGTTTACCCTGCAGTCCATTCCATCGATCAACCAGATCAGGTATCCGGAAGCAGCACTGGCGCGGGACGATGACCGCTATTCATGGTGGTGGGCATTGTCCTGGATGCTCTGCAATCATCCCGATTACTCTGCGGACTGGACCAGACTGTGTCGCTGCCGCGGGAAAGATGAATTCCGTCAACAGGTCGAAAACATGAACACTCAGCACGAACAGCGACTCTCATCGGACTGGATGCTGTTTGCCGAATCATTGTGTGAAAATTTTCACACAATGCATTCATTCCCGCATCACCGCGGATCTGATGAGAGCGAACCACGGAAACTCAAACTGCGAGCGGATCGCGGCTGGCAGGATTCCGGATGGAATCTAACAGAGAATCAACGCATCGCCATTGAATGCTCAGGGAGATGCATCGTAAAAGAAACGACTGCGCCGTGGTATTCCGAACCAAACGGAGTAACACTGGAATACAATCAGGGACGTCCACTGGGTGAAGTCATTGCCGTACTCGTTGGTCCCGAGGCCGACTGGATTTCTCAGCGGATTATCGTGGGAGATAGCTGTACTATCACCGCACCGCGCGCTGGTCGATTGTGGCTGCAAATCAACGACGCTGCCGGCACTCGCGCTGGCAACTCAGGTTCGTATCACGTGCACTTGAATCATCAGCTGGCAACGGGCAATCACCAGACCAGAGCCACCATTCGTCGAGCCATGCTGCAAACTCCATCACAGTTCCGGCAACAACTGCTTCCAACCAGCTGCGGTGTCGAAACGGCACCGCTGACGCTTGCTGTTCACTGACTGCAGCTTTGTCAACTTCTGTCGGCCATCCGGCATTTATCGATAGCGGACCAGCAGCTCAGTATTGTGCAGGGCTCGTTCACCCGGCTGGCTGGTATTCACGTGGATATCCACCAAGTTGGTACCAGTCAGTACCTGCCGGGGATCTGGCTCAAACTCGATCAAGGAATCATTCGCATCAGGCTGTTCGGCTTCACGCCTGGCTTCGCCCACAGGAACCCCGTTCAGGCTGACGCTGACAACATCATCCCTGCCTAACCCGGACACCCACAGCCGCAGCCGGGCGCGACATCTTTTTCCTGCGGGAGTACCGGCGGTGATGTTCTCACCAACTGGCAGTCTGGCCGTAACGTCTCCAGCGACACTGAATTCCAGGGGAAGCCGATTCGGCACGACCAGTCCCGGTCGCAAATCTCCCTCGAATGTTGGTTCCTGGATGGAGTCGATCGCATAAATCTTGTCCAGCCCCTTGAGCGACTCAGCGGAACCCATTTGACTGAAGCGCTCGTCACGGTATTGCGGGCAGTAGTTAAAGGTGTAGACACCGGAGGCACCGGCCTGCCAGATGTTCATGGCGGCACCTCGCCACAAATCTATAGTGCGATCGTCGGGCCTTTCGGTTCCCGAATCTCCACGAATCCCTGAACTGCTGATGCAGGCAAAGACAGGCACGCCATAGGGACGGGCAAAATTGACCAACTGACGAATCGAAGGGGCCATGGCCCTGGGAGCATAGCCGCAGCCTCCGGTAAGAATATCCACAAGATCGTCCTCCAGCCAGGTCTCCACGTCCAGGCCAATAGCGAGGCTGCGCTCCACGCTCATGGGCAAGCGGACCGCCACCAGCAAGGGCCGGCTACGCTCTTGAGCCACACGCTCGGTCATAGTGCGGATGCGGCGCACAAAACCGTTCATCATGTCAATGTGTGTCTGTTCAACAGGCTTCATCGTGAGCGTAGGGCGGAAGAAGAGCGGACTGCGCCACCAGTCCAGTTCGATGCCATCCACGTCGTAACGCTCGCACACTTCCTCGATCACGGAATACAGATAATCCCGCACCGAAGTTTCTGCAAAATTCATCGCCGTCCACCACTTCCGCGGGTCGTGGGCGGGATAGACGTCCCAATCCTGAGGCTTGCCGAGCAGGTAGTCCCGGTGTTCATGTTTCCAGCGCCCCTGACGCCATATTTCACCGGGCAGCGCATCGTGAATGTCGTTCATGCGCAGAGACCAGAAGTACTCAATGTTGTGGCGACGACAAAACATGGACGTCAGAGTGAGACTGTCGGTCCCCGCGTTCCTCAGCGAAATGATGTGATCGGCCTGGCGGCGCCCGTGTGCATTCGAGCCATACAGAGCGATAGCACCATCAATGGTCTCCGCCACGTCCGTCGCGTGCTGAAACACGGTCGTCTGACCCGTGTTGTGGAAGACCGTGTCGACCTGTGTGTTCACAATGTGCCGGATACGTGTCGCCAGGAAGTCTTCCGGACTTCCGGCCGTGACAATCGCGCCTCCATCATCGTTGTAGACGATTCTGCGGTTCCGCTGCGCTGCTTTCTTCCGAGCTGTCTGCATCCGCTTACCCGGAACATCTGCCCTTGCCGGGCTTGCAACAACCAATGAGAACAGAAGACAGGTGGACTGCATGACGACCAGGAGGGATAGAACAAACTGATGGTCACGAGGTGTCAAATGGCCATGTCTCTGTGTCATGTTTCTGTCTTTCGGAATCCGCACAATGTATGTTCTGACTAAGGAATGGCGGTTGGTGCCACTGAGTTTTTGCGCAGCCGCCACGACTGATGGCTGAGATGACGTCGGTTCACCAGCGCATAATGCAATGTCGTCACATCAGTTCCTCCACCGGTTCTCCCGTTTCGTCATTCAACGAGTTTGCAATCTTCAGCGGCCGGCCAACGGGGTGCAGATACTCTGTCGTCCAGTCGATGCCGAAGGCCTTGTAGATCGTGGCAAAAAGGTCACCGATGGTAACCATTCGATCCGAGACGTAAGCGCCACGCTCGTCGCTCTCACCGATGACACGGCCTCCGCGAATGCCACCACCGCCGAGTGTCAGTGACCAGCAGTGGCACCAATGGTCGCGTCCACCGCCGGAATTGATGTCCGGGGTGCGTCCAAACTCACCCATGGCGATAACCATGGTGGTGTCGAGGAGACCTCTGTCCTCAAGGTCGGCGAGTAGCGCTGCGAGCGTCTGGTCCAGCTGAGGGACAAGGTGGTCGCGGTGTTGTTCATCATTTTTTCCGTGTGTGTCCCAGTCGCGACCGGTTCCCTCGCGGTGCAGGTCTGAGACTGTGACGAAACGAGTTCCCGATTCGACCAGCCGGCGTGCGATGAGTGCGCTCTGGCCGAGCGTATGCCGTCCGTATACGTCACGAAGTTTGTCCGGCTCGGCCGAAATATCGAACGCCCTGCGGACACTCTCGGACAGAATCATATTCAGCGCACGTTTTCTGAAAGTATCCACGTTGGCATGTTCGGCATGTTCTACTCCCCGGCGATAAAGTCTGTCGACGACGTCGAGGAACGTCTCCCGTTGATGAATTCGCCTCGTGGTCACTGATTTCGGCAGTCTCAGATCCGGTATAGAAAAATCCTCGTCGTTTGGGTCGGGAATGAAAATCGGGTCATACTCCGCGCCGATGAAGTGCGACTTGAAATAGGACAGGTAGCCGGGGTGAATCTTGGGCACCATGACGTTCGGTGGTACACCGTTTCGAGCGGTTGTTTCCTTCGTGATGATCGAGCCGAGTGCTGGAAATTTCATCGTTGGACTCGGCCGGTGGCCGGTCATGACATAGTGGTGCCCCTTGCCGTGATTATTCTCCTCCGAGTACATAGATCGGATGATCGCCAGTTTGTCCATGTGTCTGGACACTTGCGGCAGGAGTTCTGAAATCTCGATGCCCGGCACGTTTGTCGAAATCGACTTGAACGAGCTGTTCGACTTCGGATCCCACATGTCGATGTGGCTTGGACCACCGTTGAGCCACAGCAGGATGCAGGCCTCTGACTTGCCCTGCAGCTGTCGACTTGCGGCGGCCATTGCGTTCTCGATCGCGAGGTACTGGCTGAGATTGATGCCCAGGAAAGTCAGGGAGCCGACGCGTAAGAGATCGCGACGCCGCGAGGGCATATCGAATGTTGCAGCGGTTCTGATCAGTTTCTTCAGGTCCATCACTTCTCTCAGTGGTTCTCGGCGAATTCACGCGAATTGATCAGGGCCCAGAGGAGGTCCGTCACGGCTTCCTCATGATTTAAGCTGCCTGCAAGAAGTTTGGTCAGGGCGAGGAGTTCTGTCTCCTGAGGGTCTCGGGAAAATGCCGCCAGATAGAACTGCTCGATGATTTCCTGGTCGCTGACATTATTCCTGAGCAGTTCATCGATCCGTCCACCCTCGGCCCTTAATTTGTCGTTATATGTCGTTCCCGCAAGCGTGTGCAGCGCCTGGCGCAGGTTCGCACGCTCATCTCGTTCCGGCACGGCGTCGCGCTTTGGTCGACCGTAGATCTCCAGAAACGGTGAAGGATAGTCCGCCGGGAGTTTCAGATTGATCGCACGTGTCCCGGGTGGCGCGGCTCCCGTGAGAATCCCGCCTCCGCTGAAAACCTCGGGGACGCCGCTCACGGAGGAAATGGCGTCCAGGAGTACCTCCGCCGCAAGTGGCCGTGCCAGGGCATGAGAGTAATTGAGCACATCGTCCTGGTTCGTCTCATTCGGCTGGTTTGACAGCTGATACGTTCTCGAGCTGACGATGCGGCGCATAAGGTGTCTCAGGTCACAGCCATGCTCACGAAAGTCCGTTGCAAGCACTCTAAGAAGCTCTGGATGAGTAGGTGGATTGTCGATCCGGAAGTCGTCGACCGGTTCCACGACCCCTCTTCCAAAGAAGTATCTCCAGAATCGATTCACAGCAGCTTCGGCAAATTCGTCCTGGGATGTTATCCACTCGGCGAGCTCCTGACGTGGGTCAATACGCCTGTCCTCGACGAGGACCTGACCATCCGGAAAGGTTGGCAGCACAGAGACTTTCGTTCGCGGATGCATCACTCGACGGAAGACCAGACCATCCGTTCCGTTGTCACCAAAGTCGACTTCGTGTCCGTCAGGGTCGTCGAAGACTACGTTATCGCCGTACCACTCGGTATTTGTAAGGCGTCCGTAAAACGCAGCCAGCCCCCAGAACTGATCCTGAGTCCATTGATCAAAGGGGTGATTATGACACTGGGCGCAATCCAGACGTCTCCCCATGAAGACGCGGAACTGCTCCGCCACAACCCGTTCAACTGGTGCTGGTTTATTGTCACCCAGCAGAAAATGTCGCGAGTTGCCGTTATAACCCTGAGCCGCAATGAGTTCTCGCGCTATTTGATCATACGGCCGGTTGCGTGCTACTGCTTTTCGGACCCACTCCCAAGACTGGTGTACCCAGCCGTAGTATCCATTAACCCGGAAGAGATCTGAGAGACGAAAAGTCCAGTAGTCAATGAACTCGGGTGAATCGAGCAGGACACTGATGAGCGCGTCCCGTTTTTCAGCCGACTTGTTGTCGAGAAACTCACGTACCCGGTCCGGGGGCGGCAGAGTCCCTGTCAGATCCAGACAGACGCGCCGGAGGAACTCTGCATCGCCGGACAGCTCGGAGGGAACGATACGGAACTTCTCCAGCTTTGACAGAACCAACTCGTCGATATAGTTGACACGGGACACTTGTGGGTAACTCGCGACAGGCTGCTCGACAACGCGCACGTGGGTCACCGTGACATGGTCCACGGCGCGGACCACGACCCGCGCCTCGCCAGGCGCCTGCGCGTGTACGAGGCCCGTCCTTGTCACCTTGACGACATCCCTGTCCAGCGACTCGTACCGCACCTGATCAGTAAAATCGACGCGCCGTCCCGAGGACAACCGGGCGGTGACAAGGATCTGCCTGTGCCCTTCCGTCGTCACGACAACGTCGTGAGGAGTAACCTCGAGATGCGCAACGCTGTCGTCGTCATTATCTCCGTATGGTGCTCCGCTGTGAATCCAGTCCAGCAGGATCCGGAACTCGCGCGAGTCCGGCTCCAGTTGCAGACCGCCCTCGTGACTCACCTCACCCGTCGGCTTCAGCAGCAGCAAACTCTGCTCGGGATTCTCAAGATTGATGCGAGGCTCCTTTGGCTCGAGTGGCTCAGGACTGAGTACATGGAACCCACCTCCGTTGAGAATCCACCCATAGTCGGCGCGAGGATCGAGGGCGTCAAGCGAAAGCTTGAAACCGCCGCGACCCTTGACACCCCCGTGACAATCGCTGGCATTGCAGCCCTGCTTCGTCAGAATCATCCGGATATTACGAACAAAAGAAATCGGCTGCTGTCGCCAGACGTCCGCCACACGCAGAGTTGTCACCGCACTGATGCCACTGAGTTCAGCCGTTAAAGTCGTAGTGCCGTCAGCGAGGGGGTGTAGTCTTCTATGCATGTCGAACCTGGCCACCGCGGTGTCGCTCAAGGTAAAGTGGCACTGATCGGTAACGTCGCGTTCCATACCGTCCGAGTATGTTCCGAGCACCACAAAGCACTGAGAAGCGTTTGCCCCGACCAGCGTGACACCTTCGGGCATGAGTCGTATTCCACTAAGCACCGACTCGTTGTCAGCCACGTCCGCTCCGGCACGGCCGACAAAAATAAAGACCAGGAAGGAGATGAACACGAGGCTGCTGCAGCCAGATGTCGTTCGTAAGGCTGTCATTCTTTCGCGCTCTCCGGTCTCGACCCCCTGGTAAGCATGAAAGGAATGGTCTGGGACACAAACGCCCTGCCGGGTGTGCCACCAATTACGGCACGAACCTGCAGGTTTAGCTCACGAGGCCCCGATATCGGAGCAGCGTCGACATCGGCAATCAGCATGAGGGTCGTGACCGTACGTTCCGGAAAAAACTGTTCAGGCTTCTCGTCCCCGCGCCTCGGGATACGCCTGGCCAGAAACTTCTCGTCCGTTGTACTCGACGCTGGCAGCACCTGCACTCCCGGTGGCAGATTCTCGAGGTTCAATGCAATCTCTCCCGAATAGGACTCCTCCAGCTCCGTAACGACGTTCAACTTCATCGACTCGCCCGAACAAAGATTGATCAGGTCCAGGTTCTCATTGCGTCCACGCCGCGCGGCGACCGCGCCGAGATGAGGAAACTCGGAGCGAATGAATACGCGGTACTTCATCCCTGGATCAGCGCGCCGCGAGGTGAGGTCGCGTAGCTGCAAGCAGTATTTGCCCGCATTGTCGAACGAATACACCACCTTGGGCTGCAGGGTCTTGACCCAGTCATCGCCGTCACCTCCGGTGAAGCGATGGATGTTATCGAAGACCCTGTTTCCCTCAAGATCCAGAACCGTCAGTCGAGGGCTGAAATGAGGGGGCGCAATCGTCGGAGTCTCGATCTCGAAAACCAGCTTTTGCCGGTCATGCACGTGAAACGTGAATGAGTCGACGTCACCCGGAGTATCGATCGTCCCCTCGACAATGATCGGAGAAGCGATCTCACGGGCATCTGCGGGAATATCGTTCGGTTCGTTTTCTTCAATCACTGTTACCTGTTCGGGTACCGTTTCCAAACCTCCTGTTTCGAAGCACACGGTACGTGTGGCCAGTTGCCTCAATCGATCCGGTTGCAGCGTCCGCCCAAAATCATGCTCATTCCAGAACTCATCCGCATGGGCCAACGTTGCTGGCGACCACACTGCTTCCGCTGTAGCCGGAATGATGCGGAGCAGGTAAGTGTGATCCGCACTTCCGTTTCCACCCAGAGTGCCAACCGAGGCAAGATAGCGTTGTTTCTTTTCGAAGCGGTGTGAAAGCCGTGGCAGGAAGATGAGTTCTTTCGCACGGAAGAAGTTTGAATCATCCTCAACCTCGATACGCGTGGGCCGACGCGAGTCAAACCACGAACCCGAGGGATCGAGAATGGCAAGGTCAGGCTGGAGATTGGTGCCCGGAACTCCACCGACGAGGCCACTGCCGGTCAGTACTTCGAAACGAAGGCTCTGACTGCGCTGCACATCAAATCCGAAATAATCGAGCTCGCCCGGTCTGCCAACCCTCCCATGAATGACAGCCGGAAATTCAATCGGCTGCGCGGTTTCAGGGAAGGCCTTCGATCGATCCAGTTCAGCAATCGACCGCTCGGCGTGTACGTGAAACAGGAGAGGGTTCGAGAGACCTTGAGTCGTCACAAGTCGGAAAAGGTGGAAGCCCAGCGCGGCGGTATCACTGATTGTCAGAGTCAGCCCAACGCTGTGACCGGGTCGTTCCGAAGTGTCCACGCCACCGTAGTTCTTTTCCCCTTCAAGGTTGATCTCCTCGACGGATGTGACTACGGTCTGAACGCAGTCGCATTTCAGCCAGACTGCATGGGCTCCTTTCAGGTTCTCGCCCCGGATATGCGCCGTGACCAACGTCCCTCGCTGCCCGCCGGCCGGAAATACAGAACTGACTGTGGGCGCCTGAGCCAGAACGGGGCGAGACGCAGCGACACACAAACAAATCGTGAACAACCCGGGTATCTTCATCTCATTCACTATAAGCTGTTTCCCAGTTAGGAACAACAAATACAGTCTGCAATGGCATGCGTGCTATAACTGCATATACCTGTCATCAGTTCACAGAACTGCACCAATAGAACGTTCCCATGATTTCACATGTCACGTTTGAAGAACTCACCAGCGGCCTGTCGGAAATCTGTCAGTCTCCAGCGGACAAAGGCGTCTTGAAAGCGATCGT
>CAUZPL010000133.1:0-14408 GCA_963581585.1 Planctomycetota bacterium
CATGCCTCGACGGTCCGGGAACCAGTGGATCAGTGTACTGACCGGAGACACGTATCCCAGACCCAACCCACAGCCTCCAATGACTCCATATCCCAAATACAGCAGCCAGAGTTGATGTGTGAGTATGCCCAATCCGCCGACGAGAAATCCTCCACCCCAGCAGACAGCTGCCACAGTTCCTACCAGGCGCGGCCCAACCTGCTCCAGCCACCGACCGGCCACTGCCGCAGACAGACCGAGGCAGACGATGGCGACGGTAAAGATCCACACGACCTGCGATAGTGTCCAGTCGTCGGCTGCGCCGGCGACGACGCCGTGCTCCTTGATCAGAGCCGGGTTGAAGATGCTCCACGCGTAAACCGAGCCGATACAAAGATGGATAGCAATCGAAGCGGGCGGGATTCTCCAACGATTGAATCCCGGATCGGCAACAATGTGTTCTTTCGTAAGTCGGCCAATCACTCAACGGCCCGCCTGGGAGTCCTGAAATCCTGATGCTCGAATTCTTGCCATCTGACGGGCCTGGGTCAAACCGCAGCCGTCGACGACCACTCTTCGCCAATGCCGCGCGGTTTCAACGGACACAGCCATCAGTCCACAGTCAGGCACCAATACTGAATCAGGGTGGTCTAACCAGCATCCAGGCGATTCGCCGTTGAATCAAGCCGCGATGTTGAGGTAATCCGGGAAGCCGCAACTTCCGAACAGAAGAGCAGCACGAAGTCGGCTGAGTTCTTTCGTCCACCGGGCCCAAACCGCCAGCAGGACCTTGATCGACACCCACATCTGGTCGATGACGTGTCTCAAAATCGTTCAAATTGTGGGGCATCGCGGCGCCACCGAGCGATTCCACAGATACTCCCGACAAGGCAGTCCCAAATAGTCGTTTCGGAAATCAAAGCTCCATGTAACCGATTATGGCGACCGCTTATACGACAATTTCTCCGGGTCCCGTACGTACCATCGAGGCTGTTTGCACGAATCGGGCCAAGGTGACGGAATCCTCGTCAACGGAGGATGGAGTTTTTCCGCTGTCCCCGAACCACCGTCTCACGTACCTGGTACCATCGGCGCATGCGGGTTAGTTCTGGGAATGGCACTGGCGGTGAAAGCATTTATGGTGAGGAGTTCAAAGACGAGAACTTCAAATTCCGGCACGGGACTGTTGGCAGCCTGAGCAGGGCAAATGCCGGACCCAACACGAACGGGTCACAGTTCTTTATTACGACCGTTAAAACACTCTGGCTGGACGGCAAGCACGTTGTTTTCGGCCGTGTCGTTGAGGGTCTGGAGCTGGTGAAAAAGATCGAAGCACTGGGTACATGGTCCGGGAAGCCAAGATCAACCATCAACATCGCTGATTGCGGGGAAATCAAAACCCGGCAGAAAAAGAGAAAATAACAACAACCACTGGTCATCAGGGAAAACAGGATCCGTTGTCAGTATTCAGACACATTTCTCTGACAGGAGGCCGTCAATTGAATCACCTGGCATCGTTCATTCTCTTTTTAATGGCAGTGGTTTGACCACGATTCCGACGAGTTCGGTTTGATACCAGTGTGTTTGCAGCAGCGTGACCCGAATGTCGTGGCATTCCGGACCGAGAGCGTGACGTTTATTTAGACACCAGTTCTGTACGAGTGCTTCCTTGTGAGAATGCCTGCGCGACTGCGAAGAAACACGAAATGGTCAATTGTGTGACGCCGATCCACAACACTACACTGATCATGAGGCCGACAGGCAGAACCATCGGGAAGTCTCTGCTGTTTCCGTAATCAGCGGAGAGTTGATTATTGGTGGAAGTGACTTCAATAATCACAAATCCACCCACGGTGAAACGAGTGTCTGCCACTCGATTGCAGAAGAAAAAAAACAACGGCCACGCTCACAGCCTGTGATCAGCCATTCGACGATCTGATTCCTGCAGGGGGGAATTTGGGTGCGTCTTCACACGGCAGTTGCTCTTATATTAACAGCTATTCACAACGGGTAAGTTCAGCATGCGCATCCTCTGCATTGTCGGTCTGGTGCTGAGCTATGTGGCTGTGGCTTCACTATTGGCTGCCGAACGAGAGTCTCAGGTGCAAATCCTTTAGTCCGGAGTGACATTAACACTCGTTGCCGACCATCCCGGGCTGGCGACACCCACCGGGATTGATGTCGATTCACAGGGTCGCATTTGGGTCGTGTCCACTCACACAGATTTCCGGCCGGACAATTATGTCGGGCCGGAACATGATCAAGTCCTCGTCTTTAGCGATCTCGATAACGCCCGGCGGGCTGAACTGCGACAGGTGTTCTACGACGCGACCGACGCCACCATGGATCTGGAACTTGGACCGAACGGTTGGGTGTATCTGGCGGAACGCGACCGCATCCTGCGAGTGCGGGACGAAGATGGTAATGGAAAAGCCGAGGTCGCCGAAGATGTTGTCGTTCTGGACACCGAGGCCGATCATCCTCACAACGGACTGGAAGGTCTCGCAGGGCATCCCAACGGCGATCTTGTCTTTGGCCTCGGAGAGAACCAGGCCAAACCGTGGACGTTGACCGGTACTGATGCCAGTTCAGTTTCCGGAACTGGTGAGGGCGGCATCTTTGGCTGCTTAGCCAATGGAAGTCAACTGCGTCGGATCGCACGTGGACTCTGGAATCCGTTCGGTATCTGCGTGCGAACCGACGGGCAGATCTTTGCTGCTGACAATGATCCTGGTGAACGACCACCCTGTCGACTGCTGCACATTATGGAGGGTGGAGACTACGGGTATCAACGTGCGTATGGTTCCGAAGCTCATCATCCGTTTGTCACCTGGTCCGCTGGACACCGCGGAACTCTCCCTATGATACATCCCTGCGGTGAAGCCCCCTGTGGAGTAACTCCGCTGGGCTGCGGTTTGATTGTGCCGTCGTGGAGTGATCATCGAATTGACTTGTTTCATCTTCGCAGCAGGGGGCCAGCTATACAGCGGATCGCATCGGGCTGCTCACCGGTGGACGCTACTTTCGCCCGGGATGTATTGCTCCCGATCCTAACGCCATCGAGACGAAACGCATCTGGTATCTGACCGACTGGGTTGACGGTCGTTATCAGACCCATGGTTTCGGACGCCTTTGGAGACTCGAAATCGACCTGACGGCAGCTGACTGGGTTGGAGACCTCGATCCCGAGCCACTCATGAAAAGTGCAAGGCTCGCAAATGATCTGCGGACTCGGAGCAACAGCCACTCACTTAGGAAACTCATGGAACTGAGTCGAAACGACGATGCATTCGTGGCACGCTCGGCACTTCTGGCTCTGTCCGCCCGGACATCCAGCTGGGAACCAAAAAATGTCACAGGATTGCCTGCTGAAGACCGTGTTTCGGCAGTCCTTGCTTTGAAGTTGGCAACAGCACCAGCTCAACAGTGGATCGAGCCCCTGCTGGCGGACAGCAGCACTGATGTTCAGTTTGAAACGCTGCGATGGATTGCCGACTCGAGGCTGACAGCGTTCCTGCCAAGTGTCGAGGCATATCTGGGACGGAGCGATCTGGACTATCGTCGGTTCGAAGCCGCTGTGGCCGACATAAATACTCTCAAAGGGCGGCCGGAGGCCGGCATTCGGGACACGGAACTCCTGCTTTCCAAAGTTTGCGATGATTTGGCAGCACCATCGTTGCGTGCCCATGCCCTGCGACTTCTGCCCGCACACGACACAAACTGGAAGACAGTAAACGAAGATGAACAGATACACTATTCGTTTCCTGCGGGATTGACACCGAATTTACTTACTGGATTATTAGCATTGAATGAAGAATTATTATCACTTGAAGTGGTTCGCACCCTCAGCCTGAATCCGTCTTTGAGTCAGACAATGCTGACCGGGATTGCCTCCGGCTAACTGCAATCGGAGGCAGTCCGGGCGGAAGCTATGGTCGGTCTGGCATCCGTCGCTGTCGAACAGATGGACCTCATGCTGCGATTAGCTGGCAGTACTCTTCGCGGTTTGAGAGAAGCAGCACTGCGCTGTTTAAGATTCCTGAAACTGACACAGGCAATGCGTGTTCGACTGGAACAGTTAGCAGTGCAGCACCCGGAATCGACTGATACCTTCCGTGCAATACTGCATCCTGCATCCTGCATCACTCAAGACAGCCCGCCCGCCGATTGAAGATACTCAGGCATGGTTGAGGGTTCTGGCTGCCATTGCGGTGCCGTCTGACAAAGAGAGCGGTCGTCGTATCTTTCAACAGACGCGATTGGTGCGTTGTTCCAACTGTCACCGCTACCGTGGGCGAGGCAAGGTGGTGGGATCAGACTTGAGCAATGTGAGTCTCAGTCAGGATCTTCAACGGCTTTTGGAGTCGATACTGCAGCCCGGTCGTCAGATGGCCCCGGAGTACCAGCCTCGCACGATACAGCTCAGGGACGGAAGGACAATGACCGGAATCCGTCTGCGGTCACCCACGTCTGAAGTCCTTCGAGATGCCAACGGTGAGAATCGCCGGTTTAATCGCGATGACATTGAGTCAATGGTCCAATCAACCACGTCATTCATGCCGGCGGGCCTCGCCAGCCGGCTCACACTTCGTGAACTCCGTGATCTGCTGGCATTTCTTCAGGATCCGCAGGACGTTCCCTAAGCCAGCGCAGCACAAGTGTTCCATAATCGACTCAACGGGCGGCTAAATCACAATGACCGAAGAGGCCGGGTCTTCTCACGTCCGGGTCTGCTGCCTGAACATAATGACGGCCCGGTTGTTCAGAAGTAACTGACACAACAATTCCGGATGCGGTTCCTGCCAGCCGGCACCTCTACCGGTTTGTCGTCAATTTGAAATTCGCTTCAGAAGGAAGGAGAGAATGCCCGGTCGGAGGATTTCTGCCTTATTTCCGTACCCGTGATGGTTGACTCCAGCCAGGACCGCTTTTGCGACCAGTGGGGATTTGGGGATCGTAATCCGGGTTGGGAGTGGGCATTTGTGCTGCAACAGATTCTCGCCAGGCGCGCAGGCGACTGTCGAAGCTCAGCCGTCCGTTCCGGCTGCAGGTTGATAAGGTTATGGTCTTCGTGAATGTCATCTGCCAGGTTGTAGAGTTCAAGCGGCCCTGCTGCATGTCGTTCGATCAGCTTCCATTCTCCGGCTCTGACGGCGCTGTGCGGGATCGTACCCATCATGTGGTAATGCGGATAATGCCAGAAAACTGCAGCACGGTTCAGTGTCGCAGTGTCCGGATCACGCAGGAGCGGAACCAGTGACTGGCCGTCACTTTTGGCATGCAGGTCCTGTGGCACTTTAAGTCCGGCCGCCCCCGGAATTGTGGGGAAAAAGTCGACGGTAATGACGGGCACGTGACTCGCTGTTCCGGGGGTCGTGATTCCGGGCCAGTGAATAATCGTTGGCACTCGAATACCGGCTTCGTAAATGGACCCCTTACCGTGACGGAGTGGCAGGTTGCTGTCGCCAAGGGCTCACCGGCGCCACCGCAACGTACCAGGTGGAATAGCGATTCGAAAATGTACCTATTTAAACACACCAAGGTCCATTTTGGAGGTACACCGCGGCGTACCCGAGACTGCTGAGAGGCATGTCACCTATGAAAACTCAAGTGAGGGCGCAGGGACTTGAACCCTGGACCTGCGGATTAAAAGTCGTTGATCTACCGGCACTGCCTTTTTGGTTGGCTTCCCGTCAGCTTCAGAAGGCCTTGAAAAACTCTGAGAAAATCCGATGCCTCTCAGCTTGCAGTCGTCTTCGGAACAGCTTCAGGACGTAGTGTCGAACTGACACTTGTACTCGAAAGCAGGTAGAAGAAAGGAAGCACAGGTGGACATCGACGCCGAATGTGAGTGGCGGCTGTGGTGACGCGAACGAATCTGCGTTCATGGAAGAACTGGCGAACCGTGCCACGCTCACAGGGGAGCATTGAGGAGAACTATCTCACGAGAGCTTAATATGACTATGGGCCGGCATAGATTCAGTCGCCTAAATTCAGAGAGCCAGGATCACCACCTTGGCAACCTCATTGAGTTCCTTCAGTCCCTCAGTTGGCCCACCGACGTCCAGCATGCACAGCATTCGCGGTTTGTCATATTTCTTCTCGATCGCACACGACAGAAATGATTGGCCCGTGACGCACAGGATATCTTGCAGTAACGGGTCGGATTGGAAAAACGCCCGACTTTATGTCGCCATACACGGAGGGGGCGCAGCGTGTTATAATCGCGACATTTCGAGGAGTGGATCGATTCCAGCCTCAGTCCAGATGGGAAATATCAGTTGATGGCCGGCGCTGAGAACTACTCGATTACAAAATTTTCCGTAAATGGCCGTTCGTATGGCCCGTCCGCTCGACCCATCGTGGTGATCTGCATGGACGGCTGCGGGGACGAATACCTCAGTACGTCCTTGGCGCTCGGACGGATGCCGCACCTGGCGCGTGTGATTCCCAAGGGATATCGCGGCATGGTCCGCGGCGCGCTGCCTTCGTTTACCAATGTCAACAACGCCTCGATCACAACCGGTGTGCCGCCCAACGTGACGGGATTTGGAGGGAATTTTTTCATCGACCCTCAGACTGGTGAAGAGGTGATGATGAATTCCTCCAAGTACTTGCGTTGCGGAACCATTCTGGCTGCCGCGGCCCAGGTAGGGCGCAAGGTGGCGATGGTGACGGCCAAGAACAAACTGCTGGATATCTTGTCCCACGATCTTGAAGGCATCGCATTTTCCTCGGAATTCGCCAACCAGGCCGAACGTCAGACACATGGAATCGGCAACGTCGAAAAACTTTTGGGAATGCCGACGCCGCCGATCTACAGTGCCCAGGCGAGTCTGTTTGTGCTGGCCGCGGGCGCCAAACTGATCGAGCAAGGCCTGGCCGATTTTCTCTACCTGTCGCTGACCGATTACATGCAGCACAAATATGCTCCGCACACGTCCGAATCGCTTGATTTTTACGAAGGGATGGACACGGAGATCGGCCGCATGCTTCAGTTGGGAGCGGCCATCGGCATTACCGCCGACCACGGCATGAATCAAAAGGACACTGTCGACGGCGAGCCCAACGTGATCTATCTGGAGTCGCTGCTCGACGAAAGATTTGGCAAGGGGAACCAGGTCATTTGCCCCATCACTGATCCCTATGTCGTCCACCACGGGTCGCTGGGATCCGAGGTGATGATCTATCTCCAAGACTCTTCACAGACTGTGGAAATCGCGGAGTGGGTATTTGAACTGGAGGGTATCACCGAGGTCTACGATCGCCCCACGGCCGCAAAAAAACTCGAGTTGCCTGGCAACCGGATCGGCGATTTGATTGTAATGTCGGCTCGCGACGTGGTGATCGGTCGCAATCCCGAGTACCACGACTTGTCGCTTATCAAGGGCGGCTTGCGTTCCCATGGCGGACGCTATGAAGAGATGGTGCCCTTGGTGATCACCGAGCCCTTAACCGACCAATACATGGCCAAGGCGGCCGCTGACCCGCGGAATTTTGATGTGTTTGATTTTGTTTGTAATGGAATCTGTCGGTAAACAATGGAAATACCCATGTCCACTTCCAATCTCGATTTCACGCCGCAGGGTCTCTACATCGCCGGCCAGTGGTCTCCGAGCTCATCCGGGCGAACGCTGACTTCCCGTAATCCTGCTACCGGTGAAGTGCTCGGTAAAGTGCCGCTGGCCGACAAAGAAGACGTCGACCGCGCGGTCGCGGCAGCCAAACAGGCTTTTGCAGAATGGCGTGACGTTCCGCCGACTGAGCGCGCGAAGTGCCTCGAGCAGCTGGCCGACCGCATCCTCCAACACGCCGAAGAATTGGCTCTTATGGACGCCTACGATTCGGGCAATGCCGTGGCGGGCATGCGGGGCGACATCAAGATTTCTGCGGATACGCTACGGTATTTCGCGGCCATGTTGCGCGAACTGAAGGGCGAAACGCGAATCAACGGACCGCGGCATTTGAATTTGACCTTGCGCCAACCACTGGGAGTCGTGGCTAAGATCAACCCGTTCAATCATCCATTTCGTTTTTGTGCCGAGAAGGTGGCAGCCCCCTTGGCCGCTGGCAACTCGGTTGTGGTCAAACAGCCGGAACAAGCCCCTTTGTCGGGACTCCGGTTTGGCGAACTCTGCGAGGGTATCTTTCCTGCGGGAGTGGTGAACGTGTTGACTGGTGACGCGGTGGCAGGTTCCGCCTTGGTCCGCCACCGGGACGTTCCGCGGATTGCCTTTATCGGTTCGGTGGAAACGGGACGCATCATTGCCCGGGAGGCGGCTGAAGGGCTCAAGCAAGTCTCCCTCGAGCTGGGCGGCAAGAATCCCATCATTATCTTTCCCGATGCCCAGCCACAGCAGGCAGCCAGGCTGGCGATCAAGGGAATGAACATGAACCGACAGGGCCAGTCGTGCAGTTCGACCTCGCGAGTGTTTGTTCACCAGTCGATCCACCAGGAAGTCGTCAAGCATTTGGTGGCAGAGGCGGAGAAGCTCCCCGTCGGATTTCCTTGGCTGGACGAATATGAGGTCGGCCCCATTGTGTCCCAGGAGCAGTACGACCGAGTGATGGGTTACATCACTTCGGGTAAGGAAGAAGGCGCGCAGCTTCTCACAGGCGGAGGGAAACCGGAAGGGGAAATGTACCAGCAGGGGTTCTTCATTGCACCCACAGTGTTCGACGGAGTGCAGCCAAATATGCGGATCGCTCGCGAGGAGATTTTCGGCCCGGTCATGTCGGTGTTTATGTGGGACGATTACGAATCGATGATTGGTCATGTCAATGAGCTTGTGTATGGGCTGACCGCCGCGATCGTTACGAATGATCTGGCCCAAGCCATGGAAACTGCCAGCCGTGTCGAAGCCGGCTACGTCTGGATCAATTCCAGCGGCCGCTACCTCGGAGCGCCGTACGGCGGTTGGAAGCATAGCGGCATCGGCCAGGAAGAGTGTTTTGAAGAGCTGCTGAGTTATACGCAAATCAAGAATGTGAACATGCGCTGGTAACGGGCAAGAACCATGACCAAAACATCCTTAGCCGCCGTGTTTCACGAGCCGGGTCGGCCGTTAACGTTCGAGGAGTACGACCTACCGATACCGGGGCCGGGCGAGGTGTTGGTCCGTATTACCTGTACGACGCTCTGCGGTAGCGACGTGCACACGTTCACAGGCCGCCGCTCAACTCCCGTGCCGACCATCTTGGGGCATGAGATCATAGGGGTGGTCGAGTGCGTCGACCCTGACCAGACCGTTAGCGACTACACCGGCCAGCGACTGGAGGTGGGTGATCGTATTACCTGGTCGATCGCGGCCAGTTGCGGCGACTGTTTTTTTTGTGACAACGCCGTCCCGCAAAAATGCGAACGTTTGTTCAAATATGGTCACGAAGAGATTGTGCCAGAACATCCGCTCAGCGGTGGGTTGGCTGATTTTTGCCACCTGGCCGCCGGAACGGCAATCTTTCGTGTGCCGGAGACATTACCCGATCGGGTTGCCTGTCCGGCGAATTGTGCCACCGCGACGGTCGCCGCTGCGCTGCGACTTGGCGGCAACTGCACGGGACAAACCGTCTTGATTCAAGGTGCCGGGATGCTCGGTTTAACTGCCGCTGCGATGGCGCGGAGCCGGGGAGCTCGGGAGGTGATTGTCTGCGACGTGAATGCCGATCGTCTCACGCGAGCTGACGATTTCGGCGCCACGCGCACGTTAGCGGTTCCCGAAGACGAACAAGACCTGGTCGACGAGGTCCAGCATTTGACCTGCGAGCGCGGCGTTGACCTCGCCGTCGAACTGTCGGGGGCCGCCAGCGCCGTCGAAACGGGTGTCAAGCTGCTGCGTATCGGCGGTCGCTATGTACTGATCGGCAGTACGTACCCCACGCCGCCGATTGCGCTCGACCCCGAATCGGTCGTAAGGCGATGTTTGACGATCGTCGGCAATCACAATTATCGTCCGGAAGACTTGGGCGCGGCGGTGGCATTTCTTGACGCCCAAGGCGGTCGGTTTCCGTTTTCCGATCTAGTGCACGACGAGTTTTCACTGGCAGATGCCAAAGCTGCCTTCGACCTCGCGATTCAGGGACAACACTTGCGCGTGGCGGTGAGGCCGAAAACCTGATGGCCAAACGCCCTTTCAAACTCATCGGCGACGATTCTCGCTATGAACGTTGGCGCTGGCAGGTCTTCGCCATTACCTGGCTGACGTACTTTGGCTACTACCTGACGCGCAAGACGTTTTCGGTGGCCAAAATCGGCATGGAACAGGATCCTGCCGTCAACATCACTACCTCCGACATGGCTTGGATCGACGGGGCCTATCTGGTGGCTTATGCGATCGGGCAATTTCCGGCGGGAATCCTTGCCGATCGGGCGGGCACGCGCAAAGTCGTCGTGGTGGGCATGTTTGGCTCGGCGTTGACTGCCGCAGCACTGGGGGCTTCGTCGGTCACCGTCGTCTTGGGAATTCTGTTCGGTCTGCAAGGCATCTGCCAATCGACGGGTTGGGCGCCGCTGGTGAAAAACGTGGGCAACTTCTTTTCCCAGCGTGAGCGTGGCACCGTGATCGGGTTGTGGAGTACCAACTATGCCGTTGGCGGCATGGTTGCGTCAGTGTTCGCCGGCTACTGGGGTGATCTGTTGGGTTGGCGGTATGCCTTTTTCATTCCTGCCGTTGTGCTGCTGGTGATTTGGATTCTGTTTGTGCTTTTGCAGCGCGACCGTCCCGAAGATGTTGGATTGCCATCCATCGAAATCTATCACGGTGAGGAGACGACCGTCTTGACTGAACCAGATTCCCAAGAGATTGTTCGCGCAGAAACTTCGTGGGAACTAGTCAAGCAAGTCCTTGGCAATCGCCCGGTGTTGGTCATGTGTCTGGCATATTTTTTAACGAAGCCAACCCGCTACGCGATACTATTTTGGGGTCCCAAGTACATCCAGGAAAAACTCGGCAGCGGTATGGCCGAGTCGGGTGCGGTGAGCGCACTGTTTGAGCTGGCTGGGATCGTGGGCGCCGTTTCTGCCGGAATCGTGTCCGATCGCGTCTTCGGCTCCAGACGCATGCCCGTTTGCGTCATCACGCTAACCATCCTGGGCGTCTTCATGTTTGTGATGGACGACCTTCCCGCGACGCGAGGCGTGCTGGCCGCGTCGTACCTCTTTATCGGAGTGCTCGTCTATGCCCCGGACGCAATTCTCAACGGCCCCGCCGCGGTCGACTTTGGTACGAAACAGGGTGCGGCGACCGTGGCAGGCTTCGTCAATGGCGCGGGGTCCATTGGCGCGATCCTGGGGGGCACGATTCCTGGCTTCTTTGCCGAGCGTTGGGGATGGGGGGGCGTATTTTCTTTGCTGGGCGCCATGGCCCTCACGGCCGCGGTGATTCTGCTGCCCAGATGGAACGCCCTGCCTGCCACCGCCCGGAGCAGCCTGGACAGTTCCGGAAAACAACAAGCTGAATGACAGTAGCAATCGCGCCATAGCGAATTGGATGCCGATGCTCCGGAATCACGGTTCGGCGGCGGATTTTAGCCGCAAGGTCCAAAACTCCGCCAACAGAAAAATACAGTAAAAACCGTGGTTAAAAAAAGTCTGGCTTGTCGTCTTTCAGCCGATATCCCCATAACCAGAGTGTGGACACAACCATTACGACCGGTTCCCTGCACGCATTGCCGCGGCTGGTGATTAGCCGTACTGGTTTACATCTTCCGACGTTCGGTTGATCGTTTGAAAATTTCTGCGATCACCGCAATGTCCAGAAACTTTATTCTTCATCGGTGGCAGATGCTGCTGCTGATTATGGCCGATGAATGAATCGCCGGCAGCCTGACGTGATCGAGTATCTGCAAACTGAAAATCCAGCCCTCGAATGATTCCCAATGAAAATGTAGTTGGCTCGAAGTCACGATGTGGGCTGAGATCTAAACTCGGAACACGCCGCACACTGAATTGCTGATGATGCTTGACTGTGGGCTCGTGTTTGACCGTACGGCCAAGATTTACTGATACACACAGGTTCGCTGGCTCTCAAAATTCTCTGTCCATCGGACCGAAGCACACGCGTTCCTGGACTTTTTGTTCCTTAGATCCAGCAGTCGTGTTGTGGTCATTTGTCATTGACCAATCCCCACGCCCGAGCCGCGGCGAAGGTCATCCGCGCAAGCTCTTCGGCACTTTCGCCGCGACGCGGCGCAATGACTTCAAAGGTGTAGGCGCCGGCATAGCCGATCTGCTGAAGTGCCGTGACGATGGACGGCCAGTCCAGGCCGCCATCCAGCGGGGCCCAGTGGTTGTCCTGTGGATTGTCTCGATCAACGTCCTGAAGATGAGTTCCCCAGAGCCGATCACCAGCGATCAAGATCTCCCGCGCGGGGTCCATGCCATCAGTCCAGGCGTGTCCCACATCCACAATGAGTCCAACCTGCTCGGGTGGAAAGTCTTCAATGAACGCGCGCAGGTCGGCCATGCGCATCAGCGGGTAGTCTCCGTCTCTGCCCGCAGCCCGAAGGTCCCGGTTGTATGGCAGGTTCTCGAGCAGCATCCTGACTCCTGCTTTCTGAGCCGCAGGGATCAGGTCTTCGATGGAACGTCTCATTGCGGTGATCATCGCTGCGTACATCGACTTCAGTGCGCGATCCTCAGGGAGAAACATCGGATTCGGAATGCCGTGAATGACCATGCCGTGCGCGCCGATTTCGCTCGTCAGTCGCAGGGCGTCGGTCAACACCGAAAGTTTTTCGATGCGCCAGTCTTCAGTCGGCGCCCCCAGGACCGTCCGGCGAGCCGGTGCATGGACGGTGGCAGCGGTCATTCCTCGCTCCCGAAGCTGGCGGCGGACTTCCTGCGCTACGACGCCGGGGTGGTCACCCGGTGCGTGTCGATCACAGACAAATTCCACACAGCGGAATCCAGTGCCCGCGATCCGGTCCAGAGCCATACCGAGTTCGAGTCCTCCGAAACCTGCCGTGGAGTAACTGACCTGAGGAATCATTCAGAAGCTCCTGCGAAACGTCAGCAAACCCTGACACCGATTAACAAAGCGTAAATCACAGCGATCATTGATCAAAGCGAATCCGAACCGAAAGCGGCCAGATTTCAGCAACCCAGGCTCGCCGGTCAGTTCGACCGACGCATTCAAGCTGCACAGGCCGGCAAGGTCAGAAAACCTTCGGTTGATGTGCCTGGCCGTCGTATTCGCAATCCAGCCATAAACGGCATTATCGCTGTGCAGTTCGCCATGTCGGCATTTCGAAATGCGATCAACGTGTCGCGGTGGCGGTGCATGAAACAACCAGAATCACGAAACCCTTATCAGAAGCAGGCGGTTCGAAAGTTGTCCGGAACGGCACCCCAGGGCGAAACGTCCTGTTAAGCTATGGCCGCACCGACAATGAAGATGGAAGTGAATAAGGGCTCGTCTGCGCAATTCGTTGGTTTTCCCATTCCTGCTGATCAGATACGCGATGGTGACCTGGAATCGAAGGTCTGGCTCACGGCGCAGTCGGCTGACCGCAAATTGACCCACGGCGTCTGATATTGCAGGTCGTGCCAGTTCACTTGGGACTACATCTGGGACGAGTTGGTGATGATCCTGGATGGCGAAGTGATCATTGGTGAAGTAGGCGGTGAACGTTGCAGATTGCGAGCGCGAGACTGTGCTTATTCCTCCCTGGGAACGAAAACCACGTGGCGAATACCAACATATGTCAAGAAGCTCTTTACCATCCGCTCGTCTGCCCCTCTGGAACTCTGATTGTGGGGTAGCACCTCTGTATCAGGGAATCCGCTGGTGACTGACCTCACTCACTGAGGCCGAAGGTCTGATCGGCGCTACGACACGAAGCCACCGGTGTTCGATCACGTCGTGGCTCCGCTGATCGAGGACCTTCTCCAACGCGGAATTCGGGATTTCACCTTCTTCGGTGCCGCATGTAACCTGCATTCTGGCGGCGCCCGCGCGGATTGACATTGCAGTCACGGTGATGGAAAAAACAATCGACCCAAATCAGGGCTGAACATTTTTATGGTTCCAGGGTGATTTGTGTCGCTCTGCGCGACACTCTGAAGGACGTGAGAAGTGACGGAAACTCGCGCCAACAAGTCCCGACGATTGTGGTAAACTGCTCAGCGGTTTTTGGAAAGTCTGTCGCTCAGAAGCGACTGTTTCCGAAGGCAGCGCAGGAGTCGCCGGACCATTCCAGTCTAACTTTCATTCGCGAGTGGCGGCTGTATTACATCCATGAGGACGTATTGGCCTTTGGTTTTGCAGTGGAAGCGCGCGGCGTTGCCACGAGTGAGGCGCTTATAAATCAAGAATTGAATTTCAGTGAGAACACGTCGCATTCCAGCATGACGAATCGAAGTCGCACAGCTGTCCCGGCCAGACCGGAGAGATCACCGCCTGTCCAGCTCACCTGCTGCCGGATGCTGTCAC
>CAUZPL010000134.1:0-14151 GCA_963581585.1 Planctomycetota bacterium
GGAAGGAACTCGATGAGGCCTTTGCTATCACCGGCGGCCTTCCGGGACCAGTTATCACGCGATACCGGGACGCAGATGCTAACCTGCGGACGACTTTCGGCAAGATTATCGACAGGGCCGGGCTGAGCCGATGGCCAAAGCTGTTCCGGAATCTGCGGGCAGAGCTCACGCCAAACGACGAGGTGCCGGTGCTGGTTCTGAATGTCACCGAAGACGAAGCCAAAAAGCTACTGGCGATGTTCGCTCCGGCCCGAACAATCCCCTTGTTCGGTGCCCACAAATCGCCGAGACGGGGGTGAACGTTTTTCGAAACTTCCTACCCCTGACTACAAGCCGCGGTTTTTCATCAAATCCTTGAATTTAGCCTTTAACGGCTCGAAGGTCGCCGGGGTGATCAACACGCGCTTGCCGCTGATAACCGCATCATTGAAGAACCGTTCCGATGGATGCTTATGCCGCTTTCCCTTGAGATCCGCTTTTACCGTGAGCCACCGGTCATACATCCTGTCGATCGTCCGAATACCTTCCCGAACGTGTTTTTCCGCCGCCTCATCATTGTCCAGTCTCAACTGCTCTTTGGCCATGATGTAATCGTAATTCTGTTCCGCCAGCAGCCTATACATATGAACCTGCTTGTAACGCAACACAAAATAACGTTCGCCCAGTTCCTCCAGGGTTGGATTCAGGGCAAGCGCATCAATCAAGGCTTGTTCCCCAATCTTCAAGGAGTCCACCTGCTGTTTTACAATTGAGCTGAGCTCGATAACCGGCAGTCCTCTTTGCCGCCTTGTTTTGTTGATCGTCGCAACCGCCTCTGACCTGCCCCCGTGAATGGTACCACTCGTTAAGTGGTGATTTGATTGCTGTGACTGGTCACAAGAACAGCCGCTGGAGCATACGAATATGGAAGACTGTGGGCTTCGCGTCTTTCCGTTGGGGCGAATCGATCTACGACGGGAGCACCTACGAGAAATACCGAGTTCCTAAGGGGGGGGCGGATGGCTCAAGCTAAACCGCTACAAACCACCACAAGGGTTCTATCCAGCCGAGCCCCTGGAGTTTCGGGTTGGTAGCAATCTGCGCAAGGCGATTTGGTTCAACACCAACTGCTTGCACCAGACGATCAACCCCTATGGCAAGGTGGAGACCATGGATCGGTATCGGATAGCCCTGGCCATTCGCGTGGTTCGGGAGGGAACGCCGCTACTGAAGGGTATTTCTAAGAGACGGCTCTATCGACTGACGGGGCCGCGCGACCTTTTGCGCGAGGTCGTGAAAGAACGGTTCTTCTAGTCACTGCCTACAAACGTTCGAATTGGTAGTTTCCGAACGCTATTTCTTCGGCGAAGCGCTCGCGCACCAGCTCGATAGATTCGTCGGTATAATAGGCAGAATAGTGTTCGCGGGTGGACGCGTTGCGGTGCGGCAAGGGGCCGTACGGGATGTTCAAGACCTTGCAAACGTGAGCAAAATCATGGTCAAGGTGCTCAAATCGAATCAAGTAGTCGACGTGGTAGTCCAAGGGCGGCCAACCTGTGTGGCAGGTCAAGCGCAAGAGTACGGCTGGCCACTCGCTCAGAAAGTCGCGTAAAAGGGCCTTTCGCTGGATGCTTGCGCGAAACGCCTCGGGGTGAAATTTTTCGTTTTTTCGCTGGCGAGAAAAACGCTGATACGACTCGATCCCATGAATTGCGGATAGTGGCAAACTTGTACAGCGAGGCGTAGAGGTCTCGCGGCAATGCGGACTTGTAACGTCGTAGCTTGCTGTGCTTGACGGTTTTGTAGACGTTGTTCCTAACACCGAATCGGCCGATTCCGTCCTGCTCTTCGTTGACCGTGATCTCGTCCTCGGAAAAGTGCTGCAGGTAGTTTTGGATACTGTTTCCTCCTGTCTTCGGAATGTGAACGAAAAGGAACTTCTTTTGTACCGAGATCATTGACCTGCCCCCATAGATGGTGCCAGTTCCTATGTTAGATCTGGCCTGAAATTTACTGCTGACAGAACAGCTTCCGGTGCTGGCGGCCGGGACTGTGGTCGGGCCGTCACAAAATCATTGCACCGTGGGACTGGCGGAAGATGAGTAAGGAAGAACGGGACCGGTCTCGATGAGCAGACGCTGCGTGATCAGTGCGTTGCGAGCGTGTGTTTTCTGCGCTGCAACCATCTCATTCCGAGGATCACCGCACCGATGCCAAGCAACGTGATCGATCCGGGTTCAGGAACCACTGTTCCAGGACTGTCAAGTCGCGCCATCCACGCCTCGGTGTCTCCATCGGCGTTGGAACCATAACCCACAATCGTTGTGCCGTCAGCGGAAACAGCACTAGCTGTTGTCAATGTCCAGCCCGTTAGACTGCTTCCCAGACCATAGTCATCGGTCAGGACGTCCTGAACAGACTGCATTCCGTCGCCGGAAGTCCAAAGAAACGCCTCCCAGCCTGAGGTGGAAGTGCCCTGTCCCACAACAACCGAACCATCATCCGAGACGGCTTGTGCATAGCTAGAGAAACTTCCCCCGGCCAGATCACCCAGACCGGTCATCGTGCCGCCTTCCCAGCGAAAGGCCTCGGTGCCTGAGGCGGAGTGGCTATACCCCACAACAACCGAACCATCATTCGAGACACCATTTGCCTGGCTAGAGAAACTTCCCCCGACCAGATCACCCAGACCGGTCATCGTGCCACCTTCCCAGCGAAAGGCCTCGGTGCCTGAGGGGGAGTGGCCATACCCCACAACAACCGAACCATCATCCGAAACGCCAAATGCAACGCTATAGAAACTTCCCCCGGCCAGATCACCCAGACCGGTCATCGCGCCGCCTTCCCAGCGAAACGCCTCGGTGCCTGCAGCAGACTTGCCGCGTCCCACAACAACTGCACCATCATCCGAAGCGGCTTGTGCATAGCTATAGAAACTGCCCCCGACCAGATCGCCCAAACCGGTCATCGTGCCGCCTTCCCAGCGAAACGCCTCGTAGCCTGAGGCGGAGGTGCTCCGTCCCACAACAACCGCACCATCATTCGAGACACCATGTGCCTGGCTAAAGAAACTGCCCCCGGCCAGATCGCCCAGGCCAGTCATCGTGCCGCCTTCCCAGTGATACGCCTCTCCGCCTGAGGCGGATACGCTATACCCCACAACAACCGAACCATTCGCAGAGACGCCAGATGCAGAGCTATTGAAACTTGCCCCGGCCAGATCACCGAGACCCATGAACAGCGGCGCAGCTGGAAGCTGCTCCGCCAATGCAATCAACAGGACCGCAGCTGCCATGCCTGGTTGAACGGACCGCTTCATGATGTCACTCCCCCTGGCTGCAAATTCTGATGACAACGCCCGAAGCGAAACTGGGCCCCTCCGTGACATTTAAACGACGTGGTTTTTCACTGTCAGTGACAATAAGACGACTGCGAAATATAAATTATATATAGATCCTGAGTGGAATACATGATTTTGTGAAAATAGCAGGCGATTGTCACTGCAGGTCTGGCCTAGCATTATGTGAAATATGCGCCGTACGACACCGCGTTGGCGCAAGCTGAGATACAGATGCGTAAGCTGAAGACAGGACTGTGGTCGAGCGGAAGATGAGCACAGAAGAACGGGACTTATCTCGGTAACCCGATGCTGCGTGATCAGTGCGTTGCAAGCGTGTGCTTTCGGCGACGGTGGAACCACATGCTGCCCAGTATCGTGGCTCCCCTGGCCAGCATCGTGATTGAACTCGGCTCGGGGACGACGGCGCCTGGAGCGGCCAACATGAACCTGGCGGAATTATAGATATGCAGCCGATTGTTGATGGCCGTCCCCCTCTGCGAGGAAGCCGGTCAGAACTTGCCCGTCCAGGAAACTGCCGTCAATGTAGTCGCCGTGCGCAAAATTGAAGCCGCTGCCGATGACCGTCACCGTGCTGTCATGGTAGGCGATCCAGATCGCCCCCAAACGAGCCGTCCGAGACCCACGACCGCCAATCTCACCGATATCGTTATGGCTTCAATGCCTTTCACAGAAGCGGCCGGGTGGTCAACCTGGCACAGATGAATCAGGGTTCAGCAAGAAGTTCAGCGATTCGATCCAATCCATTTTGCAGAATGTCGGGATGCCGGCCAAAGGTCAGTCGCACCGCTCGACGGTCTTCGAATACTTCCGCGGGCATCAACAAAACCTTTTTTTGTCGCAGCAGGCGCCGACAGAATTCGGCTGATGTGTCGGAACCTCGATACGCCAGATAGGCGAAGGGTGTCCCCTGCGGCTCTATCAGGGACAACCGATCGTGAACCGCTAGCCAGCCGCGGAGCACCCGCAGTCCCTCTTGGCAGAGCCGGTTAAATCGCTCGATGTAGTGCGGTCCATTGCTGAGCACATCGAGAGCAAAATACTCGCAAATTGACGAGTTGCACACCGTCGTGTACCGTTTCAAATTCACCATACGGTTCACCGCCTCTTCATCTCCCACCAACCAACCCAGCCGCAATCCCGGAAAACCGTAAATCTTCGATAGGCTGCTGACCGAGTAACTGCCAGGAATGCGAGTGAAAATGGATGCTTGATAGTCGGTCAGATATTCCTCATCGATAATGATCGTGATACCGGTATCTTGACGCAGCTTCTTAAGCTGCTCCCAATCATGATCCGACAGCGTAACACCCAGTGGATTGTTAGGATAACAAAGTATGAGGAGGCGCGTGTTGTTCCGGAGGTTTTCCGTCACCGTATTCCAATCGATGACGTAATCTGATTCCTGCTTCAGGGCAACTTTTGTCACCTCTGCGCCGAGATGGAGAGGGACCTCCCATGACTGCTGCCAGCCCGGCGTAAAGGTGATGACGTGATCACCGGGCCCCAGATGGCACGCGTAAAAGAGATATAGCGCTTCCTGGCTGCCATGGGTGATGATGATGTTCTCTGGATCGGTTCCATACATCTCCGCGATCTGCGCCCGCAGTTTTTGGCAACCGCGGTCCTGGGAATAATTCAGATCGAATGCGGGGTTCGGCTGAAGATCACGAAGGTGATGATACTGAATGCCACTTTCACCCAGATCGATGTCGAAGGACCCCTGAGCTTCTTCGAAGAGCCATTCCTGAATCGTATACGTACGAATTGGGGACGTCGTCGGTTTCATGGCAGAGTCAGCTTAGTGTCGAAGACCCGCACGGCGTGGGCGTGCATCCGGGCCTGGAATTCTGGTGCCCGGGCAACGATCTCGATGTGAACCTTTCCAGGCCGGCCAATGAAATACCCCTGTTCAGACCCCAGCATGTGCAGGTCGGGTGCGACCATATCGTGGGCCACAAGATAGGCCGCCAGTCCCCCCTGCATGGATCCGGTAAACGGATCTTCCGGGACACCCACGAGTGGTGCATAACCGCGGGCATGCACATGGTTTGAAGAATCAAAGCATTCCGCGGTCATGACACAGAACACAACAATTCGGTCCGGCTGAGCAAATTCGATGGCGCCACGAATGTCCAATTCAATTTGCTGCAGGGACTTCAGGTCCGGTGACACGAAGTACAGGTAGTTATTCGTCTTCTCCAGCATCAGAGGTTTGTTCCAATCCACCTGATCGGTCTTCAGGCCCATGGCCGAAACCACATCCTCCAATTTGTAGGGGGCCGGGACCAAATCGATTTTCGGACAGTCAAGAATGAGCTTGGGCTCGGGCCCCGCCTCGAAATCAAGGTGGGTGTTGAGAACACCGGCATTGGTTTCGATGGTCACCTGGGGTCGTCCCTTCTTTTGGATTCCGTACAGCGATTCGGTTGCGATCGTGTAAAGGGCCCCCACCGTTGCATGGCCACAGAATTTAATCTCGTCGCCGGGCGGCGTGAAAAACCGCAATTTGACGTCGGCGACCTCACTCGGCAGTAAAAAGACCGACTCCGAGAGATTCATCTCGCGGGCGATCCGACGCATCTCAATATCTTCCAGGACGTGGGCGTCACGGACGACCGCCGTAGGGTTCCCGCCGAACATTTCTGCCGTAAAGGCGTCGATTTGATGAATTCGTAGAATTCTCACATATCCGGTCTCTGTCGGACGTTAGCGGGATTTCTGCTCAAAATTGTACCGATTCCACGCCACACAAGACGGCAAGAAAAGACTCAGACAGTCTACTTCGTCTACTCACTGACCAACAACCTGCGGGAAGTCTTCTGGCGGTGCCTGTCAATTTATCCTTGATCCTGTTCTCTTCCGTTAAGGATGCCGACCCGATCTCTGGCCAGCATCAGATGCCTCCGGTTGGCGTCCCAGATGGCGAAGGCAAACATGCCCCGTAGGCGTTGGAGGCACTCGGAACCATGGTCTTCATAGAGATGCAAAATGACTTCTACATCGCAGTCGGTAAAATGAGAACGCTGTTTTTCGGCAGGAGGAAGCAGACAAATTTAATCTGATCCGCATGTGAGGTGAGTGTGTTTCGGTTGCTGGCGGGGTATCAGCAACAGCTGTCTGCTTAGCCCAAAGGACCCACCGAAGGTGGAGCCAGTGTTCTCAGCAGGTGCTTACCGGCCGACGAAGTGCAGTGGGGGAATGGTAGAGTGTCAATCCCCGATAGATAAATTATTTCGCTTGCCTGACCTCGTTTCCGGGACGGCCGGAAGAAGTTGTTCGCTCTGCTTGGCTCAACTTGATAAAGCGTCGGCCTTCATTTCGGAATCAGTAACCCATCCGCTCGGAAGCCCCGTATAACAATACAAAAAAGAGAAGAGTTGTGCCAAACCACGTCAACAATGTCGTGTTGTCCGAAGTTGACGGAGTCTACTTTGAAAGATGGGCCCGGCAGTACGTGAATGCCTTCGTGAAATGGAAGGGAAGTCCGATTCGTGTGGGTGGCCAGTTCCAGCGATCCGTAGACGTGGACTTCCGTCCTGCACCTCGAAAGCTCATCCTGACCGGGCCGGCAGCCAAGTTTGCCAACAAGAATGCGGTCGCCAGAATGTATGAGGACGCGCTCAAGGTAACCCGACCGGGTGGACGACTCATCGTGAGTCTCGGACACGGTGCCGCCAGTGGCGGGGCCGACGGGAACATAGATCTGGCGCCCGGAAAGCAGTTTCAAATTTGTGGGCTGAATAATAAGGTCGGACCCGGGAATCACCACATCTCCGTTTTCTACGACATGGATATCGATGGATCAGGTCCAAGAATTTCAAATCTCAAGAATGACAGTTTGTCGAAGAAAGTTTCATTCAGTGAAAAGATGTGGCCGACTTACGCGCGGATCAGTAAAGCATTTCGAGCCTCCAGGATTGACGAAGTAGTATTTCTCACCTGCAAAGTCGGCAGTTCGCGGGATTTTCTGCGGAAGATCGCTGCCGACTGGCAGGTCAAGATTCGAGCGTTCAAAGTGAAAGTACAGGCAAGTCCTGACTTGACGAATCGGGGAACTACACGAATCCATTTCCAGGGCGAACCAAAAGGTACAGGCGCGAATATCGAGCTGAGCGACACGAGCCTCTACCCGGTTGAAAGCTCTAGTCACGCCGTGATTATCGGTCCGACGCTCAATCGTTAAGGGAAGCCTGTCGGCTACCCTGGCTTCAAAAAATGACCAGTTGTGCTTTGACTTCACCGTCGATTGTTCGGGACCGGCGGCCTCGGTTTGCGGTCCAAAACCAATTCGCTTTGGCAAACGAACTGCTGATGAATGCGGACGATCTGACGCCCGACTCATGTAATGTGATTCGGGCGATTTTGCAGGGGTGATGAGACCAGATTGTTGCACAAAGTCAGCTCGGAGTGCTTAACGGCATCGACTGCCCGGAACATGGCCAGCCCTTCGGTAACAATGCAACTCAGGCGTTGAAAGATTCCAGTCCTGCGCATGCGGGTTAGTTCTGGTAACCAGACGTCGCCGGCAAACATCGGCCGCTGCCTGAGGCACAGAAAGCTCACCACCACTAAACGCATCACGGGCGGCCAGCGAGTCTTTCCCGCTCAGGCCTGGGCGGGTGTGAAGGTTCAGGTGACTTTCGGTGTTCGTTCCATGGCGTGTTAACTGTGTAAACTTTGTAACAGGCCTCGCATATAACCGACACAAAATGAAATGTACTGTTTAGGCAGGGGCTGATCTCCGGTAATTCCCATAGGGTGGTCGTAATCGATCACTCCCTGATAGCCGACCTCATGGAGGGTACGCAGAACCTCAGGCATAGGGATGTCACCATCATCGATGAAAACTTCTGAATAACGGCCATCTTGCGGCAGAGTTCCTGTGACGTTCCGAAAGTGGACATGGAACAGTTTTCCCTGATCTCCAAAATGGCGGATTCCGTCAAGAGTGTTCTGACCGGACTCATACCGCGTTCCCACGCAAAATGTAATTCCATTATGATCGCTTGGAACTTCTGAAAAAAGACGGTCAAAGTCTGCAAAGCGACACAGAATCTGAGGGTTTCCAAGGTACTGATACAACGGTGGATCATTACCATGCATGGCAATGTTTGTTTTACTGCCTTCTACATGTGGTATGACCTGTCGGTAAATATTCAACAGCCCTTTCCAGAGCTGTTCTGCCGTTACACGGTATTTTGGTTGGGGTGCGGCAGACAGGGAACGCCTGACATTAAACGAAGGAAAGCGATAGCCACCACGACCATTTTCATAGATCCAGCCGCCTCTTGAATTCTCGACATGTAAGGCGGCTTGGCAGGACTGGATCCCGTATACGGGTATTTCGGCGTCGCAGAGCATATCGGCAATTCGTTTCAGCTGGTCTATTTCCCGTTGTCCCTGCGCATCATGCAGATGGGCATGCAGATAATGGCTGGCAAGCGAGTTCGCACGCTCGATCATGAGTCCAGCACCATCGAGACGGCGAATCAGTGCGTTCAAATTTTCTTTCGTGAAAATTCCGTGCTCCTGGTAGCTTTTTATAAGATTCAGAGTGATGTCTACGTGGTTGACGCCAATTTGTTTGAGAAAGAGAAGGTCATTGTCGTCTTTGTTTTTCATCCACCCCTGGTGAATGCGAATGCCAATTTGAATATTCGAAGTTTTGTGGATTACCGCAGCCGGAACGGTACGATCATCGATCGTATTTTGCGCATGCCCCGAGCAGGGGTGGTGTTGTGTCAGAAGGGTCCCTGCAGAAAGACCTCCCAGGGTGTGATGTAAAAAAGACCGACGAGTTGAGACATTGTGATAGTCAGGCAAGTGTCTGCTCCTGATTGGTTTTCCAGGTGGTCACACAGATAAAGGCACTCGAATGCGTGCCCAAAACGCAGGGGACACTGCATTATTGTCGGAAGTCGCTGTAAAAAGCGACGCATTGACGCTGCCGGCCAGGTGTCAGTGACGCGGAGCCATCGCACTGCGTCCGGACCTGCCCGAACTATCAAAGCAGTCGCTTATACTCCATGAAAACAGGAACCGATGAACGCCGATTGATTCCGTGATTAACGTCTTCCAAATCCCGGTCCCAGGAACACACAGCCTCTGTCGACCGTCCTGTTGCTGCCTGGCGGGTATGGCCGGCGAGTCTTTCCCGCTCAGGCCTGGGCGCGTGTGAAGGTCCAGGTGGTTTCGGTCGAGAGTGCCGGATCGTACCGGTAGCCCTCCGCATCAAAGGTTTTCATGTTTTCGGGCTGCTCGATGCGATTTTCGATGATGTACCGAGCCATCAGGCCGCGGGCCCGCTTGGCCAGGAAGCTGATCATCCTGGGCCGGCCGTCTCGGATCTCTTTGAAGGCGGGGGTCACCACGTCGCTGTCCAGTGCGGCGGGACGAACCGCCTTGAAGTATTCGCTGGACGCGAGGTTCACCAGGGTCCGATCGCTGTGGTCCGCCAATCGCTCGTTGATCTGGTCGGTGATGCGATCACCCCAGAAGGCATAGAGATCCTTTCCGCGACGGTTCTTGAGCCGCGTCCCCATTTCGAGCCGATAGGGCTGCATCAGATCGAGGGGGCGGAGAAGACCATACAGTCCACTCAGAATGGCCAGGCGGTCCTGGGCCCAGCACAGGTCAGATTTGCCCAGGGTCGGCGCATCGAGTCCCAGAAACACGTCACCATTGAACATCAGGGCCGCTGGCTTGGCATTGTCCGGGGTGAATGGTGTGCTGAAGCGCTGGAATCGTTCGTGACTGAGGTTGGCGAGATTCTCGCTGATTCCCATGAGCGACTGCAGGTCGGCAGGCTTCAACCGACGAGTGGAGCGCATCAACTGCTCCGCATCGTCCAGCAGTGCTGGTTGACTGTGGGGCAGGGATCGAACGACAGGTTCGAGGTCCAGCTTTTTGGCCGGAGAGACGACAGCGAGCATGGTCGGTTCCCCTGTTAGTACATCCGAGTCGTGATTGCCGACAAACCACAGCACACGGTGTATTCCGTTCTGTGCCGTCCAAGTATATCCGAGTCGTGATTCCCGACAAACCAGAGCGTCGTAACGATGTTGTCCGAGGGTGTTGATTTCGGGACTTCGGATTTCGAACATTCCGATCAGCCGAAGAACCCCCTCCCGCTCAGGGCCCTTCGGGGGCCACGGGTGGCGCCAGTCCTTCAATCTCAAACAACCGGGCTTCCTGGGTGTCCAGGTCGACGGTGACCACGCGGTTATTGTTGGTATCGGCGATGTAGAGCGTCTGTTCATGAACCGCGATGCCGGCCGGTTCGTGGAGTTGCAGCGGGGAGAGGCCGGAGCCGGCTGACCTGGTGCCAGCGAGCGTGCTGCAGGCCCGGGTGGTCGGGTTGACCACCTTGATCTTGTGGTTGTAGGTATCGGCGATGTAGATCACGTTGGCGTGGAACGCCACGCCAATCGGGTGCTGCAGCCGGACGTCGCTGCCTCGCCCATCCCGGTCGCCGAACGCGAACAGGCTCTTGAAGCGGGGCAGTCCGGACGTGCCGACCAGCGTGGTGACACGGTTCTTCGGTGGCAGCGACACGGCTCTCAGCGAACTGCCTTCGCTGTCGACGACGAACAGCTTCTGGCCGTCGGTCGCTAGTCCGCTTGGCTGGGCGTGAGCCGCCACGGCCCGCCGGCCGTCCCGGATGTCCTCGACCCCGGTCCCCGAGAATACTGCGATCCCGCCACCGGCCAGATCGAGTACCGCGATCTGGTGCGTGCCGGCCATCGCGATGAAGAGCTTCGAGCTGATCAGTGCTAGGTCCCACGGGTTCGACAGCGCATACTGCCGCGGTGAACTGCTGCGTCGAGCGAGCGTCTTGTAGCTGGGGAGCATACGGCCGGTTCCGGCGAGCGTGGTGACCCGGCCGGTTGACACGTCGGCGACGCGGACGAGATGGTTGAGGTTGTCGGCGATGTAGAGCTTGTTGCCGGAAAACACCATGCCCTGAGGGTCGCGAAAGCTCGACGTGCGAAAGTCACCGTCGGCTCGCCCGGCCCGGCCCGAACCGATCGTGCCGATCAGCTTGCTGTCGAACCCGGCGACCACGATCCGGTGGTGGCCACTGTCGGCGATATACACCCGTTCGTTGTCGGCGTCGATCAACACCTTGCCGGGAAACAACAGCGGGGTCGGCTTGAGGCGGCTGCGATCGAGTTCGAAACGGATCGGCTGCTCGTTGAGCGTGCCCTTGTTCCGGTGGATCCGGATGATCTGGGCCACATCCCGGTCGATCGCTGCGAACGGGGTCTCGCCACTTCGCCAGGACCACACCATGCCTTCGGGGTCGACCAGGAACAACGTTGGCCAGCGGTCGACCTTCCAGCGTCGCCAGACTGTCTGGCGGCCGTCGTTGAGTACCGGATGGCTGATCTCATATCGCAGCACCGCCCGGCGGATGTTCTCGAGGTCCCGCTCGGTGCGGAATTTTGCCGAGTGCACTCCGATCACGACCAGCTGGTTCGGATATTTTTCCTCGAGCTGCTTCAGTGTCGGCAGGATGTGCATGCAGTTGATGCAGCAGTAGGTCCAGAAGTCGAGCAGCACGACCTTGCCGCGCAGGGCCCGCATGCTCAGCGGCTTCGAGGTGTTGACCCAGCCCATCCCGCCCGAGAGCGACGGCGCGGCGTACGGTTTCTGTTCCGCGATCGCGTGGCGGCTGGCCAGCAACTGGCCGACCAGCACCATGAGCACGACGGTCAGGCGACGATTTCGCTTGATGGGCACGGCTGGGACTCCCCACACGGGCTCACAGTGTATCCGAGTCGTGATTCCCCACAAACCACAGCTCGTAAACAGCCATGATAATTCTGGACAGTAGTGTATCTGAGTCGTAATTCCTGACGAACCACAGCTCAGTGTTGGGAACAGATCTGCTTAACCATCCCGTACTCCTACGGTTCGTCCTGCAGTGAAGATCGAATCCCAAAACCTCAGGACCAAACTCGGGTCTGCAAAACAAATGCAGCTTTTTTTATTATTTCTGAATCTGTTCCGAAAATTTCCGCAACCCTTTCACTCACGTTCCGAAAATATGTATGGGTACGCGAACATTAAAATCGCTGTGAATTTCAGTTCGAACGGCGGCTTACAATCACAGGACCGGATCGGGTGGTCGCCTTTTAAGACACTGTTCTCACATGTCAGAGACTGGACCGAATAACGCTGAAGCTGGTCAAGGTATTTCTTAGGAAGTTATATTAGTGGGACAACCTGCTGCACGTATAACTGACATGCATGTCTGCCCAATGGTGATACCGGGAGCGCCGCCTGTTCCACATGTAGGCGGACCGATATCCGGCCCGGGCGTTGCGAACGTACTGATATCAGGAATGCCTTCCTCGGTAGTCGGAGATATGTGTGTGTGTGTGGGTCCACCCGACGTCGTCGTCAAGGGGAGCGCTACTGCATTAGTAGGTAAGAGGCCCGCTGCACGCATAGGCGATAACTGTGTCCATGGTGGTAGTATTGTGGTGGGATGTCCAACTGTACTGATTGGTGGTTAGATGGTGGTTTAGATCCGGCCTGCCTTATGGATTCGCAACCCTGCCGGCAATCGTGATTGATGTTCGCGAGATTCTCGCTGATTCCCATGAGCGACTGCAGGTCGGCGGGCTTTAACCGACGAGCGAACCGCATCAACTGCTCTGTCAGAGAAGATCGAATCCCAAAAGCTCAAGACCAAACACGGGGCTACAAAACAAATGCAGGTTTTTTCGTTCTTCCTGAGACCTGATGTTCGAACGGATTGACCGCGATCAGCCACGACGTTTTGCAGCGTTGAAAAATACTTTGCGTTGTCCATGTACTTTCGTCTGCTGTTCTCAGCCAATGGTTTTCCCTTCGGTTCCTTCTTCGTCTTCTTAACGCGCTGTGCCTTCAGATGTTTTCAGTACTGGTGAGCGTCTTCATGCGTGATACCGCTGATGCCCCGTTCGGATCCAAAACACGTGAATCAGATTCAACATCGACGCACGCCGCTTGTTGACAGTTGATTCAGCCGCTTTTTTGCTTCTAGTCGTCAACCTGTCGTCGCGATGTTCAATCAGGAATCGCCCCAGCTCCACAACGGGTTTCTGTTCCACTTCTGATTCGTTTGCGACACGGGTTTCAATCAGCCCTGCCTTCACCCGTTTTTGTGGAGCTTCTCGCAAATCTCACCGAGTCACAGTGCAGTTTGTTTCGGTATGATTCCACTCGAAACCTTTGTGACCCCCAGAGCATCGCAATGTCTGCCGATCTGTTCTGCAGTATGTTTGTGCACATTACCAGGGCAAATCTGTCTTCTGTCGCCGTTTTGACCGACGAACAGAATGCGTCCGCTCTTTTTGTCCTTGTTCATACTTGCCATTGCTCTGACTCCCTATTTTCAAATGTTTAGAGTAATTCGTTTGCAAGAAGAAATGAGTAACATCAGTGGACAGCCTGTATCCTGTGATGGACGCAGATTACCTGTCGCGGTCTCTTTTAAAGGCTAGAGATCTAAGTGACTGAACGGTTGCTTCAGTTGCTGTTCGTTAGTGCAATTCATGTAACTTGAGACCTGTTCTTCGGCAAATTGAACTGCAGCACCGATCCTGAAACACGTCAACGTCTGCTGACGTGAACGGAAGCATTTCGAAAGTCGACCGGACAAAGCGAATAGTACGTCTGTCCTCAGCGAGTTAGTTTGGTCGTTCGGACCGGACTGCTAACCCACCAAACCATCAGCCAAGCGAGGTTCTTGAGATTCTCAAAAACCTACCGATTTTTGATTCTCGGCGATGAGCGGCGGGAATGTCGTCTTAGAGCGATGT
>CAUZPL010000135.1:0-14105 GCA_963581585.1 Planctomycetota bacterium
TGCCCCGAAAACCGGCTAGTCGCGGCGTGCGTGTCTCCACTAGAAAAAAGCTCGTCGAAGAACGCAAAACTGCTTAATACATAACGGATCACGACCAGAATTCTCTAATGCGATGCCGGAAGATCGGTTACAAGGCCGGGAGTGGCAACTGGGGCAGGTGGTACTGCGACAGCAGGCAACTGGTGTTGGGTTATGGCTGAACCAGCCCCACCTGCACATCCATCACGTTGGTATGCGTTGGCCCGGTGTTTACGAGTCCAGCGAACTCATCGAAAAACGGCCAGGCATTGTTTGTGGTGAGAAAGTCCGCTGGATTGACACCAGCTTCCGAAACAGCCTCAGCCAGCGATCGGTCAGCCAGTGCGCCCGCGGATGGAGTGGGACCATCTTCGCCATCCGTACCTGCAGAAAGCAGCGTCAAACCGTTCCACGATCCAGGTTGCGAATGCTCCACGAGAGCGCCCAGCACGACTTCCTGGTTGCGACCACCCTTGCCCCGTTTCGATTCATCACACAACTTAACCGTTGTTTCGCCTCCAGCCAGCAGGCATTGCGGTCGTCCTGTTTCCTGTGCAAGCTGTTTGAGTTCTTCCATTCGATCATACAGTCGGCGCCCGAGGTCGGACGCTGCACCTGTATTTTCCGAGCCCCATGATTCCACTTGATATCCGAGGGCAGCCGCCGATTTGGCCGCTGATGCAACGGCCAACCGATTGTTGCCGATGATATGGTTTTCAACCAGACACGAAGGAGGGCCGTAATCAACAGGCTGGCGAACGACTTGAATAACTGCGGGCGGTATATGACTCAAATCAGGATCAAACTGCTGAAGCACCTCCAGAGGCTGTAGACTCGCGGCGGTGTCAGTGACGCAGGTCGGTCCGGATGCGATGACGTCCAGCGGATCTCCGATTACATCAGATATGATCAGCGTGCACAGACGCCCGGCTGCACAAGCTCGAGCAAGACCTCCGTTTTTTACTGCCGAAATTCGAGAGCGAACGGCGTTGAGTTCCTGAATCGTGGCTCCCGCTGCTGATAGAAATCTCGTAACGGACAGTTTATCGGCCAGGCTGACCTGCGAGACCGGAGCCGGAAGTAACGCGCTACCTCCGCCGGAAATCAGGACTAAACATAAATCATTTGGATTGCGCTGCGAAACACGACGCAGGATTTCAGTTGTCCCATCAACGCCGGCCTGCGTCGGCTCGTTGACGCCAGGTGGGCGGGCTCCGTGCAGCGTAATCTGCTTTAAGGTGTCAACGCAGTCATCGGGTACATTGACCCAGCCCGACCAACTGATCGTGGAGGGAAGATCAACAAGAGCCTGCTCAATTCCTCGGGCCATACCAGGGCCGGCCTTACCAGCACCAACGATTTCAATGTGGTCAACGTCGACCAGCGAAATCTGCCGATCGCTGATGTTCAGGGCATCCGCTTCGACGGTCACACACTTACGGACCAGTTGTTCAGAATCGACAGCGGCAACCGCTGCTTTCCAAATCGCAAAGGCATCGTGACGACTAGGGGGCGACATGCCGGCATGTTGAAGGTCGGCATACTGTTTTGCAAGCGGCACGTTTCGCAGGATTAATTTCGAGGGAGCAACGAGTTTGCGATCGTACGGGCCGGCACACAATCTCAGTTGGGGTGAAGTCGTGAGACTTGCCGCCAACCCGGCTGGTGGATGTCAGTATCCTGTTCATGCTGGGACACGGTGAACCTCATCGTACATTCGGATGATTTCGTACAGATCCTGGGAGACGATTACCTGTTCTTCGGCGAAGTCCTGCAACCAGGTGCGTTCCCAGGTCACCGCATCAGCAATTACCCTGGCAAAGTTTTCCAGAGGCATCGCGGCGTCTGATGATGTGGATTCCCCCTGCTGCTGTTTGTCGTCACCGACAAACAGCTTTAACCGCGCCCGCATGAGCCGCCCCCTTCGCAGTGCATTCACTCCAGAAAAATCGAATTACGTCCTGCCACTGCCAGACCGACTCGATTTGCCCCCCAATCGGTCTTCTTAGTGTGTTATCGGGCTTCCCGGCTGCCGTGCTTCATCGAAACTTCTGTTTGTACCAGGCAGTCAAGACTGGATATTTGGCGAAAAGAGCGAAGCTGATCCGGAATTCAGCGGGGAAGTGATGCACGACCAGTGTCGACGCATTGAGAAAATGAGGCGCCAAGGAATCCACATTTCAGGGATCATCACGGTTCGGCTATCTGTGAGCGCGTTGCTTCTCATCCAGCGGTGTTTTGTGTAAGACGAACGGTGCAGGTAAGCGTCCGCAACAGACATGTTGTCATGATGTGAGCAGCCAATGAATCGCCTGATCATCGTGGGAGCTGGGCCCATTGGTCTGCATGCTGCGTTGCGGGCCACCAGCCACGGATTCAACGTCACTGTGCTCGAGCGAGCGGAAATTGGGGCTGCGGTACGCAAATGGGCTCATGTCAGGCTGTTTACACCGTTTTCCATGAACAGTACGGCGGCCGGACGAAGGATTGCTGCCGCATCCGGACGGCTGCCGAGTGACGATGCATTGCTCACGGGGGAAGAATACTTAGAACGCTATCTCAGTCCGTTGGCGGCCAGCACTTCACTCGTCCCAAACATCCAGACGTTCAGAGAAGTGATTGCCGTCAGTCGGCAGGCGTACGGAAAATCCCACGCACCAGGAAAACCGGAACGGTCGAATTCACCTTTTCGGCTGTTGATCCGCCGCCCGGACAATTCCGAAATCGTCATGGAATCCGAGGTGTTAATTGACTGCACGGGGTTTATGACCCGACATCGTTTCATTGGCATCGGTGGGATTCCCTGTCTAGGCGAACGCAGCTGCCTCACAGCTGGCGACTATGAAATTGCAGTCCCTCAGTCATCGCCGGACCATTTGAAACATGCGGTTGTCGTTGGCAGTGGCTATTCTGCCGCGACATCCGTTCATTTGCTGCAGGATTCGGGCTGGCGGGTCTCATGGATCACTCGCGGTGACCGCGACGTTCCGATCCCGCCTGTACCCGACGACAGACTTTTGGAGCGACGCACGTTGACCCAACGGGTGAACGTGCTGGCGCTGTGTTCGGAGTCCGGAGTCCGGTGGCTGCCGGGCGTTCAGATCGAGTCGATCGAGCAAACCGGGAATAGTTTTAGTCTCAGTGTTTCATCGGTGGATGGCTGGCAGGAGACTCTGGTATGCGATCGAGTAATCGCCAATCCAGGATTTCGTCCGGACAGTCGGCCATTCGACGAACTGCAAATTCACCGCTGCTATGTGACAGAAGGGCCCATCAAACTGGCAGCTCATTTGACCGGCGAGACCGACTATGACTGCCTGGCTCAGACGGCTCCGGGACCAGATCTGCTGGATAATCCCGAGCCCAATTTTTATATACTGGGGGCAGCCAGCTACGGGCGTGATTCACGATTCCTGTTGAACAACGGACTGGAACAGATTGAACAGCTGTTCGATAAAATGCTCTGCCCCTTGGAGGCCACTACTTGATTTCACCGGGAATTTCAATCTTTCCGTCGATTGGACTGCGTGCGCTGGATGAATTGTGGTTTCAGGTTGCTGGTACCATCTGCAACCTGACGTGCAATCACTGTTTCATTAGCTGCAGTCCACAGAATCACAGCTTCGAGTTTTTGTTATTTGACGAAGTGGAGGTGGCTTTGCTCGATTCCGTTGGTCACGGTGTCCGCGAATATTACTTCACGGGTGGTGAACCGTTCCTGAACAAAGACCTGCGCCGGATGCTCAAACGAACTCTTGATTTCGGACCAGCCACCGTACTCACCAACGGCACTGTACTGAAACCCGAATGGCTGGAGGAACTCTATGCCGCTGAGCAGGCCGGTCGGTTCAGTCTGGAATTTCGGGTGTCCATCGATGGACCTTCCGCAAAGATCAACGACCCGATCCGCGGGACAGGCACATTCGTCAAAGCAATACAGGGTGTTCGTCTGCTTTGCGAAGCTGGATTCCTGCCAATCATTACGATGACTCAAACGTGGGACGATTCGGAGAATGCGAGGATCATGAAAGATTTTGGATTAGTGCTGAAAAAACACGGCTGTCACCGACCTCGCCTCAAAATTCTGCCTCGCCTGAAGATCGGTGCCGAGGAAAATCGCGCGGAAGGATATAAGGAAACAGAGCGCATCACGCCCGAAATGATGCTTGAGTTTGATCGAGATCAGTTGCTGTGTCATCACAGTCGGGTTGTGACCAGTCGTGGTATCTACGTATGTCCGATTTTACTTGAGTCTCCCGATGCCCGCATGGGAGATTCCTTGGCCGATTCTCTGGATCCATTCACAATGCGGCACGGTGCGTGTTACACGTGTTATCAGTACGGCGCAATTTGCACGAACAGTACAATGCGACCCGCTGAACCGCGGTCAGAGTCATGAAGCTCGCACTCTTCGGTGGTCTGTACAGCAACTATCTGTCATTGGAAGCAGCGATAAGCGAAGTCAACGCCCGTGGTGCAGACGCTGTCTACTGCCTCGGCGATCTCGGTGGCTTTGGACCGTATCCAGACCGCGTCTTCCCGAGACTGCGTGATTGCAATATTGCCTGTGTACAGGGCAACTACGATAACAGCATCGGTAACGAGCTGGACGACTGTCAGTGCGGTTACACGGATCCGCGAGATAACCATTTCGCTCAAATCAGTTACGACTACACCCTGAGTCACAGTAGTGAGGACAATAAAGCCTGGCTGAGGAATCTGCCGAAAGAAATTCGCGTGAAAGTTGATGGTCTGAATGTTCTGTTGTGTCACGGCAGTCCGCGCAGAACCAACGAATTTCTCTGGGAGTCAGCGACGAGCACTGCATTTTTGGACCGTTTGTGTCTGGAACACGATGCGGACGTGATTGCAGGGACTCATTCCGGGATCCACTGGCAGCACAAATTGATGAATGGTCGGCGCTATGTAAATGTAGGTGTGCTGGGACGGCCGGAAAATGATGGTCAGTCCTGTGTTTGGTGCGTAATGCTCCGAACCGGAGTTGATGCCGATCCGGGTGCTGACGTCTGCGACGGATCGAACGCCGCTGTGCCAATCAGTGTCGACTTTCTCATGATCGAATATGACTACCTTCAGCTGGCTGCGGAAATGCGGGCCGAATCATTGCCGGAGGAATTCGTCGAGACCGTACTGAGTGGCTGGTGGACAACATGTCTGGAGATTCTGCCCTCACGGGAACGGCGGACCGGACGCTATTGACATGACACGGATGTTCAGGTTGTGTCTGGTTTATGGTGTGACCGACTCAACATCCTGCAGTCGTTCGCGAGCATGGTCTGCCCAGGGACCTCGGGAGTCGTGCCGGAGATATTCTCGCCAGTACTCGCGGGCTTCTTCCACTCGGTCGGCGGAGTCCAGAAGTTGAGCGTAGTGCAGCAGCACATCCGGGTTGGCTCCGTGAATTGCGATTGCCGTCAGAAAGGCATCTTCGGCCACATCATTCTTGCCTGATTCAAATAACAGGCAGCCCAGCTGAGTCCACGCTTCAATGAAGTCCGGTGCGAATTCGATTGCACAATGATAGCGTTCGACGGCGGCTTCCATTAGTCCAGCCCGATACAACACATCTGCAAGGTGAAAATTGACATCGGCTGGATCCGGTGTGCTGATCGACCGAGCCGACTGGCCGATGTCGCTCGGCAATGTCCATTCCGCCGCAAGGAGACTGAGACTGTTGCGAAATGCATTAACGGCTGATTCGCAGGATGATTCATCGGCCAGGCGGCAGCCTTCGTGAAACCATTCATCGGCCGTCCATTCTTTCATGTCACGATAGTCAAGTCGCAGGCTCGCTTCGGCAAATGAGATTGTAGCCGGCAGAGCATCTTCTTCGACCGCCCGTTTCGGTGGTACGGAACCGTCAGCGTGTGATTCGGCGCAGATCCCGATGTGTGGCTGAATGTCGAAGTCCAGAAAACGCTGACCGGTTCGGGGATTGACGACGCCGTGCCGGTCGCGAATGACAACTTTGTCATCCTGCACGAGGAGATGCAATTGCGCTAATGATCGGTCGGTACCAGCCAGCGTGTGACTGAGCTGTGTCAGGCTGCGTTCCAGCGTAGCCGCACTCACACCTTCATCCAGCAAACGGGCCAGCCGCTGGGCGCTTGAGACTTCCCGATACTCAAAATATGGCAATCGGCAAACACGACGGACCGGACGGATCAGACCGATGCGCGCCCAGCGCCGGATGAGACCCACCGGGACTGAGAGCAGCCGACTGAGCATTGCTGGTGTGTAGGCTCGTTGAATTTCATTACGGTGCTCGTTGAGTCCAACCAGGTACAGCCAGTCGGACTCCGACACAATTCGCAATTCCGCTCCATCGGCAATCAGACTGGCTGACTGCAAAAGTTTTTGGGAAGCCCGGCCATCGTCTTCGAGCGGCCATCCTTCTTCACCAACAACCAGCATAGAAACCACGCGCGAAACCGACTGGACATACCGACCACCATACTGTTCGGCCATATCTCCGGCGGCCCGATGAGTCATCGATGCCAACGTACCGGTAAATGCGACGCATTCACCAGACAGTGGCAAAGAACTCTGCAGATGAGCCGGACGATCAGACACAGCACATTTTTCGGTGGGACGAGAGGTCATGAGATCCTGATGCATTCGAAGATACCGTGCAGAACTGATGTTCGGTAGCAATCGACCTTTCTGGTGTTATAAGAGTCGAAAATCGCGGATTCGGGCCGGAAAACTGTCGGGAGGGGTGGCTGACAGGATTCCTGGACCGACATTTTTCAAGTTTCGCATTTATCCTGAATCCAGCGGACTCAACAATGTCCACGTTTGAATCTGCCGACGCAGCTGTCTGGAAATCTATTTGTCAGGAAAGGGAGCGTCAGGTGAATGGATTGGAACTGATCGCTTCCGAGAATTATGCGAGTGCTGCGGTCATGGAAGCTGCCGGTACCGTGCTCACCAACAAATACGCCGAAGGTTATCCCGGACGCAGGTACTATGGCGGCTGTGAACACGTGGACACAGTGGAAGATATTGCACGCTCCCGCGCGTGCGAATTATTTGGCGCAGATCATGCCAATGTACAGCCGCACGCGGGGTCTCAGGCCAACATGGCTGTGTATCTGAGTGTGCTGCGACCCGGCGATACTATCCTGGCGATGAGTCTCGCACACGGCGGACATCTGACTCACGGCATGCACCTGAATTTCAGCGGCCAGCTTTATAATACGGCTCACTACGGGGTGCGTGAAGATAATCATCGCATCGACTTCGATCAGGTGTCAGCACTGGCAAAGCAACATAAGCCGAAAATTATCATTGCGGGGGCCAGTGCATATCCGCGGGAAATCGATCACCAGACATTCGCGGACATCGCTCGCGAAAATGACGCAGTGCTGATGGTAGACATGGCTCATTACGCGGGTTTGGTCGCGGCTGGACTCCACAACAGTCCTGTTCCGGTCGCTGATTTCGTCACTTCCACTTCACACAAGACTCTGCGGGGACCTCGTTCGGGTTTTGTACTGTGCAAAAAAGACCATGCCCGCGATCTGGATCGAAGTGTGTTTCCGGGAATGCAGGGTGGCCCGCTGATGCACATCGTGGCTGCCAAGGCTGTGTGTTTTGGAGAGGCCCTGCAGCCGTCGTTTCAGCAATACGCCCGGCAGGTTGTTGAGAACGCTCAGACACTGGCGGAAACACTTGTCGCCGGAGGTCTGCGGCTTGTCTCCGGCGGTACAGACAACCATCTGATGTTGTGTGACGTCACCGCGATTGATCTAACCGGAAAAATTGCGGAAGTGGCGCTAGAACACGCCGGTATTACGGTTAACAAAAACATGATTCCATTTGATCAGCGAAAGCCACTGGATCCAAGTGGGGTGCGAATCGGCACCGCCGCTTTGACAACACGAGGTATGAAAACGGATGAGATGGTGCGTGTTGGCAAATGGATCCTAGAGACGCTGAAAAATGTCAACAATGAGGCGAAACTGACGCGGATTCGTCATGCGGTGGCTGAGTTTGCATCGAACTTTCCGGTTCCGGGAATCACTCAGGAAGGAGTCATCGGATAGTCGGTTCATCTCGTGTCCGCGGACACATGCTGGTGCAGAGTCGGCCAGCCCCTGACACGTCAGAAACCTAATCCTGGGGGCAAAACGCCTGCAGCGCGAACTGCTTCATGGCGTGGAGATCAAGTTTTCCAGTGCCCAGCAGTGGCAGCGACTCAACTTCAAGGAAACTCTCGGTCGATGGAATCCAGATGTTTGGAAGACCAGCTTTCTTCAGTTCATCAATGACTTCAGGAATGGGTCGAACTGTGGGTCGGTGCAGGACGACCAGACGTTCACCTTTCCGAGCATCCGGGACGGCAGTCACCGCACAAATGACTTCCGGTTCTTCGCTGTCATCTTCGTCAAGGATTCGAGTGAGTTCCTGTTCGATCTTGATATGAGGAACCATTTCACCACCGATCTTTGAAAATCGGCTTTGACGGCCGGTGATCTCAATGAATCCTTCGTCGTCGATACGCCCAATATCGCCGGTGTCGTACCAGCCATTCTGAATCACTTGTGCAGTCTTCTCAGGCTGGTCGAGGTACCCGATCATGACGTTGGGGCCTTTAATCTTCAGCACTCCATCCTGATTGGCTCCCAGTTGCTCGCCGGTATCCCGACTGAAGATGGCGGCAACAGCGCCTGGTGTCACACGACCAACTGTACCATGGCGCAGTCCCCGGGATTGGTCCCCTCCGCCGGTGATGCGACTGTCTGGTACGTTAAACGAAGCCACTGGAGACAACTCGGTCGCTCCGTAACCTTCAGTCGGTTCGATACCGTATTTTTCATTCCACGCATCCCTCAGTTCGGGCTGAAGTTTTTCAGCACCAACAATCACGAGATTGATTGATTTCATTTGTTCCGGCGTACATCGTTTGAGATATGTCCGGAGAAACGTTGGTGTTGCCGCCAGAATACTGGCACGGTATTCCTCCGAGAGTTTAGCGACCGTCCGAGCATCGAGTGGATTGAAATGATAGGCACCTGACGGGTCACCGCACAGCATCAGCCACATGGTCACCGTGAAGCCAAACGAGTGGAAGAACGGCAGCACACCGATGATCGTATCTTCGCTCGTCAGGTTGAAAATTCCGGTTATCGAATCCAGATTCGAAATGATGTTGTTGTGTGACAGCATGACGCCTTTAGGCTCGCCGGTCGATCCGGAGGTAAAAACGATTGTCATTAAATCATCAGGCTCGGCATGATTCAGGCCCAGGCATCTGGTCAGTAGGCTAATGGGCATAAATCGTGCCGTAAGAAACGCTTTGGCCTTAGTGGCTCGTGTGATCTTGGGCCGGAGGTCTTCCATGAAGATTACTTCAGCGTCCAGGTTGTAAGGACGTTTTTCCATGAAACGTCTGCTGGTGATGACCTGTTTTACAGCGGCCGCACGAATGCAGTAGTTGATGACGTCTTCCGACAGTGTGTAGTTCAGGTTCACGATCACTTTGTCGGCGAGACTCAGGGCCGCATTTGCCAGCACTCCACCCACTGATGGAGGCAGAAGGACGCCGACATTCCTCACGTCCGATTTCAGGATCGAAGACTTTAACACATGATTGAATGCCAGTGCTCCTGTGAGCAGGCGACCGCCAGTGAGTTTGGTGCCGGAGGAATCTGCACACTTGATACGTTTCCATGCGAGACGGCTTTGACGGATAAAACGGCTGGCGGGAGTCATTCTGCTTTCCTTTCTGCGTGTAAAAGACTCAGCGCTGAGTTCCAGTACCGCTTGTCGTACGACATGCACGTCGTTTACCTGTGAAAGCGATTCTCCAAAACTGAGTGAAACCGGATAAGGCCAGTGACGTGGCTTTTTCCAAAAAAAACGGCCACCACGGTAACTGAAGATACTTCCCCAAAGCTCATCCAGATAAACCGGTATAACATCAGCGTTTGTTCCGTTCAGGATCCTGAGCATACCACGCTCAAATTTCAGCAGTTGACCCGTCCGCGTGATTTGACCTTCAGCAAAGATGCATACCAGTTCCCTGTTATTGAGCGCATCACGGGCGGTGTTCAGTGACTTTAACAGTGCACGCGGGCCATCCGAAGACCGGATGGGAATAATCCCATACATCCGGGCCAGCCGTCCCAGCAATGGTCCCTTCACATAATCCGCCCAGGTGATCATGCGGATGGGCCGGGAACTGGCCAGCAGGATCAGGATTCCGTCCATCCATGTTACGTGGTTCGCTACCAGCAGTGCAGGACCCTGGTCAGGTATGTTTTCAATGCCATGAGTTCGGACGCGATATACAGTGTGACTGATCAGCCAGACCATAAAGCGAACTGTTGCCTGAGGAATCAGCCAGCAGACGTAGCACAGAATTGGCAGTGTGCACAAACCGGCAATCAGAAAAATCTGATTGGACGACATCCCGGCCTGGTTTCTGAGGAAAGGAAACAGAAAGGATATGGTAAGGACGCCGACAGCCATCATTTGATTTCCAGCTGCCAGAATTGCGCCTAATGATTTCCTGGGACTGCGTTCCTGAATAAACGCGTTGAGAGGAATGTTGAACAGGCCGCCTCCCATTCCAATCAAAAACAGCGCGACACCAAACAACGCCCAGGAATGGCTGCTGAAGCAGGCCAAAACGGCAGCGAACGTCATAATCAGTGTTCCCAGCGGAACCATTCCCAGTTCCACTCGGCCACCAGACCAATAGCCGGCCAGGACACTGCCGAGTCCGACACCGATCGACAGCACCGCCAGAAAGGGACCAACTTCCTGCTGACTCATCCGCAGTTCGTTGATCACGAAGGTATCGATATTCAGTTGTGCCAGTGATGCGAGTGACCAGAAGAATACAATTCCCAGAGTGACTCGCAGGAGGGGACGACTTTGCTTCAAAAGTTTGAGGTCGTGCACGGAACGTGACACGGGATTCCATGGAAATCGAAGTCCCGGATTGGCCGGTAAAACCCGGTCAATGGAAAAACTGGCAGCCACACCGACTATGGCGACGCTCAGAAGTGCTGCTGCCGAAATCCACAACTTCGGAATGCCGTCCGGCTCCGTCAACGAATACAGTCCATTCCCCGCCACTGTCCCGACGATGACGCCGGTGAGTGTCATAAGCCCTGCCAAACCGTTAGCAGCCGAAAGTTTTCCGCTGGGCACCATTTCCGGAATGATGCCAAACTTCGCGGTGCTTAGCAGGGCACTTTGGGTTCCCATACAAAACACGACTCCGAACAGCACTGGCAGACTGCCATATCGGATCGCGATTAATCCCGCGACTATAATGATGAGTTCGGCGATCTTAAGGTTGATCGTGACGCGACGTTTGCTGAAACGATCAGCGAGCCATCCGGACCACGGAGAAAAAACGATGAATGGCAGGACAAAGCTGCCCAGGCCCAGAGCAAGAATCGTGGATTCTTTGGCAGAAATCTGGTCGGGGGTGAGGTTCTGCTGACTGGTGAAGCGATACTTGGCGATGGGGACCACCAGCCAGCGAAACATGCTGTCATTGACCACCGTCATGAAATTCATCGTCAGATAACTGACAAACGAGACGGACCAGAGTCCAAGTTTGGCAGTTGACGAGGTTTCGGACTCGGAACCAGATGCCATGACCAATATCAATGGTTGCTCAGGGATTGCGACAATCGGACTCGAGCCATATTCGGGGTGAATCAGAGCGGAGTCGGTGTATGAATTCAAGCAGTGATTCGAATTCTGATTCGGATCATATGTGACTGTGACATAGCTTTGACGGAATGATCATGGGACATCATTTGAATTTGAATTCGTCGTCAGGTCTCGACAGCAGGTGGCCGAATCGTAAAGAATAGCGGGTACAATTCATCAGGCTCTCGTCATGCCGGACACATCAATAACAAGCTCACAGTCGAAACGGGAGGTGCCAGCGGCCGTCACGGAGCGAATCGTGTTTTTCGATGGTGTCTGCGGACTCTGTAATCACACTGTCGATTTTTTATTGCGACGGGATGCAGAAGAGATCCTGAGATTTGCGCCTCTGCAGGGCACTACGGCGACTCAAATGCTTCCGCAGGACGTCCGAGACCGACTCGACACAATAGCCTACTACCGAATCGGTCAGCGATATTATCGATCGACGGCTTTATTGCGGGTATTGCGGGATCTCGGTGGCTTCTGGGGAGTACTGGGAGTGCTGCTGTGGGTCATTCCCAGCCCTCTTCGAGACGCCGGATACCGGTGTGTATCGGTCTTGCGGTACCGAATCTTCGGTAAACGTGCAGCCTGTCGAGTCCCCACTTCCGAAGAACGTGCCAGATTCCTCGACTAGCCGACGCCGACAATGGCATTGGCTTCAAGAGCGGTTCCTTGAGTTGGACGGGACCACTGTCCCACAAATACAAGTACCAAGCGCAAGCGAGTGAACGTTTTAGAGCAAACACACTCGTTGCCGCTTCGTGTTGATAATTGACCCCATTGATGCCACAGCAGTGCTGACCAATTCGTCTCAATGTGAAGATGCGATGCGTTGTATCGGTAACCCGTGGATCCCCCCCCACAAATCAAAGGAATTGTGCAGACTTTCGTTTGCATTGAACCCATTATGGATGCCAAGCTTGTGTTAGAGGACGGTATTTGCCCAGATTCTGACTTGCACGCCGGGAAGCACATTGCGCTTACCGGACAATCAAACTGTGCGTGGAGCTTAATGCGATGAAGTGGCCCAGATTCCTTTCTTCGGGACTGATAGCGCTTACTATGTCAGTTGGTGTGACTGCAGGTTCCATCTATGTGACCGTGAGTGCGGCTGCTGGGAACTCGGCCGCGGTATCTGCTGTCAACGAGTCATCGATTGTTGGCGCCCCCGTTTCGACATCGGCGACTATTGATGCGGCTTTCAGCGATGTGTCGCTGAAAGCCGATGGTTCTCTAACGGCAAGGTTCTCCGGCGTTAGTATTCTTTCCGGTAAACTTGAGCCGGCGGCCGACGTGAAAGTCACCCTGATTTCTGTGGATGGCACGAGAACCACCACCTCCACGGATGCGGACGGATTTTGTGGCTTTGAAGAATTGACGCCTGGGCTGTACACAATCAACGCCGAGGGACCACAAGGAAAGCTTTCATACGGGATCCGAGCGGTTTCAGGCAACTTGGCTGTGGCAGAAAAACGTTCTGGTGAACAAGCCGTCCCTGTATCCATCAGAATGGCTCCAGTTCTCGATTCAGCTCTGACTCCGGCTCGCGACGCCAATTCGCTTGACAACGTGATCAACAGTGTCGTCGTTACACCAGTCGAAGACACGGCGGCGGCGTCTGGTGGAACCGCCACAGAGACCAGCTCTGTCGCTGCCGGAATGAGAGTCACTGATACGTACCTTCGACACGAATCGATTCAGCTGAACCTGGACGGTTCACTTTTGGGTCAGCTGGCCCTGCTGGACCCCGTTTCGGGGAATATTACGCCGGTCAAGGATCTTACCGTGAGTTTCATTTCCGATGATGAGGTCGTGGCCATCACCACTGTGAATCCTGATGGCTCTTTCGTCCAGGCGAATCTGCTTCCGGGGATCTACTCAATGGTGGTCGTCGGTCGTGACGCCATCGGTTACATAGGAATCGAGGTACTGGGTCAGGTGGCACCTGCCAATAAACCGGGTCTGCCGATTCCGACCTCAGCTCGCAGCGTGGTTCCTTTTCAATTCGCGTTACTTAGAGGCGCCGGCGCGATGAAACGTGACAATGCTGATGACGAAGAGACAGTGGAAGAGATCGAGATCGTCGAAGATTCTGCAACTGAGCGGCTGTTCCCTAGCGGAGGTGCCGTCTCTGGTGGAGGTCCAGGAGGTGGAGGAGTCTCGGGTGGCGGCGGACTGGCGGGGCTGCTGGGCTTGGGGGGTCTGGCTGGTCTCGCCGGTAACGACAGCCGTGGTCCTTCCAGCCCTGCATTCTGACAATGCACGAACGACAGACACATCGCATTCAACCCAGCGGCAAAGACGGTAGAACATCGAGGGCGGCGGCGCCGTCCCGAAACTGGAGGCCTGTCCGAACCAGGCGATGGCCACCCTGAACTGGACTG
>CAUZPL010000136.1:0-13973 GCA_963581585.1 Planctomycetota bacterium
CCCAAGCGGTGTAACCTAGGCCGAGGCCTCCGACCAGAACGCGTAGGCGGGATCCTGAGTGCGTCTGCAGAGCGATTTCCGACAGCGCCTTCTCGGAAGCCGTCAGGTAACTGCTCATCAGGAATTCATGGTCGAGCGTGACTTCAGTGACGATCGTTCCTGGCTCGCACAGCAGCTCGCGACGCCGCAAACACAGCATGCCGAGCTCGGTGGGTTCGTAGGCGAGGATCTCGAAGAGCGGAGTTCCCACAGAAAATCTGGTCTCGCTACGTACGAATTGGCAAGCTGACAGGTAACGGTGCGTATTTATTTGTTATTCTTTTCCTTTTTCAATCTTCGTTTTTCCTTCGGACCAAGCTGGGCCTTTTTCTGTTGTTCCTTTTTGCCTTTATCTTTACTTCCCTTATCACCCATATCTGTTTCTCCGTGATTGAAAACGGATGTTGCTCTCAGCTCCGTCAGATCGGCCTGACGTTTTCGGCACATGGCCCTTTTGGTCCACTTCCTTCGGTGTATGACACTCGTTGTCCTTCTTGGAGTTCGTCGTAGCTCGCCCCATCGAGGTTTGACGAGTGGAAAAACAAGTCCTTGTCACTCCCGGTGTCGATAAACCCGAAGCCCTTGTTCGTTAACCGTTTGATCGTGCCTTCTGCCATTCGTCCAATTCCTCAAGAAATGTCCTGCAGCGCTACCCTGAAACACCGTGTTCAGGCTGCTCCACTGCGAACGCGCCATTCTATCGCTTGGATTGGCTACTAAAACCCGCAACAGGCGAAGGAACGTACCAAAGAGCGAATCTGGAACACAAGTGGCGTGAAATTTCAGCACGTGAGTCCGCAACGCATCGATCTGAGGAGGATGTCAGTCCGGAGCCGTGGGAGGCAAACGCAAAGCGGGTCGCGATCTCGCGCTGCAGTCATCGTAAACCAGCCGTTCTTCTTTATTTCACAAAACCTTACGAATCCGCAAGTTCCTGGCGGAACTGCGCTCAGCCTACCAGAACAAAGAACGCGGGGATGAACGCGTTCACCAAAAGCGCTTCGGATTGGAGAGAGTCTGAGAGTTCGCGTCCCGAATCCGGACGCCGTGTTCAATCCCACTAACCGAGCGCTCTCTCGCGAAACACCGAGAGCGCGGGAATCGTCGCTAAAAACGGGAATAGTCTGCAATACTAGCCCCAAAACACATTGCCGAGAGCCGTGACTCACGGCGAATGTGTTAACCAAAGAGCATCGGTGTCCCGGGGTGTCTCACAAGGGCCCCTACTTCAGACCGAACGGCGCAGCACAGAAGCCCATGACCAAAACGGAGATCATGGCAACGTTGGCTGAAAATACCGGTCTCACCAAGAGACAGGTGGCCAGCGTCTTCGAAGAGCTTGCGAAGCTGATCGGCAAGAATCTCGGCAGGCGTGGTCCCGGCGTTTTCAACGTGCCGGGAGTGATAAAGGTCAAGGTGGTCCGCAAACCGGCCACCAAAGCCCGCAAGGGAATCAACCCATTCACGGGTGAAGATACGGTCTTCAAGGCCAAGCCGGCACGAAACGCGGTCAAGGTTTTGCCGCTGAAGGGCCTCAAGGACATGGTGTAGAAGTTGCGATTGATGGGAAGCATCAACCCCTCGGTCATGATGTGGTCGAGGGGTTTGCTTTTGACGAATGGCTGGAAGAACAAGGATTCGAATGACGTGCGACTGGAGTGACGTGTGATGAGCGACGAAGAGGTGGTGACAGCAACAAACCAACATTTCTCAGGAGAGAAACCATGACCACCAGACAACGGTGGCCCTTTCCGAAACCGTTCACTGAAGAAAGTGGCACACTGTTTTCGTCTCATGTGTCATATCTCGGAATGGACTGATCGATCGTCATGAAACAACTTCTGATTGGTCTTACATGCTTGGGATTCGGCCTGGGTTCCCGACAGAGGAACCTCAATCGAGCGCTGAGGAATCAGAGTTGATGATGCACATGTCAGCACACAAAAAACGGGCGACCCGCTGGCCGCCCGTGCTGAGCTGTGTGGTGCTGAGTTTCCTGTACCTCAGGCGGCGGCCGATGTTTGGCGACGACGTCTGCCGTAGCCGAACAGACCCAGTGCACCGATGCCCAGCAGCGCCAGCGAACTCGGTTCAGGGACCACATCGGGAGAGTCCATGCTGGCCATCCAGGCCTCAGTGTTTCCATCGGGGTTGGTGCCATAGCCCACAATCGTCAGGCCATCAGCGGAAATAGCGTCAGCGCTACGCAATGTCCAATCCGTTAGACTGCTTCCCAGACCATAGTCGTCGGTCAGGACGTCCTGAACAGACCGCATTCCGTCGGCTGAAGTCCAAAGAAACGCCTCGCCGCCTGAGACGGAATTGCCAACCCCCACCACAACCGCACCATCAGCCGTTACGCCATATGCTTCGCTATCGAAACCACCACCGTCCAGATCGCCCAGACCGACCATCCCGCTGGATTCGGTCCAGCGAAACGCCTCGGTGCCTGAGGCGGATTTACCCTGTCCCACCACAACCGCACCATCCGCCGAGACGCCAAATGCTTCGCTCCAGAAACTACCACCGGTCAGATCGCCCAGACCCGTGAAAAGAGGGGCGGCGTGAACCGTGACGCTGCCATACAGAACCAGATACGTGCCCAGTAAGAATCGAGTGTTTCTCACAGCACCGGATAAGGTTTGTGTAACCATCGGTGAACCCCTGTGCGGTCGCAGGACAGAGCAAGTTCGACCATCCGTAGAAAGAGGTGGCCGTCCGCTGGCGGTGGGCACAGAATGCGTGCTATAGGTCATCCACGTCCTGTGCAGCGTTGAGTGTCTGTAAACGGAATGGGACTACAAGGGGTCTGAAGTCAACCAAACACAATCACTCGAATATTCGTTCCGGGGTCAAGCCTGCGTCTCGATTGCGTCTGTCGTGGATCAGAATCGATTCAAATGCAGGATGGGCCTCTGGATCAGTCGCCACCGTAGTTGGTGGCGGCACCCCGCGATTGGTGGTACCTCCAGGGCATCCTCTCGGCTGGCAGCTGCCACAAGCTGCCGCACCGTATGCCGCCGACTGCATCACAAAATTTGCGAGCAGCTTTGGAACTCAGTCCAGTGATGCGCTCTGTTTCCAGCAACTGCAGTGGCTCAGTCAGAATGGGAAATTCGGTCATCGTGACGTCCACATGTCGTTTCCTGTTCAGCTCCGTCCAGTTTCCTGGACCTCAATTCCTCTCCACTCGCCTCTTCAGTTCCGCCGTCAAGTTGTGCACGACGTGAAGATTCACCAGGCCTGACACCGGCGACAGCAAGATCCGTTTCGCAACTTCCGGTTGCTCTTCAGCCAGTTGGCTGAATCGTTCAACAATGTTCTCGCCGGGTTGCATCAGTGCCTGTAGTGCCATTTGAATCAATGGCTCACGGTCAACGTGCTCCGGCAACTCGCTCAGTGTGTGCTTCGCGCGGTTCAGGTGTGCTGTCAGTTTGTCGGTGGGAAGGTTCATTTGGTTGCCAGTGCCACCGTGGAATAGGTTTGTGATTATCGCTCCACAGGCTGCTGAGACGTGTTCAGATGTGCGAAATTTTGCACTGAGGCAACGTTGCCTTCAGTTCTCTCAGTCCCGAATCGCTTACGTTGGTGCCATTGAGGCCTCGCCTTCAGCCACTGGCTGCTCCAGCAAGTCGGACAGCGCGTCCATCTCCTCCAGCGCCGTGGACAGCCGCTCGCTAATCTGCGACGCGAGCTCTTCCGGTTCGGGCAACTCGTCGGCTCCGGCCTGGTCGTCGTCCTTCAGCCAACTGATGTCGAGGTTGTCGCCACGCTCACCAATGGCCGCCCGGTCAAAGCAGCGGAAGCGGCCCTCATCGTCCTGATCCTTCCGTTTACTGGTGCCAACTTCGTATCTGGGTATTTTCGGGACAGTACATGACCCGATTCAGGGCGTCCACGGCGGGAATTCGTTTTACTCGGGGAACAATCTGGAGCCCGGAGCGGACCTGTCCTACGCGGACCTGTGCATCCCGCACCGGCTGTTCGAATCCTTGTCTGATACGTGATCACCCATGTGATATCTTCTATTGAGCACCGAACATCAAAAAGACAGCCGCCAAGATGAGAGCCTGAACGATCCATCCCACCGCACACACGCCGACGGCTCTCCACGTGCTCTTGTAGTCAAGCGCTTGTCTGACTGCGATCACCATCGCTATCAACATCCAGACCCCCGCCACAAGAAAGACGAAGGGGGCGAGGCCCGGAACGATCCCAAAGACTCGAATCAATCCGGGTGCGCTGGAAAACCCGATCGTACGCAGCAGCTCCCCATGATCTGCTCTGGTGTTTGGCTCCGGAAGCAATCTCGTGCCGATGAAATAGGTGAGAAAGGCCCAGACATACCAACCAACCAGAGCGCCGAGCGTGCCGAAGACGATTCCTGGCAGGCCTCCTTCTGTGAGTTTTCCTATCCCGGCTGCGACCGCGGACAGCACGACGACGGTCATGGCTTGACGCATCGCCCCGCGATCGGCCTCTACCTCCTCGTACAGCTGGACGTCCAACTTTGCGGCGCGGATCATACGGTCCTGGATACGGTTCACAGTTTCTTTCCTCCCAAAGATTGGAGCATACAAAAAACAGATCAGCACTCCCAGACTGGTGAGCCCTTTAAGGTGTTCCAGCCCCGCATCCGTGACCCCGGTCCCACTGAGGTCGAGATATTGCAGTTTCGTGAGTCGTCCTGTTTGGTGGTACCGTTCAGCAGCATCCGTGAAACGCCATGAAATTCTCGGTCGTCGGACACAGCCGACGAGTTCCAGGACCTGACGTACGTCGACATCGATATAGTGCCTGAGAGCGAATAAAGCACACCAATTTCTAACCGGCCCTTTGTCCGCGGGCACCATATTGGCGAAAGACTAATCAAGTACATCATCTGTAAACGGATTGGCCAGGGCCACGATACCCGAAGCCAGCTGTCTGGCCACGCTGCTGCTGTCTCCGCCACGGTCTGATTCCCCCCAGGTGACAACCGAGCCGTCCTGTTTCAATGCTGCAAAGGCACGGGAGGTTGAGAAGATCCGGCTGACGCCGGAGCCCAGCTGTGTGGTCACGCTGCTGCTGTCTCCGCCGTAGTCTGAATCCCCCCAGATGACGACCGAGCCGTCCTGTTTCAATGCTGCAAAGGCAGCCTCGGTCGAGAAGACCTGGCTGACGCCGGAGCTTAATGCACCGACCACGCTGCTGCTGTCTCCGGCACGGCCAGGATTCCCCCAGGTGATAACCGAACCGTTCTCTTTCAATGCTGCAAAAGCACCGTCAGTGGAGAAAATCTGGATGACGCCACTGCTTAGCTGTGGGGACACGCTGCTGCTGTCTCCGCCGTCCGCTGCATACCGTTGTTAGCCCGGGCAAATTAAGGGTGCATCTTACTCACGGCTGAAACTCAGTCGCTTCGTCAAAGTGTTGGCGAGGCTCATCGTTGCGACCGACTAACTCCAGGACTGTTCCCCGGTTGCCAATAAGGTTCGAATATGCAGTATCGCGTTTCAGTAGCTCTCGGAACGTATTGAAATAGTTTGGCTGAAACAAACGCACGGTCTCTCTTTTGTCATTCGGCACATCTATCCAGTACAGACCACTATGTTTCTCCGTGCGATCCTCCTCCAGAGCTTGTTCTCCGGTTGGCCAGGCAATTCCGTTGATGCCTTCTGCACTGCTGGCCAGATACAGCGCAGCAAAGCTCGCGTATTCCACCCATAGGGTCCCTACCGTGTCACGATGCTTGAGAATTGGACTGGTCCGAGTGTTCCGCATGGCCTTCACACTTCGACGGGCAAGGGCCTTCGCACCAGCGTCGTAGTTGTGTAGCGCCTTGTCCAGTTCACCGCGCTTCTTTTGCGTGAGGGCCAGGCTGTTGTAAGCGAGCACGTAGTCAGGATCTATTTCGATAGCACGGCGGAATGCATCGATCGCGTCGTCCCAGTGGGGCTTCAGCTGGCACAGTATCCCGAGCGCCAAGAAGATTGAGGGCTCATCTCTCTCCAGCTCTGCGGCACGCGAGAGGTGCTTGATTGCCCCGTCAATATCGTCCAGAAAGCGGCAGCACTGACCCAGCCATGTACCAAGCGTTCCATTGCGACGGATCTTGGTCGATGGCTCGACGCAACAGGGGCAGAGCTTCGCCAAAACGTTGGCCCTTCATGAATTCTATCGCCTGGTCAATGCAAGCCTGAGTCATGGAGATTCCTACACAGCCTTCGCGGGCTAACGTCCCCGTTCACCGGGCCGCGGTGAACGACGTTGATTTCAGAACCCGGGCGGCCCGCGGCTCCGGTGCAACGGATTGTTATGCATCTTGTGATTCGAGGTATGCGATCGTGTTTTTCGGAATTCGAGCATGGTGGTCGGACAAACGAACGATGTTAAACGCACCATCGGATGAGACATTCCGGTTGACGCGATGCAAGCGGAACTTTTCAATGAGGACACCGTTCTCCGACTTCTGGAAAAATTTTCTGAAGGTGCCACATGAATTCGAGACTGAGAATCTTTTTGGTTGTCGTCATCGCGCTTTCCGGGACGCGGCTTTTCGCGGACGAGGGCGTCCAGATCACTCCAGACGTCGTTTACGGTCACAAATACGGGCTGGCGTTGACATTTGACGTCTTCACGCCCCGACAGGGGGCGAATGGCGCGGGAGTCTTGTTCATGGTCAGTGGCGGCTGGAAGTCTCGCTGGTCCCCACCTGAACGAGCGGTTGCTCGTTTCCAGCCACTTTTGGACAAAGGGGTTACCGTGTTCGCCGTCCGTCACGGCAGCAGTCCCAAGTTTACGATTCCTGAATTGGTCGAGGATGTCCGTCGCAGCGTGCGGTTTATCCGCTCGCGGGCGAAGAGATTTGGCGTTGATCCCGACCGGCTGGGCGTTTTTGGCGGCAGTGCGGGCGGGCATTTGTCGTTGATGTTGGGAACCACGTCGGACAACGGCAACTCGGAGTCAAAGGATGAAGTTCTGCGCGTCAGCGACCGAGTCGCTGCTGTGGTCGCGTACTATCCACCCACCGATGTCAGGCCGTGGGTCAACGAAGAGTCGAAATACTACCAGAGCTACCCCGCCTTACAATTCGATCCCGCCCAGGCCACGGACTATTCACCGCTGCTGCACGTTACCGCGGACGACCCACCGACGCTTTTGATCCATGGCGACCAAGACAAGTTGGTCCCCATCGATCACAGCGAAAAGATTCTGGCAGCGTTCAGAGCGAAAAAAGTCACCAGCGAGCTATTGGTGATCAAAGACGCCGCACACGGCTTCCGCAGCGAAGATCGCGAGCGAGCCGTGAACGCAATGGTCGCATGGTTCCAAAAGCACTTGACGAAGAAGTAGCTCAGCCGGTTGCCGTCCGCTTCATTTTGTTTCCACCGTTTGCGTGAGTGCTATACGACTCTTGAATTGCCCTTCGGTGTCTCTTTTGATGACGTGGAGCAAGTGTGACAGCGTATATTTCAGGTGAGCCAATGAAGAACAAAACCGACGAAAAATCTGAACTCAAAGGCAAGGACGCTCAGGCAGTTGGTGAGCCAGTTGAAGGTAGTTTTGTTGTGCGTGAGGGAGCAACTGCACGCAAGGAGGTCATTCCCTCGGCAGTGGATTCCGTGACGCCAGTTCGTTCTCAGCTTCTCGCCGATGGACCTGCGAACTCTGCTTTCCGGGAGCCGTCACCGGCTCCACAGAGATCAACTGCCCGCACTGCGGTGAACTGCTCACCGCAGGTGTGAACGATCCGTTGGCTGAAGAGTCATGCCAATGCCGCCCGTGCAGCGGCGCCTTTGAGGTCGACTGGGGCGAAAGGCCGTTCCGATACGACGCCCAGTGATCACTGGTGCGGCGACCATCGTCCTGTCCGTCGGTACGCTGACCGTAGATCGTTGTGAGGACAGGTGGCTCACGTTGCCTGCCTGCAGGACACGCCGAATTCGTGACAGGGTCAACTGGGTATGCTTTGGTGTGTTCGTGCTCTGGTGCCGCTCAAAGGCCGCCAGATGTTCCCCAATGGGTCGTGTGCGTTCTTGCTGGACACGTTCCTGCTCGGAGTTATTCGGTGGAATCGTCCTGTTGGTTTTGGTCGGGTGTTATGGATTTGCTAAGCGTTGATCAGTTCGAGCGTGGATTGCGTTGATAGTAGAGTCGCCCATCTTCCGCGCCACCCAAATAATCCGGGATGCCGTCACCATTGAAATCAACCACAGTCGGACTGGTGGTATGGCCCTGAATGCTCTGTTTCACGAGCGGACCCGTATCGGTAAACGTCCATTTCCCCTGTTCATGACCGGTTTGCAGCAGCAGATTGGCATTGGTTGAATTTACCAGCAGGTCTAATTTGCCATCGCCATTCCAGTCGGTCGTCCAGATTTTTCTTCGTCCACTGCCTCCGGCGCGGCGATTGTTGAGTTGAAGTGGCCCAGCGTCCTTGTTTTTAACACCGTGATTAGCATCCGTAACGGAATTGTTATCACCGAAGAATACGCGTTGAGGAGGCAGCAGGATACGCTTACCATCTTTTTGGGCGCGTTGGTACAAACAGAAAAATCCTTCATGGTCCAATGAGAGCAGGTCTGTTAACCCATCGGAATTCCAATCGACGGCAATGGGAGTTGTCCGCCACTGAGTCGCCAGTTGGTTACCTTTGGGATTCCACCATGTCCATTCGGGTTTGGTGGGAGAATCGGTCCATTGAACTTCTATTATTTCCGGAGCAGCCAACTTTGGTTTGGTTCGGGTGCCTACATTTGTAAGCAAGTTGATTTGACCCCAAATGCCGTTAACGAGGATGTCCGGTAATTGGTCGCCATCCCAATCAGCAACACTCAGAGTCGAATAACCCCATTTGGCTTCTGCAGGACCTTGAATGCTTCCGTTCGGACCAGCCATGATGCGGAACGTTTCGCCACCTGCTTGCAGGCGAACCGGTCCAGCCCATTTTGGAAACTCTACTTTGGGGCCGCTTAGATTTTCAAAAAACTCAACGTATCCGGCCGTATTGCCAGAGAGGATGTCCATATCGCCATCACCGTCCCAGTCGTAGCCGACCGGTGTTGCTAATGCGCCACATTTCAAAGTGTCTGCTTCCTGTTGGAAGTACCGAGGCGGCAGGAAAACAGGATTGCCATTGGATGTGAGTTCTCCACTGTTTTGAACCAAAGCAACCCGACCATCTTCGTCGCCGACAATCAAGTCTGCGTCCCCATCACAATCCCAGTCAAAGGCAACCGGGACAATCATTTGGAGGTCCATTTTTAGCGGATCTCCAGTTGGCGTTTTCAGTCGTTGGCTTTCGGCGTATTGGGGTGCCGTGCGAGTCCCGATGTTTTTGTAGTAGGTAAAACCGTCGACAAATTCACCACAAACCAAATCCAAATCGCCATCGCCATCAAAGTCGACGAAATTTGGAGATGGGCAACCATAGGTATCGATTGGTTTGCTGTTGGCAAGTAGTTTTTGGGGTTCCGCATATTGTGGTGTTTCGGTTGTGCCCTGATTGTGAAATAAGATGACGAAACCATGTAACTTGCCGTTGGTCCATTCACCGTCGCTGCTCCATGCATCGTCCCAACCGTAGAAACTCCAGTCTTCAATGCCAACTACTACATCCAAGTTGTTATCGCCATCATAATCAGCATACCGCCATTGATTATGCCGGACCTTCGGTCCTTTCTTCTGTGACCCTTCAACCTTGTAAAACCGAGCGTCAATTGGGAGTTTTAGCCGAGCTGTTAAGCCCGTTTTGATGAAATTGGGATGTTCATAACCTGGTGTTAGAACTCGCAATTCGCCATCTACATAACTGGGCATCACATAATGGACAGCATGGCTAATTCGTTTTGCAGGTTTAAACACAGGAAACGGTGTCTTAGCCGTCCTGCCCGAGGTGTTCTCGAAAAACCATATTCCATTCGAGGGTTTGTCCGGGCAGGCGACCAATAAATCGAAATCGCCATCGCCGTCCGCATCGCAGGGAATCGGCCAGGCCCATAACCCGACCCCCAGGTCGACTGTCAGACCCGGGTGCTGATAATCCAGTGGCTTCAGTTCCTGAGCCCGGTCAGCGGTGTATGGAAGTGAAACAGCGGCCAGTGTTACGGAAAATAGAATTGTTTTCATAGGCCCATTGTAACTCGCACGATGCCGCCTGTGGAATCGGACGACAACCGGATTCGGTGTGCAGTCGTGTTCCAGCTTGGCAGCAAGTTGCTCACTTTGCCGTTTGTCAGTGAAGCCCTTTCCTGTTCACCGTTTTCCATTCTCGTCCCGTGCAGCATACAAGGTTTCACCGATAGCCTGCCGTAGAAGTTCGTGAATTTCAGTCGGCAGCCACGATCATGGACGCTCGCGATTTCCTGGAAACGGCTGAACCCGTACGCGTCGATCTTGGCTCTGGCGTCGTTCTGCCAAGCCGGATGCAAAGCTTCAAGCCAGTCAATTCGCATGCAAATCACGTCCAGGATCAGTTGCTGCCGCTCATTCATCTGCCGTCGTCTGTTCGACGTAAAAATTTTCCCACGAAACGCCAGGGGGTATGCGGTTTGGTGGGTTCAGTCCAAATAAGACCCGCTCCACTCGTCTCTTCAGTTCTGCTTTTGCCGCTCGTGTTGCCTGCAGGTTGGCCAGTACCCCGACAGCCGAGAACAGCACCTGATTCGCCACAGCCGGTTCGTCAGCAGCCAGTTGCTCAAATGCGGACAGTGCATTATCAGTGATCGCAACCTGCGGATGCACTTGTGAGCGCACGAAAAAACGGGCGACCCGCTGGCCGCCCGTGATGAGCTGTGTGGTGCTGAGTGTCCTGTGCCTCAGGCGGCGGCCTGTTACGTTGTACCCGGTGGCCGCACTCCTAGAGAAGTTGAAGATAACATCCGAGCTTTCATGGCGAGGAAATTTCACCACATGAAGCTGAGTGTGTCGTCGGATATCCCAGCGTCGGAAGGACCTGGGATTGTTACCAAGAAGATCAAAATCGACCCGAAACTCGGCGCGGGTGAGAGCAATCGTGGCAGCATTTACGAGCCGCGTCCTTATATCCACCGTGTGCTGGACCTGTTCGAGCACGTCCGCTCGACGATTGGAAGAAACGTCGAGTTGATCTACGACGTCCACGAACGATTTCCAGCGATTGACGCACTCGGTTTCGCCAAGGACGTCGAGCAATACAAACCCTTCTTCATCGAAGATCTCTTCTCTCCAGAGGACAACGAATACTTTCGCCTCGTACGAGAGCAAACAAGCACACCGATGGCCATGGATGAACTCTACAATAATCCTCATGAGATCATCCCCATAGTGAAAGACCGGCTGATCGACTTCATTCGAGTCCACATCTCGCAGATCGGCGGTCTGACCCCGGCCCGCAAACTGGCCGCATTATGTGAGGCCTTCGGAGTTCGCATGGCATGGCCCTGGCGACGTTTCGCCCGTTGGGCACGCCGCTAACTTGCATCTGAATTTGAACACGTGGAATTTCGGGATCCAGGAAGCCGCTGCACTGCTGGTCCCGTCAGACGATCCGATACGGGAGATTTTTCCCGGCATGCCCGAAGTCCGCGATGGCTATGTCTGGTGTAATGATAAGCCTGGACTGGGTGTCGATCTCAATGAAAAGGCCGCTGCGAAGTTCCCTCTGACTGATGATTTCTCATCAAGCGCACAGACCTGGGGGAACACACGTCGCGCAGACGGCACCATCGTGCGACCATAGGCGGTGCTGAGACAGTTCCCGCCCCACGTCGCAGACCGGCTACCGTGACTCTGGCAAGATGGTCACCGTGATTCCGTTGTCTTTGTGCGCCGCATACGGTTAAGTACATGATATGTTTGCGGTAACGGTCGTGTGCGCCACAATATTCGCTCATAACTCAGTCTTTCGTAATTCCAGTTTGGCGTCAAACGCATGAGACTCAAAAACAAAGTGGCGATCGTTACGGGAGCGGCGCGCGGAATCGGCATGGCCAGTGCTGTGCGGTTTGCCCAGGAGGGAGCTGTCGTCGTTGCAGCGGACATCATGGAACTGGATGAGACCATCCGCTCGGTTGGTTCGGATAGCTCCGGCACAATCGTCGGTCAGGTCGCTGACGTTAGTCAAGCAACCGATGTCCAACAGTTGCTGAGCGATACGATCGAGAGGTTCGGCCGTATCGACATCATCTTCAGCAACGCTGGGATCATGCACGGTGGTTCGGTCGTAGATCTTTCCGAGGCAGACTGGGATCGTCTCTTCGCAGTGAACGTCAAAGGTGCATTTCTACTCGGAAAATTCGGGATTCCCATCCTTAGCAGAGGTGATGGCGGTTCGTTTATCGCGACCGCTTCGGCCAACAGCTTCTACGCCGAGTCCGACATCGCCGGCTACTGTGCAACTAAGGGTGCCGTGTTGCAGCTCGTACGGGCCATGGCCATCGACCACGGTCCACAACGGATTCGAGTCAACTGCATCTGCCCTGGATGGATCGAGACGGCCATGTCCCAGCCGTTTCTGGACGAGAGTCCGGAGGGCCGTCGGTTTGCTGGAAAAATCGCACCACTGGGCCGCATTGGCCAGCCACAAGATGTCGCAGACGTAGCCCTGTTTCTCGCGAGCGACGAGTCACGTTTTGTCACGGGATCTGCCTATTTCGTCGATGGAGGTTGGACGGCCGGAATGGCCAAGGCGATAGCGCTGATATGATGTAGGACTGCAATAGAAAAAGACTCAGGTCGATAAGGGCTCATGATCGCTGCGATACGCGGGCACGTACGACATCGATGTGCAATTGTGAGAAGGGTTACCGCTTCAGGTTGTCCGCAACGTGAGTACATTTCTTCTTCAGTCCATCTAGGGTCAACCGGGCAGTATTGAGCTCCACGACTACCAGCCCCTTGCCACACCCCATTTGAACATCCATTCGGTGCGGTCAATCGACTTGTTGGTGTTGCCTCGCATCCAGCTCTTCGAGATCGTTCAGTCACGTACAGTCCCCAGCTTCAGAGTGTGACCTGCCCCCCTTAACCGCGACCAGTCTGCAGGGGCTCCACCTCGCCAACACCCAGATCACCGATGCGGGGCTGGAACATCTTAAGGGACTGACCAGTCTGCAGGAGCTCGACCTCGGCGAGACCCAGGTCACCGACGCGGGACTGGTGCATCTGTCGGGACTGACCAGTCTGGCGATACTCAACCTCAGCAACACCCAAGTCACTGACGCGGGGCTGGTGCATCTTAAGGGGTTGAGCAGTCTGCTGTACCTCTACCTCATCGGCACGCAGATCACCGACGTGGGGCTGGCGCATCTTGCAGGACTGACCAGTCTGCGGACGCTCGACCTCCGCAACACCCAAGTCACCGACGCGGGAGTCGTCAAACTCAAGGAGTCATTGCCGAATTGTCAGATCGATCGTTAACCACTGCGGCGCATCCATGACTCACCTCACAACCGAACAGCTGCAAAACATTCAGGTCAAAGCGAACAGCATGCTGGATGCAATCATCTTAGTCTGGAAGGCAGCACACAACTGCAGGCTGCCCTCCGGCACGTCATGCAGGCCAGTGATGATGCACTGCCCGCGTTTGAGCAACTGGCTGCTGACGAACCGGCTGTGGCGAATCAGGTGCTGTTCTCGGCTGTCGGGGCACTGGCCAACCTGCAGGCGACACGGGCGGCGAAATCAGAACTGAAGAGACGAGCGGAGTCAGGCAGATCCTTCGAGACAAACTGCCGGCGGCCATGCCGGCAAACGATCAGGTCATTGCGTACACCGGTGCCATCCGCACACTCGGAACCAGGCAGCCGCCTGCCCTGCTCGTGGGTGAAGACCGAAAACTACCGTACGACACCCTGGCCGAATGCTACTGTGTCGCTCAGCTCCGACAGAAGGCCCGTATTGTTATTGGTCAATTCGGCCAACACAGGATCGATCTCAGCATGCGTGGCCCGCTGGATCGTCTGTACAGCAGC
>CAUZPL010000137.1:0-13606 GCA_963581585.1 Planctomycetota bacterium
CAAGCTGAAATTCGAAGATGTCTATCCCGCAGGCCATAAGACACTGAAGCGTTGGTTTGATGTTGCTGGCCTAAGCTACCGAATAGACGATGTCCTTAAGTTTGCTTCGTGGAAACACCAGAGCGTTTCGATGAAGCCCGAGCCAAAGAACCGCCACGACTCGAATGCGATGGCTGTATTTGGACACGGTTCAAAAGGTTTCCTCATTAAGCGTTGAAAGAAGGTCCAGATTGGATACCTGCCCAAAGAACTGTCAGCGGAGATTGCAGAGGCAGGATTGCAACAGGTTGCCGCAGTACATCTGATGCAGAGTGATTACAATGGCGAGTACATTCATGTAAAGATTGCTGTCAGCGTCCCGGAGTGAGTTAGCCGAGGAATCGCTGCGCCAATTCTCTGTGCCGTCTCATTCGAGGCGTGTCCTCCGGCTCTGGCAATGCCTGCAACCGTTGCCGGCTCAGATGGTTCAGGCCAAGATCATTGCCAAAGGCCCGCACCTTTGCCCCCCGGCAGATCCACAGAATTCACGTGCAGCCTTGGGTGACAGTCCGCAAGGCCGCTCAATTCCCAGCAGCTGAAGCGGCTCGGTCAATATTGGAAAATCAAAGCTATGCATCGAGCTGCCAGGTGTAATTCCGAATCCCTGTTACCAAAGGATATGCCCTTGCGGCTCCGACCAATGTGTCCGCTTCTTGCTCCGGATGTTACTGATGTACCCTCGTTGAGTATTGTTGACGGGAAGTGGTTCGGCGATGGGAAGTTTGCCTTCGTAGGATGTTAAGATATTTACGCTTTCCCCTTCGAAACCCAGGGCATTGTGGTCGCCGATTACCAATTCAATCAGATCAAAGGCTTCGTCTTCGGTGTATCCGGCATCCACTAATTCAAACCACAGGTCGACGATGTTCTCACCTTCCTGTCCGCCGAGCTCCGGGCAGTCGGAGGGGGCGATGACGCTCGGGCAGTGGACATCCTTGATGCTGACTTTCTCGCCACGCAGGCAGACGTAGGTGCAGGTGAATCCGACTTCTTTTGCGGCGAAGGCGATGATTGCAATCAGTTCGTTGGTGCACATGGCTCCGTACACGAAGCCGTTGTCGCCAGGGTTCAGTCCGTGGACAGGGCCAGCATTCAAGCTATTTAAATCAACAAAACCTTCCCCCTCATAGTTGGCACCCAGAACGTCCTGTGCAGACGCTTTGCCGGCAGACATGCCGGTGAACAGGGCCAGAGTCAACGTTGCTGTGATGAAGCGTTTCATAGTTCGTCTGTCTGAAAAAGGGGGTGTTTGCGAGGTGTGAACCTGGGCGTGGTTTCAGAGAGTCGCCGAATTTCGAAAAACATAACCGGAACAACCGCATTGCATCAAAACAACACAGCCCGCGCAAAACAGCGCAGCGAACTGCAGCATTGTTTCGAACTGAAATTGATGGCTTAATGCTGTTACTTAAATCACTGACCTGCAATTTGAATTCACCCGTCCCGTATGGACCGTCAAACGCTGTTGCTGTGTGTTGCAGATCCGGAAACGGCTGCACGGTTTCATTGAACCGAAGTGCACTAAGTTGAGCAGTGAAAGCAGAACTGAAGAGACGAGTGGAGGGGAATTAAAAACACCACCGGGACGCGCGAACACCTGAATACACTGGGCCGCTGGTTGCTTCCAGGAAATCTTCCAAAGGAATGGGATGATGGCAAAGAGCCTGTCGACGCTGATCAACCGCACGCTTGTCGCTGCGGGAATGTCCTGGCATTATGCGAGGTACGCGCCGGACGACACTGCGTTAGCGCAGGCCCAGAAACAGGCGCGTGAGCTGAAGAGGGGACGATGGTCGGGCAGTCACAAAATCATTGCACCATGGGACTGGCAAAAGATGAGCAAAGAAGAACAGGATTTGTCTCGGTAAGATGACACCGCCATTTTCAGGCGGCAACAAATGAAGGAATCCACCATGTATCGTATAAGCGTAATGTTGTACATTTGTCTGGCCGGGTGTCAGCAACAGACGTCACCTCCAGCTGGGGAGTCCAACAAAGAGACGTCCGAACAACAGACACCGGATCCGAATACGCAGGGTGACGATGCGAATGTCCTTCAGCAGACGCCCGCAGCCAAAGAACCCACCGTGGATGCCGCCAGCGTGAAGGCACAGCTGGAAGAGCTGGGAGCCAGGATCGACGTCAATGAACAGGGTGAGATTGTTGAGCTCGACCTCATCGACACCCGGATCACCGACACGGACCTAGTTCATCTTGAGGGACTAACCAGTCTGACGCACCTCTTACTGATCGACACTCCGATCACTGACGCGGGACTGGTGCATCTTAAGGGACTGACCAGTCTGCAGTACCTCTGGCTCAGCCACACCCGGATCACCGACGCGGGAATCGTGCATCTTCAGGGACTGACCAGTCTGGAGCGTCTCAGCCTCAGCTTCACCCGGATCACTGACCTGAGACTCATTTATCTTGAGGGACTGACCAGTCTGCAGGAGCTCGACCTCACCGCCACCCAAATCACCGATGCGGGGCTGGTGCATCTTGAAGGACTGACCAGTCTGGAGAGGCTCGGCCTCAACTTCATCCAAATCACTGACGCGGGACTGGTGCATCTTGAGGGACTGACCAGTCTGCAGGGGCTCGACCTCCGGGAAACCCGGATCACCGACGCGGGCGTGGCCAAATTCAGAGAGGCATTGCCTAATTGTGAGATCTTCCACTAACCACTGCGCCGCATCCATGACTCACCGCCTGTCAGCAATGACGGGGCAGACCCCACGGCTGGTTTGTTCAGCACGGCCGTGGGTCCTTTTTCAGCCCGATTCCCTGAAACCGCATACCCCCCCCACCGTTTGGTGGGACAAACTTTACGCAGTTTTGTAAAGCATTCATTTGGCTCAATCTAATCAGAATTATTATAATACTTATAGTGGTCAAATTTTCTGGCTTGCCGAATGCATTGGAGCCGCAGGTTCGCTGAGCACGTTCTCACGAGAATTTTCAGTCAGGACAGTCACATGATGAAGCGATCGTTTCAACAAAGTTTTTCTATAGTTGGAGAGACCAGCGGAAAGAGCAGCATTTTCAGTAGGCTAGCACTGGCGATGGTTGTTTCAGGCTGGACAAGCACGACTTTAGCCGGTTTGGTTCATGAGTACACATTCAACGGCACGACCGCGGACAGCTTTGGTGGAGCCGCAATGGTGCTTCCCAATCCGTCCGGTTTGGGGGCTGGCGGCTACACATTCGGCGAGGGGGAAGGCCCGAGTCTAACTGGCGTCATGGTTGGTGGTCTCGCCTCTCACTACTCCATGGAGATGTCATTTTCCGTGGACGAAGTCGATGACGGCTATGTGAAGCTGATTGACTTTTCCAATCTGCAAGACGACGAAGGTCTATATCTTTATGATATGATTATATGTATTTCTACGATGAAGCCGGCGAAGACATCATTGATCTAACTGTCGGGACCAATATCGACGTGCTCGTGACCCGAGATGATTCCACCGATGAGTTTACCGGCTACGTGAATGGAGCGTTGGTATTGTCGTTCATTGACAACTCCGCGTACGCCGTTTTTGGTAGTCATGGCGTGGCCCATTTCTTTGTCGATGACGACACTACCGAAGACGAGAATAGTAGCGGGTTTCTCGATAGCATCCGCATTCATGACACTGTAATCACTCCAGCCACCCCCGTCCCCGAGCCATCGTCTCTGGCCATGTTTGGCATCGGCGCGCTGGGTCTGTTCGGCTACGGCAGACGTCGCCGGCAAACATCGGCCGCCTAAGGCACAGGAAGCTCACCACCACACAGCTCATCGCGGGCGGCCATCTGGTCGCCCGTTTTATGTGGGGAGCGCTGTCCACCAGGCCTCACCTGCGCCGCTCAATTGCCAACGACAGTCCAGCCGTTCTGAGCCCCCCGGTATCGAAAAGCTGATGCAGGGAGCATGACAAATGTCCCAGAGTCGCTAGACATATATTTTTTTCATAAATGACTGTTGCGTTGTATTGCCCTCATTGACTCTATGATTCCCATCTTCCAGGATGCTGCCTTGAGTGACTTCTAAGCGGGTTTCGGCATGCCGTTCCGCCAATATTCCCTGCGGGCGGGCAGCAAAACCCATCAGCACGAAACGACAGGACTTTTTGTCCTGTCGCCCCTGAAGATCTGTTCTCGATGTTCTTATTCCTGTTTCTGTGAGATGAACGATGAGAACCACGTTTGTCAGGCAGTTGCGCGCAAACGCCGGCTTCGGAAGTGACGCATCCGCTTTCAGGAAACTCACAACAACGAATGAAGATGCATTAGCGCCGAGCCTGACGAATGACGTCGCATCGGTTTGAATCCGGTCGCTGCTGATGCAGGGAGGACTAAAAGTGAAACGTTGTGTTGCCTTATTCAGCCTTAGTCTGCTTATTACCCCTGGCTTTACCAGTGATTCTCCTGCTGCATTGATTAACTTTACAGGCGGTACAGTTTACCAGTTCGGTGGAACCACATTTGCAACCGACACAACATTCAGTGTCGATAACGTTGATTACTACGAGGAAGACGGAGTATCGTTTGATTTTATTGGCCCACCCGGTAACCCATTTAGTTATCATGTAGGTAATTACTACGGGGTTGGCAATGACGTTATTCATGGACACTGGGCGGCCGGCTTGGATGGTGATATGGTGTCCATCTCAGTAAAAAAAACCGACGGTAGTGCTTTTGATTTAAACTATTTCAAAATCACAACAAATACCGGCACTCGGGGTGACCCTTCAATCGGAAACGAAGAGGTCCACATAAATGCATTATCAGATGGAATAACTGTTTCCTACTCGATGCTGTTACCACCGGATGACTGGGGGTTTGTGGGCCCTAACTCAGAGATTTATTTGGGCACTCAATTCGATGGTATAAAAGAATTTACTTTTACATACGGCGCAAATGCTAATGGATTCGGACTGGATGAATTTTACATCGATGAAGAACCACCACCGTCCGTCCCAGAACCCACAACGCTTGCCCTCCTCGGAATCGGCCTGGCCGGGCTTGCGGGCAGCGCAATAAGGAAGGAATGGAAAAAGAGAGTGATTGAGAAAAGCAAGACGATTCTTCAACATTACAAAACAGAAGCCTGTATTGAGTTATAACCAGGACAATGGCGGGCAATTGAAAAACTAAAGCGACAGGCTCAGGCATTAAACCGTTTTACCGTGTCGGATACACATTGATTGCATGAGGAAATCTCAGCGCCTGCTGAAGAAGCGATCGATCATCTTTCACATAGATCTAAAGCTCAGTGTCCGTGGTCCGCTGGGCTGGCTGTATCGCAGCCGCGACGATGATCGGTCCATTACGGATGCGGCTTGGCAGCGTTTCCAGAATGGCAGCATCACGGTCGAAAAAGCTGGCCTGATCCGGAAAGGCCCGGTAAACCAATCAGGCGCTACTTCTCACTGCCGTACAAATCAATTGCGGGACTGGTGGAAAGCCGCCTGATCCGTTTGGCCTTCTGACAGAGTTTCACCGCCTGTCAACAATGACGGGGTAAGCCCACTGGTGTCGTCTCGTGAGTTGCAACGAGTCCCTACACGCCGTAAAACATTGGAAGTTCGGCTATTCACGCCACTGCTGAAACGGCCTGGGGGTGCAGAGGTCGCAAGTTCAAATCTTGTCGTCCGGAATTTAAATGAAAACAGCTCGTCGCATTGATTTGCGGCGAGCTGTTTTTCGTTAATTTCCAAGGGCTTACGATGTTTTTCGACCTCCGTTTTGCGAGTTCAAGCGGCTTCGCGAATTCGGTCACTGCAGACGCCGTTGGTATTGTCATTCCTCAGGAAGGTTCAGAGGAGGTGACAGCATTGTTTCAGCCGAAATCAACGAGGTGGTCCCGCTAAGGTGAGTTTTTACGTAAAGATTTGCTCTGGTGGATCGCTGGTTGGACAGAAGCCGAACTAAGTTCAGCTGATCTTTTTGTCCTGTTTCCGTTTTCGCTTCTCTTTTGGGCTGAGCTTCGCCTTTTTCTGATGTTCCCTTTTGCCTTTGTCTTTGCTTCCCTTGTCGCCCATGTTTGTGCCTCTCTGATTGAGAAAACGTTATAATATATTGCGCACTCCAGGAGCATGACTCATGGCACGATCATCATGCCGGTGAGAATTTACGTCTTTACTGCAACCGCTCGATAAGCGTTGAATTTTCGCCCGAAACAAGGAATAGAGGGCGTCGCAGAACGCGTGGTGTTACTCCTGAGGCGACGACGGGCCTCATGAGCACTGATCGTCGTCACAAGATTCTGACGTTCTCCGCTCGAGGTCCCTTCGGACTGTCACCGATGTTGTACGAAACGCGCTGACCTTCTGTCATTTGTTCGAAGGTGGTGCCCTCGACCGATGAACTGTGAAAGAACATGTCCTTTCCCGATCCGTCTTCGATGAATCCAAATCCCTTTTCGCTGAGTCGTTTGATTGTGCCTTCTGCCATTTTCTCTAGTCCGGATTAAGTAGCTTTGTAACGCCAGATCACCAGTGAAACACTCACTGATTCAGACTCCAATTCGCAGCCTGCTGAGCACTGAGTCGTCGCACTGCGTTTCCATGTGAGTTACCTCGACTCAGTTTGAGTTGCTTTGGGGTTCCAGGCCGCCCTGCCCCGACTGTTTTCCTTCATCACCCTGATTCCGTTCTTTTCGACGTTTCCTTTTCGCTTCAGCCTTTGCTTTTTTGTCCCGTTCGCGCTGCAGCTTTTTAAAAGTATTCTGGTTGTTGGCAATAGGTGCACTCCTGACTTATTTGTGATGGACCATCTCTATCAACAGCTTTCACATCTCTAAGAAACCGCTCGCTGGCCGGCTGCTGTATTTGTCCGGTGAGCCTCCCCAGGACTGTTTTTCTTCATAGTTCGTTCAGTCACAGTTGCTGTCGAAACCACACACGACAGCCCGCCGACGAGTGTTTCGTTCACGATTGAGATTAACGTATCGCCGGTGAATCGAGCTTCAAGCGTTTTCAGATCGCGATGGTTTGATTCAAAAAAAGTCCGGCTCACGCGGCAACTAGCGCACCCACAATTGCTCAGTGTCACCCGAATCGAGCGATACTGCCTTCAGTAAAAATCGCAGCAAACAAGAATGCGCGGATTTCCGCGTCTATACGGACGCTGGCGGCGTTCCAAATTGGTCAAAATGACCAATGGTCGGCAGCAGAGAAGCTCAACATAAGTGCCGATGGGCAAGCGGGGAAGAAGAAGTCCAGCTCTGCCGGTAAACCCCGTTCGGCTGAAGAAACATCCTTCCACTTGTATGGGGAACGATACTTGTTCATGTCCAGCCGTAATTGACCAACTCCTGGCCACAGTGACCATGAAGTATTCAAAGCATAGGCCTCTGGATTGACTTTGCCTAGCCGGATCCTGAAGAAAGCCTTCGTTAAGGCAATTCGATCGCCTGGTCCGTTCACTTCCTGGTGGAGCTGCCTGACGAAAACGATCACAAAGTCTTCGATACGTTGATTGTGATATCAGAGGGCAACGTGAATGACACACAATTGCAGGACGCGATTGACAGCTTCGAACGCAGGGCGGTGGTGGCCACGATCAAAAGCGGTGAGGGCACAGTAAAGGCTCTCAACTGGTCGAAGCCCTGTCAGGCGACAAGAAGGTGGTTGTGTGTACGATTCAGACTTTTCCGTATGCTCTGGAAGCCGTACGCGAACTGAAACGCCGCCGACGTTCCAGGTACGAACCTGCGACCGCTACACAAGGCATGCAGAGGTCGGTGCTGTACAAAGTTCCACCAATAAAGGGTGATCACTGGTGTCGTCTTGTGAGCTGCAATGAGTCACCACACGCCGTAAAACATTGAGGGCGTCAGGAACGAGTGAGGCATGCTGGTGGGTTCCAAAGGACGCTTAACGATGCATCCAATCCTGGCGCAAACGGCTGCCGAGGTTCGTGGATCGTGGCCAGCGAAAGTAGCTCAGGTCGATCTCCGGCTCGCCGCCCATCATCATGCGGGCCAGCGACCCGCCGCCCGCCGGGGCAGGCGCGAAGCCACCGCCGCTCCAGCCACAATCGCACCAGAACCCGTTCACCTCTTCGATCGGACCGACGATCGGATGGCCGTCAGGCGTCATGTCGTAGAGGGCCATGAATCCGCCCAGAGACGGTGAGCGACGCATGTCGTCGTAGCGATTGTAGAGACCGTCTCGCAGCATCTGCATCTGGTGCGACGGAACCGCTTCGTCGAAGTTGTCCGGATCGACGGCATGGTCCGAATGCCCGAAGTGAGCAGCACGATACACAGCATCGCCCATCGCTCGCAGATAAACCTTGTTCACGCCATCCGACAGGATCGGACCGCTGGTGTCCATTGAATCGGGCTTGCGGAACAGGCACGTCGGCGCGGGATGAATCTCGATCGGCAGTTGAATTCCCGCCATCGCCGCCACGCGGTCAGACCACGAACCGGCACAATTGACAACCAGCCGTGTCGCGATCGTGCCTGCGTCCGTATCGATCGCTGAAACGCGTTCCCCCTCGACATGAATACCGGTTACCTCGACGCCTTCATGAATGTGTGCGCCGTGTCGTCGCGCGGCGTCGGCCAACTCGACAGTGGCTTTGTAGGGATCGGCATAGCCGCCGGTAGGAAACAGAATACCGAATTCGCCGTCGTTGAACTGGCCAGCTGGAACGAGCTGCGCCAGTTGATCGCCGGTCAGAATCTCGAAGGGTTCGCCCGACTGTCGAGTCAGCTCCAGTTCGCCTCCGATGGCCGCTGCGTCGAGCGTGTCGGTGATGCGTAGAAACCCTTGCTGGACGAACCCGGCATTGCCGCCGACGACTTCGTTCCATTGTTCGAACATTCGCGTCGAGGCGATCACCAGATCGGTATGGATCTGCTCATTGTACAGCGCCCGGATCATGGCACCCGACTGTGCCGTCGGGCCCGCGGCGATGTGCTTTTTCTCGATGAGAACCACGCTGCCCGCGTTCTCAGCGGTCAGATGGAAGGCCAGGCTGCAACCGTGAACGCCGCCTCCGATAATAACGATATCAGCAGTAGGAGTCATAACTGAACACTGGTGGTCGTGAATCACACCGCAAGGGTCTGCCTGGGCCTGGCGATCTCAAAATTTTGCACGGCCTTCTCGCGCCAATCGGCTGCCCTCGTGAGGAAGTTATCGTCGCACGAGTTTCCATGTATGTCAAAGACCGTCCTTTAACGGCATACGCCTGCCCGCATCACGCAAGCCATTCCGCCTGGGAGTCAGCGGCAGTTCACCGTGTAACACAGTGAAACAGCCATACCAGTTCAGGGTCTGGCTCATGGTGTTGTTATGGCAGGTAATAAATCTCGTCGGCGTCACAGTCGATGATGCCTCGTTCGACTGTAACGTCCACCAGGCTAAGGAAGGAGCCGATTACTCTTTTCAGAACTCTTTGTGACCGTGTGCTTTGGTTTGGTAGAGGGAAAAATATGCGTCTTAAAAGCAAATTAACCACGCGAAAATTGCTCCGACTCCAACAGTTCCATAAAAAATTTGAACCAGAACAAAATTGGGTTTGAGGTTCTATATAATACGCACACCCTCCCCTGCAATAGGCGAATTAACGGTGCCGCCTCCCCCGAGTGGACACGACCGCCTTTGATGTCTTGCACGATCCAGTAAGGAAGATAAAGAGCCAGTCCAACGGCAACCGGAATTATCGCGACGCAAAAATGGCAGCTGCCCACGCACCCAGCCATGTCAGAAGTGATGAGTTGGGCATTCCATCTGGGTTTTTGATCAGTGCGACATGAAGCAACCTGACGTTGCTGCTGGCTTGTTGCCCACCAGCAACGGGAAAAAGGTCATCATCCGGTCCAGCGACCACTTCCACTTTACTTGAATCCAGATCGTGATCTTTTGTCAGCCGGATCGCTGTAGACACGTTTGCAGCTTCGACGATCCCTCCCACCTTGTTACCAGTGGAAGCTTCTACAGCGATGAAACTGTACTGATTCAGGAGCTACCTTAGATCCTAAGAATCCATGTGCTTGGAAATGCTGTTCCAAATCAACCGGGAAAAGTCATCAACCAGTCACGCCCAATCCCCTTCAGATTCGAATCAGTGACGGAAATGTCGTCGCTAAGAACGTCCTGAAGACATGACTCGACATCAAGCACGGCGTCGACAATCCGCCCCGACCTGCCTTCGGACGTTACTACCCGATCTCCGACAATCACATTTTTAAGGCGTTTCAGCGATCCATCCGTCATCGTGACCTTTGTATCGGCCTGAAAGCAGGCTCCTTGGTGTCGTTGATTCTCAAACATCGGGGTTTCTTACGACGGTTCAGCATCCTCGGCCACCGCTACTTTGAGTTTTTGGGGGACGGGGTCCTCTGAGCTTCACCGGTCATGGGAACGAAGGCCACTGGCAACATAATTTTTTCCTCGTAGCCGTTTTCCGTGCGTTGAATGAACACCAGCTGTTGTCTGATGTTGCCGACCGGAACGATCATTCGACCCCCAATCTTCAGCTGATCCAGCAATGGTTGGGGCAATTCCGGGGGCGCAGCGGTGACGATGATGGCATCAAACGGCGCCTTGTCAGGCCAGCCCTTGTAACCGTCACCCACACGGACACAGATGTTTCGGTACCCCAAGTCGGCCAACGACTTTTTCGAACGTTCACCTAACCGGGAAATTATTTCAATCGTGTAAACCTCCCGAACCAATTCTCCCAGGATGGCCGTCTGGTAGCCGGAACCCGTGCCAATTTCCAGCACGCGGTCACCTTCTTGCAGCTGCAATGCTTGGGTCATGTAGGCAACGATGTATGGCTGTGAGATGGTCTGCCTGAGACCGATGGGAACCGGACGATCTTCATATGCTTCGTGTCGCTGGTTCTCAGGGATGAACATATGCCGGGGTACCCGGCGCATGGCGTCTAGCAAGCGCTGGTCATGAATGTCCCGCTCAGCCAGTTGTCGCTTGACCATGGCCTCACGTTCCTGTGCCCGCTCATTAACTATGGACTTCTGCACTAGAGCGTTCATCGAAACCGTCCCTTGGTTGGCCGTGGGTGTTTTGGGGGTTGTGTCCGCTGCTGCTTCTTCTGCAGCTGGAACGAATTGTTCAGACAGTCGATACTGCTCAACGGAGCCGGACTGCTCGCAACCGGCCAGTATGATGAGCAAGACTGTGATCGATATTTTCTTCACTCGGTGCGGTTCCGTCTAAACTCGGTTGTTGGCAGCCGCTTCAATTGGGTCAGCATGTCGCCCATAAGCCGCACGGCATCCAGCTGCAGGACCTTGCCGAGTGAGCGTGCCGGAGCCGCTGTGCTGGCACTGAATCCAAGTGATTCGTAATGATTAACGGTCGTTGTCGGGCTATTACTATACCCAATGGTCCAGAGATACAACCTTCGCAGAGAATCAAGAAGCTGTTCGTGGACATCACCCGTATCCGTTTTGGTACGCGTAAAGAAACCGGATGTCGCCAGATGATTGACGATTCTGATCACTTGCTGCTTACTAATCTGGGTGCCCATGTAAACTGGATTTATGTCACCCGGTCTCAATTCTCGCAGCACCAGCGTTAATGACTGACATGGCGGTGTTGGCAGTGGCTTGCTGCACGCGCTCCTTCTCAGCTTGCTCTTGAGCAACGTCCGCTTCCTTCCTCAACTGAAGAGGTTCAATTACCAGTCGGGATCGCACACCACAATATGGGCACGTATCTGGCTGACCAACTTTTTGCTCAGGAGTTTTGAGCCAATTGTGACACTTGGGGTCCGGGCATTTGAAGTTGGCTGTGCAGTCGGACTCGGTGGCGCCATCCAGGCCATACTTCCCCATCAGGTATCTCTGTGCCATGCTCGGCACTCTCTATTCGAAGTACGACTGACGCGACTTGTCATGTAAGCCAAAGACGATTGATAATGTGAACGGTTCTGCCTGTGGTGAGTGAGTTGCATGTACCGCCACAATGTGACGGTCGGCCAGCAGAAAATGCTTCCTCAATATTTTTATCGGAACGTTCCCCAGTTGTGACGTTGCGAAGAAAATAAACTATGACCACGCCTATCAATATTTATCCTCCATCTATCACCCGCGGCCCGGACCATCGTTCAGCTAGGCTAAGCCCCGTGCGTATTGGTTCATCGATTGAACGCTGCAGTCGCTCTGAGATGTCCCGTTTCGTCACTTTATCCAAAGTGGATCAGGATCTCGGAGAACCATATGAACTGAAAGATTGGGCCATCGAGGTGAAATGACGACTTTCATCAAAACGTCGTTTCATTAGTGGATTTGAAACATCCGGATGAATCATTAACGCGCCGGCTTCTGAAGCTGCTGCCGCCGAAAACAGACCTCGTAGAACGTTTCTCCCAGTTTGTTGAAGAAACGAGCCTCAAGAAGGGCGTTCGGGCCCCGCCCTTCCACGTCAAGAAGTAGGAAAGTGTTGGGTTCGCCGACATCATAAACCAGGGCCGGGTGTGGGGTGTTGGCGGTTTCAATCACACCGGCGTGTACCGGCGAGGTGATCAACTCCGGAATTCGGTATCCGGCACTCTTTTGAGAATGGTGGTGCAGAAATCGTGTACGATGGACATCTCCTCCGACCAGCAGGACACCGGAGATGTTTTCCCGGCCAACAAAATCAAACAATGCCTCTCGTTCGTAGAAGTAAGTTCCCCAGTGATCAAGTTTGCCTGGCCGCACCGCTTCGTTCCAGATCATGCCGCAGGCCAGAACCTTGAAAGGTGCGGTCGACGCTTTAAGTTTCCGCAGCAGCCACTGCCACTGCCACTGAGTTTGACCCAGCAGCGATGGCTGCTCCGGGTCGAAGGGTGACGGCTCCGTGGCGGCATAATAACGGGTATCAAGCAGGAAGACCTCCACCGGTCCGCGTTGGAAGCTTGTGTAGATACCGGACGTTCCGTCCCCGTAAGACGGGTTCGCTCGAAATTCAACAAATGCGCGCCGCGAATTGTTCTTGCCGGGAACATTGCCATCGGTGTCGTTACGCCCAATATCGTGATCGTCCCAGGTGCTGTAGAGTGAGCGGGTTCTGACCAGCCGACTGAAGTCGGGTACGGCAGCAAATTCGCCATAGCGTTGGCGCTGGACTGCCAGTCCCGTGGAATCGATATAGGGAGTGTCACCCAGCAGCACCACGGCCTGTGGATCAAAACTGCCAATCGTCCGCCAAACCGCCGATGAGTCCTCATCCTCTTTCGCACAGGATGCGAAAGCCAGTCTTACCGGCCCTCTATCATGGGCGTCGGGTGTATGGAAGAAGAATCCGGGACCGGTCAGGAGCAGCTTTCCCTTATGCTCCAGCTGATAATCGTAACATATTCCTGCCTGCAAACGATCCAGTTGCCAGACGAGGCAACCGTCTCTGGACGGCATTGAAACTGCTGTCTGCTGTTGACTGACACGATCACTGGTGACTCTTAACAGGTACTCCCCTGGTTACGGACACCGGGCCCAGACCACAGTACTTGTGGAAGTTGCATGTCCAATAAAAGGTCCGTGACTGACTTCCGGACCCACACGTGTTTGCGTTTGCAGGACGAAGTTCACGATCGGGGTGGGATCGGGGAGGCTATGAGG
>CAUZPL010000138.1:0-13186 GCA_963581585.1 Planctomycetota bacterium
CACGTCATGCGGGCCGGTGATGATGTTACTTGCCCGCGTTTGAGCAACTGGCTGCTAACGACCCGGCTGTGGCGAATCAGGTGCTGTTCTCGGCTGTCGGGGCACTGGCCAACCTGCAGACAACGCGAGCAGTGAAAGCAGAACTGAAGAGACGAGTGGAGTGGGTCCTTTTTCGACGAAAAATCGCCAAACCGCATACCTCCCGCTGCTTTGTAGGACTAACTTTACGCGGTTTTGTAAAGCACTTATTTGACGCAATACTCTCGTAATATCTATACTGCCTATCTTTAACAGGCTTTCTGCCTTGCCGCAGGTTCGCTGAGCACGTTCTCACGAGACTTTTCAGCCAGGACAGTCACATCATGAAGCGATCTTTTCAACCGGGTATGGCGGCTGTCGTACTGACCGCCGCCATGACCGTTGTCAAATGCTAAGGAAGCCCGTCTTCGCATTTGTGATGACGATACTTGTCACGGGAGCCTTTGTCGGCCTCACCCTCTGGCGAACGGATTTCCATCGTCCACTTGAGCACGACGAACTAATTACGCTCCGCCACTATACGTGGGCTGGTGTTTTTCCGAACGGCCAATCACGCCCACTCACCCGAATAGAGGACATCGAGCAGCTGGAACGCCCATGTTTTCGCCAACTGGTAATTGGATTGTACTGTGGTTTTGGCCGCTGGCCCGAGCCAAACAATCACGTTGTCAATAGCGTGTTCATCAATCTCGTCACGGCGGCGGCGGGCGTTTCTAAGGCGACCCTACGTTTGCCCGCATTAATTGGGGCGGTTGCTCTTTGTATTGCTCTCTTTTGGGTTGGCGTACATACCTTTCGCTGGAGAATGAGTGCCTGTGTTGTGGTGTTGCTTGCAATGGGGTGCCCCTACGTCCACCAATTCAGTCAGACCGCTCGTGGCTATACCTGGATGCTGGCCCTGCAAGTTCTTCAGTTGGCATTGTTGTTGGAACTGCGCAAACGGACCGGTTCAATCACGCTGGGCGCGGCGAGTGTGATATGCGCTGTATTGTCGTTCATGAATGTGGTGACGATGTCCGTTTTCTGGGTGCTCCCCGTCTACCTGGTGATGTGGTTTGTTCGACCCGATGAGCAGGACTCCCTTCTAGGCCCCGCCCCTTCTGTTTTGTGGCGGCGCAACCTTTTAGTACAGGCTCTATGCATCGGGGCAATCGGTCTTGTGTTCCTTCTTGATCGCTTGCCGTATATCTACAGTTCGGCGACCCAGTACGGCCACACCTTCTCGACCTTGCGACAGGGGGTCGCACTGTTTTACTCGTCCATCCAGTACTTGTTACCGTTTCTGGGCTGGCAGTTGGTTGGCATGCTCGGTGTCGTGGGTCTTGTGATGGGATCGCGCCGATCAAACACACGGGCGATTGCCATGGCCGCAGTACTGTCATTTGTTGTCGTTCTCGCGCAAGCGCTAATCTCACGACGGATGGCCTACTCGCATGTTTACGGTCATGTCTTACCAATTCTCATGCTAGCTGCTGTCTGGGGGGGCGAGGCGATCATACAACTCGCCAAGTCCACCTCACGGCGGGTGGTCGTGAGCAGCTTGTTGATTGTCGCGGCGATCACGCTAGTCGGAAGCACAGCTATCGACCGTTTGGAAGACGAAAAGCTTACAAGATTGTTGCAAAGATTATCTCAATTACCGCGCGATGAAACCGTGCAAACCCTCGCGCTTTGCGAAGCCGGAATTCCGTCGACCGCTTCGCTCTACTTCCCGCGATTGTGGCAACAGCCCGGTACTCTCGAGCGGGTAGCGGCAGGGCAGAAAGTCCGCCTCACGGTTGTCGCACAATCGGATGACAGTGGAGATTGGGCAGTTGACGTGAGATCGGCACAGGGTCAGGCAAAATGGTGGCCAGGCGACTGGCCCTCAGAGCACCTGTTTGATGTTGACAGAAGATACCGATGCATACAGCTGAACGGTCGCGCCGACACAATCGAGAGTGTCAAAGATTTGGCAACGCCGGCGGTTGTACTGTGGCACCCAAACCGGGACTCAGTTGCCGTAACTCCGCAACGTATTTACGATCACCTGGCGACCTGCAATGTGAAATATCTGACGCTGAATGAGCGGTACCAGGCTAAGCTGGAGGTGTTTAACAGACTGGCGGCTGTAATGCTCCTCGGTGAGACAGCGACGGAGTTGTCAGCAATCCGACAACTGTTGGCCACCGCCGATGACGAACTTTGGAGAAAGTCGCTCGTGATTACGTTTGGCGCTGAATCCGCTGACGTACGGGAAGCGCCTTGACGGCGACAAACAGCAGGCGATCTGATGGGGCTGACACGCATGTCTACGGCGCCGAAACGCGACAAGTCATATTGGTTTGTCGCGCGTCGAAAACTCCCGAATATCGGGGCAAAGAGCGTGGTTAACGACTGAATACAAGAAACTGCGGCAGGATGATGCGACCCGGTGAAAATTGGTCATAGAGGATCGCCACCCCTTCGTTCGAGTTCGCCAGGGAATCGGCGGCACCGAGGTGTGAGGAACTAAGAAGCAAATGGCACTGGGCGGTTTGCTGCTTGTTATCAATTTCAAACTGAACTTCGATCTTGTATCCCATCTGGTCATTGTTGTGATTCCCCGTTGGGGCAAACCGAGTGATGTGCCCGTAGACCAATGTGCCAAGTTCGAGCAACCGTCGGGCGCGACGAGGGCGAATGACATGCCACACAAATCCGGAGCCGGCGATCAGGCTGGAAACACCGATGAACGCAGCTGCGGATACGGCAGGAGGAACCTGGAGTTCCCCCCCCAACACCCCCCCTGCCAACACTGAAAACAAAAGGTACAAGGCCATGCGAAACGGACGCACCCTCGTGAGCTTCTTCCATTCGGAGAGAAGTTGACGAGGTGGCGATTGTGACAGCACGGACTCCCAACTCTCAGAAGAAAAAGACTCGTTCTCGAATGGAAAACGTTGAGCGGTTTTTCCCAGGTAAACGTCTCTGTGTTCCGATTCACGCGACGTTCGCTCTTCGACGTCGAGGGTGTCTGCGATGACCAGCAGCCCTGCCAGCAGTCTGTTAAATTCCTGAACAGAAAATTCTTTCCCCTGCCGGTACAGCAGGACATGGCCGCCATTTGCTCTCAAGGTCCATGCAGGGTAACGGGACCAGTACGAAACATTAGCCAGCCACCGCATGACCGGGAGCGAAAGTGTTCGCGAGAGGGATTCATCGGTTGCCAAATCGACGTCATAAAAATTTTCAAACTTCCGACAGTCTCCAGCCTTCGAGGTGAGTCTGAGCAGACGCCCCAGCACACGGAGTGGATTGCTGATGGGACTTAACTCAAACACGGGCAGGGCAAAGCGACGATTCTCAAGAAGGCAGGCTGTTGACGTGCGATATTCCCCCGGGTCATCTCCGGTTCCCTGGCTAACGACCTCCTGGACATCTGCCAAATAAAGTTGAGTACCCTCGCTGATTACACACTTTGCCAGCGGGTCAACGTTAACGTGTACAGGAAACAAACACGAGATTTGGTCGCACAACCTCTGGTCTTCTTCGGAAGTCAACCGGATGAATCCGATGGACTCGAGAGCGGTTTGTCGCTCTGCGATGCCTCGCCGTTTTAGTTCGGATCCCGCGAACCCCAGGATGAACAACCCGGCTGCGAGAACAAGCCACCACACACCGTACATCGGCACTTGGATACCAAGGAGCAGCCTGCCCAACAGGGCGGGCAGGTAGATGAGAAGAACTGCGAAAGCGCAAAGCATCCCGAATCCAACTGACTGGAGCATGCCATCTTTATGAATTAATCGTTTCATGACGACACTCCTTCAGGCTCGTTGTTCCGGTCCTGGCGCTCCGTTCTGGCTCGACTCTATCCGGATTTCTGCGCCGTGCAATTTAGAACAGCCGTCCGGACATTCTAAGATTCCGGACTTCAATACGAAATAAAGTCATCGCAGATACTTTTCTGCCAAACCACCTGTCGTTTGATGAGTCCACCTGCAACCGTAACTGCAGCGGTCGCGGGATTTTCAATACATTCGCAGGAAGGATTAAAGCCGTCGCTGTTGTTAACTCCGCCTGTGATTACTGCGGTGAGAAGTCCAGCAGCACCTTACCGCAGTTCTTTCGGTTGTGGAGGTGGCACTGAGCCTTGTCCACCTGCTCGAACCTCCACACTGAGTCGATGACCGGGTTGATCTGGTGCTTTAGCAGCATTCCAGAAAGCACCTCGACGTGGTTCAGGAACACCGACTCATCCTCCAGCAGCCCTAAGTGGACTCCGAAGACCGCCTTGTTAGAGCTCAGCATCTTTAATGGGTCGAAACGTGGTGTGGATGCCCACATTCTGAGGGCAGTCAGCAGGGAGCGTTTATCGCCCTTGACCGCCGACGAGGCGCCAAAGAAGTACAACTTGCCGCCTCGTCGCAGCGCCTTGTACGAGCGCATCACGTGACTGCCGCCGACCGGATCGATGGCGTGGTGGACGCCCTTGCCGCCGGTCATGCTCTTGCAGACCCCGACGAAGTCCTCGGACTCGCGGTCGACGAAGCGCATTCCCATGGACTCGACGAACTTACATTTCGGAGCCGACGCAGTCCCGACGACCAGAGAGGTACCGTAGGCCCTGCAAATCTGTGCGACTGCGGTGCCGACGCCACCCGCTGCGTGGTGAACGAGCACAGTGTCCCCCTTCGCAAGGTTGCCCAGGTGGACCAGCATGTGATATGCCGTGCCGTAGGTGATGGGTATGGCAGCCGCTTGATCAAATGAGATCGATTCGGGCAGAAGTGTCACTCTATTCGCATCGAGAACGACCTGTTCGGAGTACCCGCCGAATACGGTCATGGCCAGCGCCCGGTCGCCCGGATGCAGCCCCTCCACCCCCTCTCCAGTATCGATAATCACCCCCGCGGCCTCGTATCCGGGAGTAAACGGGTAGTGGGGATGAGAGCCATACAGACCCTGCCGCATCATCAGGTCGGCGAAGTTGATCCCGGCGCGGTGTACCCTCACGCGAACCTGGCCCGGGCCCGAGTTCGGCTCTTCGACGTCGACTATGCGGATCGAGTCGACCCCGCCGGCTCGCGGATAGATCACCTTGCGCACTTAATCACCGATCAGGAAGTCGCGAGCGACCTCGCCGCCCTTGAGGTGCTTGTATTTTGCGGTCTTGATCGGTGTTGTCACTTTAAATTTGGCCATTTACACGTTCCTGTAGTGAGGTTTCAGATTCGTTTTGGCTAATCGTTTTTAACACTCCTTCATTCTGCTCGTTGTTCCTGTCCTGGCAGTCCCTTCTGGTTCCACTTTACCCGGATCTCTGCGCCGTTCAATTTCGAACAGTGGTCCGGATATCCTGGTCCTTCGGACATTGTACAGACGATGGAAGGTTGGCTGGTGGTTCTTTGCAACCATATTTCTCTGCCACCCTTACGCCATCAAACCACAACTTCCCTTAAACGCTTTGCTGCTACTGCTCGGCTATGGCATATCTGGACCGGCGACACATCCCGCACTGTCAGGTTCAGAAATCGTCGTCCATTACAGCATCGCCTGAGCCACCCACCGACACACCGGAGCTGTTACCTGCCGGTCTCCCGGCAGAGTTCCGTACCAAAATCATTGACGCTGACACAACCGACGTTCTGAGCACCAATCACAAAACATTCGAATCAGGCTCAACGGCATTGACGGAACATCAGACGACGTTTCTGCTCCACTGAATTGAGTGCCCACGAGTGTGTCTGTTGACTTTATCCCCACGATCCATGCGACCATGTCAGTGATCGCATTCGCAACTTCAACAGTCCTCATACCGGCGGAGCATTATTTCTGTTCGGTGACGGAAGTGTCCGCTTCGTGTCAGAGACAGTTGACGACGGTCTGTATCGAGCTGCCAGCACAATCAGTGGCGGAGAAACAGTGGGAAGACTCTGACAGCGCTGCGGACATCAGAGTCTGCTTTTGAATCCGGTTTCCAATCAATTTTGGGACGGCTTTCAGCTTCCATGACAATGCGATGACGTTTTCTTCAACGGTCGGCACCACCGATGGGCAGTCCGATTTCGTCCAGGCCGTCACGGGTCGCATACGGACGAACACCTGAATACCACTCGCGCCACACCCTGGAAGCTTTGTCCTTCCAAACCTTCGCTGTATTCAGACGTGTCGCTTCATCGGCATTGTGCGGCAATTGACTGAGCGGGCTGAGCGTGAGGTTGAATCCTTTTGGCCTTCTGGCAATGTATCGCAGGCCGGTCAGCGCCTGAATGCTCACGCTTAAATTCGGATCGTGGAGCCCATCGAGCATCAGTGGGACCAAGTCGAAGTCTCCCGTGCGAGAAAGTGCCCAGTAGGCGATCTGACGGTTGGCCGGGTCCGGGCTCTTGACAAGAATCCTGAGCTTATCGGCTTCTCCGATGAGTTCTTCACGAGACGTGAACTGAACCTTTTTGACAATCTCATCAGTATTGTCATTGACGTCGAAATCCTGACCAATCAGTGAATCCAGCAGTTCATCCAGCGGGCCGATTGTCCTGTTCTTACTTTGACGCGGAAAAATATAGTCCATGAGGCCTCGTTCTCCGATCGTAAGACCCTTGTCGTATTTCAGAATCTCCCTCGTGGACTGCATATAGAACAGGATGGCGAAACTTGTCGCGATGCCAGACCCGTATTGCTTTTTGAAGCCGTCAAAATGTCCGTCTTCATGTTGAAGTGTCAGCAACCCGTCACCGTAGTTTGTGAACCAGTCACCCTCAAGGCCCGTCAAGGCCGCTGCGCGTTCAAGCGTGTAGTAGAAATAAGTAACGTGTCCGGCGGGTGGGACCGGTGAATAGCGTACGCGATTCCAGTTCAGACCGCGTGAGATACTTTCACTCATTCGTTCCCGAGAAACCTGCGGTCGGTAATTTGGATAGCCGAACGACTGTTTCGGCTCTTCAACCCGCTCAAGGGCACCGAATCTTAATCCTGGTTCGGTTTGTCCCGGACTCGACCATAGCAACAGCCGACAGATTGCGATTGTGCCGACACCTGCCATCGTCATGTTATGGGTGGACCGGTTTTTTCCGGTCAGTCCTGTGATTCGGTAGGGCCATCCCCCGTCCGGGTTGGAGTGATTGACCAAAAATCTTGCGGTTCTGTCGAAACACTTCGCCGGCACTGAGCAGTCTGCGCGTTTTGCCGCCCAAAGTCCCAGGATGCAATACTGCGTCAAGCTGACGTCAGTCGGACCACCTGCCACATTGGGATCATGCCACGTACCATTCTCTCTTTGATAACGAACAATCCGATGTGCGATACGCTGCAGCTCCTCACGATATTTTTTGGGGTTCTCCGGGCTCACGTCGCAGAGCAGCATTGCATCAACGGCGGCAAGGTAGGACTCCTCATATTGATCATATTCCGCGGCGTTGCCTCGTTGCCTGGCGTACGCAATCCCCTCCACGATTCGCGGGTCTGACAGATCCACACCGGCCTTCAGAAGTGCGTATGCCACGAGGGACGAATCTCGTGCTGTAGGCCGTGGCATCGTTTGAAGAAACGACACAGCCTTCGCGACCGCCACATCAAATCGTTCAACCGTGGTGCTCTTGAGTGCTGCATCAGCTGAACCGGATGTCAGCGTTACGCAGAACAAAATGATGCCAACGATGGGATGGGATATCTGACGATTCATATATCCGCTCACATGAGTCTGTGAATCAACCAGCTCTTTCATAGGGAACCACATAATACCGAATTACTGACTGGTGTTCTTGATGGACCAGCCCAACGAAGCACAAACGCTGGTGGAATTAAACTCAAATCGAAGAAAATCACTGCTCGGACGCGGGTGTGAGGTTTGCTGCATTATAAGAACTCGTTCCAACAGACTGCATCTGGTGAACGTAGAATTTCACAACCGGACGGAGCAATTCTTCAGGTGTTTCCCGGTTGCAGCGCCGAATTCCGGCTTGACTCCCGGGTTTTCGCGCGCGACTTCTCAGCAATTGACGTGCGGGACCAATGGACAAAGCAGTACCATTTGACTGGGATTGCCAGACGGTCATGTCCGAACTGTCGAAATTGATTTGGCCTTTCAGTCGACTGGCCCCTGGACAGGAAATCACCGAGTGGCCTGGCCTTGTTGCCCTGTCACCCACGGGGACGGAGTCCAGGCATTTTCCGTGTCCCGGTGTCGGGCTTCGTGGCAACCGGACACAAGCAGGCCACTGTTGTCTGCCATCTGCCGTTTGCGGAAAGTATCGGGCGTCACATGTCAACCGCTGAGCCGCAGGACCGCACAGGCGAGGGAGTGGAACAACTGCCGCTCACAGTCTACTCGGCAGCGTCGCCCCTGAGGTACCCCCTCCAGCTCACGGGCGAAATTCTTGCAGACGTCTGGCGATGCCGTGAGCTGATATGGATTCTGTTTACTCGAGATCTCAAAGCGCAGTATCGTCAAAGTTACCTGGGTTTCGTCTGGATCTTTGTGCCCATCATTTCCACGACGCTGATCTGGGTGTTTCTCAACAGCATGCGCGTAATCAAGGTCGCGGATACACCAATCCCGTACCCGGCGTATGTCATGATCGGTTCAATGATTTGGGGTGTTTTCGCCGCGTCCGTTAATGAACCACTGACTGCTTTCAACGCGGGTCGCGATGTATTCACAAAACTAAAAGTGTCACCCGAAATTTTCATTCTAAGCGGCGTGGGCAGGGTCGTGTTTGACTTGATGATACGACTGCTGGTATTGGTTCCCGTTTTTGTAGTTTTGAAAATAATACCTGCTTCGACGGCATGGCTGTTTCCGATTGGCCTCGGCTGCACCGTGCTAATCGGAGTCTCTGTCGGAGTGCTGATAATTCCCATCGGTTCGCTTTACACTGACGTCAATCGGATGGTCGCTGCAGCATTGCCTTTCGGTATGTACCTCGCGCCCGTTGTGTATCCGCCACCGACCGGCGGCTGGGCCGGGACGCTCGTCCAGTGGAATCCACTGACCGCGGTCGTGGTGACGACCCGTGACTGGCTGACTCTCGGCCACAGCAGTTATGCCTCCGCCATGGTGATTACCGCAGTACTGGCGCTGATTGCTTTGGTGCTGGGCCTGATCATCTTCCGTGTCGTTCTGCCTCACCTGATTGAACGGATGGGGATGTAGCGTTTTTTCAGTTGCCTCATGATGGGAAAGGTGACATTTGAGTGGCTGGAGTTGACCGTAACGGAGCTTCAGTTTCGTCGACTGCGCGTCATTTTGCCCGACCCCAGGTACCTATCAACTCACGCAGGCTCTGTTCTCGATGCCCGAAACTCTTGTCCGCTGCGATAATGTCAGCAAGAAGTTCTGTCGCGACCTAAAGAGGAGTCTCTGGTATGGGGTGAAGGACAGCGCGGCAGAGTTGTTCTGGAACAGGAAACGGTCAGCAGGCGGTCACCCGGGTACGGGTGACATCCCCAGCTCTGACCCCGTCCTCCGCACAGACGAATTCTGGGCAACCCACAACATTACCTTCGAAGTCAACCGCGGTGAATGCCTGGGACTGATCGGCCGAAACGGAGCCGGGAAAACGACGCTGCTGAAGATGCTGAACGGATTGATCAAACCGGACGCCGGACGCATTGAAATGAGGGGCAGAGTTGGTGCATTAATTGCCCTGGGAGCCGGATTCAACAGGATTCTCAGTGGGCGCGAAAACATCTTTATCAACGGCTCAATACTCGGACTCAGCAAGCGTCAAATCAGTGACCGGGTTGATGAAATCGTCGAATTTGCAGAACTGGAAGACTCCATCGACGCACCGGTCCGCACGTACAGCTCCGGGATGCAGGTTCGACTTGGGTTTGCCGTGGCGGCCGTGCTGGTGAAGCCCGACATACTTCTGCTTGACGAAGTACTGGCAGTGGGCGATATGTCATTTCGATCGAGATGTTTCAACGCCATTGGAAAAATTCAAAAACAATCGGCGGTCATCTTCGTGTCTCACCAAATGCCGCAGGTCGCACGAATCTGTACCCATTCCGTGCTGCTGCATAAAGGAAAGATTGCTACTGATACTCGCGATGTTCCAGCAAACATTCTGGAATATGCCACCGGAACAGATTCAAAGCCACACGAACACAGAGAGTTTGAAAATTCGCAGCTCAGCCAGGTGCAGATCGTGTCCGGCACTTACTCCTGCACCTGGCCCGCAGCAGAAGGAACTGTCGCCGAACAGGTCCGCATGGCCTGGCACAGCAGTTTTTCAATTCGAATTCGAGCTGAGATGCCTCCACGGTTCAGTCGTCTCAACATCAACCTGGCATTCACCGACAGCACAGACCGTGGTGTCGTGCAGTTTTATTCCTCGGCAGCTGGTTTCGAGATTTCAAACACAACCGGGAAAATTGACGTCATCGCGGAAATCCCCGGCCGGATTTTTAATGCCGGAGTTTATTGGCTTTCGGTAGTCATTACGTCGGACGACCGTCTGACTGTTCTGACCAGTCACACGAATGTACTACAGATTCAATTTACCAGTGATTTCACCGGGTTCGCACCCATGCAGATGGCGGCGAACTGGAGACATATCAACGACACAAATGGTGGTTCCGGCTCATGAAGCAGCCATACTCCCCGGAGGAAACGTATCAGTGATCCAGGGACGGTCCGGCAAGTGTTTTCGAAACGTTATCCACAGGAAAGCAAACTGCAGTTTTCTGTATTGGCACGGAACTTCTTTTGAGGGGCCTCGGATAGACACTCACAATCCTGTGAAGCATTATGCAAATTGAAGTCTATTCCGACGACCAGAATCCACGCTGGGATGAATTTGTTGGCAAAAGCAAGAACGCCACATTTTTGTTCCTGCGAGAATACATGGATTATCATCGTGCCCGGTTTGAGGACCATTCTTTGCTCGTCTCGGATGACAAGAATCGTCTGCGAGCACTTTTGCCGATGAGCAAAGAGGGCAGTACAGGTGTCAGCCATGCCGGACTGACATACGGGGGGTTCATCACCGATGCAGAAATGACAACACCGTTCATGATGGACCTGGTTGATTATACGTTGGAGTATTTAGCGCAACAGCGCTTTGCAAAGCTCGTTTACAAAACGATCCCTCACATCTATCACCGCCTTCCAGCTGAAGAAGATCACTACGCGCTGTTTCGGCACAATGCTCGCTTGTCACGACGAGATATAACAACCGTCGTCCGTCCTGGTCTGCAGCCCAAACTTCAGAAGAGACGGCAGCGTTCGATGAAGAGGGCTCAGGAATACGGAGTGACCTGGGGATTCTCTGAGGATTATGCACAGTTTTGGACCGTCTTAGAGGATAATTTACAGTCGGTCCATGGCATAAGTCCTGTTCATATGCTGGATGAGATCTGTTGTTTGCAGAGTTCTTTTCCTGACAACATAAAACTGTTTTGTGCATTTCTGGACGGGAAAGTTGTAGCAGGGACAGTCATTTACGAAACGCACACCGTTGCACACGCACAGTACATAGCCAGTTCGAGGAGAGGCAAAGACTGTGGTGCCCTGGATCTGCTCTTCTTTTGCCTGATAAAAGAACAGTACGCGGACAAGGAGTATTTTGATTTTGGAATTTCAACTGAAGAAGCGGGGCGGTTCCTGAACAGTGGCCTGATTGAGTTCAAAGAGGGGTTTGGAGGCGGGAGTGTTACGCATGATGTTTATGAAATCGATCTGGCACCGCAAAAACATGAGATATGAGAGTAGCGCCAATCCCGGGAGGTGTTGATACGCGAGATACTGCGTCTTGACAGATGTGTAGAGTCCTTGAGTTACTGAGCATGCTCGAAACAGGACAATGCATGGCGGAACAATTGGTATTTATCTTTGGATTTGATCGATCGGGCACCACAGCGCTGGCTCGCGTTCTCGCCGCACATCCCGATACAGAGCTGTTGATGCAGCCGTTCAACAGTTCGGAGTTTCGCCAGCGAATGTACGACATACTAAATAACGAAAACGTTTCAGCGACTCAGCGACAGTTTATTGAGGGACTCACGAAAGGTGTCATCGACACCGCCTACATCAGCAGTCCGTGGTTCTTCAAATACTCCACGACTGAGACCTGGAAGACGGGCCAGCTGCATATTGTGAAGAGCACGATCAGTCATTTTCTGCTGCCCTGGCTGGTGTGCGAATTTCCGATGACAGGCGTGTGGGGGATTTGGCGACAGCCAGTAGACGTCATCGATTCGATCTTCCGAAACAACTTTCAGGGGTGGTATGCAGGAGCCATCCCCTGTCTTAAGGAAACAGTAAAGAGCTGCAACCAGCTTCGGCAGAGTTTCCCTGACGAGTCATTCGACGGTTTGTCAGCAGTTGGGGAGGTGGCCATGAATTTTGCAATCAGATCTTTCCATCTGTTTCAGCATCTCCCCACGGGAAATGTGATCTGGTATGACGAATTCTGCAGGTCTCCGAATGTTGCGGTGGAACGATTCCGTGAGCGCTTCGGACTGCGGCAGGTTGACGTCGCTCATCTGGCGAATCGGGATCTCAACATGACGGGAAGAAAACGAAACGCACACACGGCCTGTCTGACCGCACGCGACGTGGCAGAGATCCAGCGCATTACCGAACCCGCAATTGAACTCATGGAATCGCGACATGGCAAATTCCGGCAGCACAACTGAACACAGCGCCCCGCAGGGGAACCTGAGTTACTGTCGGCTCATTGACCTTCCAAAGGTGGCAGACCATCGCGGAAACCTGACATTTGTTGAGCAGTGCAACCAGGTTCCGTTCAATATTTCCCGCGTGTATTACCTGTACGATGTTCCGGGCGGTGCGGAACGGGGAGGGCATGCTCACAAGGGGCTTGAGCAGTTGATTGTCGCTATGTCCGGCAGTTTCGATGTAATTCTAAGCGATGCAGAGAATTCAAAGAGATTCCACATGAACCGACCCTACTATGGATTGTATGTGTGCCCGATGATTTGGCGAGAACTGGACAATTTCTCATCCGGGTCAGTGTGCATGGTTGTCGCTTCAAATCTGTACTCAGCAGATGACTACTTCCGAGACAGAGAGGAATATCACTCCGCCCTGAATCGCAGGCGGATGGACACTCGGTGAACGTGCCATTCTTACACGTCGGCGACTCATACCAGGAGTGCAAAACTGAATTCGATTCCGCGTTTTATCGTGTGATGGATTCTGGTCTGTATCTGTTTGGAG
>CAUZPL010000139.1:0-13099 GCA_963581585.1 Planctomycetota bacterium
GTGGAAGAGGCTGCCGCAGTGGAAGAGGCTGCCGCAGTGGAAGAGGCTGCCGCAGTGGAAGAGGTTGCCGCAGTGGAGGGGGCATCCGATGGTGAGCGGTCGCTGGAAGCTGACGATTCAGATGCTGAGTCTGAAGAGCCGCAAGTCGCCGCAGTTGAGTCAATGAATTCACACGGCGCAGACACTGCCGATATGAGCAGTTCCCCCGGGCATGAAACGGACAGCGACTCAGGAGCAACCGATTCAATGGTTGCCGAAGAGCCCGTAATGCCGGCATTGGACCCGAGCAAATCGGGAACAATTTCGTCAGAAACCACACAGGAATTAACTGGAGCAACAGACGATTTGGAGGAGACCAGTTAAACGCTGAAGCGTTATTCCAGGTCAGACGGAAGCAGCTGACTCGGTTGTGGTATGGAAAGCCAGGCGACTTTGCTCAAAGTTTCCTTGTTTTCGAGGATACAAAAATCAGTTAAATAAGCCGTTGATCCCTTAGTCGGTCCAGCGGAAATCAAACACCGCCTATTTCGTCCGACAGGCGCGGCTGTGAAATGGTAAAAGGGTCATTGTTTTGAAGATTCGTCTCTTTGCTCTGGCGAGAGAACTTGGCTTGGACAGCAAAGTCCTGATCGAGCTTTGCGATGAGGCCGGGATCAAACTGCGCAATGCGCTGGCGACAATTTCTCCGGAGGAGAAAGATCAGATCATCGCGTTTATCAGGAACCCCGGTTCGAAGGAAAAGCCTCCGAAGCCAGTCGTAGAATTGGCTCCGGTGCGCGACGAAGCTGCCTTGGCAGGAAAGGTCCATGAAATTCGGACGATGACTTCTCGCCCGCAGCACGGTGAGACACTCGAACACGATAATGAGGTATCAGGCACAGAAACGGCTCCTGTGACTGACTCTTTCGGAACCGTTGAGCAGCTTGAGTCTCCATCCGTGGCTTCAGCCAGGTCCGAGGTGCAGGCGGACGCAGCGAAATCTCCAGAGCCAGAAGCAGAGCCAGAAGCAGAGCCAGAAGCAGAGCCAGAAGCAGAGCCAGAAGCAAAGTCAGGTGGTGATCCTGAGACATTGACCACGTCGACTGATGATCCGGACATTGTTGAGTCCTCACCAGCAGCGGATGTCGATTCGAGGGGTGATGACGATGACAAAGGTGCAGTCGGGGGTCCATCTCGAACGGTGCGGCGGCCAACGATGCACCGTATGCGGGATATGACGCCCATCGGATCTGTGAAGGATCGGGAAGCGGCTCGATCGGCAGAAGAAGAATCGGAAGAACCACCGGCCGCTCCGGATGCAGGCAACGGGAAAAGTCGTCCGATTGCGGCACGACCGATGGTCGCGGCACCGCCATCCTACATCCCACCACCGGTCCCGAAACGTGAGAAGCAGCCTGAAGAAAAAGTTCAAAAGCCGGACATGGTACTGTCGGACATCGTCGACCGACAAAGTCCTCTGGCGGATCAGTTGCAGCAACTGAAGTCAGCTCGGGCAGAACACGACGGCAGCCCCGCGATTAGACACGTTCGAGGTGTCCGAAAGGGCGCGCTCCTCAAGGACTTCAACGACCAGCGCAAAGCGGCCCGTCAGGTCAAACGTATGAAACGCCGGCGGCGATCAGCGTCGGTAGAACTCAAGACATCGGCTCAAATCGCACTTCCGATCAGTGTACGAACGCTTTCGGAAGCTATCGGTCGTCCCGCTCGTTCGATTGTTGCAGTCCTGTTCAAAGAAGGACGAATGGCCACGATCAACGATGAACTGACTGAAGACGAAGCACTCGAACTCGCCATGGAACTGGGTGTTGACCTCCAAATCAAGCGTGGTCGTGATATCGAAGCGGAGCTGATGGCGTCCATGGACAACGAGGACGATGAAGGAACTCTGCAGCCTCGTCCTGCTATCATCACCGTTCTGGGGCATGTCGATCACGGAAAAACAACGCTCATCGATCGACTGCGGGAATCTAATGTGGCTGCGGGTGAAGCGGGAGGGATTACTCAGCACATTGCGGCTTATCAGGTCAGTCACGAAGGGCAACTGATTACGTTTGTGGACACCCCAGGCCATGCGGCGTTTGGTGAAATGAGGGCACGTGGTGCCAACCTCACTGATATCATCGTACTCGTTGTTGCCGCGGATGATGGCGTGATGCCTCAGACAGAAGAGTGTATTAGTCACGCGAAAAATGCTGGTGTCCCGATTGTCGTGGCTTTGAATAAGATGGACCTGCCAGGCGTGGACGACCAGAAAGTTTTCCAGCAGCTGGCTCAACATGAATTGTTGCCTGCAGAATGGGGTGGTGAATACGAAGTCGTACGGACGTCGGGAGAAACCGGATTGGGAGTGGACAAGCTGCTGGAAACACTCCTCCTGATGTCCGAACTGCACGATTACAGAACCAATTCGGACCGTGCTGCGATTGGCGTCTGTCTGGAATCCTTCCGTGACGAGGGTCGTGGGGTGCTGGCATGGTTGATTGTTCAAAAGGGGACGCTTTGCCTGGGTGACGATATTCTGTGTGGCAACAGATTTGGTCGGATTCGTGCGATGTACGACGATCAGGATCGACCAGTGCAAGAAGCTGGGCCGTCCACACCGGTGCGAGTTGCGGGGCTGGACAGTATCCCCGAAACGGGTGTGCATTTCTTCGTGATGAAAGACATTGAAGAAGCAAGGTCCGTCGCGGAGACACGCAGGCAGGACGGCCGTACCCGATCACTCGCGCACCGAGGTGCGCCGTTGACTCTGGAGGATATCCTGGAGAAAGCTCGCGAAGGCGAAGGCGTCCAGGAACTGCCGTTGATTCTGAAGGCAGATACTCCGGGATCGATTGAGGCACTACGGGGTGAGATCAGCAAATTTGACCATCCCGAAGTGAAGGTCAACATCATTCACGATGCCGTCGGTGGCGTGAATGAGAGCGATGTTTATCTTGCCAGCGCGGCAAACGCCATTATCATCGCGTTTTACGTGATTGCAGAGGACCGTGCGGAAGCGCTGGCAGAACAGGAAGGTGTCGAAATACGGCGATATGACGTCATCTATGAGGTCACTGAACAGATTCGCTTGGCACTCGAAGGAATGCTTCGACCGGAACGTGTGGAAGTCACGATGGGCCGAGCGATCGTGCTGCGAACATTCCAGATCAGCAGATTCGGAACCATCGCCGGATGTCGAGTCCTGAGCGGCACGATTTCCCGAGACAACCGGATCCATGTAATTCGCGACCAGAAGGTGCTCAATAATTATCGAATCGGGTCACTGAAGCGGGAAAAAGATGACACCAAAGAGGTGCGTGACGGTATGGAGTGTGGGATCCGTCTGGAGGGTTTCAATGATATCAAGGACGGGGACCTGCTGGAGGCATTCCGGGTTGACGAGGTCCAAAGAAAGTTTACTCCCAGCAAGTAACTCGTGAGTGCCACGGATTGACGTCGAGCAGTACCCGGTCCAGCTCTGCGTCAGTCCGCCAATCGTTTTTCATACCGAAGCAAGGGGTGCACCCTGCCCGGAACGGCCTGTGTCTTTGCTGTACCGCCCTTTTTCGTATCCGACAGACATCGATTCCATTATGTCCACGCGTCGAACTGCTCGAGTCGCCTCTGTCATCCGCGAGGTTGTCAGCACTGCGATTCTACAGGAATTGCGCGATCCCCGTATCCGCAACGTGACGGTTCTGGGTGCGGAAGTCTCCGCGGACCTGCGGTACGCCAAAATCGCAATCTCAGTGAGGGGGTCAGAACAGGAGGCATCGCTGACACTGCATGGTTTGAATTCTGCACGAGGTTACCTGCAGTCCAAAGTCGCAGGTCGTATCAAGACTCGGTATACTCCGGAACTTCGATTCGAAATCGATCGGGGAATTCAGAAATCGTTTGAAGCGGCCCGGGTTCTGGAACAGGTCCTACCAGGGACTGCTGAGGAACGATCATCCAACTTGAGAAATCACAGCGAAGACAAACAGGTCTCTGTCGAAGAGTCTGTTGTTGAGAACGACGTACCGGGGGCGGGCGACGATGTCTGAATCAATCAGCATCGCCGGGAATGATGCCGGTCTGACAGGAATTACTAATGCCAGCGCGCTTTGCCACGAAAGCCGGTCAGAAGCAGCAAACCTGTAAAAAGCTTTTGTCTTTGCTGCATAAAGACTACGGCGGGACTCTACCCGGATTCAGCATGCCGGTATTGGAAACCATGCTGTTCGCGGCCTGCCTGGAAGACAATTCCTGGGATGTGGCCGAGCGTGGTTTTGATCGCCTGCAGAAACTGTACTATGACCTGAATGAAATTCGGGTCAGTTCTGTTGCTGAAATTGAAGAGACACTCAACAGCAATTGGAACGGCGACTGGGCAGGACTTCGCATTCGTTCAATTCTCAGATTTGTTTTCGAAACGACGTATACCTACGACTATGAAAAACTCAAACGGCTCACAAACGAATCGGCTCAAAAGCGTCTGAAGAAGATCGACCATATGTCGCCCTTCATCCGCAATTTTACTGTCCAGCAGTCATTGGCTGGTTATCTTGTGTGCTTGGATACCCTGTCCACTCGTGCCGCCATTCATCTGGGGATCGTTCCACCGGGTTCGACGGAGGAGGAGGCGGGAGATTTCCTGAGGCCCGGCCTCAAAAAGGCCGATAGTTTCGGTTTCATGTGTGCTTTGCGAAGCTTGGCGACGGACCCACGATTCATTGATCGACTTAGTGAACCACCGGATGAAGATGAACCGTTCGATTTGACACAGGTTGAACATCGCTTTAACGCCTTAAAGAAACCAAAGAAGAAAAAGACTGCTGCTAAAAAGACTGCTGCTAAGAAGTCATCAGTGAAGGCAGCTGTGGCCAAGTCGACTGTGCCAACGAAAAGAACGAGGCGCAAGACTACCACGGGCAAAAAGACGGTGAGGACCAAGGTAGGAGCAGTGAAGAAGGCGGCGTCCAAAGCTTCGTCGGCCAGGAAAATACACATAAAAACCACAACTGCCAGGTCGACGCCAGCGAAGAGGAAAACCTCCGTCAGTGTAGCTGCAAAAAGGAAAACTACTGGAAAGCATTCGGCTGCGAGTGCAAAGAAACCGGTCGTAAAAAAAGTTGCTGCCCAAAAAAAGGCTGTCAGGAAGAAGGCGGCCAAAAAACAGGTCACCGGGAAAAAAAGGTAAGAGGTTGGCCTGCGGAAGCACTGTCTGGCCAAACCCCCGGAGACGGAGTCGTCCAATACCGGTGGAAAGATTGATTCCCAGCTGCCTGACGCGATTGCACCGAATGCACTTTCCATGGTCCCCATAATCCGCGACAATTCGACCGAGAGCGTTTTCGAGGAATGGCGGCGGTGATATCGGTGTTTCATGTGGGTTCTGCGGCCCCCGAAAATCGACATTCCTGGTGTGTCGTTGCATGGCACGCACTTTCTGAACGTCCAAGATCCCATTTCCTCGCAGATCGTCCGGCATGAGATCTCCGGCTTCTCACGACTTTTCCGACAGGGTGACGATCAAATTGGCCAGACGAAGACTCTGTTCAGGAATTGAAAATGTGTATTCAACTCAAAGCGGTGCTGTTAGTTGCCGGGCTATTTTGGCTGGCAGCGTCAGATATCGGTAGGGGGCAGGATCAGCCCCCCCGGCCGCAGAGCGCGCCTCCCAGCCAGCCAGGCGATGATATCGCCAGACCGGCTGAGCCCACGGAAAAGATTGACCCAAAGCAGACTGAGGCACTTGCCTGGTACATGAAGGGCATTGAGGCTCAGCGAAACAACGACACGCAGGCTGCCCTTGAAGCATTCGAAAACGCGTCGGAAGCAGATCCAAGCGCCCCTGATCCCATTCGAGCCCGGGCGATCCTGTTACTGCAGCTGGGCAGGGTTCAAGACGGGCTCAAGTTGGCTCGTGAGGTGATCAGCAGAGACCAGCAGGACTTCCGCACGCGCTTCCAGTTGGCAACGATTCTGCTTCGGCAGCGCAATTTCCAGGCAATCCGGGAGGCCATTGAATTGCTGAACCAGGCGGCGGCATCAGAACGCCTGGCTCCCATGGACCCCGAGTTCATCCTGATTCACAGTGTTCGCGGACGAATCCTGCTGCAGCTGAAGCAGAACGCCCAAGCTGCCGAGAGCTACCAGGTATTGCTGCAGGCGCTCGAACGGCCGGAGGACTTCGGGCTTGATTTCCGGCAACACAAGGCCTTGGTGGATGACCGGATGACAGGCTATGAAGCCGTGGGAGAAGCGATGTTATCAGTGGGACGCACGGAGGAAGCCATTCGTGCGTTCGAAGCTCTTGTCCGCATCAGAAAACAGACACCGGGGCGTCATCATCTGTTGCTGGCCAGGGCTCGTTTCCGCGCCGACGACATCGAAGAATCGGAAGACAGTCTGGAGACCTACTTTGCAACCGGGCGACGTGAAAAGGTAGCGTTGGAACTCCTGACACAGATCTATTCTGCCACATCCCGCCGCAGTCAGATTATCACCAGGCTGAATGAGCTTCTTTCTGATACACCCGATACAACGGTTGTAGTGCTGTATCTCGCAGAGACTCAATTGCAACAGGGACACATCGACGATGCTGTCGAGACATTCGAACGTGTCATCGTCGAGTCAGGAGACCCGGCTGGTTACCTGGGTCTGATTCAGGTCGACATTGTGCGAACTGATGCCGATTCATTAATCAAGACTCTGCAAAAAGCCCTGCGTGCCCGTGTTGAGCTGACTGAAATTATACCGCTGCCACCGGACATTTTCGACAATCAGGAGTTTGCGAGGTCGGTGGTTGAGGCGTGTTTGACTGCGTTGGAGAACAACTTAGACCTGTTTCCCGAAGTCACCTGGATTTGTGCGCAAATCGCTCAAGTGATCCAGGCATCAGACGAAGAGGGAAAACTGCTCCAGGCGACTCTGGAGCGAAACCCAAATCAGGCGATTGGTCAGCGGGCTCTTCAACAGCTCGGAATGCATCACCTGCTGAATGACCGATTCGCAGAATCAGCAGCGTCGTTTCGTCGCCTGCTGTCGCTTCGGTCGCTGGAGACGCCGGTTCGTGTTTTGACGCTGCGCAACCTGGCGATTGCAGAGGCGTACAACGATCGCATTGACCGGGCGCTGGAAGCCATTGAATCCGCCCTTGCGATCCGCCCTCAGAATGCGGAACTCCTGTACCGTCTGGGATGGATCTACTTTCAGGACAACAATTCCACCGACGCACAGGAGGCACTGGAGTCAGCAATCGAAAAAGGCGGAAATAGTCTCGATGTTCAAAATAATGCCAGGATGCTGTTGGCTGCGATTCACTCCCGAGCGCAGAAATGGGATGAGTGCATTGACGAGTACCAAAAGGTCATTACCAGCTCCACACAGGATGAAGACATCAAGCGACGAGCACGATTGTCGATGTCGGCGGTTTACGTCGAACAGGGCGATAATCCTGCCGCGGAAAAGATTCTCGAAGAGCTGTTTGATGAGCGACCCGGTGACCCGGGTGTTAACAACGATTTGGGGTACCTGTATGCGGATCAGAACAAGAATCTTGAACAGGCATTGAAGATGATCCAACTCGCCGTAGCTGCCGAACCGGACAATCGAGCCTATCTGGACAGCCTCGGCTGGGTATTGTACCGCCTTGAGCGTCACGAAGAAGCGCTCGACGTGTTACGCAAAGCCAACAGCGATCCTGAATTCCAGGACGCGACACTTCAGGAACATCTGGGTGATGTGTATGCAGCGATGGGACGCAACGAAGAGGCTCGGAAATTATGGAATAAAGCTTTGTTGACGGAGCAGGCGTCTGATCTCCCTGATGAAACTGTGATTGAACGGCTGAATTCCCGGCTGAATTCCCGGCTGCAGCCGGATGAACCAAAAGCATCGGAGAATGCCCCCGTGACTCTTCGGTAACAGAGAGGTCGGAGAGTTGGTTGGATGATCTTACAGACAGCTGGTCGGCAGTGCTGCGAATGAAGTCACCAAGACACTGCTTGGGGTCATGTGCCGGCTGGCCAGTTTTTGCTTCAGCTGCCGGGTGTTCGGTGGACGCAGCTGTGGTTCCAGTTCACAATCGCATGTCGAATCTTTCGAGCACTTAGCAATCCGCGATTCTCATGGCAGGTCATTCTCATTGGGCGAATATCGCCCGTAAAAAAGCACGCGTAGACAATAAACGCGGCAAACGGTTCGCCAAGCTGTCCCGAGCCATCATCGTGGCCGCTCAGCACGGGGGGGGAGATCCGAATGCCAATCTGGCACTGCGATATGCCATCGACAAAGCTCGAAAAAACAGCATGCCGACGGACAACATCGAACGGGCTGTGAAGAAGGGCTGCGGCGAAAGTTCGGGTGAAAAATACGAGGAACTTCTGTACGAAGGCTATGGCCCGGACGGCGTCGCCGTGCTTTGCGAAATCCTCACGGAAAATCGTAACCGCACCGCGAGTGAGATTCGCAAAACCTTTGAAGTGCATGGCGGGAATCTTGGAGCGACCGGATGTGTGGCCTGGATGTTTGATCGGCACGCAGTTTTTGCCGTCAGCATCGATGCCACTAATGAGGAATCACTGTTCGAAGTGGTTCTGGAGGCCGGTGCCGAAGACGTGGCTCAGAGTCATGATTACTTTGAAATCACCGCAGCCCCAGACTGTTTCGCGGCTATCAAAGAAGCATTGGCAGCGGCAGACATCACTCCGGAATCCGCAGAAATCACGCGGGTGCCCAACAATACAGTCGATCTGGACACAAAAGGGGGGCGTAAGGTTCTTCAACTGCTGGAAGCGCTTGAAGACAACGACGACGTCCAGAGTGTCATAGCCAACTTCAGCATATCGGACGATGTGATGCAGGAAATGATGGAGAAAGGAGGTTCCTTGTAACCGTATGCTCACTTTCGACGCTCAACACACAACTCTCGACTCTTCCTATGGCTCGTGAAACCACAATACGCGGTGATGACTCATTAGAATCTGGTGACGATTTCGACGATGGCGATCATGGCTTACCACCATCGACCGTTCCGGGTGGATCGAATCCGTCGGAACCGGATGACGAACTGCGACCGTCACGGCTGGAAGATGTCATAGGTCAGACGGCTGTGGTGGAACGAGTTCGTATCCTCCTGCAGGCAGCGAAAAAGCGTGGAGACCCACTCGGGCATCTCCTGATGGATGGCCCGCCCGGTCTGGGCAAAACCACGCTGGCGATGGTCATACCTAGGGAATTGGGAACCGACTTCCAGATTACCTCCGGACCATCACTCAGCGCTCCCAAAGATCTCCTCCCGTATCTGACCAATGCCAGTGAAGGATCAGTCTTATTCATCGACGAAATCCACCGAATGCCACCGGCAGTCGAAGAGTTCCTTTATCCGGCTATGGAAGACTTTCGAATTGATATCACACTGGGTGACGGACTGAACGCACGTACGATCAACATGAAGCTGCAGCCATTTACCGTCATAGGTGCCACCACACGCAGCGGTATGTTAACGGCACCATTGAGAGACCGGTTCGTCAGTCGGGAACACCTCACATTTTATTCCCAGGACGAGCTGGCTACGATTGTTCGTGGGAGTGCAGCCAGGCTCAACACGGAGATCGCGGATGATGCGGCCGTTGAGATCGCGTTGCGGTCCCGTGGCACACCGCGGAAAGCCAACAACTGGCTGAGGTGGTCGCGTGATTATGCGGACGCGCGTGTCGATGGCATAATTACTCTGAAGGTTGCTCAGTCAGCCCTGAAAATGAAAGGAGTTGACAGCTTCGGCCTGGAAGAACTGGACCGTCGATACCTGGATACTATTATGACTGTCTTTTCCGGAGGACCGGCGGGGGTTCAGGCCATTGCACATACAATGAATCTGCCGGCCGATACTCTGGAAGACGAAATTGAACCGTATCTGCTTCGCCAGGGTCTTCTACAGCGAACGCCGCGAGGACGGATGCTGACCCCCAAAGCATACGAGCGTCTCGGCAGGACACCGCCTGACGGGCCACACGATGAGGAGATTGATCCTGTCCAACCACGTTTGTTGTGATCGGTGACATCGTCGGCGTTTAACCGTCTTAGGAAAATGCGGAGGCGTGCAACCTTCGCTCAGGGCTCTGGCTAAACAAATTCACTGCGTTTCGGCCCCCGGCAATTGAATCATGTCACGGACCAACTTCTATCAATTCGATGTCATCGTTGTCGGTGCCGGCCACGCCGGGACGGAAGCGGCACTTGCCAGCGCGCGGCTAGGTGCAAGGACCGCGCTTCTCACCATGAGCTGCGACACGGTTGGTCAGATGAGCTGCAATCCGGCCATTGGGGGTATCGCCAAAGGACAAATCGTCCGCGAAATTGATGCACTGGGCGGTGAAATGGGGCAAGTGATTGATGCAACGGGCATTCAATTCCGAATGCTCAACAGCAGCAAGGGGCCGGCCATGCATAGTCCGCGAGCCCAGGCGGACAAAAAGGCCTATCAGTTCGAAATGAAATGGCGAGTCGAACAACAGCAACAGCTTTCGCTCCGCCAGGAACTCGTCGAAGGCATTGAGACGGAGCAATCCAGAGTGACCGGGATTCGCGTGGCCGGCGGATCGACCTATTCTGCAACGGCGGTCGTCCTGACCACCGGTACGTTTCTCAAAGCCGTCATGCACACCGGCAAAGCGACGACCGAGGGTGGGCGCGCTGGTGAAAAAGCAGCTCACGGCATTTCAGGGAATCTCCGCGAACTTGGCTTTGATCTCAAACGATTCAAGACCGGTACACCTGCGCGAATAAACGGCCGAACCATTGATTTCGCGAGGTGTGAACGGCAGCCGGGTGATGAAACTCCGCAGCCGTTTTCCTATCTCACTGATCAGATTCGACAGCCGCAGATGGACTGCCATCTTACGGTTACGACTCCTGAAGTCCACGAGATGATTCGAGAGAATCTGCATCGTGCCCCGATGTACACCGGCCAGATTGATGGCGCAGGCCCGAGATACTGTCCGTCAATCGAAGACAAGGTCGTACGGTTCGCTGACAAAGACTCTCACCAGATTTTTCTGGAACCAGAAGGTCGGAACACGCTCGAATACTATTGCAACGGAATCTCCACGAGTCTGCCGCGGGATGTGCAGCAGAGAATGATCCACGGTATCCCTGGCCTCGAGAATGCTGACATTATGCGGTTCGGTTATGCGGTTGAGTATGACTTCGCACCTCCCACACAGCTCCATGCCACGATGGAAACGCGTCGTGTGGCAGGGTTATATTTCGCCGGACAGATCAACGGTACCACTGGATACGAAGAAGCGGCCGGACAGGGTCTTATGGCCGGCATCAATGCAGCGCTCAAGGTGGCCGGTCGACCGGAATTCGTTTTGTCGCGCAATCAGGCCTATCTTGGTGTCCTAATTGATGATCTGGTCACCAAAGGAGTCGACGAACCGTACCGCATGTTTACATCTAGGGCGGAGTACCGACTGCTGCTGCGACAGGACAACGCCGACAGACGCCTGACGCCCCTCGGCACTCAACTGGGAATCGTCTGTGAAGAGCGAACCCGGCGACATATGCAGTACGAAGCGGAGCTGGAACGAGCATTTCGACTGATTGCACATTCACGTTACCAGGGGGCCACGCTCGAAGAATGGCTGCGGCGCCCAGAAATATCATGGAAGAATGTGGAAGAATTCGCCCCACAGGTGAAAGAAGAACAATTCTCTCCGCGTTGCATTCGGCAGATCGAAATTGAAAGTCAGTACGCGGGGTACATTCGCCGTCAGGAGGCTGAAATTGCTCGATTGGAGAAAATTGACGGTATTCGTATACCGGACGCATTCGACTTCGCGGGCCTGCCACAACTCAGAATGGAGGCCCGGGAGAAACTGGGGAAATTGAAGCCGGCGGACGTAGGCCAAGCCAGTCGAGTGAGTGGCATCACGCCCTCCGACATCGCTGTGTTAGTGATGTATTTGAAGTCAAAGTAGGGTTAGGAGTCACCCTGCACCGTTTCCTGACCCGTTCGGAATTTGGCACGGAGTGTAAAAATGCAAGTCGTGTCTGGAATGCTGTGCGACCCGGCCGGCCGGTTTCCATTTTTGCGTTTGATGGCAACATCACGGATACGAAAACCTTTGGCCCGCAAATTGGCAAGGTGGCTCAGCGGTTTGGCGACGGGGCAGTTACGTTCGCGGGCGACCGAGGAATGATTAAGGGGCCACAGATCAACAACTCCAGGCCCAGAAGGATCATGAATTCCATTACATCACGGCGATTACCAGGCCACAAATCGAGACGTTGTTGAAGCAGGGTGTGGTTCAACTGGAATTGTTTGACGAACAGGTAGCGGAAGTGACGAGCGAGGATGGCCCGCGTTATGTGCTGCGGCGCAACCCGAAGCGGGCGGACGAGATAGGGAAACTCGTCAATCAAAATACGCCGCGTTGGAGCAACTCGTGAAGGAGCAAAACGCCTGCCTGGCGGAGCATCCTCGCGCGAGTGTTGCCGTCGCTCAGCACAAAGTGGATGAAGCTGCGTCTGCCTGCGGTGGATGTACAAGTTGATGACAATAAACCTGATGGCCGAACGATATTGCTGTCGAGACAACGGGAGGCCTGGGATGAGTCTGCGAAACTGGATGGCTGCTATTGCCTCAAGACGGGCCTGACGCAGGAGACGGTGTCGAAAGAAATCGTTCATGATCGCTACAAGGATCTGTCTCAAGTCGAGTGGGCATTCCGGACAAGTAAAACGGTTCATTTGGAAGCACGACCGGTTTACGTGCGTCTGTCGACGCGGACTCGTGGTCACCTGGTTTGTGCTGATGCTTGCCGGTGCAGGAGTTGTCGCGTTGCTGGCGGTCGCTTGACATCACCGTGGAAGAAGGTCTGGATGAACTCAAAACGTTGTGCACGACGCAAGTGGTCGTGAAGGGAAAATCACTGCTGCACAACGTTCCGCAGCCGCGCGATTCGGTGGCACAACTGATCCGCGCCGTTCAAGTCAAGTTGCCCCGAAAACCGGCTAGTCGCGGCGTGCGTGTCTCCACTAGAAAAAAGCTCGTCGAAGAACGCAAAACTGCTTAATACATAACGGATCACGACCAGAATTCTCTAATGCGATGCCGGAAGATCGG
>CAUZPL010000140.1:0-12827 GCA_963581585.1 Planctomycetota bacterium
TCACCATTCTTCACCCAGTTTGCGCCTCCGGAATTCTTTCAACGATTGATGAGCCCTGGGTCGATGATCGATTCAGACGCCGTCAACTCCGCAGGAATTTTCGGCAGAAGGTGCTGATCCAGGGAACCGTCCTTACCACGGCCGCGGCAGAGCGGCTACGCCGAATTGAGTGAGTGGCCGGCGACGATGTGTACGAATCCTTCACAGACGGAAGACTACTGGTCAGACACACGGCGCCCATTGACGTCTCTGCTGTTTTTACTCCCGTGGATTGTCATCTATGAAACAGGAATTCTGACGCTGTCCCTGCAGGGTTCCGGTGGATTGCGAAATGGTGCCGACTATTGGTTGAGATCCCTGCTGGCGCATTCCGGCTCCAGCCAGATTCTGCTCTTGCCGGTGCTGGTGATCGCGATTTTGATGAGTTGGCATCTGATTCGTCGATATCCATGGACGATTCGTCTGGAAACACAGGTCGGGATGCTGGTGGAGAGTCTGTTGCTGGCCGTCACATTGGTCGCATTGGGGCAACTGCACCATTTGCTGTTCGTTAGTTTTCAATCGACTGAAAACGATTCCCGCCTACTGGTGATTGATGGCCATCTGACACACGCAATTTCCTATATTGGAGCAGGTGTTTACGAAGAAGTAATTTTCCGCCTGCTGCTGGTGCCCTTTGCCTTCGGTGTATTCCGAATTATGGAATTCCCATCACGATGGGCGGTGGTCATGTCAGCGATTTCGACGAGTTTCATGTTCGCGTTGGCTCATCACATTGGACCCGCCGCCGATGCCTTTAACCTGTTTACCTTTTCTTTCCGGGCCGCCGCCGGAATGTTTTTTTCGACCATATTCTTTATACGTGGTTTCGGAATCACCGTCGGATGTCATGCCGCCTATGACCTGCTGGTCGGTGTCTTGCTTGTGACCGACGGATAGTCGGTACCATCAGTCCGTGAGGTGCTGCCTATATCCAGCCGCCTGGAACGAAGCTGAAAAACTGTCAGTTCCGGAAGCATCGCGCGGAGCAGCACATACGGGTAAAACCTGTCATCGACAGTGTGGCAGAGAGACAACGCCACCACCGGAGACAACCGAATCATCAGGAAGGACGATCAGATCCAGGTATTCAATCACGCTGCAGTGGATTTGGACTGGTGAGAAAGTTCACAGAGGCTGGAGCCCTCAGCAGTAGACACAATCCGTCAGAAATGGACGCTTCGTAGACGCGCCCTCGACCGCGGCTTTGCCGCTTTCCACGCAGCAGAAATCCAGTCGTCACGGAAGTGCCAATCGTTAATCAACTCACAGAGATACCTCGACTCATCAAACCACCGCTGCGCAACAATTGACAAGGCATCGGGCTGGTCGAAAAGCAGTTGGAATACCGATCGGCGTCGTGAGATTCGGCACGGATGTCGCAATGACCGGATCGACTTCGCCGACGTCACCCCCACCCTGCAGTGACCGGTCACTTGAGAACCGCCTCAATATTCGACAGGATTCTCTGTCGACCACGCATCCGGTTTGCCGCAAGATCCTCTTCTCCTGTTCCGGCCGAATCTTCATATGTCTGAAATAACCTGTCGCTGGGGTATTCTGAGCACTGCCAGCATTGCCATGAAAAACTGGCATTCGATTGCTCTGTCGGGAAACGGTCGGGTGGTCGCGGTGGCCAGCCGCAACGCTGAGAAGGCTCAGGCGTTTATTGATGCCTGCCAGGTGTCTGTACCGGTCCGTCATTCCGTAGATGCATTGGGTAGTTACGATGAAATTCTGGCTCGTGACGACATCGATGCTCTGTATATACCTCTGCCTACGGCGCTGCGGCTGGAATGGGTCGTCAAAGCAGCCAACGCCGGCAAGCATGTGATGGTGGAAAAGCCGTGCGGAGTCACAGCCGGTGATGTCCAGACCATTGTCGATGTCTGCGATGCCAATAACGTGCAATTCATGGATGGCGTGATGTTCATGCACAGTGCACGATTGCCGGCCATTCGCGAAGTGCTCGATGATGGCAAGAGCATTGGTCCTGTACGGCGGATCGTCAGTCACTTTTGCTTTTGCGCGGATGAGGAGTTTTTCTCGTCGAATATTCGGTGCAACAGCAGTCTGGAACCAGCCGGTTGTCTGGGAGATCTGGGCTGGTACACGATCCGTTTTTCGCAATGGGTGATGAAATACGAAATGCCGGTCGAGATCCGTGGTCGCATTTTGCAGGGTACCCGACGTACTGACAGCCCGGACACAGTCCCGGTTGAGTTTCAGGGAGAACTGCATTATGCCAACGGAGTATCCGCATCGTTCTTCAATTCATTTCGCGCCAACAATCAGCAGTTGGCCATGGTGTGCGGTGCTAACGGCGATCTGCAGCTGAATGACTATGTGCTGCCCTTCTTTGACCGAGAGCTGGCCTTCGAAGTGTCCAATCATGAGTTCGAATTGGATACGTGTCGTTTCAATATGGCCCGTCACACACGGCGAGTCGCTGTGAATGAATACGCCAATAATGCACCGGACGCCCAGGAAACCAACCTGTTTCGCAACTTCGCGAATCTCGTGAATTCGGGGCAACGTGATGCCCACTGGCCGGAAATCACGCTGCAGACTCAACGGATTCTCGACGCTGCTCTGAATTCCGCTCACCACGGCGGCAAGGCTGTGCAGCTATCCTAAGACGTCGTCAGCTTCCAAAGGGCAGGGCGTATGGCGACAGGCTTTGTTGTTGCCCGGGTTTCGATATAGCCGTGGCAACAGAGCTTCCGGCCTGCTGTTCACTTATTCGGGGCTTGAGGGCTTCTTTTTTCCATCGTATCGTCACGCTGACGTATGCGGATAGATACTTGTGTCGTTTCGCATCACACGAAATGTGGATCATGACAATACCGGACGCCAATGCTCCTGCTGAAACGCCACGGTCCACTGTTTTTGTGCAGATCGGAAATCAATACACAATCGAATCAATATGGGCCGCCTGTACTGCCGGATTGACCACAGGCCGGCAGCTCCTTCAGAGAAATTTATATCGAAAGTGAGACAATGTCCGCCACTGCCGAAATTCTCTCCGAACTCGAAACACTACGTCTGATCGATCCACACACACACATTAACCCGCATTCTGCTGCGTCCGAAACACTAGCCGACATTCTGGGCTACCACTACTACACCGAACTGGCTCATTCCGCTGGTCTGCCACGCGAACAGATTGAAGAACCGGGCCTCGATCCGAGAGAGAAGGTGGCTCGCTTGGTCCCATGGCTGAAGACCATTGAAAACACCGCTCAATATAGCTGGCTGCTGGAAATGTGTCAGGTCTTCTTTGGTTTCGAAGACACTCGAATTACTGAATCAAACTGGGAAGCTCTATACGATTCATCAAGACAGTGCATGCAGGGAAAGGACTGGGAATCAACTGTGCTGGACAGGAGCGGGTTGGATCAGGTTTATTTGACGAACGATTTCGACGACCCGCTGACCGGGTTTGATACTCAGCTGTACATTCCGTGTCTGCGGACGGACGAGCTGGTCTTTCACCTGCAGAAATCCGATGTCCGTGAGCGCCTGGCGAAGGCAACCGACGTGGTCATCAAAGATGCAGGGACATTGCGACAGGCACTGGCATTCTTGTTTGAACACTTCATCACCAGTAATGCACATGCCTGTGCCATTTCACTGCCCCCTGAGTTCGCTCCAGAGCCCATCAGCGAACTGCGTGCGGATGCAGCCCTGAGCAAAGTTGCCGCAGATCGGCCACTGGACAGGTCAGAACAAATGGATTTGAGCTGCTTTGTATTTTGGAGCCTGGCCCAGCAGTGTGCGGATCGAAATTTACCATTCGACCTCATGATCGGTGTGAATCGGAACGTATATGAAGCCGGCGTATACCAGGGACAGGACCTTTACGACAAGCGTGTTTCCCTGATTCAGTATCGCCGGCTGTTCAACGCGTTCCCCCAGGTAATGTTTCCCACGTCAGTTCTGTCTGAAACCAGCGGCCAGGAACTGGTCAGCTATGCATGGATCTTCCCGAACGTATTACCGACCGGCCACTGGTGGTATTCGAACATCCCGGTGTTCATTGAAAAGGACTGCCGCAGTCGGTTGCAGGCGGTGCCGCGCACGAAACTCATCGGATACTACAGCGACATGTATAAACTGGAATTTGCTCTGCCAAAATTCGCCATGTACCGTCGTATTCTGGCTCGGGTGCTTGCGTCGGATTTTGTCGCGGACCGCAGCTGGACAGTGGAACAGGCTGTCGCTCTGGGGCATCAGGTTCTGCGAGGGAACGTGGAAACGGTGTTTGGCAGGTGACCAACAGTCCGGAAGATCAGTCATGAGAAAATGGAGCAGCGTTTCAATGCTGCCGCACCGAAAAGCTTGTGGCTGTAGAGCTGATGATTTTCACCATCTCGGCCGAAGTTCTTTCAGAGATCTGATGAAATTTATGACAATAACCGTCACACTTGCGGTTTGCATTAATCCTTGCACTCTGATTGCAGACGTTTCCATGGAGACAGCCCGAGATGGCACGCATTGTTGTGTTGCTGGACGGTAAAGCAACACCGCACGAATTGACCCGTTTTCCCATCCGGCTGGGGCGACATCCGGACTGTGATGTGCGTCTGGATTCCGGGATGGTGTCGCGGTTTCATGCGCAGCTCGTATGTGAGGAAGATCGAGTTCTGCTGGAAGACCTGGGCAGTGGTAACGGTTCCTTTGTCAACGGGAAGCAGTTGGATGTCAACACGCCGCTGGAATTAAGGAACGGCGACCGCATCAAACTCGGTCCGATGAAATTGCGATTTGAAAAGGATGGTGCCAGTCCGGCGGGAACGGACAACTTCGAGTTCACCACCGGTGTTGAATTGAACGATGGTGACTCGAGCACGATCATGGGATCAGCGGACGCCACCGGTTACGGACTGCTGGATGTCAGGCCGGAAGACAAACTTCGGGGAATCCTGAAAATCAACGAAGCACTGTCTCGTACGGTCGAGCTGAGCAATATCGCACCGAAAATTTTGGACACGCTGTTTGAGATTTTCCGGCAGGCCGATCGAGGAATGATCCTGATCAAGGATGACCCTTCTGCCCTGCTGATTCCGGTAGCGCAAAAGCACCGAGACGATTCTTTCGATGAATCGGTTCGAATGAGCCGTACGATTCTGGATCGTGTACTCAATGATCGTACTGCTGTTCTGTCCGCCGACGCAGCCAGTGATTCCCGCTTCAACGCCAGCGAATCAATTTCCAGCCTCACGATTCACTCCATGATATGTGTTCCGCTGTTGAATCTGGAAGATGAGCCCTTTGGCGTGATCAGTCTGGACACTCAAAACCCGCTCAAACGATTCACCGAGGAGGATTTGCAGTTGCTGCTGGCTGTCGCCACTCAGGCTGCGCACTGCTACGAAAACACACGTCTGCTGGTTTCTCATCTGGAGAAAAAAAAGCAGGACAAAGAAATGAGCATCGCACGGAATGTACAGCGAGCATTGCTGCCGGACCAGTTGCCTGAAATCGAAGGCTACTGCTTCTACGCATCGTACGATGCCGCCCAGGCAGTCGGCGGCGACTACTTCGATTGTTTCCAGATCAGCGACACAAAAGTTTGCGTGGCCTTTGGAGACGTGGCGGGGAAGGGCGTTCCCGGCGCCTTGATTATGTCAAGAATTTCCAGTGTGGTGCAGAACACACTGAGATTCACAGATGATGTCTCTATCGCCATCCGCAGCATCAACGACCACATGTGTCATAAGATGGTCGACGGTCGCTTCGTTACCTTTATTCTGGGCATCATTGACCTCAAGAAGAGCACGTTTACGTTTGCAAATGCAGGCCACATGTCACCTCTGATACGTCGAGCATCCGGAATTGTGGACGAAGTGGAGGACGCGACAATCGGAATTCCCGTGGGAATCATGCAGGATTATCCGTATGACGTGGTGAACTACAATGTCGATCCCGGGGACACATGGGTTCTGATCACCGATGGCGTTGATGAGGCCATGGATCCGGAATCCAGATTGTACGGCAAGGATCGCGTCAAGAAATTCGTCGGCGACAACAGCAACCAGACTCCCGAAGAGCTCGGTAAGGCCCTGCTGGCGGACGTAAGAACTCATGCGTCCGGTCGGGTTCAGAATGATGATATCACGATTATGGTGTTCGGACGGAACGCGTAGGGAACCTCGCGGCGGAGCACTGCGGAACGAGCTGTGTGTCAGTGTGTTCGCGATCAGGATTTATGCGTTCAGTTGGCAGACGACCGCCAGTGCATTGATGTGGGTTCAGCAACTTTGCGGTAACCGAGACTCATCAGCACTTCCAGTACTTCGCTCCAGGTCGGAAACGGACGGCCGCTTTTGCGTTTGTATGCATCCATGGCTCGCATGAATTCCACTTCGCTGACGGAATAGTCACGTTCACAGGTGGTTGGGTCGATCTGACGCCGGCGCTCCTGCTTGCGACGATCGACAATCTCAAGGTGATCGATTGTTTCTGATTCAAGGGGAATATCGTTTCGCAGGTGAATTTTTCGAGTGCGTCGATCCTTGCTGGTTCTACGACGATCTGTGACCACAAGATCAGAGTTGGTCTCCAACATAATTGACCCTTGCACGCGTGAGGAGAGAGACAGGAACCGTTTCATCCGCCAGTGGACGGCGGGATGAGGGGGTGGTATGTCCGGAAGTGCGTTGAGACACCTTCGCCGTTGTTTAGCGGGAATGTCTCCTGACGACGCTAGTCTTCCATATAATCAACCGAGCAGCTGAACTTTTCCGACCGGAGAGGCCAGGCAAATCAAACCAACTTAAGCGGACGCGGAAAAAATCCGATTCTGTCGATTTTCCGGGCCCTTCGGCAATGTCCGCTTGGAGTTCAGTAAAAGAATACGCGTGTCGCGATTGATATTTACGCCTGCAATGCTGCCGCGACTACTTGTGATATCCGAGTCCCTGGATCACTTCGAACAACGCTTCAAACGTAATGAAGCGACGGCCATTGCGGAGTTTGTAATCATCGACTGCGTCAGCCAGCTCGGCGACTTCCGGTCGGTCAGAACGGTTGCCATCACGAAACTGGCGTCGTTCGCGGCCTCCGCTGCAACCATCGTCTGACTGTCGACGATCCTGAAATGCCGTCTGAATGCCTGTTCGATCGGTTTGTTGCAGCATTGCAGTGTTTCTCTATGAGACAAACGCCGGGAACACGAAGTGAGTCATATACGACTCAACTGGATTTTGGGTTGTGAATCTGCATTGGGCAAATGCAATTCCTCGATCGATCTGTGTTTCTCAGACTGTTCGAATCAGGTTCCGAAGAATACATTGTCTGCAGGGTACGCAACAGTTGTGCAGCTTCCAGCGTTCTGATGCGCACCAGCAACATTCACTTTTGCGACGCGACGGCTCATGACGGCATTGATTCCAGATTCCGGTTCAGCCGAAACCTTTGCCGTCATGGGTGGTGGAGCAATGGGGACAGCCTGTGCTGTGATTCTCGCCGGTAACCTCAGACACCGTGTTCGGCTGTGGTTGCGCAATCGCACCTTCGCGGCACATATCAGGGAGACTCGTGAAAACAGCCGTCTGCTACCGGGGGTCCGCCTCCCGGATGGCATCGAGGTATCCGCAGACTCCGCTGCTGTTTTGCAAGATGCCACGATTGCAGTGATTTGCATCCCGACGAAAGGAATTCGAGCGGTCTGTGAAATTTTGGCCTCTGCTCTTCCATCAACCACCTTGATCGTTAGTGCAGCGAAGGGGATCGAAGTCGACACGCTAAATCGCCCCAGCCAGATTCTTCAGGAAATGCTGGGCAACCGGCCGGTGGTTGCATTGGGTGGGCCGTGTCACGCTGAAGAGTTGGCCCGAGGACGGCCAACATCTGTCGTTGCCGCCTGTGACGAACTCCGTCATGCCGAACGTGTTCGAGATACGTTCTCCTGCGAAACGCTGCGCATCTATTCCAACGCTGATACTAAGGGCGTGGAAATGGGTGGAGCCCTAAAAAATGTTATTGCGATCGCTGCCGGCATCTGTGATGGACTTCAGTTGGGCGACAATGCGAAAGCGGCGCTGATTACCCGCGCGCTGGCCGAGATGGCAAGATTCTGTCGGGCTATGTCGATATCAGTGGAAACTTTGTACGGTCTGGCCGGCATCGGTGACCTCATCGCCACCTGTGGCAGCCGGCACAGTCGTAATCGCTATGTGGGAGATTTGCTGGGGCAGGGCCGGTCGCTGAATGAAATCGAAAATTCAATGAACGCCGTGGCAGAGGGCGTGTTGACGGCACGCAGCGTCCGCTGCCTGGCCGAAAAACACCAGATCCAAATGCCCATCGTGAAAGAAGTGTGCCACGTTCTGTTCGAAGGGCGGTCGCCTCAGGCCGCAACCGACGACCTCATGCAACGGCCTCTCCGAGATGAGTAGTATTGATGCCGGCTTCCCGTTCGTACTGCGAATTTGTGGAGACGGTCTGATATGTTTGTTATGTACTGTCGATCATTCATTCTTCGACCGGCATCGCTCTCGATAGTGGTTGTTTGGTGACGAAATAACTTTGGGTCTATTCGCTGTCGGGAAACGGGATTGGCTCAGTGTTTTCGGCTGGCAATCGACCGGCCAGTGCGTCTTCAATTCGCTGCGCTGCCTTGAGATCTTCTTCTTCTGCGGCCTTGTCGCCTTTGCTGCTGTGATATTCAGCGCGCCTGCGGTAGGTTTCTGCAAAAGTTTCATCCAGATGCTGCGCGGCTTCAAAGTCTTCAATGGCCTGGTCGAGATTGTTCATTGCCAGCCACGCATCGCCACGAATTGACAATGCTTCGAGTGTTGGTTGAATGAAAATTGACTGGTCGCAGTCGTCCATTGCTTTCGTCAGCTCGCCGATCGCAGCCTGGACTCTGGCACGGGCATTCAACGCATCGATATTGTCCGGCTCCAGTTTCAAGGCATTTGTGTAGTCACTAATCGCGGCATCATACCTGTCGCCTTTCGCCAGGCAGTCGCCTCGAGCAATCCAGCGTGCCGCGTCCCGTACATCGCGGTTCAGGTGCTGATTGAATTTTGACAGACGGCCGATCCAGACGATCGTTTGCTGGTCAGCCGCGGCCTCATCAAATCGATTTAGTTTCTGCAACACGACCTGACGGTGCGAATACCAGCGAGGATCCAGGTCAGCCAGTTCAATCGCCCGGGTAAACGCCGTACAGGCCGCTTCATAGTCTTTCGCTTTCAGATTAATCAACCCGCGATTATTCCACGCTGGGATATAACCAGGATTCAGCCCGATGGCCTGTTCAATATTTTGAAGAGCCTGATCCAGCTTGTCTTGTTTCATGTACGCAAAGCCAAGATTATTCCAGCCGTCGACATATTCGCCGTCACAATCGACAGCAGCGAGAAACTGTTGTACAGCCATTGCGTACTCACCCTGGTGCAGGTAGATCAGGCCGCGATTGTTCCAGGCAACAGACAGTTTGGGATCCAGTTCGATGGCCTCTGAAAAATCCGCAACAGCATCTTCGTGGACGCCCTGTGTCATCAGGAAATAGCCGCGAATATTGCGGAGTTCTGCATTGGCAGGATCTGCAAGGATGGCAGAACTGAAATCAGCTCGAGCACTGGCCAGTTCGCCCGACATCGAATAGACATCGGCCCTCATGTGAAATAATCGCGTATCCGAAGGGTCAATCCCAATCGCCTGGCTCAGTGCCTCAATGGCTTGTGGAATCTGTCCGTCATCAACAGCCAGTCGGGCACTGATAATCAGTTGCTCGATTGCCTGTTGATGTTCAGTGTCCAGAGAGGTCAGGGTGCTGCCTGCACCTTTCCGTGCATCCGGGTTTCCAAGGGCCAGTGTTACTCCGGCCGCATTTCCGGGTAAGCCCGCCGTCTCTGGCGGTACTTCAGAACCACAACCGGCGACAATCAGCCAGCACAGACTCAGCAGAAATGTACGCATCGGGGTTCCCTTCATGGAACACGCAGCAAGAGTTGAGTTTTGTACCGCAGCACAACATGCTATAGCCGCAGCGACTTCGAGGTGTCAATTGAGATTCCCAACCTGCAAACGGGACTGCAGGCACGTTTCTGCTGCCTGCCACTGAGTATCGGCAAAGAACGCCTGTTTTGGTGGCGTACTGAACTTGCCTGATCGCCGCCGTGTTGGTACGGATTTACAGTCGCCGATTGTTTGCTGTCACGGACTTTGACTCCATTGCCGTCAAAATGGGGTTTTTCACGAGTCGCATATTATCGAGCATCACGGTATGAGATTCCTTCAGTTGCGCCGTGAATAGTTCGACGCCTGCAATCTGATCCATGCGCATCGGTCGTGTTTGCGGAGCCAGCGACACGGCTGACAGATCTAACGACAACGTATGCACAGCGCCCGGTGGTACTACAAACCCCAGTTCAAAACGATCGGTCGGATCAAACCCTCCGCGGGTATGACATAAATCGTAGATTTTGACAGTCAGTTTCAGTGGAATCGCCTTGGTGTTGCGAATGTCCCAGTTCAGCCTGTCATAACAGCGCCAGTCGCTCACCGGCCAGATCATACTGATGCCCGAGAAACCGCCAGGAAACAGATCCAGACGCAGCGAGTGAGTTCCATCACTGGCCCATTTTGTTGTTCGCTGAATCGTTGACCTGTTTTCCGCCCATGCTCCAAGTTCATTCCGGCGCTCAAATGAGGCGAGCATCGGAAAATCAGACCGTTGCTGCATCGCCCCCCAAATGCCCAGCGCCGGCCGAGCCATCGCTGATGCCAGTACAGTTGACGCTGCAAGCGTCAGCAGCAAACGACCACAACCAATCACACGCCGGCTGCGCATCCAAAATATACCGCTGAGTATACCGGCTCCATCGGCCGTTAGATCCACAGCACTGGGACTCCGCCCCGCAAAGATCTGAAGCAGTTCTCCCGTGCAACCCAGCAGCAGGCAACCACCAGCCAGCACCATTGTGTCTCCCGCAGCCACCTTCCGAAGTTGCACGTAACGCGGCGACAGCCCAATACTCGCCGGATCAATCAGGCCGGCACACGCCGTGAGCAGCAAACAAAACACTGGAGCGTGCGCCAGATCGAACATCTCACTCCACAGCCGTCCAACCAGCGGAAAAGGACAGACCAGTCCCAGTAACACGCTGGCACTGACCAGCACCAGCATCCATCTGCGGCCACGCAGCGTTCGAACACCAGCAGACGGGACGAGTTTGATCGCTGGATTTTCGAAGGTCGTCATTTACCGGCAGCATATCTGCTAACGAATCCGAACTGCTTCCAGCCCAGTGATCTGGATGTAGTCACTGTCGATGTCATCGCGGTACCATCGTTTTCCGTGCAGCCCCACTGGCTTTCCCACGAACTCCTCCAGCATGACGCTGTCACTACCTTCGAGTGTCGCTAACTTGCGTCCATTTGATGATGCAAGGACATAACCGCCTTCCGGCGATCGCTGGACAATCCCGGCACCGATGTACCGACTGTCCGGGCGAATTTTGTGTGGAAAAAATTCGCCCTCGGAAGCTCCCAATGAATGAATACCCGACGATGGCAATGGTGGCGGATCCACAATGTGTGGTCCAGTGTTATGCACCCGGGCCGACGGCATATCAATCACGGATCCATGAGGATTACTGATAGCCATGTTGCGTGGCTCAGGTGAGGTTGTCGACATGTCCACCGACTCACTTCCACCGTTGAATTGAGATGCTATGAGTTCCGCGTCCCGGCGTTCAGTCTCTGAAGTCAAACGCTTAAAATCATCGTAGTCAGCTTTTCGCTGACGATAGCGATCGATCGCCGGGAATCTCAGATCAATCTGACCTGCCACTGGGGGCCATGTTGCTCTATTGCGAAGCTCATTGTAGGCCGATTCGATACTTTGCAGATTCCATGTTGTAGGATTTCCGTCCAGCATGGCACGGAACCGTCGATCGATTTCTGCCAGTTCGCGCTGCTCAGCCCGAATCCGGTTAATTCGCTGCAAGCGAGCACTGGGCGCTGGCCGGGCAGCGACTGCGTCCGCCTCCCGAGGCGAAAATGACCGAACTGAAGATGGAGCTCTGAACGGATCCCGATCGTGTTCTCTGCGAGTCGCTTCATCCACCGGAACGACAGCGTCTCCGGCGATCCATCGACGTTCCCTCGCTGGTGGAGCAATTTTGTACATTTTCTGCGAGGCGGTTTCCGTCGCCATTTCTTGTTCGCCCAGAATCCTGACTGGTGTCCCGGACGATAGGCGACGCTGCCACACACTGGCCTCATCTCCAAATTCGCTGCCGACAAATATGATGATGTCGTCTTCGGTAACGGTTCCGGTCTCCGGACCATTACGGTCTACATATTGTGCTCGGATCCAGCTGAAGCTGCCCTCGGGAGGTTCAATCGCCAGCCACCCACCGGGATCGTGGCGATGGACCGTTACTACGGCGTCTCGCTGAAGCCGTTGTGTCGGATAGTAGTCGTCATTGCCGCCACAGCGGACGAGGGCATCATTATGTACGACGACCGCTCTGTACGGGAACTTCTGGATTTGTCCATGAACAGAGTCCGCACCGAAACCGGTGACCAGAATCGTCAGCACAACGACCTTCATTCGCATGGCATGCTCCATCCAGCAAGAATGCCTGCGCCCTCCATTTCCATCATGGAGGGTTTCCGGCACACTGTGTATGTAGCACCTCCGGCCTGCTGCCGGCACCTCGATTCGGACCCGAATTGACGGAAACAACCGGCAATCAACGGCAATCAACGGCAGCAGAATGAGTTTCCGGCAGGATTTGCCGAATCCACCTGTGACACCGAAGAGG
>CAUZPL010000141.1:0-12681 GCA_963581585.1 Planctomycetota bacterium
ACGACACTGCTGAACACTTCAATTTCGTCCGCGATCACTCGCTCTCGATTTCGGACGAAATTCGTCAGCCGGTTTCCGGTTGTATCGGGAGTCATACGAAGGAATCCCGTCGCGACAACGGCATCCACCATCTCCGGAGTCACAACAGAGACGTTTTCATAATTAAAAAGCTCGTCGCCCGCGATTTGTTCATGCAGGAATCGGTCGTACGGCTTGTCGGCATTCGATGCACGGATGACATAGTCGCGATATCGAAAAGCCTGTGCTACGTCTTCGTAGCCGGCGAGATCAAGCCAAAAACGTGCCTGTCGCTCACCGTAACGTGGCGACGCAAGCAGACGATCGAGGAGCTTCCCGTAACTATCCGGACCGGGATCAGACAGGAAACTCCGAACTTCCTCAGGACTCGGGGGCAGCCCGGTAAGGTCGAACGTCACGCGACGGATCAGTGTCAGACGATCTGCAGGGGGCGAGAAGCTGAGGTTGTTCGCACGCAGTTTACGCAAAACGAAGGTGTCGATTGGATTCCCGATCGACTCGTTTTCGGAAAATGACGGGACCGGCGTTTCCCGCGGTGGCTGGAACGCCCAAAACTGACGATCATCGTCGCTGACAAGCGAATCGTCGCGTCCCGCCATCACTTCCTGTGGGTTGCCAGGTGGAGCGCCGTCGTCAATCCATTGCGCGATTCTGTCGATCTCCGCGTCACTAATCTCCGTGATGCTCGCTTCCACCAGTCGTTTCGGAGGCGGCATTTCACCGGCGCGCAGCTTTTGAATGATCAGGCTCTTCTCGGCAGCACCAAGCACCATCGCCGGTCCGGACTTACCGCCCCGCAACATCGACGCTCGCGTCCGCAGATCGAGTTCTGCATCCTGCAACCGTGTGCCGTGACAACGTGTGCAACGCAATAGAATTGCCGGGTAGATGTCGTCAAATGTCAGCAACTGCCCAACCACCGGAGTCACCACCGGAGTCACCACCGTGACAGCACCACCGGACAACAGAACGAAAACAAACAATACGCCACACAAATGGATCGTCACCGTCAAACCGTTTTTCAGCACGGTGTTTCGCGATGGCCGCGTGTCTGTATTATGTCCCGCCATGGCACAAGTCCCCCGCGGTGCGCCTTTCTCCCGCGTAGGTGTCTAAAATATCAGGGCTTAAGCTCTGCATCCAAAGGAACAGCGGGAGGAAGGTAAATTATCACTAAAAAGTTATGCTGATTGCCGGTGAATATGCCGGGAATTCAACACCTCCATCCGATCATTCAGAGTCGCCTGTGACACCACCTGTCGGTGGCACGTGAGGTACGTCACGTGCCAGACGGAATCCATTCCAACGGAGGCGCCGGTGCGGGCGTTCGGAGTGTCGTCCAGCTGGGTTGAGTGACACAGCTGCATCGGAAAAACTTCCACCACGCACAACGCGCATACCCGATGCGGAAACTGACTCGCGGCCATCTTCAGCATCATAAAGATAAGGCCGAACCAGGCTCGAACACCATTCGGCAACATTGCCGCGCATGTCGTAAAAGTTCCACCTGTTTGGCTGTTTCATACCCACGGGGCGGGGTGCGTAGGCATCGATCGGCAGAAAAGACTGCTCTGATCTGCCCAAAAGCAGCGAATTGGACCGAAACCAGGCAAAACGATCGGGCGAGCTGGCAGGATCTGATCCCGCGGTCATTTTTACGCCACCGGCCAGACAGGCATACTCCCATTCCGCTTCGGTTGGCAACCGAAATCCTGCACCCGAAATGCGTGCGTTGAGCCTCCGCAGGAATTCCTGGCAGTCGTGCCATGAAACATGATCGACCGGCATACGACTCGCGTCCGGAAAATCCGGGCCCTGATGCACACTGGGATTGTCACCCATCACCTCCTGCCACTGGCTCTGCGTTACTTCGTATTGACCCAGGTAGAACGCAGCAACTCTGACTGTATGCGCCGGACGGGAATCGGGCAGTTCGTCCCGCCCTATGTCGAACTCCCCTGGTGAACCCAGCAGCATACTCACGTCCAGATCAACTACGCGCACCTCACGCGGCAATCCCGTTGGTGAGTCGAAATCCCTGCCAACGACCACAAATCCCGGCAGTTCCGGATTCAGCCGTCTGATACACATATCCAGATCGCGTTGCGCACTGTGATTACCGGGAATCAATTCGAGTGCCTTCCTGTACACAACCTGTGCCGCCTGAAATTTTTGCAGACTGACATACTGCTCGGCCTCTGCCATCCGATTTTCAAACTGCTTCCATCGTGACAGCAATTGTTCCAGTCGACTATCCACTGTGGTCGACGTCGCGGGTTCCGAAGGATTGATCAAAGCGTGCACATGGTGACACTTCTGGCAGCTTTGAGACCGGAGTGTCGTCGGACAGCCGGTCTGGTGGCAATCAGCACAAATCTGTCGGGCAATGGCCTCGCCGCGGGGAAGATGGTCCGGCTTGACTTCGTTCCTTTCATTCTCGACGTGCCCGCGGCTTTCACCATGACAGTTGCGGCAGTTCGTCTCGGCGGCCACATGTCCTGAAACACTCCATTCCAGCACGGAAACCACGTGGCAGCGGGCGCAGACACCGGCTTGTTTGAACTCACCTGGGATACTGTGCACAGTACCGGACTTGTGCGTGGCCCCTGACTTATCGTCAGATGCAACAGCACCTGTATTCGCAAAGTCACGGTCCGGCATGAAGATCAGCGGCAATGCGAGCACAGCGGTCGCCAACAGTCCTGTGCGCAGAACCACGCGCCCGGTCATCACCTAAACCCGCCAGTGCTGATCAAGCCAGCGATAGTGTGCGGGCAGCCAGCCAGGTCCGCGTGCGCTGCAGAGCATACGAGCCGCATCGAGTACATCGAGCTCGACCTGAGAAAGCTCCAGCTGACGCTGCAGCGCAGCATAGTTATCATCAACTTCGTGCGCCTGAAACATGCCAGGCATGGCACTTGTTATAAAGGACTGCGAGTAGACAAATCTGAGGGCTGCCTGACAAAGCGATTCATCAGGCAGACGTTTCAGGCTTTCTGTAAGCTTTTCAACGATGGCCGGCAGCAGCGGACGATTGTTTCCCCGATATAACTGAACCTGTGTGTTCTCCGGTGTCGAGCCTGGCGGAGCCTTTGGGTCCAGTTTGACAATTGAACCGGCCGCAAGCGGCTTGATCGCGATCAGGCCAACCTGTTGTCGTATGGCCTTCGGCAACACATCGATGTAATCGGCGCGTGCATGGATGAAGTTGTAAGGGAACATGATGTAATCAAGACCTTCGAGTTCGTCCAGCGCACTAACCATCATGCGTTCACTGTGTGTCGAAATACCAATAGCGCGAACTTTACCCGCTTGTTTGGCCCTCCGCATCGCGTCCCAGTCCTCAAGGATCCGGTCATCGACATGATCACCGTCGCCGACGTAAATACGGTACAGGTCCACGTGTCCGAACAGACGCGCCGCATCGTCAATATTGGCACCGACAAACTCCGGGAACTGTCTGCACATCGACACCAAAACTCTGTCGCGCCGACTGCTCACCAGTTTTGCCAAAGGCTGCCACTGGCCTGCGTTCTCATAAGTGTCAACCATGTTGACACCGTAATCCATCGCCCTGGCAATGTGACGGTCACGGCGATCCTGACCCCTTTTGTCGAGCGTCGAACCGTGCTTGACTTTCACTCGATGGGCGGAGTTGATATGAGACCCGAAAGACAGAGCTGAAACAAACAGGTCCGTACCACCCAGGCGGCGGTAGAGCATGCCGCTGCGACGGTACTCGTCGATCGGCTTCGGATTCGTATTCGTATCTGCCAATGCACCGGTGAGAGGTATACCGGCAGCCAGCGCCGCGTTTGCACCCTGACACAACAGTCTGCGCCGCGAAAACTCGCAAGCCATCGCTTCACCTTCCAACTGGAGTGGACACGCCGGTCAGTACCTGCCGGCAATATCCAATGATGATATCAAGGGACAGAATCTGCATCAACCGGATCATCATTCCAGGCAGAACTGATTGAGCGTTCGGCGTCATTTTGAATTCCAGCGAATCCCGATCCTCGTCAGAAGGTACCGTCCCGCAAGAACGGGATGACGTAAGACAATCCTGAGCAAAGCCCGCGAATCGAGACCTTCAATGGGTTTGACGATGACGTCCGGACAGTTTTGATATGTGTCCTTTAACCACCTTTCATGAACTTGAAACACAGGAGCCGGGTAGCGGTTGATCGGAAAAAACCTCACTTCCCTGCTTTCATCGCCGGTCGTGGGTTCACCACTGACAATCGCACATTCAAAAAGATGAGTCTCACTGGAAAGTCTGCCTGTTGGGGTATAGACGGCCACTTTGCGGACGATTCTGGCCATCACACCGGTCTCTTCCTGTACTTCCCGAATCACAGCCTGTTCCGGGCTTTCCCCGGGGTCGATCCCTCCACCTGGAAGAACCCAGACCGGAACATCACGGCGTTTGACGAGAAGATAATTTTCTTTCCGGTCGTCGAACACCACGGCAATGGCGGCATTTTTCATAAACAGTCTTTAAAGAGATTGATTCGTGAGTGTTGCCTCCACAGGCGATATGTCCACGCAGTCGCAAATACTGAAGCCTGAAAGTACTCCTGCGCATCAGGCTGCCGTACGCCGGGATTCGCTGTCTCCCCCTGCAAACGCAGCCAACAGCAGTTGAACAGTATGCTGAATCGCACCCTGCTGCGTGAGAACTATCCTGCGAGCAGCCAATCCCAGCTCAGTCCTGAGGTCTTCGTCGTCCAGCAGCTGTCGAAGATGTGTTTCGAATTGATTTTCCGCAGCGACTTCAATCGCAGCCTGTTGTGATAACAACAGACGCACAATATCCCGGAAATTCCATGTGTTAGGGCCAAACAAAACGGCAGCTCCAAAAGCGGCCGGTTCCAGCATGTTTTGTCCGCCGCGAGAACCGAAACTACCACCAACCAGCGCGATATCAGCCAGGCCCCAGCAGGCACTCAGTTCACCAATCGTATCCAGCAGGATCACGGCATCTTTTGGAATCTTCCGCGGAGCCTCATCAAGCGTTGAACGCCGCAGGCACCTGACGTTGTCTCTGGCCAGCAATGAAGCGACTGCGTCAAATCGTTCACGATGCCGAGGAACCAGGATAAGACGCAAGTGCGGATATCTGCAGCGGAGTTTTTTCCACGCTTTCAATACCATTTCCTCTTCGGGGGACTGCGTGCTGCCGGCGATTATTACCACGTCACCGGTATCGATACAGAATAAGGTCCGCAATGCGACTGTGGCCTCATTCGATGGGTCCGTTGTGACTCCGTCGAACTTGACCGACCCGGTCACGGCCGTGCGTTCCGGACGGGTTCCCAAAGCTATCAGTCGTTCGGCATATTCTGTGGATTGGGCTGTGACGACTGAAATGTGGTTAAGCAAAGGTTTCACCAGCCAGCGAGCCTGAGAGTACCTGTGAAAACTTCCATCACTCATTCGAGCATTGATGACAGCCGTCTTGATTTTTCGACGATGGCAGGTATCGAGAAATCCGGGCCAGAATTCCAGCTCGGTAAGCACCACCAGATTCGGCTGAACGCGGTCGAGTGCTCTGTTGACTGCCCACGAAAAATCGAGTGGAAACCAGCTGACAGTACAGTCGGGAAACCGTTCGACTGCGAGGTCGTAGCCGGTGTCGGTGGACGTCGTAATCAAAATGCGCCAGCGGTGCGGGGACGTATCACAAAACCGGGCTACCACGTGCTGCAACTGCAGGACTTCACCGACACTCACAGCATGAAACCAGACAACCAGCTCGTGTCCCGCCATGTCCGGCAGGTGCCCGGTCAGTTTCTGCAGCAGTCCGCGACGGTACCGACCATGCCGTACCATCCGCCATACGATTCCCGGAGAGAGGATGGTCAGCACACACAAATAAACAATATTCAACAGCCACGGCATGTGAATCCATTCACCATGAGATTGTTGCGCAGTCATAGATACGCAGTGGCCCGCCGCTGCAGGCTATCTGCCGCAGCACTTCTTGTACTTCTTCCCACTGCCGCACGGACAGGGATCGTTACGTCCCACTTTGGGTCCTTTGTTCACGATCGGTTCAATGGCTTTGTCAGGTTCACCTTGTTCCCGACCATTGTTTTCATACTGCACATCGCCCGCGTCATCCGGAGGCGCGATGTCATGCTGTGTCGCTGTGACCTCCCAAAGTGAACCGACGAACGCGGGGCTTTCCTGCTCCAGACGGAAGATCGTTTGCGTCGACTGTTCGGCCACACGTTCCCACATGGCATTGTAAGCTTTTCTGCCTTCACGCTTGTACTCGGTTTTTGGATCCTTCTGAGCATAACCCGCGAAGCTCACACCCTGCTTGAGATGTCCCATGAAGTACAGGTGGTCCTTCCAGGCAGTGTCGATGAACTCCAGCAGAATGGAGCGCTCTGTCTGACGCAGCTCCGGACGGAACGCCTGTTCGATGCCCTGCACGAACCGGCTGCGAGCTTCTGCGGGTTTCAGTTCCTGGATTTTTTCTACGTCCACGGTCCAGTTTATGTCAGTGGACGCCCATTCGGCGACGGCCCGGGCCTGCTCTACTGTCACCACCGCGGCTTCATTCGCGGAATCCGGCAGGAGTTCCAGCACTTTTGCTTCGACAAAGCGCGAATCCGGACGAGCCTTCAGATAATCGCGACTGGTCTTGAGCATCAGTTCTTCGATCTGCTCACTGGACATCGACGACCACTGCTCCGGATCAAAGCTGCGTTTGAATCGCGTACCAGCCCACCGGGCTAAAGATTCACGATTGTATTTTTCCCCGCGCCGGCCATCGCCGGACAGAAACCTGTTGAGACCCACACTGCACGGAAATGAAATCTCCTTTTCATCGTACCGTTGCCGCACGAGCTTCTTCAGCATCTCTTCGATTTCTGGAGGCTCCATTTCCCCCAGTTCTTCGTCATTCAGCTGAAGCGTGAAATGATGAACGGCCCAGCCAGAGAGTGACTTGATTTCAAACGCCGGATCGAGCAGATCGTTCAGATCACTCAGATCCCAGCGCTCGAATGACTTGCAGGCCTGCTGGTAGAGATACTCATGCAGCTCATTACGGCCGACTTTCTTCAGATCCCGGTCATTGAGATTCAGGCCATACTGTCGATTCGCCCATTTCGCCATGGCAACCCAGTTCCACTGGCTGTGGAGCTCTTCGTCGTCCGGCAGATTGATTTCCAGCTGCTCCATAATCAGAGCATCCGCCTGCCGATCAGCTTCGGAGTGCAGGAACGTACACAGCTGACTCTTTGTGATGTCATGGACCTCAGTACTGTCCAGCTCCAGATGCAGCTTTTGTTCAGCCCAGCTGGCAATCGTTTTCTCGCGATACCGACTGCTCAGGAACTCCGTAACCATCTTCACAATCTGCTCGTCCATCATTTCGATGAACTGATCGCGACAGTTGGCCCCGTCCAGAATTCTTTGACGCCACGAATAGGTGCGTTTGCGCTGTTCATCCATCACTTCATCGTATTCCAGCAGATTCTTTCGCTGGTCGAAGTGACGTTCTTCGATCTTTTTTTGGGCCCCTTCAACTCGCCGTGTCACCATTGGACTGACAATCGGTTCACCTTCCGTCAGACCCGCCATTTGCATGATGCGTTTGACGAAATCGCCGGCAAACAGCCGCATAAGTTTGTCGTCAAGTGAAATGAAGAATCGGCTGGAACCTGCGTCACCCTGGCGTCCGGCACGACCTCGTAACTGCAGATCGATCCGGCGAGCATCATGTCGCTCGGTTCCCACCACATGCAGGCCGCCCAGTTGAAGAACTTCACTGGCCTCCTTGTTCATGCCTTCACGTTCAGAGATCTGTGCCGTTAGCTCATCCCATTCGGACTTCGGTACATCCAGACGCGATTCGTATGTCTTGCTGAGTTCTTCCCACGCGGGGTGTTCCGGGTTGCCTCCCAGGATGATATCAGTTCCACGACCGGCCATATTCGTTGCGATTGTGACGGCATTTTTGCGACCGGCCTGTGCCACGATTTCAGCTTCACGCTCGTGCTGCTTGGCGTTGAGCACGTTATGTTTGACACCTCGTCGAGTCAGTTTACTGCTGACCAGTTCCGATGTTTCGATCGATGTGGTTCCGACTAGGACCGGACGACCAATTTTGTAGTTCTCTTCGATCTCTTCGACGACAGCTGTCCATTTCTCCTTTTCTGTCCCGTAGATGTTATCCGGGTAGTTAATCCGCTGCATATGGCGGTTCGGCGGGACTGCGAGGACATCCAGCTGATAGATTTTCCAGAATTCTTCGGACTCCGTCATGGCCGTCCCGGTCATCCCTGACAGTTTTTTGTACAGCTTGAAGTAATTCTGCAGTGTGATTGTGGCCAGCGTCTGCGTCTCTTCCTTGATTTTCACCCCTTCTTTCGCTTCCACGGCCTGATGCAGGCCGTCGCTCCACTGTCGTCCTTCCATCTTACGGCCGGTGTTTTCATCGACGATGACGATTTCGTTATGCTCAACGACGTAAGTGACATCACGTTTAAACAGGTAATGAGCGCGAAGCGCATTGTCCAGCAGATGCGGCCATTCCATATTGCCGGCGGTGTAGAAGCTTTCCACACCCGCCAGTTCCTCGGCTCTCCGCATCCCATCTTCCGTCAGATGGCAGGTGTGCTCCTTTTCCTTGACTTCAAAGTCCACGTCGCGTCGAAGCTGTTTTGCAATCGTGTTCGCCTTGGGATATTTGTCCAGATTGTCATGAGCCGGACCGGAAATGATCAGAGGAGTCCGAGCCTCATCGATCAGAATGTTGTCAATCTCGTCGACAATGGCATAGTCAAGAACCCCCTGGACCTGCAGACTCTTGTGAGGTTTCATGTTGTCGCGGAGGTAGTCGAAACCAAACTGGTTGCTCGTGCCGTAGGTGATATCACAGGCATAATGCTTTTGCCGTTCCTGAGGCCCCATCTCCGACTGGATTGCACCAATCGTCAGCCCCAGATTCAGATGAATCGGGCCCATCCATTCCATGTCACGGCGAGCGAGGTAGTCGTTCACCGTAATCACGTGAACCTTCCCGGCAATCGCATTCAGGAACGTCGCCAATGTCGCGACCAGCGTCTTTCCTTCACCCGTAACCATCTCGGAGATCATGCCGTTGTGCAGAATGTGACCGCCGATGATCTGCACGTCGTAATGTCGCATCTTCAGAAACCGCACACTGGATTCCCGAACGGCCGCAAAAGCTTCCGGCATCAGATCGTCGAGAGTCTCACCGGCGCGCAGACGGGCTCGAAACATGTTTGTCGTTTGCTTGAGCTCCACATCAGTCTTTTTTTGCCAATCAGACTCCCAAGAAGCAACCTGATCCAGCAACGAGCCAGAAGCCACGGACGCATTTCCCTGTTTGTCCCGCACAAAGCCAAGCTGCCGAATACGACGTTCGTTCGATGACCCAAACAGGTTGGTAATACCGCGTTCAAATTTCGTCGTAGCGGCGGTAAAAAAGTCGCCGACCTTTTCCAGGAATTCCATGTGTATCGTTACTTTCGTTTCACCCTGAAACCGCAATCCTCGCTGTCAATCTGCTGCCACAAAGGCAGTCTGCCTCTTCTGGCCGAATCAGCCTGAATCATCCTAAACCCCGAAGTGGGAAGTGTATTCCAACGCTGGAAAACCGGTCAATGCCTGCCACGCAGCGTTCCGGACATGAATCAGGCAACTGCCGCGCCGGAATTCGTTTTCCAGGCACAATCAGCCTGTACTGTCAAATCAATCACTTTGATTCCTGTTCCGGGAAACTCATCTCATCAGGCCACTGGCACAGTGGTCTGTTCCCGTGTCACGTAATCACAGATAAAATGTTGTGGCCGAGGTCTGCCGTGTTCAAATTGTTGCAGCACCTGGTGAGATTCGGCAACCTGCGGTCCGCCACTGCCAGTGACCTGCAATGCATTCGCGGTTATTTCGACTGTCGGAATGTGTGAATCAGGGAAAGCGACCGGTGTGAGCCACCACGCTGAATGTCTGTTTTGAATGGAATCCTGCCAGATTTGTTTGTCGCGTGTCTCTTACGTTCAAGGATTTCAACAACTAAAACACGCAGGTCAATTAGAGAACAGTTGCCCATTTTTTGCCTCAATGCGTCTGCGGTCCGGCTCGGGCCAGCAGCCTTATCTTTATCCATGTCCGATTCAGAATCTACTTCACCTCCCGATGACCCTGACCCGGCCTTCGCAAAAGTGCAAGATGATGAGCTGCCCGACAATCCCGCTCAGGTCGCTGCAGCTTCCGCTGAAGCAGCCGTCTTATGGTACCGCCGCAGACGCCGACGGCAGTTTCGAATTTGTATTTTTTTGTTTGTGGCGACGCTGGTAAGTACGACGCTGGTTGGTTCCAGATTTCTCCCTCTGGAATTACTGCCTGGTTTCTTCCACGAGGAAACGCGGACCAGATGGGTCAATTTTATGGAGCAGATTGATCCGTCACCCGGTCGTCAGATGCGGTCATTCAATCGGCGATATCTGGAAGTCCTGTTCCAGGGATTCTCCTACAGCGGTCCGTTGATGCTGATATTGCTGTGTCATGAAATGGGCCATTTTCTGCAGGCTGTGCGTTATCGCGTTCCGGCTTCGTTTCCATTTTTTATTCCACTGCCGATACCTCCCCTGGGAACAATGGGAGCAGTGATCGCTCAGGAACGAGGAACTGCTGACAGGAAGCAGATGTTTGACATCGCCGTCAGCGGTCCGCTGGCCGGTCTGCTTGTCACACTCCCGGTTCTGTATGCAGGAATCAAAGCGTCCAGAATTGGAGTGTTGCCAGCTGGCAGCTTTCTGGAGTTTGGGGAACCAGCGGTCATCCAGTGGATGATTGCGTGGATTCACGGTCCGACACCGGACGGATATACACTGTACATGAACGGAGTTGCCCGGGCGGGGTGGGTCGGTGTCTTCGTAACGGCCCTGAACCTGATCCCGATCGGACAACTGGATGGTGGTCATCTGACATACACACTCCTGGGCAGACCCGCTCACTGGATTGCGATCGCACTCGTGGGCGTGGCCGCCGGATGGATGTTTTATACTGAAACGTATTCCTACATTCTATTCCTGATCCTTATCATGCTGATGGGAACGAAGCATCCTCCTACGTGTGATGACACGGTGTCTCTGGGAGTCTTCCGCCACATCCTCGGCTGGTTAACACTTGGGTTCCTGCTGATCGGGTTCACGCCGAACCCAATCGCCGTTGGCCACGGGTGATCCTCAATACGTCACGTGATCGCGAAACATATGTGTCAGCCGCTGGTGTTCATAGGAAAATCTGATTGGTCCGCACGTTCCGTCGCCTGCGCAATCGTCGCATGGAGCTCCGGATGTCCAAGACTGTCCAGCTGCATCGACGCCATACTGAAATCTCCTAAGGCAGTGTGCCGGTTGGGCACGGCCACGACAAACGCTCCGGCGGCCGCCGCGGCTCGCGTTCCCGCTTCACTGTCTTCCAGCACCAGTATTGACGAAGACGCAATGTTGAGGCGCTCAGCAGCAGTGAGATAAATTTCCGGGTGCGGTTTGCCGTGAGTGACGTCCTCCGCCGTGAGAGTGACCTGAAACCGCTTCAGCAGGTCAAATCGGGACAGCAACGTTTCCATGTACTGACGGGGAGATGACGTGGCCACAGCTCGAGGCAGTTGATGAGCTTCGATGAGGTCCAGCAAATCAAAAAGACCGGGCATGCAGTCGAGATGCTGTTCGGCGAACCCGGAAAAGATCTCTCTCGTTTCATCGATCAGATCTGAGACAGGCTCTGTGATCCCCGTGAGCTCAGTGAGAGCTTTGAAGGCTTCCAGCGGTCGACGCCCGATCATGCGCCGGCGAATCAGATCTGTCATTTGTTTTCCACGGCGCGCCAGCAGTTCCTGACCAGCTAATTCGAAGACATCCTCGGTGTTCAGCATCAGCCCATCCAAATCAAACACCACGGCTTTGATGAACGGTCGGACACGGGAGGCAACAACGGGTTGATTCATGTCTGTGGGTGACCCTCTTTGTTTTCTGTTCCGGTGACCTGTCCAGCGAGAATTTTCAAATCTGCTGCCAGTCATTGACAGCGCGTGACTGGATCATTACGTAACAAACGTGCAAGGTATGGGCCTGCCACCCATACACAAAGGTTTTCAGTTTCGCTCCGGAGTCTTTCATGAATTCAATTGCCTTTATCCAACAGTCGCTCGAAGCCAGCAAGGACTGGGCCTTCGGTCTACTGACGGATTTACAGGACGCTCCGTTAGCTCAACCAACCGCCCAGGGCGGGAATCACATGCTGTGGACTCTGGGACACCTGGTGTACAGCGAATCAACACTGCTTGATTCATTCATTCACGGCAGGTCGAATCGGTATGAAGAATGGGCTTCTGTATTCGGTATCAGGTCCGAGCCCACTGTCAACGCCAACGACTATCCACCGGTGGAGGAAGTCCTTGAAAATTCGGATCGATTCGAAATGATGAAATGATGAAATGATGAAATGATGAAATGATGAAATGATGAAATGACGAAATGACGAAATGACGAAATGACGAAATGACGAAATGACGAAATGACGAAATGACGAAATGACGAAATGACGAAATGACGAAATGACGAAATGACGAAATGACGAAATGACGAAATGACT